>JAYRKT010000058.1:0-19124 GCA_041905595.1 Rhodobacter sp.
GGCGCTCCACGCCCTTCAGCAGTTCGTCCAGCAGTTCCTTGGAAATCGTCATGCATGCTTCCTTTCGGTGAAGCATGGACCGGATCACTCATACACAGAAGATCTGACACTCTCAACCAACCCTAATCAGCCTTCGGGAGACCCAGAGCGGTTCACCCTTTATCAACCAAAGGTTCTAAGCTGTGCATGGGGCCGTTCTCATACTCAGCGTCCTTGTTGATCGCCGTGCAATCCTGAAACCAGTTGTGCCACTGACAGCCCCAAGCCTCGGCTCAGCGCTGCCAGTGCGGTCAACGACGGCTGACGCTTTCCCGTTTCTAGAAACGACACGAACCTGACAGAGATGTCGGCGCGCTCGGCCAGATCTTCCTGCGTCAGGCCGGCCCGTTCACGCTCCCGGCGCAATATCGAGGCAAAGGCCAGAATGACGTGTTCGTCCCTGCGGTCCATGGCGACTGCCATCCCGCAGGCCTTGACATCGCACCACGAACAGTTGTTCTAGTCATGCTTCCATTGGCCTGAGGAATTGCACCATCACTACCTGCTGGTCACAGGCCACGAGACCAGTCAATTCTGAGACAAGTAGTTTATCGAATGGCATATTCCTCTCGGACGATCGGCGCAGTTATTAACGACGCGAACCGGAAATACCTCCTCCCGGCCATCCAGCGTCCTTACGTCTGGTCCTCGTCGCAGATCGTCGCGCTGTTCGACTCTCTGCTGAAAGGCTACCCGATCAGCAGCTTCATGTTTTGGGCGATCAACGAGGAGACGAAAGCCGAACTGCGCTGCTATCAGTTCATCGAGAATTTCCATCCCGACGTCATGAACGAACCGACTAGAGCCGAGGGCAGGGAGGTGACGATGGTGCTGGACGGCCAGCAACGGCTGACATCGCTGCTGATCGGGCTGAGGGGAACGCTTTCCGAGAAGGCGAAGAGAGCGCGACACAACAATGCCGCCGCTTGGTCATCGAAGTCGCTATACCTCGACCTGCTGAAGGATCCGGATCCCTTGGCGGCTGACGAAACGGACAACAATGATTTTGGGGTCACCTACGGCTTTGCTTTCCTGGAGCGCAAGCCTGCTCACAGCCACCGGCATCACTGGTTCAAGGCCGGCTCGATCCTGGACTATGCTTCGGATGAACGTCTTGAAGCGCTGGTGGCGAAGATCCGATCGGAGTTTCACCCCGGGGTAACGGCCTGGGAGCGCGGTCTGGCCGAAAGCACGTTGCGCCGGCTTCATCAAGTCGTCTGGAAGGACGAGGCAATCAACTTCTTCACGGAAACGGACCAGTCGCCGGACCGGGTGCTCGACATCTTCGTGCGTGCCAATGACGGGGGGACCAAGCTGTCCAAGGCGGACCTTCTGATGTCGATGATCACGTCGAAGTGGTCGAACGGCTCCGCACGGGAAGAGATCAACGGCTTTGTCGCGCACATCAACAGGGGGATCGGCGCCCCGAACAAGCTGACGCGCGATCTCGTGCTGAAGGCGTGCCTCGTCCTCTGCGACTATGACGTGGTGTATAACGTGCGGAACTTCACGACCGAGGCCATCGCGGAGATCGAGAGCAACTGGGGGCGCATCAAAGCGGCGATCGAGAACACGTTTCGCCTGCTGAACCGGCATGGGCTGGACGGGGAGAGGCTCGGATCGCTGAACGCGTTGTTGCCGCTGATCTACTATCTTTACAGAACACCGGAGTTCGACTTCCGGGGATCGACGGAATTCGAGCGGGTCAATGGCGCGGCCATGCACCAGTGGCTTCTGAACAGCTTGCTGGTCAGCGCCTTTGTGGGCGCGTCCGACCAGGCCATTCAGACCGCCCGCGCGACCATCCGCGATCATCTTCAGACCGCAAGGGACTTCCCGAAACGGAAACTGTTCGACGCCATGGCGAAGGGCGGGCGCTTGTCCGAGGTCGACGAGCGCACGATCGAGGAACTGCTCGAGATGCAGTATGGAAAGGCCAAGACCTTTGTCGCGCTGTCGCTCTTGTATGACGATCTGGACTGGCACGGGTCGTCCTGGCATGTGGATCATATCATTCCGCAGGCAGACGCGAACAAGAACACCCTGCGCGGACGCAATCTGCCCGAGCACAGGATTCAGGAAATCCTTGCGGCTGCGAACAGCCTCGGGAACCTTCAGCTTCTTCGAGGTGACGAGAACCAGGAAAAGCGAGACATGCCGTTCCGCTCCTGGATCACCGGCCGTCGTCAGGATTATCACGACCAGCACATGATTCCCGAACAGTTGGAGCTATGTGATGTCACCCATCTGCCGGAGTTTGTTCGCGAACGCGAAAAGCTGATCCGCGCACGTATCCTCCAGCGCCTCGGCATGGCGGCAGCATGAGGGATACTGTTCTGTTACGCGAAGTGTTCAAGGCCGAGTGTCTGGCGATCCTGGAAGCCCAGGCGATGGAACACCCGGCTGGCCATCAAGGCAAGCTGGCCGCGCGCTATGTGCTGTTGAGATCATCTGACGGAGAGCGCATAGGGCTTATGTTCGAGAAGGGCGAGAAGACACAGGCTCATCTGTGGATAGAGACCAGATTTGTCACTGAGCGAATGAAGGCAGGTGTCGGATACGACAGCTATCCTGCCGCGGCCCTGTATCAATCCAAAGGGCGTGACGGCAAACCCGTTTATGGCCGCCATGCGGCCTTGAAGGCGATGCGTGACCTTGCTCATGCCGATCTCGTTCGGTTCACTCCCAAGACGCCAAAAGAGCTGCAGCTTCTTCTGCGCAATGTGCAGGAAGATCAGGGTGTCTACTTGGAACCTATATCTACATCGGTCGAGCTGTAGCTCGGCGGAGCAGGCGTGGTGCGGCGTGCTCGCAGTTAGCAAACGATCCCGACCATGCATCAAGCCCCGAGGAACTTCCGCAGGTTGTCCGCCGTCCATTCCTTACCGGTATGGGTCAGCAAGCCGATGTCGTTTAGCCAGGTCGCGCGACCTGTCGGCGGGGCGTTCCTGAGCGCCGCCAGGATCGTCTCGCGGTGCTCCTCCTTCGAACTCGCATGCTCGGACCATCGTCCGGCCCAGTTGCGGAAGTGCAGGGCGGGATCGAACAGTCGGCCATCCAGGAAGACGGGCCCGGCCGGCAGGAACTCTGCCCCGGCCGCGACCATCCGGCTCCGCAACTCGGGGTGGCGGCGCCAGCCGGAGGGATCGGCGAAGTCGACCAAGACAGGCGTCAGCTCTGGGCGCTTGCGAACGGCGGCGGCGATCTCCTCGGCGACCTCGACGGTGCCGCGATCCGGCGCGTTCTCCAGGAAGGCGGCCTCGACCCCCACGGCGCGCTTCCGCGATGCGGCGTGGCGCCGGATCTGCTCACGCTGGTAGCGAATGGTGCGGCTGACGGTGGCGGCATGCTCCACGCCCTCGAACCGGGTCAGGTCGATCCAGCGGACCGGATAGGTCCAGTAGATGCCAAAACAGTCCTTCACCCCGGAGAATCCCGACAAGCCCCCGCAAGGCCCTGACCTTGGTCCATTGTCCGTTCAGCACGCAAGAAGGAAACACACATGGACAATGCGACAAAAATCCGCGCCTGCCTGTTCGGCGGCGCCATGGGCGATGCGCTCGGGGCGGAGATCGAGTTCTGGAGCCTCGGGAAGATCCGTGCCCGCTTTCCGCATGGCCTGACGGACCTGCCGGCGCATGACGGACGGGCAGGGCGGATCACCGACGACACGCAGATGACGCTGTTCACCGCCGAGGGGCTGATCCGGGCGGTAGTTCGCGGACAGGCGCGCGGCATCTGCGCCCCCGAGGGCGTCGTGCATCACGCGCTGCTGCGCTGGTATCGCACGCAGGGCGGTGTGCCGCGGATGGAAATCTGCGACCGTGGCCTGGTTGGCGATGCCCGCCTGCGCAAGAGGAGGGCGCCCGGCACCACCTGCCTTTCGGCACTCGGTGCGGCCCGCCGCTTCGGTGAGGCGGCGCGCAACGACAGCAAGGGTTGCGGCACCATCATGCGGGTAGCCCCCTGCGCGCTGATTGCCCGCGACGCCGGGCAGGCCGAAACCTTGGCGCGCGATACCTCGGCGCTGACCCATGGCCATTTGCTGGGGCAGGAGGCTGCGGTAGCCTTCGCGCGGATCCTGTTCGAGGTGTTCCATGGCGCCACGCTGGAGCGCGCCGTCGCAACGGTCAGCCTGTCGCGCCCGATCATGGCGGCGTTGGATGCTGCGATGACTGCGCTTCCTGATGGGGACCCCGAGACGGTTGAGCGCCTTGGCGGAGGTTGGGTCGCCGAGGAGGCCTTGGCGATCGCGGTCTATGCGGCGCGGGTGGGCGGCGATGTGGCACACAGGCTGCAGATCGCCGTGACCCATTCCGGGGACAGTGACAGCACGGGCGCGGTGGCGGGCAATCTCCTGGGTTTGTTGCACCCGGCTGAGACCCTGAGCCACCATTGGCAGGGCGAGATCGAATGCGCCGACCTGATCGACCGCATCGCCCGCGACCTTGCAGTGGCGCGCGATCCCCGCTAAGGCTTTGCCGAAGATTTCTGGGAGCGCTATCCTGGCTCTTGAGAACAAGGTCATGATCCTGCTGGAGACTGATCACGCAGATGATGCTGCGTTGAAACATGAAGGCTGAATCTACCAGCTAGTGTTCACCACCTGACAGATAGTTCCCAGTCTGTCGCGGGTTCGTCCTCGGTTTAGCGAACTGGGTTTCGAGAGGCAGCGATGCGGAGATTCTGTTGAAAAACGCAGTTGCCGCAAAGCTTCCCAGCTGATTCACTTTAAGAAAGCTTGGAGATGACGGCGATGATGGGGCCACGGCAGATCGCGCAAGGACAGCTTTTCTACGACTTCTCGCTTGAAGCGATGGTGCCGCCGGATCACCTGCTGCGCTCGATTGATCGCTTCGTCGATCTGTCAAATGTGCGGCCGACGCTTGCTTCCTCTTATAGTTCGACTGGCAGGCCCTCGGTGGATCCCGAGTTGATGATCCGGATGCTGCTGATTGGCTATTGCTACGGGATCCGCTCCGAGCGCCGGCTGTGCGAAGAGGTTCGGTTGAACCTGGCCTATCGCTGGTTCTGTCGCCTTGATTTAACAGATCTGGTTCCGGATAACTCGACCTTCTCGAAGAACCGTCATGGTCGGTTCCGCGATTGCGATTTGCTCCGGCAGGTCTTTGAAGCCGTGCTGGCGCGCTGCTTCGCCGAGGGGCTTGTCGGTGGCCAACTGTTCGGGGCGGATGCTTCGCTGATCAAGGCCGATGCGAGCCGCTACAGCAAGGTGCAGGCTGAGGACTGGTCGGCCGGCGACACCGTCAGTCGCGCCACGCAGGAATACCTCGACACCCTTGATGATGCGGCCTTCGGCGGCGCAACCTCGGTGCAACCGAAGACCCTGTCCCCCAGTGATCCGGCCGCCCGTTTCACCGGAGCAAATGGAGACCGCCCTTTCTTTGCATACAGCACCAACTACCTGGTCGATCTGGATCACGCGATCATCGTTGATGTTGAGGCAACCGCGCCGGTGCGGCAGGCTGAGGTAGGCTCAGTGCGCGAGATGCTCGTGCGCACCGAGGAGGTCTTTGGCCTGCATCCGGACACGCTGGTCGCCGATACCGCTTATGGGTCGGGGGAGATGCTGGGCTGGCTGGTGGATGAGCAGGATATCGACCCTCACATTCCGGTTTTCGACAAGACAGAGCGCAATGACGGTGCCTTCCCGGCTACGGCCTTCACCTTTGATCGCGAAGCCAACGAATACACCTGCCCGGGCGGCAAGAAGCTGAAGAAATACTGGCGCGAGATGCGTCAGCCACGAACCGGGGTCTGCAAGGATGGCTCGACCAGATACTATGCCAGCAAGCATGATTGTTCGGCTTGTGCCCTGAAACCCAAATGCACTCCGACTGTCACCGCTCGCAAGATCGCCCGGCATAAGCACGAGGATGCCCGGGACTATGCCCGGGAACTGGCGAAGACGGATGCCTATGTGACCTCCAGCTACGCCAGGAAGAAGGTTGAAATGCTCTTCGCCCACCTCAAGCGCATCATGCGGCTCGACCGATTGCGGCTACGTGGACCAAATGGCGCGAAGGACGAATTCCTCCTGGCTGCGACCGTCCAGAACCTGAGAAAACTGGCGAAGTTGGTGCCGATGGCACCAAGGGCCGCATGAAACGGCAAACCCTGCCGTTTTGAGCGCCTACGACGGCCCCTTAAACACCGACTTCTTCAACACCATCCGGACGAAGCTGACGTTCAGGTGGACGTCAGCTTGCCGTCCACGGTCGTGATTGCTTGACCACCCACATAGATGCGCCCTGCATTGGTCGTGATGTGAACCTGTCCCGAGCGCCCTACGCATCGGCCTTGGGTGGCCGTATAGTTCAATGCATCCGTGATCTGCCCTCGCGCAAGGCGATAGGCTGCAACGGAGCCATTCCCGCTGCCGCAGACCGGATCTTCGTTCACCCCACAGGAAGGCGCGAAGGATCTGACCTCGATGCCGTCGCCGGACAGGTGCCGGGCGAAAACCGTCACGCCCGTCACGGATAGGGCAGCTTCAAAGACGGCGGAAGCTGCCATGTCGGGCGTAAGATTCAGCACCGTCTTTGCGCTGTCCAGTTCGGCCATGATCCATCGTGCCCCCACATCGACAAGCGAAGCCCGTGCACCTTGCACTAGCGGCACACCGATGATCGAGACGAGCCGTTCCTGCTCCGCATTGACCAAATCGCGCATCTTGGCATCGGGCAGTTGAAGGCGCAGCACCCGCGCCTCCCCCGTGCCCTCAACGCTGATCGGCACCAAGCCCGCTCCGCATTCCTGAACGACGTGACCGCCCGCTGCATCGACAACACCTGCCTCGATCAGTGCATGTGCGCTGCCGATGGTCGGATGCCCCGCAAAGGGAAGCTCACTGCGGGGGTGAATATCCGTAGCCGATAATCGGCCCCGGAGACGGTGGGCCGGAGGTGGAACGTGGTTTCCGACCGGTTGGTCCAGGCGGCGATGCGTTGCATGTCCTCATCGCCCAACCCATCCGCGTTCAGGACCACGGCAACAGGGTTTCCTTGGAACGGTGCGGCCGAGAAAACATCGACCACCTTGAAATAGCGTGTCATTGCGCTGCTCCTCCCTGTCCTGCGCCGCCCGCAACTTCCTCTAATGAGGTAAACTATGACAGATGCAGATAGAGTGCAGCCCCGAGCGTGGATGTAGATTAATCCGGCCGCCGCTAAAGAAGTTCTGCGTCACGATGACGGATGAAAGCAAAGGCATACTCCCGAAATGGCGAGGTGCCAAAGTTGAAGGCCTTACACAGCCTTCTAAGCGCCCTGAACAAGGCTGGACGACACGGAGTCACCCGATTATCTATAATCCATGAAAAACCCACTGAAAGTAACATTGGCGACTAAAATTGCCCGGTGCTTGGCCGACCGCATCATCACGGGGGCGATCCGCCCCAACTCCCCTCTGCGTCAGGACCACATCGCCGCCGAATTCGGGACCAGCCATGTGCCCGTGCGCGAAGCCTTCCGGGAGTTGGAGGCGCAGGGGCTGGCGGTCAGCGAGCCTCAACGGGGGATGCGCGTCACCTCGTTCGATGTGGAGGATCTGCATGAGGTGGCCGCCATGCGTGCGTCGCTTGAGGTTCTGGCCCTGCGTCACGCCGTGCCCAATATGGCCGCGGCTGTTCTGGATTCCGCTGAGCGGGCGACACATGCCGGAGATGCTTCCCGAGAGGTCCGGGAGTGGGAGGACGCCAATCGCCGGTTTCACCGCCTGATCCTTGAACCCTGCGGTATGCCGCGGCTGCTGTCCGCCATCGACATGCTCCACACCGCCAGCGCCCGCTTCCTGTTCGCCGCGTGGCGGAGCGAATGGGAGGCACCGACGAACCACGAGCATCGCGCCATTCTCGCGGCCCTCCGGCGCGGGGAAACGGACAGGGCGTGTCTGATCCTGTCCAAGCATGTCGGGCGGACACGGCGGCGAGATCTTCAAAAGAACGGCTTGTGACGAATGACATATCAGAAAATGCTTGTCGTTATCTATAATCGGCGTTGCTACCCCCGCTTGTGAGCTTCTAGTCATAGATATTTCCGCAGAGGACCTGTCATGACGCCCCATACGCTCCCGTCCCGCCCCGATCATCGGGCTTTCCTTTATTCCATGCCAAAGGTCGTGGGTCTTGCCGCACTCATCACTCTCGGCGCGAAAATCCAGGTGCCGTTCTGGCCCGTGCCGATGACGATGCACACGCTGGCCGTGCTGTCGATCGCCATCCTCGCCGGTCCCCGTCTTGCAGTCGGGGCGGTCGCCACTTACCTGGCTGCGGGCGTGGCGGGGTTGCCGGTGTTCTCCGGCTCTCCGGCCCGCGGCATCGGGCTGGCCTATATGGTCGGGCCCACGGGCGGCTATCTGATTGGCTATCTTCTGGCGGCGGCCCTTACCGGCTGGCTTGCCATCGGCGGCGGCACGATGCGCCGCATCCTTGCCATGCTTGTCGGCATGGGAATGATCTACGCCCTTGGCGCGACATGGCTGTGCCGGTTCGTCCCCGCCGCCGACGTCTGGGCGGTTGGCGTTCTGCCCTTCCTCATGGGCGATCTGCTGAAGATCGGGCTTGCCGCGGGGCTGGCCACGCTGTGGACACGGGGGCGCGCATGATCCGCAACGACTGGACGCTAGAGGAGGCGCAGGCCGTCCACGCGCTGCCCTTCCCCGACCTGATGCACCGCGCGCAATCTGTCCATCGGCAGCACTTCGATCCGCATGTGGTGGAGCAGGCCAGCCTTCTCAGCATCAAGACGGGGGGCTGTCCCGAAGATTGCGGCTACTGCTCGCAAAGCGCGTTCCACGACACGGGGGTGAAGGCGACGAAGCTGATGCAGGTGGAGGCGGTTCTGGCCGCCGCGCGCCGCGCCAAGGCGGCGGGGGCGCAGCGGTTCTGCATGGGGGCGGCGTGGCGCAGCCCGAAGGATCGCGATTTTGATGCCATCTGCACCATGGTCAAAGGTGTGCGCGATCTGGGGCTGGAAACCTGCATGACGCTGGGCATGCTGACGCCCCCGCAGGTCGCGCGGCTGAAAGAGGCGGGGCTCGACTTCTACAACCACAACATCGACACCTCGCCCGCCTATTACCCGAAGATCGCGACGACCCGCACGATGGAGGATCGGCTGGACACGCTGGACCATGTGCGGCAGGGCGGCATCAAGGTCTGCTGCGGCGGCATCCTCGGCATGGGCGAGGCGGAGGAGGACCGTATCGCGATGCTGGTCGTTCTTGCGAACCTGTCCCGTCATCCCGAAAGCGTGCCGATCAACCTGTGGCAACCCATCGGCAACACGCCGGTGGAGGCGGTGGCCCGTCCGGTCGATCCCTTCGCGCTGGTGCGGGCCGTGGCGCTGGCGCGCATCCTGATGCCGCACAGCGTCGTGCGCCTGTCCGCCGGACGGACGGGGATGAGCGACGAGCTGCAGGCGCTGTGCTTCCTCGCGGGCGCCAATTCGATCTTCGCGGGCGATGTGCTTCTGACGACGGACAATCCGGCCTCGTGGCAGGATGCGGATCTGTTCGCGCGCCTTGGACTGCGCAACTCGGTCGTCGAGAAGAAGCCGGTTTGTCTGGCACGGGCGTCATGAGGGTGTGTGCCCTCAGGCCGTGCGGACATCGCTATTCCAAAGCCGATGGTGGCGATCAAGCTGCGCGCCCCTTACCGAGGTGAGATACGAGGCGGTTCAGGTCCATGGTTCGGATCGCCTTCAGAGAGTAGCCGCCGAATGACGGCTTTGGGCTCGGAGCCGTCACCTGAGTGCTTTGCTCAAGGCTCTGGGCTTCGAGCCCATACCCTGCTTTCATAGGAATCTTATGTCAGGTGTAGAACACTAGCTCAGGTCGAACTCAGGCAGCAGCTCAATAGCGGTTGCCTTGGTTTTAATCGTGATGTCACCGTAATTGTCGCCGGCCGTCCGTGGTGCGTGACCTTGGATTGCGTCCAATACACGATCTTGAATACCGACTTCCCGTCCAATGGTCTTGAGGCGATGCCGCCAACCGTGTGAAGGCTGGACACCATCAGGGACAAGATCGTTCTCTTGCAGCCAGTCGCCAAGCCGGTTCGCCATTTTCTTAGCGTTGTAGGTGTATTTCGCCGGATCGGTCGCGTTGTGAAAGATCGGGCCGGAAGGAACAGTGTCCAGGTAGTTCAGAAATCCCAAAGCGATAATCTGCGGATGCAATGGCACGTCGCGCCATTGGCCTGTCTTTGTGCTGCCCGCCTCTGGCGTGATCCTGGCGACATGCACGTCGCCTTCCTTGCGGAAATCCTCTTTTCGTAGTTGCGTGATCTCGGCCACGCGCGCGCCCGTGAAGGCGCATAGCAGCGGTGCCCAACGCTTCGCTGCGGTCGTCTTGGGGCCTTCCAGGACCGAGCCCTTGGGGCCGGTCTTGGGCTGATAGGCGAGGCAGGCTTTCAGAACCTTCACGGCTTCGGGCGTGGTGTAGCCCTTTTCCCGTGTCTGGATTTTCTTCGGCATCACTACGCGCAAGCCGGTCGTGGGGTCGGACGCGATCTTGTCCTTGCCGTGCGCCCAACGGAACAGGCTGCGGATGGTGGGCAGATAGACCTTGCTGACGGTCGCGGGGCTGCGCTGCGTCACCGCAAGGTCAAGCCATGCGGTCATGTCCTTCTTTGTCACCTTGGCCGCGTCGTCGTGGCGCAGATAGTCCAGCAGGCTTTCAACAGCCAGGATTTGCCGTCGCCCATCATCGGCCATGTAGCCCAAGAGTTTCCGGCTCTGGACGTAATCCGCCCACAGACGCTTGATGCTAACTGGGGCCGGGGCATCTACTTGAGCCTGGGCATTGACGATCATGGGATGCAGTGGCTTGCCGGTGAAGTCGCCTTCGTCCCGCTCTGACACGCGGCCCAGGGCTTCCAGTTCTCCAACTGCCACGGCACGGGCGATTCCGCGCCATTCGTCGCTACCGGGCTGCGCATTGTGGTTTCCGATCTGCCGGAACCGTTCGACCAAATCACCGACAAGGGCGGTCAGGTCATTGTCGGGCAGGCTGCCAGAGGCAGCGGCGCGAAGGCTGTCCACCAGAACCGTGTCGATCAGCATAGACGCATATCGCGGATCGTTCCGCAGAGCGTCGTCGAACGCCAGACGTTGCGCGTAATGGCTGGCCGCGATCTGGTCAGGGGCAAGGGGGTAGCGGCCTGGCTGGACTTTCACCGCGCCTGTGGCAGCGGCCTTGCGCTCGGCCTGGGCCAGCTCATGCTGTAGGGCAGCAACAGCCCCGTGTAGCAGCTTCATTGCCGTGCGAAGGTCAGGGCCAAGCAGGGTGCGCAGTTCGCTCTTACCGACGATTTGGCGCAGTTCCTTCGGCACCACCAAACGCGCAAAGAATCTGCCGTTGCGGTTCAGTAGATATCGGGTTTTGCCAGCCATGTGCGAGGTCCGGTTTGTAACAGATTTTGTAACACCAAAACGACCAAAGCCCCTGCAGCGCAAGGGCCTTTTTGCACATCAACAGCTTAGCAGGGAGATGGGTGAGAGGCTGGACAACGACCCAAGCGGGGCTCGTTACGGCTGCTTCCTTCCGGACCTGACCGGGTTGGCGAGGCGCCTGCCCGCGCCAACCTCTCGCGTGCTAGATAGTGCGGCTGCGCGGGCGATGCAAGCCCGTCAAAGATGAACACGCAGAAGGGCGAACCCCGCATCCGTCCGTCCGGCATGTTCCAGGTCCAGATCGCAGCGGGCGGCGACCCGGGACAGAAGGGAAAGAGCGGCGGGGCCGGTTTCAAGCGTCACCGATGTTCCCGGCATGGGCAGGAACCGCCAGGCCGGATCGGGATCGACCGACAGATGGCGGCGCTGGCGCAGGTAGTTCCGGATCACGTCCCGCGTCTGAGGGGCGGAACGCATGATGGATGCCTTTCCGGCGGTCAGCGAGGCAAACAGCCCCCAGCCGGCCATCCGGTACGAGTTGGTTGCCAAGACGAAGCGGTCCTCGTCGTTCAGCGGACGGCCGCGCCATGTCAGGTCGCGGACACGGCTGCTGCCCGTGGCTGATCCGTCAAGCGCATGGCCGGCGGGTTGCGACAGGTCGATGCGCCAGCGCAGGCCCTCGATCACGTCGAACTGATAGGCGGCGAAGCGCGGGTCTATCAGAGGCTGGTCGGGACTGCCCGCATCGATGCGGTTGAACAGACTGGCCGATCGTTCCAGCCAGCTACGCAGATCCGCGCCGTTTACCTGCAGGGCGCAGATCCGGTTGGCGAACGAATAGATGTCCGTGAGATTGCCGAGGTGCAGCCGCCCCGCCGGCACATCGGTATAATGGAAGGGACCGCCGCGCCCGCCCGCCCGGAACGGCGCCGCGGCGGACAGCACGGGAAGCCCCTGGGCCGCCGTTCCCTGCAGGGCTTTGCGGACAAACCAGCGTTGCGCCATGTTCACCAGGCTGAGGGCGGGATCGAAGCCCACCAGCGAGAAATAGCTGCTGATCCGCTGCTGGCTGGTTCCGACCCGCGTGGCAAGCCGCGACAGCGTCGTGCGATGGGAACTCGCCACGAGGCGCAGGATGGCGGGGGCAGGGGACAGCCGGTTCCCGACGGATTCGCAGCGAGATGTCGCGCCCGCAAGCCGCCATTCCCCCGATGCCCCGCGCACCAGCGACAGGTCGATCACCCCCAGATGCGAGCCGCCAAATCCCGGCATGACCGCGGGTGTGCCGGACAGCGTTCCGCCGATCGCATCGACGAATGATCCTGAAGCTTCGCCCTCTCCTGGAAAGACCTCATGCGTGTGGCCGGCCACGATGGCGTCGATGCCCTCGAGGCGGCCCAGGTCCGCGGCGACATTCTCGGCCCCTCCCGATCCGGGATGCGGGGAAATCCCGCTATGGGCCAGCGCGATGACGAGGTCTGCGCCTTCGGCCCGCATCCGGGGCACGATCCGGCGCGCGACGTCAAGAATGTCGTCGCAGCGGATCTGGCGTGACAGATCCGTGTTCCACGCCCTTGTCTGCGGCGGCAGGAAGCCCACCAGCCCGATGTTCAGCAAGGCGGGCTCGCCCGTCTCGGACTGGACGCGCCTTGCAAGGATGGTGTAGCGGGGAAAATCCGGGCGTCCCTTGATCCTCAGGTTGGCAGCAAGGAACGGAAAGCGGGCCTGCCGCGCGGCGCATTGCAGGACATCCAGGCCGAAGGCGAAATCGTGGTTGCCGATGGCTGCGGCGTCATAGCCCATCAGGTTCATGGCGGCGATGGCCGGATGGCCCTTGCCGACGGTCAGCGCCGCCTGATCGCCCAGCGGCGTGCCCTGAAGGAAGTCGCCGTTGTCCAGCAGCAGCGTGTTGCGGGCCTTGCGGCGATGCTGGTCCACAAGCGACGCCACCTGCGCCAGGCTGCCGCGCGTGCAGGTACGGCCTGAATGATAGTCATGCGGCAGCAGCTTCATGTGCATGTCCGTCGTGGCGAGGATGCGCAGAACGACAGTCTGGTGCAGGGGGGCGGATGGGGGAACGGAAAGCTCGATCTCGCCCGATCCGTCCGGCATGTACAACTCCGACCAAAGATCTTCCGGCGCGGCAGGCGCCACCATGGCCAGACTATCGGCCGACCGGCAGCCACTCAACCACAGATTGTTGATTTTGGCAGGTTAAATGATTTGCGCATTCAAAATCCCAATACTATCCTGAAAGTATTGACTGGTGCGTGCTTGCTTGCAACAGGGCAAGGAAAGCTATTCTATTCCTGGTTGAAGTTCTTTCCGTTGTAGGATTATCACCTGCATGGTTCGCGGCCTGATCGCCGCAGACATGCCCCGGATGGTTTAACCGCGAATGAAATTCTCGACCCGCATCGACTCCGATATTCCCGCGACCGACCTGTTCGACATCGCCGGCGATTTTTCCCGCAGCGAACGGACCCTTTCCGCGCGCGGCGTGGCGGTGCGGCGCATCGATCCCGCGCAAGAGCCGGGGACGGGCCTGGGGTGGCTGCTGGATTTCAACTGGCGCGGTCAGCGCCGGTCCGTCCGACTGGACGTCACGCGCTTCGACCGGCCGTCGCGCGTGACCTTCGCGGGCCACTCGGACCAGTTCGACCTGTCGATCGATCTGACCGTCGTCGCGCTGAGCCGCGTCAAGTCGCGCCTGCTGTTCGAGACCGAGGTCCGTCCCCGCAACATGCGGGCGCGGCTTCTGTTGCAGACGGCCAAGCTTGGCAAGTCGCAGCTGGATCGCAAGTACGACCAGCGAATCGCCGATTTCGTGACGCACTTGCGCGCGGCCTAGGCCGTCTGGCGCTGCGCCTCGCGAAGCGGATCGGCGGGATAGACGCCCAGCATGTCCAGCGACGACGTGAAATATCGCAGCTCCTCCAGCGCGCGTTGCAGCGCGGGATCTTCGGGGTGCCCCTCGACATCGGCATAGAACTGCGTCGCGGTGAAGACGCCGTCGACCATGTAGCTTTCCAGCTTGGTCATGTTGACGCCGTTGGTGGCGAACCCTCCCATCGCCTTGTAGAGCGCGGCGGGCAGGTTGCGGACCCGGAAGACGAAGGTGGTCAGCATCCGGTCGGACCGGCGGCTGTGATCGGGCTGCCGCCCCATGATCAGGAAGCGGGTGGTGTTGTGGTGGTGATCCTCGATGTCGCGGGCCAGCACCTCCAGCCCGTAAATCTCGGCGGCCAGTTCGCTGGCCATGACGCCCATCCCCGGCGTGCGGTCGCGCGCCAGGTCGGCGGCGGCGCCCGCGCTGTCGGCCGAGGCGGCGGCGGTGATCCCGTGCCGCGTCAAAAAGCCGCGCGCCTGCGGAATCAGCACCAGATGCGCGCGGACGTGGCGCACGTCCTGCAACCGGGTGCCCGGCGGCGCCATCAGCGCGATGCGGACCCGCACGAACGCCTCGTCCAGGATGTGCAGGCCGGATTCGGGCAACAGGTGGTGGATGTCGGCCACCCGGCCGTAGGTCGAATTCTCGACCGGCAGCATGGCAAGGTCGGCCTGGTGGCTGCGCACCGCCTCGATCACGTCCTCGAAGGTGCGGCAGGGCAGGGCCTCCATGCCGGGACGGGCCTTGCGGCAGGCCTCGTGGCTGTAGGCGCCGGGCTCGCCCTGGAAGGCGATGCGGTTTGTGGTGGTCGTCATGGCCCGCTGTCCGAATTTTGACTGGTCGCCGGGTAACTATACCTTGATCCTTCAAAGCGAAAGCGGATAGATACCCGTCGAATTGACGAGCTTACCAATGCGGGGATCGCACGCGATGTTCAACACCATGACCGTGACCAAGGCCGCCGGCGCGCTGATCGGCGCGCTGCTGTTCCTGATGCTTGCCAACTGGGCGGCAAGCGGCCTGTATCACGTGGGCGCAGCCCATCACGGCGAGGGTGAGGAAGTCGCGCAAGCCTACAGCATCCCGGTCGAGGAAGCTGCCGGCGGCGGCGAGGAAGCCGCCGAGGAGCAGATCGACTTCGCGGCGCTTCTGGCATCGGCCGACGTGGCGGCCGGCGAAAAGGACTTCGGCAAGTGCAAGGCCTGCCACAAGCTGGACGGCACCGATGGCGTGGGCCCCCACCTGAACGGCGTCGTCGGCCGCGAGGTCGCGGCAGTCGCGGGCTTCAGCTATTCGCCCGCCATGGTCGAGCACAAGGCCGAGGCGCCGCAATGGACGCCCGAGGCGCTGCAGGAGTTCCTGGCAAACCCCAAGGGTGTCGTGTCGGGCACCAAGATGTCCTTCGCGGGCCTGAAGGACCCGCAGGATCGTGCCGACATCATCGCCTATCTTCAGGGCCAGCAGTAGGCATCCAGGCATCGGCGATCGGGGGCGCATCTTCGGATGCGCCTTTTTTCATGCCCTTCGCCGGCGTTCCCCTCACGAAATCGCGGGTTGATCGTGCCCCCGGTGCTGCCTAGCCTGCTGAAAACCGCCCCTAGCCGGAGTCCGCCGATGCGCCACCTTGCCCTGTTCGCCGCCCTGGCCCTTGCCCCGGCATCCGCCGCCCTGTCGCAAGAGGCCGCGAGCGCCGAGGGCGGCGAAAAGGTCATCAAGACCCATGCCATCGCGCTGTTCGGCGAACCCGCGCTGCCCGCCGATTTTCCGCACTACCGCTATGTGAACCCCGAGGCGCCGAAGGGCGGCGAAATCTCGTTCGGCGCCGTGGGCGGCTTCGACAGCTACAACCCCTTCACGCATCGCGGTCGCGCCATCGCCCTGTCGGTGATCCAGCTGGAACGGCTGATGGACAGCCCGGCGGACGAATTGGGCGTGGATTACTGCCTCCTGTGTGAGACGCTGGAATACCCCGAAAGCAAGGACTGGGTGATCTTCAACCTGCGCCCCGAGGCGCGCTTCAGCGACGGCACGCCGCTGACCGCCCATGACGTGCTGTTCAGCTTCGAGACGCTGCGCGACAAAGGCCTGTCGTCGTTCCGCATGGCGATGCAGCAGATGATCGCCAAGGCCGAGGTTCTGGACGACCACCGCATCAAGTTCACCTTCGCCGAGGGCTATCCCCGCCGCGACGTGATCAGCCAGATGGGCAGCCAGATCGTGTTCTCGAAAAAGGACTTCGAGGACAACAAGCGCGACCTGGAGCAGAGCACGACCATCCCCTATGTCGGCTCTGGCCCCTACATGTTCGACCGCGCCGACATGGGCCGCACGATGGTGGTCAAGCGCAACCCCGATTACTGGGGCAAGGACCTGCCGATCAACAAGGGCCGCTTCAACTTCGACCGCATCCGCTACGAGATGTTCGGCGACTTCGACAGCGCCTTCGAGGCGTTCAAGGCGGGCGAATACACCTTCCGCAACGAGACCTCCTCGATGCACTGGTCCACGCGCTACGACTTCCCGGCGCTGTCATCGGGCGCGGTGGTGCGGGAAACCTTGCCCAACGGCGAGATTGCCACCGGTGATGGCTGGGTCTTCAACCTGCGGCGGGCCAAGTTCCAGGACATCCGCGTGCGCGAGGCCATTGGGCTGATGTTCAACTTCGAATGGACCAACCAGACGCTGCTCTACGGGCTGGAAACACGGGTCAATTCCTTCTGGGACAACAGCGAATTCCGCGCCGACGGCCCGCCGTCCGATGCGGAAAAGGCGCTGCTGGAACCCGTGGCGGGCGATCTGCCCGGGGGCATCCTGACGGACCCCGCCGTGGTCCAGCCCACCTCGGGCGAACGCCAGCTTGACCGGGGGAACATGCGCCGCGCCGTGGCCCTGCTGGACGAGGCGGGCTGGACCGTCGGCAGCGACGGGATGCGCCGCAACGCCGCAGGAGAGACCCTGACGGTCGAGATCCTCAACGACGACGTGGGCAACGACCGCATCATCAACCCCTTCATCCAGAACCTGCACGCCATCGGCATCGACGCCATGAACCGCCGCGTGGACAACGCCGAGATGCAGCTTCGCACCCGGTCCAAGGATTTCGACATGGTCGAGGACTCGCTGGGCCAGGCCTTTGCCATCGGCGGCTATGCCGGCCAGGTCTTCGGGTCCGAGGACAAGGACGACGTGTTCAACCCGATGGGCTTGGCGAACCCGGCCATCGACAAGCTGCTGGAGGTCGGGCAGCAGGCGGAAACCATGGAAGACAACATCGTCGCCATCCATGCGCTGGACCGGGCGCTGCGCAGCCTGCGCTTCTGGGTGCCGAAATGGTTCAAGGCGGAATACACGCTGGCCTATTACGACATCTATCGCCACCCCGAGGCCATGCCGCCCTATGCGCTCGGCACGCTGGATTTCTGGTGGGCCGATACCGCGCGCGAGGCCGAGTTGAAGACAGCGGGCGCGATCCGCTAACGGCAGGGTTGATTTCCCGGCAGTCCGGCCCGACAAGGGCGGGATAAAGGAAACGGGGCCGCGAAGGCCCGCAAGGGGCAAGGTCGATCCGATGGGCGCCTATATCCTGCGGCGGTTGCTGCTGATCATCCCGACGCTGATCGGGATCATGGTGGTGAACTTCACCCTGACGCAATTCGTCCCCGGCGGTCCCATCGAACAGATCGCAGCGCAGGTCCAGGGGTCCGGCGACGCCTTCAGCAACATATCCGGCGCGGGCGCGGGGGCCGACACCGGCGTGGTCGAGGGATACGAGGGCGCGCGCGGCCTGCCGCCCGAGTTCATCGCCCAGCTTGAAAAGGAGTTCGGCTTCGACAAGCCGCCGCTGGAACGCTTCCTGACGATGATGGGCAACTACCTGACCTTCGATTTCGGCACCTCCTGGTTCCGGTCGATCAGCGTCATCGACCTGGTGGTGGAAAAGATGCCGGTGTCGATCACGCTGGGCTTGTGGTCTACGCTGCTGGCCTATCTGATCTCGATCCCGCTGGGCATCCGCAAGGCCACGCGGGACGGGACACGGTTCGACACCTGGACCTCGGCCGTGATCATCATGGCCTATGCGATCCCGGCCTTTTTGTTCGCGGTTCTGCTGATGGTGCTGTTCGCGGGCGGCAGCTATTGGCAGATCTTTCCCCTGCGTGGCCTGACCAGCGACAACTTCGCGGACCTGAGCCTGTGGGGCAAGATCAAGGACTATGCTTGGCACGCGACGCTGCCGGTCGTGGCCTCGACCATTTCTAGCTTTGCCACGCTAACCTTGTTGACGAAGAACAGTTTTCTGGACGAGATCAACAAGCAGTACGTGATGACTGCCCGGGCCAAGGGCCTGACCGAGGGTCGCGTCCTTTACGGCCACGTCTTCCGCAACGCCATGCTGATCGTGATCGCGGGCTTTCCCGCCGTCTTCCTGGGCGTGTTCTTCGGCGCCTCGATCCTGATCGAGACAGTCTTTTCGCTGGACGGCCTCGGCCGCCTGGGGTTCGAGGCCGCGGTGCAGCGCGACTATCCGGTGATCTTCGGCACGCTCTACGTCTTCGGCCTGCTGAGCCTGGTCGTCGGCATCCTGTCCGACATGATGTATGTCTTCGTCGATCCCCGCATCGACTTCGAATCGAGGGCCGGCTGATGGCGCTGTCGGAACTGAACCGCCGCCGCTGGCGCAGCTTTCGCCGCAACGGCCGGGCCTTCTGGTCGCTGGTGATCTTTTCGGTGCTGTTCGTGGTGGCGATGTGCGCCGAGATCGTGGCCAACGACAAGCCGAT
>JAYRKT010000004.1:0-46696 GCA_041905595.1 Rhodobacter sp.
CTCGGGGGCCTGGCAGGACCGTGTGCAGCGTCCCGAGACGCTGGCAAACTACGGCATGCTCGACATCATGGGCGAACGGCAGAAGGCGCAGATGAAGGTCGTCCTCGCCCAAGCGGGCGCCCAGGCCGCGACGGCGCCCAAGGGCAGCCCTGTCCAGCAGGTCGGCACGCTCTACAACGCCTTCCTTGACACCGCCGCCCGTGACGCCGCCGGCATGACGCCGCTCCAGCCCCAGCTTGACGCCATCGCCGCCATCCAGTCGAACGACGATCTGGTGCGTTATCTGGCGACCTCCTGGATCAACACATCCGCCCCTCCGGCCCTGATCGAACTGAAACCGGATATCGGTTTCGCGGACAGTTCGCAGTACGTGATGATGGTGTATGCGGGAGCATTCGGCGTTCCCTTCGACGATGTTCTGGCCGAACCGCCGGAGGGTCCCCGCCGCTCTGCCTACAAGACCTACCTGACGCAGGTGCTGCAGGTGGCGGGCTATGACCCGACCGAGGCCGCGCGCATGGCGGACCTTGCCACGTCGATCGAATCCGCACTGCAGCCCGGCAAGCTGAACCCGATCGAGGCCAACGAGCCGGTGATGGTCAACAACCCGATCACAGTCGAGGCGATGCAGGCACAGATCCCCGAACTGGACTTGCAACTCTATCTCGACACGATCGGCATTCCTAAGCCCGGCGAGATGAACCTGATGGAGCCGCGCTACTTCGCCGGCCTGTCCAAAGTTCTGCGTGAGCACAGCCTGCAGGACATCAAGGACTACATCACGGTCCTGACCATCGCCGGATATTCGGGTGTCCTGTCTACCGCCTTCGACGAGCCGACGCGCGCTTGGTCTGCCGCTTTGTCGGGCGTGCCCGTCCTGCCCTCGATGGAAGAGCGCGGCCTGGCCCTCGCCGTCGGCGCGCTCGGCCATCCGGTCAGCCAGATCTACGTCAAGGATTTCTTCACCGACGAACAGAAGGCCGGCGCGACCGAATTGATCGGGCAGATTGTTGGGGCCTTCAAGGCGCGCATTCCCACGCGCGACTGGCTGACCGAGGCCACCCGCAGCCAGGCGATGGCCAAGGTCGATGCCCTGACCGTGCGCGTCGGATACCCCGACACCTGGATCGACTTCTCGGGCGTCGAGATCGGCCCCGACCTTGTGACGAACCTGAACGCGACCGCCGCCTTCCAGAACCGCCGGGCGCTGGCGAAGTTCGGCAAGCCCGTGGTGCTGGACCAGTTCTCGACCAAGAACACTTATGCCGTCGCCCAGAACGCCGCCTACAACCCGCAACTGAACGGCTTCGAGATTCCGGCCGCGATCCTGCAGGCGCCGATGTACGACCCGGACAAGGACTTCGCCGTGAACGTCTGCCGGATCGGCGCGGTCATCGGCCATGAACTGACCCACGGCTTCGACAGCATGGGGCGCCAGTTCGACGCACAGGGCAACATCCGCGACTGGTGGACGCCGGCCGATGCCGAGGCCTTTAACCGGCAGGCGCAGAAGCTGATCGATCAGGCCAATGCCTATGAGGTCCTTCCCGGCCTGATGGGCAATGGCGCGATCGAGGTCGGCGAGAACATGGCCGATGTCGGCGGCCTGACCCTGGCGATGGATGTCCTGCAACAGCACTTGGCCCAGCATCCGGACCAGAACGTCAAGATCGACGGCCTGACCCCCGAGCAGCGCTGCTTCCTGTCCTGGGCGCAGCTCTGGACGACCAAGAGCTCTGACGAGTTCCTGCGCCTCATCATCGCCAACGATCCGCACCCGCCGGGGCCCTACCGGGCGGTCGCCGCGCCCCAGAACCTTGACGCCTTCTATCAGGCCTTCGGGATCAAGGAAGGCGACCCGATGTGGCTGCCGCCCGAGAAGCGGGTTCAGGCGTGGTGACCGCCTAAAATGCGAAAGCCGGTGCGATCCGCACCGGCCTTCCTGACTCATTTGCTTGCCATACGGATGCTGTACGGAAACCCGACGGCTTCCCTACAGCCCGTTTTCAGCCATCCACCCGGATGCGGGCGTTCGTCGGGTCGAAGGGGCTGTCCTCGACCACCTCGGCATTCCACAGCTCGCGCAGCATCCTGACCTGCAGCTTCTGGCCCACCTGCGCCAGGTCCGGACGGACATAGCCCATGCCGATCTGCTTGCCGAACGCCACCGAATAGCCGCCCGACGTGAGGCGCCCGATCTTCTCGCCGTTCAGCACCAGCGCCTCCTTGCCCCAGGGGTCGGCATCGGCCGGGCCGTCGATCAGCACCGTCACGCATTTGGCGCGAATGCCGGTGTCGAGCATCGCCTGCTTGCCGGTGAAGTCCTTGGACATGTCGATGAACCGGTCGAGACCGCCTTCCAGCGGCGTCGCATCCCGGCCCAGTTCGTTGCCGAAGGCGCGGTAGGATTTCTCTTGCCGCAGCCAGTTCTGCGCCCGAGCGCCCACTAGCTTCAGCCCGTGCTTTTCGCCCGCCGCCATCAGTTGATCCCAGAGGTAGTTCTGCATCTCGATCGGGTGATGGAGTTCCCAGCCCAACTCGCCCGTATAGGCCACTCGGATCGCGTTGACCGGGCACATGCCCAACTCGATCTTGCGCGCCGACAGCCACGGGAAGCGCTTGTTGCCCAGCACCGTCTCGGGATCGGCGTCCTTGACGATTTCCTTCAGGATCGCGCGGGAATTCGGCCCGGCGATCGCGTAGACGCCCCATTGGGTGGTGACGTCGTGAATGTCGATGTAACCGCCACCCGCCGCCATGAAGTCATCGGCCGATTTCTGCAGGAAATCATAGTCGTAAGCCGTCCATGCCCCGGCCGAGACGAGGTAGTATTCGTTCTCTTTCAGCCGGACGATGGTGTATTCCGTGCGCACGGTGCCGTGGTCGGTCAGAGCATAGGTCAGGTTGATACGGCCCACGCCCGGCAGCTTGTTGCAGGTGAACTTGTCCAGGAACGCCGTCGCCCCCGGCCCGCGCAGCAGGTGCTTGGTGAAGGCCGAAGCGTTGATGAGACCCGCCGTCTTGCGGATCGCCTGGGCCTCCAGCACCGCATATTCCCACCAGCCGCCGCGGCGGAAGGACCGCGAGTTGTGGTCGTCGAACCCGATCGGTGCGTAGTAGTTCGGCCGTTCCCAGCCGTTCACCTGCCCGAACTGCGCGCCCGCCGCCTTTTCGCGGTCGTAGGAGGGCGAGGTGCGCAGCGGCCGGCAGGCTTCGCGTTCCTCGTCCGGGTGGTGCAGGATGAAGACGTGGTCGTAGCATTCCTCGTTCTTGCGCGCGGCGTATTCGGTCGTCATCCAGTTGCCGTAGCGCTTGGGGTCGAGCGAAGCCATGTCGATCTCGGCCTCGCCCTGCGTCATCAGCTGGGCAAGGTAATAGCCGGTACCGCCCGCCGCGGTGATGCCGAAGCTGAAGCCTTCTGCCAGCCACATGTTGCGCAGGCCCGGCGCCGGGCCGACCAGCGGGTTGCCGTCAGGGGTGTAGCAGATCGGGCCGTTGAAATCGTCTTTCAGACCAACGCTTTCCGAGGACGGGATGCGGTGGATCATGCTCATGTATTCGGCCTCGATCCGCTCAAGATCGAGCGGGAAGAGGTCGGCACGGAACGACTCCGGCACATCGTAGAGGAACCGCGCCGGGGCGCCCTTTTCATAGGGGCCAAGGATCCAGCCGCCGCGTTCCTCGCGGACATACCACTTCGCGTCGGCGTCGCGGAGCACCGGATGCTGCGGGTTGGTCTTGCGCCATTCGACCAGCGCCGGATCGGGCTCGGTCACGATGTACTGGTGCTCGACCGGGATCGCCGGGATCTTGATGCCCAGAAGCCGCGCCGTGCGCTGCGCGTGGTTGCCGGTGGCGGTCACGACATGCTCGGCGGTGATGTCGAAGGTCTCCTCGCCCGGAACCAGCATGCCGCCCTTCTCAACCATCCGCGAGCAGGACACGATCCATTCCGACCCGGTCCAGCGATAGCCGTTGACCTGAATCTTCCGTTCGATCGTCGCGCCAAGCTGGCGCGCGCCCTTGGCCATCGCTTGCGTGACGTCAGCCGGGTTGATGTAGCCGTCCTGCGGGTGGAACAGCGCGCCCTTCAGGTCCTCGGTCCGCACCAGCGGCCAGCGGTCCTTGATCTCTTTCGGGCTGAGGAACTCGTGATAGACACCCGCAGTCTCGGCGACGGAGGAATAGAGCATGTACTCGTCCATCCGCGCATCGGTCTGGGCCATACGCAGGTTGCCGACCACGTAGAAACCGGGGTTCAGGCCCGTCTCGGCCTCGAGCCCCTTGTAGAAATCGACCGAGTACTTGTGGATATGGGTCGTGGCGTAGCTCATGTTGAACAGCGGGAGCAAGCCCGCCGCATGCCAGGTCGAGCCCGAGGTCAGCTCGTCCCGCTCGATCAGCATCGTGTCCCAGCCCGCCTTCGCGAGGTGGTAGGCGATGCCGGTTCCAACCGCACCGCCGCCGACGACCAGTGCCTTGACATGGGTTTTCATGGGCAGACTCCGTCCCGAAAGATTTGGCCCATAGATGCCCGATCGTGCCGCCAGCGGGCAAGATACGCCGACCTTTGGCGTCCGAAAACGACATGTGCGACATGTCGCAGGCGGCACTTGACCAGGAAGCACGCAACGCGTTAGCCCGAGACATGACCCGGCCTGCGCCCATATCTGGTTTCCTCGACCGTCTGGTTCTGGCGCTGATGGTTGCCGTCGTCACAGCGGGGTCGCTTCTGCCCGCCGGATGGATGCCGACACGGAGTGCCGAAAACAGCTTCACGCTGGAACTCTGCACGCCCGACGGTCCCCGCGAGGTCAGGATGCCGCTGCCCGGCGGCAGCTCCCCCACGCATGACGACCAGTCACAGACCTGCATCTGGGCGCTGGCACAAGCGGCGGTCCTGCTGGCCGATGCTCTCGCGCTGCCGGCGGCGCCATCGGCGCTGGTTGCAGCGGTCGAGCTCCCTTCAGAAAGCCACCTGATCGCTGCCGGGGTCGCCCTGAAACCCGCATCGCGGGCACCTCCTGCCCTGACCTGATCGACCTCGTTTCCAAAGATCACAGTCAGACAGGAGAGTGGCATGGTCGCCCTCGACAATGACGGGCTTCGCGCGCCCGTCGAACCCAACCGCGCGAACAGGCTCTATTTTGCCGCCTGGAGGTGGCATTTCTATGCGGGGCTCTATGTGGCGCCCTTCCTCATCATGCTGGCGACGACCGGCCTCATCATGCTCTATTCGGCCGCCTTCATCGGGCGGAATGGCGAACGGATGACCGTTGCCGTGACAGGAGCGCCGGAAGCTACTACCGCCCTAGCGAAGGCCGCAGTCGGCGCAGTGCCGGGCGGCACGGTCTCGCAATATCTGGAACCGATCGGCCCCGGACATGTCGCGGTGTTTCGCGTCGACGTCGGGGACGTGGCGACGGCCGTTCAGGTCAATCCCTTCACGGGAGAAGTACTTGGCACCTCGTCCTGGGGGAACGGCCTCTATGACCTTGCCGACAAGATCCACGGCACGTTGTTGATCGGCACGGTCGGAGACCGCCTGATCGAGATCGCGGCGGGCTTCGGTATCCTGCTGCTGGTGACCGGCATCTACCTTTGGTGGCCCCGGAACGGTCAGCGCCTTGGCGCGGCGTTGATCCCGAACCTGACAGCACGCGGCCGGTCGCTGTGGAAATCCCTGCACCAGTCGATTGGCTTTTGGATTTCTGCGATCCTTCTGGTCTTCCTGATCTCCGGCATGTCCTGGACTGGTGTCTGGGGCGAGAAATTCGTGCAGGCCTGGAGCACGTTCCCGGCCGAAAAATGGGACAACGTGCCCCTGTCGGATGCGACCCATGCCAGCATGAACCATGACGGCATCAAGGAAGTGCCGTGGGGTCTGGAAGAAACACAGATGCCGATGTCGGGCTCCGACGCCGGATCTGTCGCAATAGAGAAACCGGTGACGCTGGACAGCGTGGTGGACTATGCCCGCTCGCTCGGTTTCGTCGGTCGGTTCCAGCTGAACCTTCCCGCCAACGAAACCGGCGTCTGGACGATCAGCCACGATTCGATGAGCAAGGACGGACCGAACCCTCCGTCCGACCGCACGGTGCATATCGACCAATACACCGGCAAGATTCTGGCCGATATCCGCTACGCAGACTACTCGGCCTATGCGAAGGCGATGGCTTGGGGCATCGCCTTCCATGAAGGTGACATGGGCAACTGGAACATCGTGTTCAACACGCTGTTCTGCCTGTCGGTGATCTTCATGGCCATTTCCGGCCTGGTAATGTGGTGGAAGCGCCGTCCGGCTGGCGCAGCGCGGCTGGCTGCACCGCCCCTGCCGGTGGACATGCCCTTGTGGAAAGGCGCCGTGTTCTTCGCCCTACTTCTGTCCCTTGCATTCCCTCTGGTCGGGCTCACCCTGCTCGCGGTCATCGCAGTCGATGCGGTCGTCCTGCGCTTCCTGCCGGGGCTGCGAGGCGCGCTAAGCTGAATGAGAGGGGCGCGGCGGCACGCCGCTGCGCCCTTCCGGAAGATCCTTGCAGTTTGCCCCGCACTAGATCCGCAGGAAGGGCTGGGCCAGACGGGGGATCAGGCTGCGAAACCGCAGCGGCGCGTCGGTTGCCGCAAGGCAGATGCAGGCCTCGCCGCTCTCGGCCACGGGTGTGTGCTCAAGATCCTCGGAAGCGATCTCGACATCGCCGGGACCGAAGCGATCCGTCTCGTCGCGGAAGGCGCCTTGCAGGACCAGGGTCAGTTCCATGCCACGGTGGCCATGGTCGGGCACAGACTGTCCGGCCGGAATGTAGAGAAGCCGGGCCGTCGCAGCCTTGTCCGTGGGCAGGATCGCCTGCTTGACCCCCATGCCGACAGGACGCCAGCGAACGGCATCAAGATCGCCGCCGACATAGTCGGTCAGCGGCGCCGGCAAGGCCGCGGGTCGACGCGGCGCCGCGGAAACCGCGCGCGTCTGCGGCAGCGCCAGGATCCGGGCCAGCATGTCATCCATCGGTCCGGAAGATGCCGATGCAGCCTCGACCAGCGCGCCGCCCACGGCGTCGAAGGCCGCGGCGCGGGCGCGGCAGTCGTCGCACATCGACAGATGCGTGGCCACAATCAGGCCAAAGGCCTCGGGCAATTCTCCAGCCGAGTAGGCCATCAAGAGTTGATCGGAAAGGTGGTGGCGGATGGTCATGGTCGTCTTTCAGCTCATCTTCCGGCGCAGTCGATCCAGCGCCAGACGGATACGGGACTTGATCGTGCCAAGCGGCAGGCCGGTCTCGGCGGCGATCTGGGAATGGGACAGCTCGCCGAAATAGGCGCGCTCGATAAGGACGCGCTGGTTTTCCGGCAGGTCGGCCAGTGCGTCGACCAACCGTCGGCTTTCCTGCTGCATCTCGAAAACATCGGCCTGATCCGGCTCATCCTCGGGGCCCCAAGGCAAGTCCTCAGGTTCCGGGCGACGCGACTTGCGCAATGCGTCGATGCGGCGGTTGCGGGCGATGGTGAAGATCCAGGTCGAGACGCTCGCCCGGCTTGGATCATAGAGATGCGCCTTCTGCCAGAGCGTGGACATGACATCCTGGGTACATTCCTCGGCCTGGGCGTCAGTGGCGCCCGACTTGCGCAGGAAGGCCCTGACGCGCGGGGCGAAATGCGCAAAGATCTGTGAAAAGGCCTGCCCGTCGGCATTGTCGCGGACCCTGAGGACCAGCGCCGACCAGTCAGCCTCGCCTTCCAACCGCATGGTCGCCTTTCCTGTCCGCTGCGGTCGAATGCCCCGCTCCGGCAAAGGATAGCCGGGCTGCCCGAACGGTGCATCCGCTTTCTCGAGAGGTGTCATGTCGAAGCTCATGACCGGTTTACGGGGGACCGGGGCAACCGGATCACCGCGATGGAACAACTTTCCAGGGGGCGCAGGTCCGGCCTGGTGATCTGGCCGCGGTCCCGCCGCGTAACACTCATCAAGATTGCAGGAAAGGCCCACCATATCATGCCGTTCGAACGCTTCTCCCATGCCCCTCGCCGCATCGCCGTCATCGGGGGCGGCATCTCCGGCATGGCGGCCGCACATCTGCTTGCGCAGGATCACGGCGTGGTTCTGTTCGAGGCAGAGCACCGGCTTGGCGGGCATGCGCGTACCGTCATGGCGGGCAAGCGTGGAGATCAGCCTGTTGATACCGGGTTCATCGTTTTCAACCGGGTGAACTATCCTCACCTCGTCAGGTTGTTCAACCAGCTGGACGTGCCGGTCATCGAGAGCAACATGAGCTTCGGGGCGTCGTTCGGCGGGGGCAGGCTCGAATACGGGCTGGCAAGCTGTGCCGCGCTTTTCGCGCAACCCCGCAACGCGATGGATCCGCGGTTTCTCGGCATGTTGCGCGACATCCTGCGCTTCAATGCCAAGGCCGTCGAACTGGCGAAGGACGAGGCGACGTCGCTTGGCGAATTCCTGCGCGAGTTGCGGACCGGAGACTGGTTCCGCGACCACTATCTGCTGCCGTTCTCGGGCGCGATCTGGTCGACGCCCGCCGAAGCGATGCTGTCCTTCCCGGCGCGGGCGCTGGTCCAGTTCTTCCGCAACCACAACCTTCTTGGCGTGACGGGCCAGCATCAGTGGTACACGGTCAAGGGCGGCTCGATCGAGTATGTCCGGCGCCTGCAGGCGGCCATGCAGGCGCAAGGGGTCGATCTGCGGCTAGGAGCTGTGGTCGCCGGCGTCCGGCGGTCTGCCCTGGGGGTGTCGGTCCGTGTTGCCGGCGGCGACTGGGAGCCATTCGACGAGGTCGTCTTCGCCTGCCATTCTGACCAGACGCTGCGGCTTCTGGCGGATGCGACATCCGAGGAGCGGCTGGCCCTTTCCGCAATCCAATACCAGCCGAACGAGGCCGTGCTGCATTCGGATGCGTCGGTCATGCCACGGCGCAAGGCCGTCTGGTCCTCGTGGAGTTACGTCGAACCCGCAGGCCAACGACCCGAAAAGATTGCGCTGAGCTACTGGATGAACCTGCTCCAGGCGATCCCGCAGGATGATCCGCTGTTCGTCACGCTTAACGGCCAGACGCCCCTTCGCGACGAGTTGATCCACGATGTCACGACCTTCTGGCATCCGGTCTTCGATCGCGGCACGCTGGCGGCGCAGGAAAAGTTGCGCCGGATGAACGGCCAGCGCGGCACATGGTTCTGCGGCGCCTGGATGCGGAACGGTTTCCACGAGGATGGTTTTGCCAGCGCGGTCGACGTGGTTGAATCAATGCGCAAGGTGGACCGCGGCGCTGTTGCAGAGGATCGGGCTATTTCCCTTGAAGCGTCAGAACGGGTGTTGGCATGACCGGCATCCGCCATCTGCGGGGCGAGACGTTCCACGGGCGGAAAGGCGGCCCTGGCAACCGGTTCAGCTATGGCGTCGACTACCTGCTTCTGGAGCCTGACAAAGATCACGGCCCGGCAGTGTTCGCACGCAATCGCGCCGGGCTGGTCTCACTACATGACAGCGACCACGGTGGTCCGCCCAAGGCAGGTCGCGGCACCGCATGGGTGAGGGAGATACTGGCGGAGCGCGGTCTGCCAGGCAGCGAGCGGATCCTGCTTCTGGCCCAACCGCGAGTTCTCGGCCATGTCTTCAACCCCGTGTCTTTCTGGCTGTGCCACGATGCCAACGGGGCGCTGCGTGTCGTGATTGCCGAAGTGACCAACACCTATGGCGACCGGCATTCCTACCTCTGCCATCGTGACGATCTCGCCCGGCTGACGGCCGCAGATGAGGTAAGGGCGCGGAAGATCTTCCACGTCTCTCCCTTCCAGCCGGTCGATGGTGAATACGCCTTCCGGTTCAACATCGGCGACAACAGGATCGCGATCCGGATCGACTACACGGCGAAAGGGCACGGGCTTGTGGCGACCCTCGCCGGTCCGGTTGCTCCCCTGACCACTGCCGGTTTGATCGGTGCCTGCCTGCGCCGGCCGCTCGGGTCGCGGCGGGTGCTGGCACTGATCCACTGGCAGGCGCTGAAACTGTGGTGGAAGGGTGTCGCCTTTCGCAACCGCCCGCTGCCGCCGGCGGATGAGGTGACCCGGTGACGGCAGTGCAGGCGGATATCGGGCTGCGTGGCGCAGGGCTTTGGCCCTGGGCCATCTTCTCGGGCCTGATCGCGGCGGCGGGGCTGCCGATCTATATCCACGCTCCCAAGTTCTACGCTGATACCTATGGCATCGGGCTGGGCGCGCTCGGGGCGGCACTGTTTGTGCTGCGGCTGGTCGACGTGGTGCAGGATCCGCTGTTGGGCTGGCTGTCCGAGCGTCAGGCAAACCGTCGCGGAGCGCTGGTGGCCGTGGCGCTGGTGCTGATGGCTGCGGCAATGGTCGCGCTTTTCGCGGTCACGCCACCGATCGCTCCACTTCTTTGGTTTGCTGTCGCGCTGGTCGTCATGTTCTCGGCCTACAGCTTTCTCACGATCACCTTCTACGCAGAAGGGGTGCGAAAGGCCGGCAGCCTGTCGGGACAGGGGCATCTCCGGCTTGCCGGCTGGCGCGAGGCCGGGGCTTTGGCCGGGGTGTCGCTGGCTGCCGTTGCGCCGACCGGGCTCGGGCTTCTGATGAAAGACCCGTTTACCGGCTTTGCGATCGGCTTTGCGGCGCTGGCCCTCGTGGCCGGCTGGGCGATGCGCAGGGACTGGATCGCCGGACCATCAACGACCTCTTCGCTGTCTGCAGCGATTGCCGCTGTTCTTTCCGATCCCGTCTGCCAGCGCCTGCTTCTGGTCGCGCTGGTCAATGCGATGCCTGTCGCGGTGACATCGACCCTTTTCCTTTTCTTCGTCGAAAGCAGGCTGGGCGCGCCCCAGACGGCTGGGCCGCTGCTTCTGGTGTTCTTCCTGTCCGCCGCGTTGGCCGCGCCAATCTGGAGCGCCGTGGCGCGACGGGCCGGCGCGCGCAGGACCTTGATCGCAGGCATGGCGCTCGCGGTGTTGGCATTCTTCTTCGCGGCCCGGCTTGGCGCCGGGGATGTCTGGCCCTTTGCGCTGATCTGCGTTCTGTCGGGGGCGGCGCTTGGTGCGGATCTGACATTGCTTCCCGCCATCTTTGCGCGCCGCCTCGCCGCCGTTGCACCACAGGCGGGGATCGCTTTCGGACTTTGGAGCTTCGTCTCGAAGCTGACGCTGGCATTTGCAGCCGCTCTGACACTGCCGCTGCTACAAGGCGTGGGCTTCGTTTCAGACGGTGGAAACACACCAGAGGCGCTGGCATGGCTGACGCTGCTCTACGCGATCCTGCCCTGCGCCCTGAAACTCATGGCGATCGGTCTGGTGCTGACCAGCCGGTTCGAGGAGGAAATCAGATGACGCCCACCCTGTTCCTGGGCCTGGCCCTTGGTCTTGCCTGTGCGCTGGCGCTTGGATGGCTCGTGACGCGCCGGATGGGATTTGAAGCGCAGGTCCCGGGGGACTATGCCGCGACCACGCCCGCTATCGACCTGCGCCAGCACCTTGACGGTCCGTTGCTCTGCGAAGGGGTGATTTACGGCCCCCTCGGGCGGGTAAAGTCCCGGTTCGTGGCGCGGATGGAGGGCAAATGGGCCGGCGCACGAGGTGTGTTGACCGAGCGGTTTCACTACGACAGCGGCACGGTGCAAAACCGCGTCTGGACGCTCAGCCTTGGCAATGACGGGTCGATCCGGGCCACCGCGCCCGACGTTCTGGGCGAGGGTCAGGGGCAGGCGCAGGGCTCGGCTGTCAGGCTCTGCTACCGGATCCGTCTCCCGGACGAGGCCGGCGGCCACGTGCTGTCGGTGACGGACTGGATGTACCTGCTGGAGAATGGCACGATCATGAACCGCAGCCAGTTCCGCAAGTTCGGGATCAAGGTCGCGGAGCTGGTGGCCACCATGCGCAAGGCCCCTGCATGAGGGCCTTCCAGGGAAAACGCTACTGGCTTGTCGGCGCGAGCGAGGGGCTAGGCGCCGCGCTGGCCCGGAAACTGAGCGACGCCGGCGCTGAGCTGGTCCTCTCGGCCCGGAACGAGGCTCGGCTGGCCGAGGTCGCCTCGGGACTGCCGGGCAAGGTCGAGACTGTAGCGGTCGATGTGGCCGATCGAAAGTCCGTTGGGTCCGCGATCGGGCGGATCGGCACGGTCGATGGCGTCGTGTGGCTCGCGGCGCTCTACTGGCCGATGCGGGCGCAGGACTGGGACGCCGATCAGGTCGAGGCGATGTGCGACGTCAACTTTACCGGATGCGCAAGGGTGATCGGTGCTGTCCTGCCCGAAATGTTGGCGCGCGACCGCGGACATGTCGTGATCGTCGGCAGCCTGTCGGGCTTTCGCGGCTTGCCGGGGGCGATCGGCTATGGCCCCAGCAAGGCCGGCGTCATGGCGCTGGCCGAGTCGCTCCACGCCGATCTGCGTGGAAGCGGCGTGACAGTGCAACTGGCCAATCCGGGCTTCATCAGGACGCGGCTTACCGACAAGAACGACTTCAGGATGCCGTTCCTGATGTCGCCTGAAGAGGCGGCAGAGCATGTCTTTCGCTTGATGTCGGGGCGACGCTTTTCGTCGAGCTTCCCCGTCCCCTTTTCCTGGCTGTTCCGGATTTCGCAAATGTTGCCTGACTGGGCGTACTACCCGCTTTTCGCTCCACGCCGGTCCTAACAGGAAAACGTGAGCAGCCGCCTTCGGCAATTGCAACTTTCGGGATTCAGGATCACACCGGCAGGCAGGGCAGGACAGAACCGAGCAGGAGGCCCGTCTTGACGACGGCTCAGATCGACCGCGTCCGGACTTCGGTCTGGCGCAACCGGATTACTCCGCTGATCGTGGCGACCGCACTTCTGATGGAGAACATCGACAGCACGGTCATATCGACCTCGTTGCCACAGATTGCCCGTGACCTGAACGCAGACCCGATCCACCTGAAGCTGGCGCTGACGTCGTATCTTCTTGCCTTGGCGATCTTCATCCCCGCCTCCGGGTGGGCGGCTGACCGGTTCGGCGCGCGCAAGGTGTTCCGCCTTGCGATCCTGGTCTTTACGCTCGGCTCCATCGCCTGCGCGCAGTCCGACACCCTGCCCGAACTGATCGCCGCGCGAGTGCTGCAGGGGATCGGCGGGTCAATGATGACGCCGGTCGGACGACTGATCGTGCTGCGGTCGACGCCCAAGGCGCAACTCGTCAACGCCCTGGCCTGGCTGACGGTGCCGGCTCTGATCGGACCGGTCATCGGCCCGCCGCTTGGCGGATTCATCACCACCTACTTCCAGTGGCGCTGGATCTTCTGGATCAACGTCCCTGTGGCTGCGTTGGGTCTGATCCTTGTCACACTACATATCCGCGACATCCGCATGGACGACGTTGCGGATTTCGATTTCCGCGGTTTTTTCCTTGTCGGACCGGGGATCGCCGCCTTCCTGACCGGCATCACCCTGTCCGGCCTGACGCTCGCATCGCCGCTTTTCGTCTGGGCCCTGATCCTGTCGGGCGTCGCCCTTCTGCTGGGCTATGCCTGGCATGCCCTGAGCGTTCCGGACCCGATCATCGACCTTCGGCTGCTGACCTTGCCGACCTTTTGCATCAGCGTGACCGGCGGCACCCTGTTCAGGATCGCGACGGGAGCCCTGCCGTTCCTGCTGCCACTGATGCTGCAATTCGGCTTCGGCATGTCGGCCTTCAACTCGGGCTTGTTGACCTTTGCGACCGGTGTCGGCGCGCTCACGATGAAATTCCTGGCGCAGCCGATCCTGCAGCGGTTCGGTTTCCGCCGGGTCATGGTCGCCAATACCGTGATCGCCGCGCTGTTCCTGATGGCACCGGGAGCGTTCCAGCCGGGCATGCCGTGGTTCCTCATGATAGCGGTGCTGTTCGTCGGTGGCATTTCCCGATCGCTTCAGTTCACCAGCATCAACGCAGTGGCCTATGCCGATGTCCCGCCCGAACGACTGAGCAGCGCGACCTCGTTCAACTCTGTCCTGCAGCAGCTGTCGGGCTCGGTCGGGATCACTGTCGCGGCCTTCGGGATCGAGGCTGCGCGCGGTTGGAATGGATCCCCCGACCTCTCGGCCGCGGTCTTTCCGCCGGTCTTCGTGATGATCGGCTGCCTGTCATTGTTGGCGATCATCCCCTTTGCCCGCTTGTCGCGGATGGCAGGCTCTGGCCTCTTGGGCGAGGCTGAGCTGCCGCGGCGCGACCAGGACTAATCCCAGCCGGGGAATTGCGGCAGGCCGTCGGTAATCCGGTAATAGTCACCCTTGTCGGCAACGAAGATATGGCTGTCCAGCGAAGCGCCGGTCGGACCATCAACCGCACCGGCCTCGACCGAAAATCCCCCCTCGGAATCGCGGAAATAAAGGCTCGATCCGCAGGAGGTGCAGAACCCCCTTTGCCCGCCGCCAGGCGTGACGAATTCGGCCAGCGCAGAACGGTTTTGCCATCCGACCAGGGCCTCGGGCACATCGAAGGACGCCGAATAATGGCCCGACAGCTTGCGGCATTGGCGGCAATGGCAGGCGCCGACCCCGCCGGTCGGGCGCGGCAAGGTGAAGGCGCAGGCCCCGCAGAGGCAGGAGGCCGTCAATCGGTCCGGCGCCTGGGCCTTTGGCGGTGGCGGTCCCTCGGGTGAATAGTAGTCGCCTGCATCCTCAGCAAAAATGTGCTCGGAGACTGTCAGCCCGGTCGGACCGTCCAGCGCGCCAGGCGCAAACGAAATCCGCGCCTCCCCCACGGGTTGCCAGAAGAGCGACGCCCCGCAACCCCTGCAGAAACCGCGCCGCGCAGATGGCGAGGAGTCATACCAGGCCAACGTCGCGTCGGCGATCAGCCGGAAACGATCATGGGGAACCGAGGTCGCCGCCCAGTAATGCCCGGACGTCTTGCGGCACTGTGTGCAATGACAGGCAATCACGTCGCGAAGCGGTGGATCGACCTCGAATTCCACGCCGCCGCACAGACAACTTCCGCGCATCGTACCGTCTCCAGATTGGCAGGGTCAGCCTATCCCGCGGCTACGATCGGAAAAGGCAGAAATCGTCACTCCGCGTCCCGGAACGTCTCGGACAGGATTCGCGCCAGATTACGGGCATCACTGTCGTTGAAGGCGGCTGGCGTGTCGCTGTCGATGTCGAGCACGCCAAGCAACCGTCCCTTTCCGTTCCAGACGGGCAGGACAATCTCGGACCGGGTCGAAGAGGAACAGGCGATATGGCCCGGAAAGGCATCGACATCGGGCACAAGCTGGACTTCGCCGGTTCGGGCTGCCGCACCACAGACACCGCGCGAAAACGGAATGACCAGACATCCATGGCCACCCTGATAAGGCCCGATCTTCAGAAGCTCGGGCCCGACGACCCGGTAGAAGCCGGTCCAGTCCGCCATGGGATGGGCCGCATGAAGTTCGCAAGCCACGGTCGCCATCAGCGCGACCGCATCGGTTTCACCGTGACAAAGGGCCCGAAGGCCAAGTTCGAATGCCGCGTAGTCCATCAGCCCGCCCAAATCGTCAATTCCCCGCCAAGGTAGAAGCATGGTCCGAAAAGGGAAAGGCCGGCCGCGGCTTACCTTTCGCTAACTTCGCGCGACTAGGCTTCGCCAACACGGGTTCATGGGAGTGTCAGATGCGACTTGTGCCGAATGTCAGCGCGGACAGACTGGTCATCGAGGTGGCCGAACCGCGGATCGACGCCGCGGTGGCGATCGAATTCAAGGAGAGGATGCGCGACCTGATCAAGGACGCGCCCGAACGCGTTGTGCTGGAGCTGTCGAAGGTCGGTTTCCTCGATTCGAGCGGGCTGGGCGCCGTCGTCGCGGTGATGAAGCTTCTCGCGCCAGAAAGGCGGCTGGAACTCGCCGGGCTGACACCGACGGTCGAAAAGGTGTTCAGGCTGACGCGAATGGACAGCGTCTTCGTCATTCACCCGGCGGCGCCCGATGTGCAGCGCGCTGCGCTCTGATCCCCGCGACGACGTCGGGCTGAAATTGACCATTGCCGGGAATGCCCATGCCATCCGGCAGGCCTTGGCAGATCTGGTTACGCGGCCACCGCTGGTCGGGCTGTGCCCTGCCGACCGGGGCAGCGCCGAGATCGTGCTGGCCGAGATTCTGAACAACATCGCCGAACATGCCTATGCCGGGCAGGGCGGACCGATTGAAATCTGCCTGTCGCCTGAACAGGCGGGCATCGCCTGTAGGATCGCCGACATCGGCATCGGGATGCCGGGCGGCCAGCTTCCGTCCGGAAATCTGAACGACATTTCAGAAGTCTCCGACCTGTCGGAAGGCGGCTATGGATGGTTCCTGATTCGAAGCCTCACGGCCGATCTGCACTACCTTCGGCGGCGCAACCGGAACGAGTTGCGGTTCCGGATTGTTGCCGCACAATAAGCGGAAAAGACGGTGTTTGTGCCCCATCGCGGAAACACTGCCCAGTTCTTGCCGCAATTCGCCCGCGGCTTCGCCACAAGCCCAGTCGAGAGTTGAACCTGTAGCTGCCAAAAGCTTCCCTCGGCATCGCGGTAACAGCCCCCACCCAGTCCGCGATGCCGAGGCCCTTCGGCTTGGAACCGGTGCAATCAGGCACTAGTGTCATCCCAAGCAGGAGGGACAAAATGCGCGATTTCGAAACACCGGGCCGGTCTGTTGTTCTGGCAACCAACGGAATGTGCGCGACGTCTCATCCCTTGGCGGCCCAAACGGCCATCGGGGTCCTTCAGTCCGGCGGCAATGCCGTGGACGCCGCCATTGCCGCGGCCGTGCTGCTTGGCATCTGCGAACCGCAGATGACGGGAATCGGCGGCGACTGTTTTGTGCTGCTGAAACCCGCCGGTGAAGAGCGTGTCATAGCGCTGAACGGCTCTGGCCGTGCCCCTTCCGGCCTGCGCGGCGACGCGCTTCGCGCACGCGGACTGACGGCCATGCCGCTGAATTCTGCCGATGCGGTGACGGTTCCGGGGGCCATCGACGCCTTTTGCCGGCTGTCGACGGATTGGGGACGGCTTGGCCTTGACGAGGTGCTCGCGCCAGCGATCCGCTATGCCGAGGAAGGTGTGCCGGTCGCGCCCCGGACGGCGCGGGACTGGGCGGAAGCGGCGGGCGACCTTCAGGGGGCAGCCCGGGACCATTTCCTGTTCAACGGCGCCCCGCCGCATGTAGGGCAGATCTTCCGCGCGCCCGGCCAGGCAGAGGTGTTGCGCAGGATTGCGGCCGAGGGGCGCAAGGGCTTCTACGAAGGCGAAGTTGCAGAGGACATGGTTGCCAGCCTGCAGGCCCTTGGCGGGAGCCACACACTTGAAGATTTCGCTGCGACTTCGTGCACTTACGGCGATCCAGTCTCTGGCACTTACAAGGGTGTCGAGCTGCTGGAACATCCGCCAAACGGTCAGGGCGCAACGGCGATCCTGATGCTGAACATCCTGTCGCATTTCGATCTGGCGCCGCTTGATCCGTTTGGGGCGGAGCGGGCCCATCTTGAAGCGGAGGCGGCGAAGCTTGCCTATGACGCGCGCAACCGCTTCATCGCCGATCCCGCACATATGACACGCGCCGTCGACCACATGCTGGCGCCGGAAACAGCCCGGCGGCTTGCCGCCCTGATCGACCCGAAGCGGGCGATGCCCGACCCTGCGCCGCTGAGCGAGGCCGTGCATCGCGATACGGTCTACCTCACGGTCGTCGACCGTGACCGGATGGCGGTGTCGCTGATCTATTCGGTCTACCACGCTTTCGGGTCTGGCCTTGCCTCGAACCGGTTCGGCATCAACTTCCAGAACCGCGGCGCCGGGTTCACCCTGCAGGCCGGCCATCCGAACGAAGCGGCAGGGGGCAAGCGGCCCATGCACACCATCATACCGGGCATGCTGCGAAGAAATGGTAATGTAATCATGCCTTTCGGAGTCATGGGCGGGGCGTATCAGCCCACGGGACATGTACGGTTCGTCACCAACATGCTGGATTTTGGCCTGCATCCCCAGGCGGCCATCGACGGCCCTCGCTGCTTTGCCGGCACAGCGGGGCTGGAGGTCGAACGGGGGTATGCCGAGCGCGTGAAGGCCCAACTCGCCGCTATGGGACACAAGGTGATCCCTGCCGATGGCCCGCTTGGAGGGGCGCAGGCGATCAGTATTGGCGAGGATGGCGTGCTCACAGGGGCATCGGACCCGCGCAAGGACGGGTGCGCCCTGGGCTATTGATGCGGTTCAGTTCAGCTGGAACTGCAGCGGGTAACGACCGTCTTCGAAATCGCCGAAAAGATCGGGCAAGTCAGGGTGATCCACCGGTTCGCCCGTCTCGTCTGGAACAAGGTTCTGTTCGGACACATAGGCAACGTAATAGCTCTGATCGTTTTCAGCGAGCAGATGGTAGAAAGGCTGGTCCTTGTCCGGACGGCTTTCCTCGGGAATGGCGTCATACCATTCCTCGGTATTCGAAAACATCGCATCCACATCAAACACGACGCCCCGGAATGGATGCTTCCGATGACGCAGTATCTGGCCCAGATGATATTTGGCCTGCGTTTTCAACATTTCAAAACAACCCCCACAAATGGTGTAACTCCGACCCCCACATTTTGTCCACATCACCGGGCCGTGAATTGAGGAAACAATCTGTGGGGCTGAACCCGACAGTCGGTCCGCGCTGATCAAAGCGTTGCCCGGGAGCGGCAGTCCTGCCGACATCGCAAGACGCGGGGCATCAGCCATTTGCAAGCCGTTCAAATTGGCTTATTCTGCCGCAAAACAAAAGACTTCGAGAGGCAAATGAGCAGGCTACTCCGCGCAACACTCGTGTTGCTGCTGCTGGCGTCGTGCGGCGGCGGCCGGCAGTCTGCGCCGCGCAATCTTGACGACGCTTGCGCCTTCATCGACGAAAAGCCGCAGTATTATTCGGCAATGCGGGCGACCGAACGCAAATGGGGCGTTCCCATCTATGTGCAGATGGCGGCAATCCATCAGGAGTCGAAATTCGTCGGCAACGCCAAGACACCGCATCAATTCGCGCTTGGGATCATCCCCATGGGGCGGCAAAGCTCGGCTTATGGTTTCAGCCAGGCGCTTGACGGAACCTGGGATGAGTACCGCGAGGATCAACATCGCCGGAATGCCAAGCGGGACCGGATCAGCGATGCCACCGACTTCATGGGCTGGTACATGACCGGCACCTACGCAAAGCTAGGCATCCCGATGGACGATGCCCGCAACCAGTACCTCGCCTATCACGAAGGCCGGAGCGGTTTCGCCAGGGGCAGCTATCGCGACAAGCCGTGGCTGATGGATGTCGCGGATCGCGTGCAAAGCCGCGCCGACATGTATCAGACGCAGCTGATCCTCTGTGACCGCTAGCTAACGTTTCGGCTTCTGCAGGTTGATGTCGAACAGTGACATCGGAAAGCTCTCGGCCTCGACCAGCGGGCCGAGCTTGACTTCCGTTTCGTTGCCGGCCTCGTCCGTTATGATCCATGCCTTGAGCGTCGTGGGGTTCGGCGAAAAGATGAGTTCGATCGTGCCGTATTCCGGATGCTCGGGATCCTGCGCCAGGACACGGGTAGTGCCCTCTACCTCGCGCTGACCGATGACCATCTTGGCCTGCCCAAGGTTGACCTGCGGAGCCAGCACAAGGTTCAGCGGCGTACGGCGCAGCGGATATTGCTCGGGCGGCTGGTTCGATTTTCCGTCGAAGATCGCGACCTGTCCGCCGCCGGCAATCACCACCGTCTTTTCTGGCGGCGCATATTCAAACCGCGCCTTGCCCGGCCGGTTGATGTAGAGCGTACCTTTCGATTTCGACCCATCGGCGTTCACTTGGACAAAGTCCGTCTGCGCCTTCGACAGGCTGTTGATGTAACGCGACAGTTCCGACAACGGGATCGGAGCGGCCAAAGCGGGGAGGGTAGAGGCCAGAATTGCCGCAATGGCAAGGGCCGGACGGAGGAGGCGATGCGTTCTCATGCCGACAATTTAGACGGCTTTGTGCTGCTCTGCACCCCCGCGCATCTCACGATGCGATGAGCGGGGGCTTGGATCAGGGACTTACTGCTCTGGCAGCAGGATCTCGCGCTTGCCGACATGGTTCGCCGGGGTAACGACGCCCTGCTCTTCCATCTGCTCTACCAGACGCGCGGCCTTGTTGTAGCCTATGCCCAGCTTGCGCTGGATGTAGGAGGTCGAACACTTCCGGTCCTTGGCGACGATCGCGACCGCCTGATCGTACAGAGCATCGTCGCCGCCTTCCCCACCGCCGAGGCCAAGGACGAGGTCGATATCGTCGGCCTTGTCGTCCTCCGGCCCCTCGACCACGCCGGACATGTAGACGGGCGGGCCAAAGCTCTTCAGGTGGTTGACGATCTCCTCGACTTCCTCGTCAGACACGAAGGGTCCATGGATGCGGGTGATGCGGGCACCGCCGGCCATGTAGAGCATGTCGCCCATGCCGAGAAGCTGCTCTGCACCCTGCTCGCCCAGGATCGTGCGGCTGTCGATCTTGGAGGTGACCTGGAAGCTGATCCGGGTCGGGAAGTTCGCCTTGATCGTTCCAGTGATGACGTCGACCGAGGGGCGCTGCGTCGCCATGATGAGGTGGATACCGCTGGCTCGGGCCATCTGGGCAAGGCGCTGGATACAGGCCTCGATCTCCTTGCCCGCCACCATCATCAGGTCGGCCATCTCGTCGACGATGACGACGATATAGGGCAGCGCGACCGGGGCGAATTCCTCGGTCTCGAAGACTGGGTCGCCGGTCAGGTCGTCAAAGCCGGTCTGGATCGTGCGCTTGAACATCTCACCCTTGGACAGGGCTTCTCGCACGCGGCCGTTGTAGCCCTCGATGTTGCGCACGCCCATGCGCGACATCTTGCGATAGCGCTCCTCCATCTCGCCCACGACCCATTTCAGCGCGACGACGGCCTTCTTGGGGTCGGTGACGACCGGAGAGAGCAGGTGCGGAATCCCGTCATAGACGCTGAGTTCCAGCATCTTCGGGTCGATCATGATGAGCCGGCATTCCTCCGGCGTCAGCTTGTAGAGGAGCGACAGGATCATCGTGTTGATGGCGACCGACTTGCCCGAACCCGTGGTCCCGGCGATCAGCAGGTGGGGCATCTTGGCGAGGTTGGCCACGACGGGATCACCGCCAATATCTTTGCCGAGCGCGAGCGGCAGGCGCATGTTCGAGTCGCCAAAGTCGCGCGCGGCGAGGATCTCGCGCAGCACGACCTTTTCGCGGTGCGCGTTCGGCAGTTCGATGCCAATCACCGAGCGGCCCGGAACAGTCGAGACGCGGGCCGACAGGGCGGACATGGAACGGGCGATGTCGTCGGCAAGGCCGATCACCCGGCTCGCCTTGAGGCCCGGCGCCGGTTCCAGTTCGTACATCGTCACGACCGGGCCGGGACGGACCGAAACGATCTCACCCTTAACGCCGTAGTCGTCGAGCACGGATTCGAGCATCCGGGCGTTCTCTTCCAGCGCCTCCTCGCTCAGATGGCTGCGGCTGGCCGCCTGCGGCGCAGTCAGAAGCGACAGGGGTGGTGGCTCATAGGCCGTCACCTGTTCCTCGAACTTCAGCCGCGGCTGGGATTCCTGAACCGCCTGCCGCGACGGCACCGGCTTCTTCACAGCCGGCTGCACGACCCGGCGGGCTTCTTGAAGCTGCAGGGGCGAGCCGAGACGGGGCGACGCAGGCGGGACATCAGCGAGGTAATCGTCGTCGTCGAATTCCTCGTCTTCAAAGCTGTCGTCCTGCGCAAAGGCGGCCTGGGCATTCCGCTCGGGCATCCCGATCCCGTCATCCTGACCGGCTTCAAGAATTTCATCCTCATCGAAGAACTCTTCGCTCTCCCAGTCCTCGATAGCCGGGACACGGGTCTGAATCGCCGCGCGCGGCGTCTGGGCCGGCACGCGGCTTAGGTCGGCAATCAGGGGCTGCGGCCCGCGCGCGCGGGCGACGGGCGGCTCGGCGCGGGGGCCGGAAATCACCGGCTCGACCGACGGGCGGCCCGTCGCGCGGGTGCGGATCGCATCGCTGATACGGGCGCGGATCCGGTCTTCGGACGGGGCATCGGCATAGCTGTCGTTCAGCGTCAGGCGCGGCTCGACCAACTCCGGCTCGATCGAGCGGCGCAGGATGTTCGGCATCCGCGACAGGAGTCCGCCCTTCGGTCGGATCGCGGCAATGGCGCGCACCGGTGCGGCAAGCGTCGAGTCCGAAGCGGCCATACCCATCGCGGCGGCAGGCACAGCTGCGGCAGCGCGCATCACCACTGGCTCGACCAAGGTTTCCCGCGGATAGCGGACATCGGCGCGCAGGCGCGACGTATGTCCGGCCATCGTCCGACCAGAGGCAGTTAGCGGTTCGGGCGCATAAGCGGGCTCGGATTCCACCACCTGAGCGGAGCGAATGCGCGACGTCCAGGCGGGGCGGGCCACTTCCGCCTGCGGGTTGTGCATATCGGGTTCGGCAAATGCCTTCGCCGCGCGGCGAGCCTGCTGGCGGTCACGCATCTCACGCGCGGCGCGGGCGGTTCCGACGGCGCCCTGCCCCGCCCAGGTCACCAGCCGGGCATAGGTCATGATAACGCCGACATAGAGGAAACGCAGAACCGTACGGACCTCTTCCTTGTCAAAGCCAGTGACGTAAAGAAGCATCAGGATCAGCGCGATGCCCGAAAGCACCGACAGGACCTTGAGCCCGATGGCCGCACCAAAAGGCAGGATCCCTAGCAATGCGCCGACGATCGTGTCGCCGAACAGCCCGCCAAGGCCGAAGGAATGGGTCCACGACGCGCCCGGCACATGGGTCGAGGCAAAGATCGAGGCGAGGGCGATGCAGATGACGGCAAAGATCGTGCGTCCCATGGCGCGATCCTCGCCCCGGTGCAGTACGAACCGCACACCCCAGGACAGCAGGATCAGCGGCAGCGTCCAGGCACCTTTGCCGCAGATGATGACAAGGGTCGAGGCGGCAGCCGCACCGAAGCGGCCCATCAGGTTCTTGGCCGGTTCAGTCGTGGCAACCATCCAGCCCGGATCCTCGGGCGTGTAGGACCACAGCATCAGCGTGCCGGCCAGCGCCGCAATAATCAGCACGAGGCCCAGCAGCTCTTTCCCCCGACGCTCCAGCATCGCCTGGACGTTCTGGTCCAGAAGGGGGTCACGCTGCCTTGACTGATACGAAGCCATGCCCTGTCGTCCTCACACGTAGAGGCAGTCGCGAAGCCGCTCGAGCCCGCGCTGCGTTTCTTGCCTTGGGGCCACCAATGCGACCCTGATGTATTCCTTGCCGGGGTTCTGCCCGTTCACGTCGCGCGACAGGTAGGCGCCTGGAAGCACCCGCACGCCGGTCTGTTGCCAGACCTTCAGCGCGGCGGCCTCGCCATCTTCGACCGGCAGCCACAGGAAGAAGCCGCCCTCAGGCAGTTGGAACCCCTGCACGCCGGCAAAGATCGCGGCGGCATCGGCGAACTTCTCCTGGTAGAGGGCGCGGTTCGCGACAACATGCTCTTCGTCCTGCCAGCACCGCTCGGAAACCCGCTGGATCGGCAGCGGCAGCGGCGCGCCGGCAAAGGCCCGCAGCTTGCGGATGCGCGCAATTCCCTCGCGCCCGCCGGCCACAAAGCCCGAACGCAGCCCCGGCAGATTCGACCGCTTCGACAGCGAATGAAAGGTGAAGACGCGCTCGGGATCGGCAACCGTCGCGGCAGCCACGTCGAGCACTCCGGTCGGCGGGGCAGTCCGCCAGATCTCGGAATAGCATTCGTCCGCCAGAACGGTGAAATCGTGCTTTTCTGCCAGCGCAAGCAGGCCCACCCAATACTCAGGCGAGGCGACGGCCCCCTGCGGGTTGGCGGGCGAGCAGATATAGGCCAGCGCCACGCGGTCGAGCAGCTTCGGGTCTAGACCGGCATAGTCTGGCAGGAACCCGTTGACCGCAGTGGCAGGCACATAGACCGGCTCGGCCCCGGCAGCAAGCGCGGCGACCGCGTAGACCTGGTAGAAGGGGTTCGGCATCAGCACCACCGGGCGCTGGCCCTTCTTCGCCTCGGGGCACAGCGCAAGGCCTGCATTGAACAGCCCTTCTCGCGTGCCGTTCAGCGCCATCAGCCGCTCTGGCCCGACCTGAACGCCATAACGGCGCTGGATCCAGCCCGAGATAGCCGACAGGAGTTCGGGTGTGCCGTCATTCGGAGGATAGACGCCGAAGCCGTAGAGATTGGCCGCCAACACTTCGCCCACGAAGGTAGGCATTGCATGGGTCGGCTCACCAATGGACATGGCAAGGGGTTCGCCGCCGGGAGCGTGCGAATCCAGAAGGGCCCGCAGACGCGGGAATGCGTATTCTGGCAGGTTCGAAAACCGCTCGGGAAACGCCATCACTGCCTCATCGTCGGGGTCGTTTCGCCCCGTTTGCAGAAAGGATACCGGTAGATTGTGGCGCGGTCCAGAAAAAGGCCGCGCAAAATCACCGGGATCCGGATTCCTTGTTGCTTTTTCGCCGGTTCGCCGGGCTAGCGCAGCGCCGCCTCGACCGCAGCACCAAGGCGAAGAAGCCGCGCTTCGGCAAAGGCCGGGGCCATCAGGCTGATCCCGCAGGACGGCTCGCCCGCCGGCAGGGTCAGCGCGCAGACACCCATCATGTTGCCGATGCGGGTATTGCGCAGGGAAAGAAGGTTCTCTGTCACGTAATAGGCGTCGTCGGTCATCAGCCGGTTGGCATTTGGCGGCAGGATCGGCGAGGTCGGCAGGATCACCGCATCGGCGGTCGCTACGCGCTCTGCCCAGATGCGGCGCAGTTCGCCGAGTCGGCGCCATGCCGCGACGTAGTCAGCTGCGGAGAAGGCCGCGCCCGAGCGGAAGCGTTCGAGGATGCGCGGGAACATCTTTTGTGGCGCAGCCTCGATCTTGTCGCGCCAGATGGCATAGGCCTCGGCGGTGAAAAGGATGCCCGCCAGCGACATCGCCTCGGCAACCTCTGGCGCGACGAGGCGCTCGACAATCGCCCCTTTGGCGATCAGACGGGCGACAGAATGGTCAAAGGCCATCTCGGGCGCGGGCCGCAGATCATCCAGCGCAACGGTCTCCAACACCAGAAGCCGTGCCCCGGCCAGGTCGGCCCCGCGCAGGTCTGGCGCGGGCGCACCCTGCAATTGGCCAAGCAGCAGGGCGCAATCCTCGACGCTGCGCGCAATCGGGCCGATCGTGTCAAAGCGCTCGCAGAGCGGCACGACACCGTCGAGCGGCAAGAGACCCGATGTCGTCTTGAGACCGACGAGATCATTCCACGCGGCGGGAATGCGAACAGAACCCCCGGTATCCGACCCGATGGCAGCCGGCGCCAACCCAAATGCCACCGAAGTCGCTGCACCAGAGGACGATCCGCCCGGCGCAGCCCCGGGATCATTGACGCAGGGCGGAGAGGCCGTCACCGGATTGATCCCCAGGCCAGAGAAGGCAAGCTCGGTCATGTGTGTCTTGCCAAGGCAGACAAGCCCTTGAAAAGTCGCACGTTCCAGGACCAGCGCATCGCGTTCAGGCACACGGCGGCGAAGCAGCGCCGAGCCCGCTTCTGTCGCGACGCCGGCCGTGTCGAACAGGTCCTTCCAGCTGACCGGAACTCCGTCGAGCAGCCCCTTGCGCAGCCCCGCCTTGACCCGCCCTGCCGCGGCCATCGCTTCCGCCCGGGCCCGTTTCGGGGTCAGGCGCGCATAGATCCGGGCCGACAGCGGGTGCTTTTCGATCGCGTCGAGCTGTGCCTCGACCAGTTCGACCGGATGAACCCGACCCTTGTCAATCGCCCGCCCAAGGTCTGCCGCCGTCTGCCCCAGCATCGCCATCTCCGATCCGACCTGGCGGAACGGTAGCGGCAGAGCGGCGCATGGACAATCCCGCGATGGCGCGCATATTGCAGGACATGGCACATGACAGCGACATCCTGATCGTCGGTGGCGGTCTGAACGGCCCGGCGCTCGCGCTGGCCCTGGCCCAGGGCGGGCTGAGCGTGACGGTGATCGACGCGCGACCGGCCCCGGCCCGCGCCGAAAAGGGCTTCGACGGTCGCGCCTATGCGCTGGCCATCGCCTCGAAGCGATTGCTGACGGTTCTGGGTGTCTGGGCGCGGGTTGCGGAAAACAGCCAGCCGATCCTGCAGATCAAGGCCAGCGATGGTCTGGCCGGACAGGGGGCCGCTCCGTTCTTCCTGACCTTCGATGCAGCCGAGATCGAGGAAGGTCCGATGGGCTTCATGCTTGAGGACCGTTTCCTTTATGCCGCCTTCCTCGACGCGATGACCGAGACCCCGGGGATCACGCTTCTTTCGGGCGAAACGGTCACGGCGCAGGAGGTCGATGCGAGTGGCGTCAGCGTTACGCTTGCCTCGGGGCGGCAGCTTTCCGGTCGGGTGATTGTGGGATGCGACGGGCGCGGCAGCGGAACGGCGACGCGGGCGGGCATCCGGCGTCATGGCTGGGGCTACGGGCAGACGGCGCTCGTCACGGCGATTGCGCATGAGCTGCCTCATCACGGCATCGCGCATCAGTTCTTCATGCCTGAAGGCCCGCTGGCGATCCTCCCCCTGCCCGGCAATGTCTCGTCCATCGTCTGGAGCGAGCGGGACGAAGCCGCCCGGCAGATTCAGGCCTGGCCAGATGCCGAATACCTTGCCGCCTTGCGGCCGCGCTTCGGAGATTTCCTTGGCGCCATCCGGTTGGCGGGCGACCGTTTTACCTATCCCCTGTCCCTGAGCCTAGCAGAGAAGTTCGTCGTGCCGCGACTGGCCTTGGTCGGCGACGCGGCGCATGGTGTTCATCCGATTGCCGGACAGGGGCTCAACCTTGGCCTGCGGGATGTCGCGGCCCTTGCAGAAGTCCTGATCGAAGCGGCCCGCCGGGGCGAAGACATCGGCGCGATAGACGTGCTGGAGCGTTACCAGGTCTGGCGGCGGTTCGATTCAACCGCGCTGGCCCTTGGGATGGATTCGGTCAACCGACTGTTTTCAAACGACAACCCCATCCTTCGGTTCGGACGCGACATCGGGCTGGGCGTTGTGAACGCGATTCCGTCCCTGCGCCGCGGATTCATCCGGCAGGCGGCCGGCCTGACAGGTGATCTGCCACGACTTCTTGCGGGTCAGGCAATCTGAGGCCCTGTCAGTCGAGCGTCCGCGCCTCGCTGACCAGCATGATCGGGATACCGTCCCGGATCGGAAAAGCCAACGCCGCCGCGCGCGAGACAAGCTCCTCCTTCTCGGCGTCATAGGTGAGGACCGCCTGCGTCAGCGGGCAGACCAGCGCTTCGAGCATGCGGCGATCGAACAGCGGCGGGGTTTCGTCTTCGGTCATTGCAGCGTCTCGTCAGCCGAGCCGCCGCGCAGGGTGAACTCGATCAGGGTTACAAGAGTTTCGCGTCGTGTCGGCAGCGATGGGGCTTCAAGCAGGGCCTGCTTGTCCTCCGGCGCAAAGGGACAAAGCATCGACAACGAATTGATCAGCAATTCGTCCTCGGCCTCGTTCAGGCTGCTCCAGTCGGTCGACAGGTGCATCGCGTCGAAATAGCGGGTCAACTGGGCCAGGAACTCGTCCCGGCAAAAGCCCGGATCGCATTCAGCCGCACCAAGATCGCGGGCAAACGGTCCCCAGTCGACTTCGGCCCGGCGATAGGGGGTGAAGCCGCCGATCTCGTTAGAAAGACGAAAGCGCGAGATCCCGGTAAGGGTGATCATGTAGCGCCCGTCTTCGGTTTCCGAAAAGCCGGTGAGACGACCGGCGCACCCGATCGCCTGCAACCTCTTCTGGCCCGCGACCGGAACCTCGCGCGGCTGGATCATCCCGATCAGCCGGTGCGAGGTCTTCATCACATCATCGAGCATCTGCAGATAGCGCGGCTCGAAGATGTGAAGCGGCAACCGCGCCCGGGGCAGAAGCAATGCCCCGGACAAGGGAAAGATGGGGATGATGTCGGGCAGGTCGATCGAACGGGTCATGCCCATGAAGCTAGTCCCCGGCCGGGTTCAGGCAAATATCATCGAAGACAGGCGACGGCGTCCCTTCAGCACGATCGGGTCCTGCGGCTTCAGCGCGTCGAAAATAGTGAGCAACTGCGTCCGGGCGGCACCGTCGTTCCACTCGCGATCCCGACGGAACAGCTCCAACAGTTCGTCCACCGCCTCGTCGACCTTGCCCGAGGCATGAAGCGCCTGCGCCAGGTCGAAGCGCGCCTGATGGTCGTTGGGGTTCGCCTCAACCGCGACACGCAGCTCGGTTTCGGGACCGGCATTCGCGGCCTGGCGCGCCAATTCGATCTGCGCGCGAGCTGCGTCGAATTCCTTGGTCTTGGCGATCTCGGGCGAGGCGGCATCGGCCAGCCCCTGCGCCTGGTCGATCTGCCCAAGGGCAAGGTGGCTGCGGATCAGCCCGGAATAGGCGGCGCCGTTGGTCGGCTCTTCGCCTAGGATCGCAGCGAAAGTTTCGGCCGCGTCCGTCGCGGCACCTTCGGCCAGCATCTGCTCGGCAGCCTCGATCGCATCGGCCAGACCGCCATCCCCGGCAAGCGCGCTGACGCGGTCAATGAAGGTCTTCAGTTCCGATGCCGGCAACGCACCCTGGAACCCGTCGACCGGCTGGCCCTGCCAGAAGGCATAGACGGTCGGGATCGACTGGATGCGAAGCTGCGCAGCGATGCGCTGGTTCTCGTCGACATTGACCTTGACCATCTTCACCTTGCCGCCAGCTGCCTTTACGGCAGCCTCCAGCGCAGGGCCAAGGGTCTTGCACGGACCACACCAGGGCGCCCAGAAATCAACGATAACCGGCACGTCCTGGCTAGTTTCGACCACGTCGGCCATGAAGGTGGCTTCGCTCGAGTCCTTGATGAGATCGCCTTGCGTCTGCGGCTTGTCCCCAAATCCGAACATCGTCCGTCTCCCAAATAATCCGTTGCGCCCTATATGAGCGCGGCACCGTGAAAGGCCAAGAGGGCGCTCAAAGGTCGAAGGTCGCAAAGACCGGCACGTGGTCCGAGGGCTGGTCCCACCCCCTGACGTCGCGCAGGATCCGGCTGCCATGCGCCGCATTCGAGATGTCCGGCGTGGCCCAGATGTGGTCCAGCCTCCGCCCCTTGTCGGCGGCATTCCAGTCGGCGGAACGATAGGACCACCAGCTGTACAGCAGCCCTTGCGGGATGTCCTGGCGGGTCACGTCCACCCAACGGCCCGCCTCCTGCGCGGCGGCCAGATGCTCGACCTCGATCGGCGTATGGCTGACGATCTTGAGAAGCTGCTTGTGGCTCCAGACGTCGTCCTCGCGTGGGGCGATGTTCAGGTCACCGACAAGGATCGACTTGGATGGCGCCTCGGCCCGGAAATGGTCGCGTAGATCGGACAGGAAATCGAGCTTCTGGCCGAATTTCTCGTTCTCGGCACGGTCAGGAATGTCGCCTCCGGCCGGGACATAGAGGTTGTGGATCGTCACGCCGTTCTCCAACCGGGCCGCGACATGGCGGGCATGGCCCAGGGTCGCAAAGTCGCGTTCACCGGCATCGGTGATCGGCAGTTTCGACAGGATCGCGACACCGTTGTAGCCCTTCTGCCCGCGCGCAACGACATGGGTGTAGCCAAGCGCGCGGAACCCTTCGAGCGGCAACTTCTCAACCGGGCTCTTGCATTCCTGCAGGCACAGGATGTCAGGTGTGGTCTCGCCCAGGAGCCGCAGCACCAGCCCTTCGCGGAGGCGGACAGAGTTGATATTCCAGGTGGCAATGGTGAAGGGCATTGGGCATCTCCTCTGGGCACGGCAGACTAGGGTGCCATCGCACAATGCTCAAGCCCACGGGCCGGATTGGCGACCTGAGAAAAAACGGCCGGGCTCGCGCCCGGCCAGGTCCAACAGGGAGGTCGCCGCATCATTGCCCCGACGCGGCCAAGGGATCTCAGGAAGGACAATATACCCTATTTTGCCTTCATAAGACCAGATTCTGTCAACAATGCGGCAATCAGGCGACCAAACGGTATCCGCCGCTCTCTGTGACCAGCAAACGGGCATTCGAAGGATCGGGCTCGATCTTCTGACGCAGACGGTAGATGTGGGTTTCAAGCGTATGCGTCGTGACCCCGGCATTGTAGCCCCAGACCTCGTGCAGCAGCACATCCCGCGCCACCACGCCCTGGCTGGCGCGGTAGAGATATTTCAGGATGTTGGTCTCTTTCTCGGTCAGGCGGATCTTCCGCTCCTTCTCGTCGACCAGCATCTTCTGGGCGGGCTTGAAGGTGTAGTGACCCAGCTGGAACACGGCGTCTTCCGACTGCTCGTGCTGGCGCAACTGGGCGCGGATGCGGGCCAGAAGCACGGGGAACTTGAACGGCTTGGTCACGTAATCGTTCGCGCCGGCATCAAGACCAAGGATCGTGTCGGCATCCGAGTCATGACCGGTCAGCATAAGCACCGGGCATTTGACGCCTTGCTTGCGCATCCGGCGGCACAGTTCGCGCCCGTCCGTATCGGGAAGGCCGACATCGAGGATCACGAGATCATAGAGGCCGGCTTTCGCCTTCTCCATGCCCTCGGCGCCGTTGCGCGCCTCGAACACGTCGAAATCCTCGGTCATCACCAGTTGCTCGCTCAGGGCCTCGCGCAGGTCATCATCATCGTCGACAAGCAGGATCTTCTTGAGGTTGGCCATTTTCTTGCTCCTTCCCGTTCCTTGCCGGCAAATGCGTCCGGATCACGAATCCCGCAAGAATTGCGACAGAGTTCTCACGCGGTCGTGTCGCCCAGCCGGGAAATGTTTCAATTCTGCATGATCCGACTTAGATACGCAGGCGGAATGTCCTGTTACCGGAAGCCGTCATGAGCCTTGGTCCCACCATTGTCGAACGTCTAGCCCGCGCCGGGGCAGACCTGCGCATGGGCGTGCCCGTGGTGCTCACCTCTGCAGGCCGGGGTGCGCTGGCCGTGGCGGTCGAGACGCTTTCGGCCGAGCGGCTGGCCGAGTTGCGTGCGCTCGGACGACCGGAGCTAGCCATTACCTCCTGGCGGGCCGAGACGTTGAAAGCCCGCGCCTATGACAATGACCTGGCCCGGATCGCGGTGCCGGACGAGGTCGGCATCGACTGGCTCCATTGCATCGCGGATCCCGCAGACGATCTGCGGTTGCCGATGAAAGGCCCGCTCGCCTCGCTCCGGGACGGGCCAGCTGATCTGCATCGGGCGGCGATCCAGCTCGCCAAGGCGGCGCATCTGCTACCGGCTGCCGTGCTGCTGCCGGTACCGGATGCCGTCGCGGTCGCCGCAAGGCTCAACCTGACGCTGCTGCCTTTGGATGATGCCGCCCCCGAACTGCTGCGGTCCTCGCCGCTGCATCCGGTGGTTTCGGCCCGGTTGCCGATGGCTGCCGCCCAGGCCGGACGTTTGCACATCTTCCGTCCCGAAGACGGCGGCGAGGAACACTATGCCGTCGAAATCGGGCGGCCCGACCGGTCGCGTCCGGTGCTGGCTCGGCTTCATTCGGCCTGCTTCACTGGCGACGTTCTCGGCAGCCTGAAATGCGATTGCGGTCCGCAACTCCGCACCGCACTCGCCCAGATGGGCGAAGAGGGCGCGGGCGTCCTTCTCTACCTGAATCAGGAGGGTCGCGGGATCGGGCTTGCGAACAAGATGCGGGCCTATTCGCTGCAGGATCAGGGCTTTGACACGGTTGAGGCCAATCACCGCCTCGGTTTCGAGGATGACGAGCGCGATTTCCGCATCGGCGCGGGGATCCTGCGCTCGATGGGCTTTTCGTCAGTCCGTCTTCTGACGAACAATCCGAAAAAGATCGCGATGATGGAAAACAATGGGCTGACCGTCAGCGAACGCGTGCCGCTCAAGGTCGGACAGACTGCACAGAATGCCGCCTACCTGGCGACGAAAGCCGCGAAGTCGGGACACCTGCTGTGACAGCCTGCGATCTGGAGGTCTCACCCTGGGGTGCACGCTTTCTCGGCCGCCGGTTTGCCTGTTCGATCGGTCGCGGCGGGATCAGCTGCGCCAAGCGCGAGGGCGATGGCGCGACCCCCGCCGGCAACCATCGCATTGTCGGCTGCCTGTATCGCGCCGACCGACTGGCAAAGGGCGACGTGCCCGTCTGGGCGCAACCGATCGGGCCGGGCGACCTTTGGTCGGATGACAGCCGCGATCCCGACTACAATCAGTTGGTCACCGCCCCGCATGGCTGGAGCCACGAGCGGTTGAGGCGTGCAGACCCGCAATATGACCTGGTTCTGGTGACGGACTGGAATTGGCCCGTGGCCGCACCGGGAAGGGGATCGGCGATCTTTGTGCATGTCTGGCGCCGTCCCCGGCGCCCGACCGCGGGTTGCGTAGCCTTTTCTCGCGTCGATCTCTTGTGGATCGCGCTGCGCCTGCGGCCATCAAGTCGGCTGATCGTCCGCGTCTGACGGGTCAGGCGTAGGTTCTGGCGCCGAAGATGGCGCTGCCGACCCGGATATGCGTGGCCCCGGCAGCGATCGCTGCTTCGAAATCCGCGCTCATGCCCATGGAGAGTCCGGCAAGCCCGTTGCGCCGGGCCATTTCTGCGAGAACGGCAAAATGCGGCGAGGAGTCCTCACCTTCTGGCGGAATGCACATCAGGCCATGGATGGGCAGGTCAAGTGCCCGGCATCTGGCAATGAAGGCATCGGCCTCTTCCGGCAGGATGCCGGCTTTCTGGGGTTCCCGACCGGTATTGACCTGCACGAACAGATGGGGACTGGCCCCCCTGTCCTGCGCCAGACGCGCGAGTTTCTCGGCAAGCGACGGGCGGTCGACAGTGTGTATGGCGTCGAAAAGTTCGACCGCGAGCTTCGCCTTGTTGGTCTGCAGCGGGCCGATCATGTGGACGTCAATTCGGCCGAACTCGGCCCTGAGGTCAGGCCATTTGGCAACAGCCTCCTGCACGTAATTCTCGCCGAACAGGCGATGCCCTGCTTCCAGCACCGCGCGGACCCGGTCCAGGGGCTGCACCTTCGAGACCGCGATCAGGCTGACGCTGCCATCGGGACGGCCGGCATCCCGAACCGCAGCGGTGACCCGCGCAAGAATCTCGGAATAGGACATGACCGCTCTCCTGCCAGCGGGCGCATCGAAGGCGGCCCCTGAAATGAAAAGAACGGGCACAAGGCCCGTTCTTTCCGTGGTGTTGATCGTCAGATCAGAAGTTGAACTTCACACCGGCGTCGAAGTAGACGTTTTCGTCGTAGCCGTACTGGATACCGGTCTTGAGGACAGCGCCACCAAGATCGTAGTCCATGCCGACACCGCCAGCCATGTCGTTGTCGTTGCTGTCGGCGCTGTTGTTCGCCAGGTAGCCTTTGAAGGTCATCGCATCAACGGAGTAGTTTCCGTAGAGAACGATGGTCTGGCCGAGCGAAGCACCGCCAACACCGTCGATACCTTCGTCGATGTAGTTCAGGCCGACATTGGCAGCATCGTTGATCGCGTAAGCGGCACCGATGAAGTAGATGTCGTTTTCACGGATGCCCGCGCCGTTCAGGGTCGCAGCGCCCGAAACGGTGAACGCGCCAGCATTGTAGGCGGCGAAGAGCGAGTATTCCTCGGCTTTACCGTCGAAGGTGTAGATCTGGTTCGGGTCGACATACGACACGCCGCCGCTGAAGCCGCCGACCGAGTAGAAGGCCGACAGGCCGTTCCGGCCGATGTTGTACGGGCCGGACGAGAAGGCGAAGAACGACGAACGCGAGTCACCGAACGAGGAGTCGAGCAGGCCGAGTTCCGAGTCGTAGAACAGCGGAGCCGAGTCGAGCGCGGTGTTGACGTTGCCGACTTCGACGCGGAAGCCCATGTATTCACCGTACAGCAGCGCCGGGCTGATCTGGCCCGAAACGTTGTTGTCCGAGCTGGCAGCGGTCTGGATGTCCAGGTTGCCCGAGGTGCCATCGTCGTACTGCAGACGCAGCAGGCCGCCGAAGGTCACGCCGGCGTCGGTTTCAACCTTGGCGTTCAGGTTGATACGCAGACGGGTCGTGAAGGTCGACTGGTTCTGGCTGTAGTAGGCTTCGGTATTGCCGTTAGCGTTCGGGATCGCATACGGGCCACCCGGCAGCGTCGCGGTGTCCAGGAAACCCGAGGCGTCGCGGCCTTCCGAGTAGACCACACCGAAACGGCCGTAGCCGTCAATCGTCACGCCGTTCTCGGCGTGTGCGACGGAACCCAGGCTCGCCAGGATCGTCGAGGCGAAGAGTACCTTCTTCATTTCGTTTTCCCTCGTTGTAAGAAAGGCGCCCAACTCAGGGAAATCCGAATTGGGTATGGCCCTATTTCGACCGATAGGCTTCGCAATGCAATGCACACTGCGCGCCCTGTCGATAAGTCGGAAACTGATGGTGCAGCTTTGCCACAGTCGAATTGGGGCCGATTTCCAGTGGCCGGTCCAAGGCTTTCCGAGGGTGGTGGTGTACCTGCGGGTGCGGGCGATATGCCTTGTCGCGCGAGTCATGCTAGGCTAGACAGCAACAAAACGTTTCGGAGGCGAGGCCCCATGGCAATCCTGGGCAAGAAGCATGCGACGCTGCTGGGCGCGGCGATCCTGGCCGGCAGCTTCGGGCTGACCGAGGCGCTTGCCCAAAGTACCAGCGACGTCCCTTCGCTGCAGTCGAACTCGAAGCGCGGGGCCAACCCAAACCCGAGTCAGAGCCAGGAAACCTCGATCTGGGATCTCTTCCGCAACAGCACCGATCCCAACACCACGGTCGAGGTGAACAAGTACCTCTGGTTCGCGGCGCTCGACATTCTCAATTTCCTGCCGGTCGAGACCGTAGATCCCTTCACCGGCGTGATCGTCATGGGCTATGGCACACCGCCCGGCGGCGGCCGCTCCTATCGCGCGACCGTTTATGTGCAGGACCCCGCGCTTGATGCCCGGTCGATCAAGGTCGCGCTCGAGTCGCGCGGCGGCGGCGCCGTTCCGGTCGAAACACAGCGCGCGATCGAGGATGCGATCATGACCCGCGCCCGCCAGTTGCGGATCCAGGACTCCAATCTCTGATATTGGGGGCGGTTGCCGCCCCGCTCTGGACCTCTGCCCTTCTGTCGGTGTAATCCCGCGCGGCACCGCAAGGAAAAGAGGCCTGTCCATGTCGCGCTACGACCCCGCCAGCACCGAAGCCAAGTGGCAGGCCGAATGGGATGCCGGAGGCGTCTTCACGGCCCGGCGCGACGACCGACCCAAGTACTACGTGCTCGAGATGTTCCCCTATCCCTCGGGGCGCATCCATATGGGCCATGTGCGCAACTACACCATGGGCGATGTGATCGCCCGCTACAAATCCTCCTGCGGTTTCAGCGTGTTGCACCCCATGGGCTGGGACGCGTTCGGCATGCCTGCCGAGAACGCGGCGATGGAGCGCGGCGGCCATCCCAAGGATTGGACCTACGGCAACATCGCCGACATGCGCGCCCAGATGAAGCCGCTCGGCCTGTCGATCGACTGGTCCCGTGAATTCGCCACCTGCGACCCGGAATACTACGGCCAGCAGCAGGCCATGTTCATCGACATGCTCGAGGCGGGTCTCGTCTACCGCAAGAACGCCGTCGTGAACTGGGACCCGGTCGACATGACCGTGCTGGCCAACGAACAGGTGATCGACGGGCGCGGCTGGCGTTCGGGCGCGGTGGTGGAGCGGCGCGAGCTGACCCAGTGGTTCTTCCGCATCGCGGACTATGCCGGCGAGCTCCTCGAGGCGCTCGACGGGCTGAAGGACTGGCCCGAGAAGGTGCGCCTGATGCAGGCCAACTGGATAGGCAAGTCGCGCGGCCTGCAATTCGCGTTCTCGACCGTAGGCGCGCCCGAGGGGTTCGACCGGCTGGAGGTCTATACCACCCGCCCCGACACGCTGATGGGCGCCTCTTTCGCCGCGATCAGCCCGGATCATCCGCTGGCCAAGCATCTTGAAGGTCAGGACCCGCAGATCGCCGAGTTCGTGGCCGAGTGCCGCCGCATCGGCACCTCGGAAGAGGCGCTGGAAAAAGCCGAGAAGAAGGGCATGGATGCGGGCATCCGCGTCCGCCATCCCTTCGACCCGAACTGGGAGCTGCCGGTCTACATCGCCAACTTCATCCTGATGGACTACGGCACCGGCGCGATCTTTGGCTGCCCGGCGCATGACCAGCGCGACTTCGAGTTCGCGACCAAGTACGGCCTCCCGATCCCGCCGGTCTTCGTGGCAGAGGCGGGCGAGACCGACCTCCCCTTCGTGCCGATGAAATCCGAACGCGTCCGCTATGTCCGGTTGCTGGCTGGCAAAGAGCACCAGACGGGGGACGAGGCCGTTGCCGCTGCCATCGCGGAATGCGAATCGAAAGGCATTGGCCGGGGCGTGACCAACTACCGCCTGCGTGACTGGGGCCTGAGCCGCCAGCGCTACTGGGGTTGCCCGATTCCGGTCGTCCATTGTGTCGATTGCGGCGTCGTGCCCGAGCGGAAGGAGAACCTGCCGGTCCGCCTGCCCGATGACGTGACCTTCGACAAGCCTGGCAACCCGCTCGACCGCCATCCGACCTGGCGCGACGTGGCCTGCCCGAACTGCAACCGGCCGGCCCGGCGCGAGACTGATACCATGGACACCTTCGTGGATTCGTCCTGGTATTTCGCGCGTTTCACCTCGCCCCACGCTGCGACCCCGACGGTTCCGGCCGAAGCCGATTACTGGATGAATGTCGACCAGTATATCGGCGGCATCGAGCACGCGATCCTGCACCTGCTCTATTCCCGCTTCTTCGCGCGCGCCATGCACAAGACCGGCCACCTGCCCGCCAAGGCGATCGAGCCGTTCAACGCGCTCTTCACCCAAGGCATGGTGACGCACGAGATCTACATGACCCGCGATGCTGCGGGGCGTCCGATCTATCACCTGCCCGAGGATGTCGAGAACGGCGTGGTCAAGGCGACGGGCGAGGCGGTCGAGGTCATCCCCTCGGCCAAGATGTCGAAGTCGAAGAAGAACGTCGTCGATCCGGTGAGCATCGTCACCAACTTCGGCGCCGACACCGCCCGCTGGTTCATCCTGTCCGACAGCCCACCCGAACGTGACGTGGAGTGGACCGCCGCCGGGGCCGAGGCGGCCTACAAGCACCTATCGCGTGTCTGGCGTCTCGCGTATGAGATCGCCCAGTCGCAGGCGCCCGCCTCGGCCGAGGATGGCGCGCTTGACCGGGCAACCGCCCGTGCCATCGCCGATGTCACCGCCGGAATCGAAGGCTTCGCCTTCAACAAGGCGGTCGCGAAGCTCTACGAGTTCACCAACACGCTGGCGAAGTCGCAAGCGGGGGCAGAAGCCAAGCGGCGGGCGATGAAGGTGATGGCACAACTCCTGTCACCGATGGTCCCGCATCTGGCCGAGGATGTCTGGTCGATGCTTGGGGGCGACGGCCTTGTCGTCCGCGCGCCGTGGCCCAAGGCCGACCCGGCCCTGCTGGTCGAGGATTCGGTAACGCTGCCAATCCAGATCAACGGGAAGCGCCGCAGCGAAATCACCGTGCCCAAGGACATGTCGCCGGCCGAGGTTGAAAAGCTGGTTCTGGCGGACGAGGATGTGGCGAAGCATCTTGGCGGTGTCGCGCCGAAGAAGCTGATCGTGGTGCCGGGCCGGATCGTCAATGTCGTCGTGTGATCGCCGTAGCCTTCTGATCCGACTGGGCGCCCTCGCGGCGACCCTCCCGGTCACGGCTTGCGGCTTCACCCCGGCCTATGCCCCCGGCGCGGCGGCCAACACGCTGCGCAACTCAGTGGTGCCGGACGATCCCGCAAACAGGATGGGCTATTACTTCATCGGCCAGATCCAGTCGCGGCTCGGCCCTGCTTCGACACCGCGCTACCGGTTGTCCTACCGGATCACCACGCGCAAGGTCGAACTTGCGGTGACGACCGAAGGCTCGATCCTGCGCTACAATATCGTCGGCGAGGTCAGCTATTCGCTGAAGGACATCAAGACCGGGGCGACACTGTTTACCGGCCACGCCAACAGCTTCACCTCCTCGGCGGCAACTCAGGCGACGATCGCCGCGCAATCGGCCGAGCAGGATGCGAACGAGCGGCTGATGATCATCCTGGCCGATCAGGTCGTTGCCCATCTGACCGCTGCCGCTTCCACTTTCGCCGCCCCGACGGCCGCCCAGCCATGAAGATCGCCGCGGCCGAGGTCCTGCGGACCTACGCGCGACCGGACCCGGCCCGGAAGGGACTGCTGATCTATGGCGCAGATGCCATGCGCGTCGCGCTCAAGCGGCAAGAGGTGATCGCGGCCATCATCGGCCCCGAAGGCGAAGCCGAAATGCGCCTTGCCCGCATCGCCGCCGCCGACCTGCGCCGCGACCCGGCGCTTCTTGCAGACGCGATCAAGGCGCAGGGGTTCTTCCCCGGACCGCGCGTGGCTTTCGTCGAGGATGCCGGCGACGGGCTCGCCCCGCTGATCGAGGCGGCGCTGGACGACTGGCGAACCGGCGATGCGTTGGTGCTGGTCACGGCGGGCGCGCTGGCGGCCAAGTCGGCCTTGCGCAAGGTGTTCGAGGCAGGCGCGGCCACCCATGCGCTTGGTCTTTATGACGATCCGCCAAGCCGGGAAGAAGTCGAGACGATGATTGCCCAGGCGGGGCTTGCCGTGACCGACCGCAACGCCATGGCCGATCTGATGGCCCTGTCCCAGGCGCTTGATCCCGGCGATTTCCGTCAAACGATCGAGAAGATCGCCCTGTACAAGCGAGGCGACTCTGCCCCCCTGACCGGTGCGGAAATCGCCCTTTGCGCCCCGGTCACGGTCGAGGCCGATGTCGATGACATCGTGAACGCTGCTGCCTCGGGCAGGGCTGATCAGATCGGGGCGATCATGCGCCGGCTGGATGGGCAGGGCGTGAACGCCGTGTCGATCTGTATCGCGGCCACCCGTCATTTCAGGACATTGCAGATTGCCGCCGCCGACCCTGGCGGACCGGCAAGCGGGCTGGCCCGGGCGCGACCGCCAGTCTTCGGTCCGCGCCGCGATCTGATGCTGCGTCAGGCGCAGACCCTTGGCCTGCACCGGACGGAAGAGGCGCTGGCGATGCTGGTCGAAACCGACCTGACGCTGCGCTCATCCAGCCGCGCCCCCTCCCTTGCGCTTCTGGAACGGGCGCTCATCCGCATCGCGATGCTGACCCGCCGCTGACGGTCAGCCCAGTTCTCCGGGCAGATCCGACGGAATCTCGTCCGGCCATGGATCATTTTCATCTGGCCAAGGCTCACCCTCATCTGGCAGGTCCGGTGGTTCTTCCGGCGGAACTGGATCGGGCAGATCGTTGGGATCGGGCGCTGGCGGCGCGTCGGGGTCTGGTTTCGGTATCATCGGTGACTCCGCCTTTTACGACGCCATACTGCACCCGTCCTGCCCAGCAGCCAAGGACAGTGGAAGTCCGTCAGCCGTGGCGCGCTGCCGCACGGCCGGCCCACAGCCCGGTGGCCAGGCACGCGGTCAGAAGGTAGCCGCCGGTCGGCGCCTCCCAGTCAAGCATCTCGCCCGCGGCAAAGATGCCTGGCAAGGCCCGCAACTCCAGTCCGGGCGTCAGGCTTTCGGCCATGATCCCACCGGCGACCGAGATCGCCTCGTCCAGCGGCCGAGGACCGGCGAGCGGCAGAGGCAGCGACTTCAGCCAGCCCGCCGGGTCGCCCCCGAGCGGCCGACCGAACTCCATCGCAAGGGCGACTGCGACCGGGGCCAGACCGAGCTTGCGCAGGCGGTTGGGCAGCGATTCAGCCCTGCGCTGCCGCGCCAGGCGCGCGCGCAGGGCGTCGGCATCGAGGTCGGGAAGAAGGTCGATCTGAAGTGCCCCACCTTCTCGCAGGGCCCGCGAGAGGGGATAAAGACCTCCGCCCTCGATCCCGCTGGCCGAAATCACGAACTCTCCGCGCTGGCGCATCCCTTCGGTGATCAGGGCCACGCCCTTTACCGGCTGGCCGAAGAATCGCTCCATGTGGGGCGACCAGGCGACCTTGAACCCGACATTGGCGGGCTGCCACTCTGCCACCTTGACGCCCCTGTCCTGAAGCCAGGGCACCCAGGCGCCGTCCGACCCAAGCCGCGACCAGCTGGCGCCGCCGAGCGCCAGAACCGTGACGCGCGGCGCGACCTGCCGCGAACCTTCAGGGGTGGCAAAGGCCAGCTGCTCGCCCTCAAAGCCCGTCCAGCGCCAGCGCACGCGCAGTTCCACGCCGAGCCCATCCAGCCGCATCAGCCAGTTGCGCAACAGCGGCGAGGCTTTCATTGCGGTGGGAAAAACGCGCCCGGTCGATCCGGTAAAGACTTCCTGCCCCAGCTGGCGCGCCCAGTCCTGTACCTCCATCGGGCCGAAAGCGTCCAGCATCGGGCGCAGCCAGCCTGCGGCCTCGGCATAGGCGCTTTGAAACCGGTCCGCCGGTTCGGCCTTGGTCAGGTTCAGCCCTGACTTGCCCGCCATCAGGAACTTGCGGGCCGGTGTCGGTTTGGCTTCGGCCAGCACCACCCGGCGGCCCGCGCCGGCCAGGGCATCCGCGGCCATCAGCCCAGCCGGGCCCGCACCGATGACCAGCGCATCCACAGCCTCGACCGTCATGACGCCCCTTGCCCGTGCGGCTGTCTGCGCCAATCTCGGCTCCGTCGGAGGCTGAATTGACCGAACCACCCATCTGTCCGTTGTGCGACCGGCCGATCCCGCCGGAGGCGCCGCAAAGCCTGCACCATCTTGTCCCCCGCCTGCGCGGCGGAAAGCAGGGACCGACTGTTCTTTTGCATCAGATCTGCCATTCCGAAATCCATGCCGCGCTGACCGAAACCGAACTCGCCCGCCGCTTCAACACCGTCGAGGCGCTTCGCGCCCATCCCCGCATCGCCCGGTTCATCGCCTGGGTGGCGCGTCGCCCTGCCGCATTCCATGCGCGCAGTGCAGGCGGGCGTCGGCACCGATAAGCTCAGCCGATCATGCGCTTGATTGCCGCCACATGGCTGCGGCTCGCAGCAAGCGGCCCCGCGGCCAGCGCCAGTGCCTCGTCCATCAGCTGTGCGGGCGGAACGATGCGGTCGACGAGACCCCAGTCGCGCGCCTCTTCGACCGGGATCTTCTGGCCTGCCATCAGGATCATCTTGGCCCGGGACGGCCCGACCAGCGCCGCAAGGCGTCCCGGGTCGGACGGTTGCGGCAGGTAGCCAAGACGCATGACCGGATAGAAGATGTTCGCCCCCGGCACCGACAGCCGCAGGTCGCAGGCCAGCACCATCCCAAGCGCCCCGCCGGCCGCGGTGCCGTTCATCGCGCAGATGGTCAGGCCGGGAAAAGCGGCGATGCGGGCCGAAAGCCGTTCCCAGACCGGATCGGTGGCAAGCCCCGCCTTCGCGGCATCAAGGTCCGCCCCGGCGGAGAAAACCTTGCCCTCACCGGTCAGGATCAGCGCCTTCGCGCCCTCGGCCTCGGCCCGGACGACCTCGGCATCGAGGCTGTCGAGCATCCCGCTGGTCAGGGCATTGGCCTTGTCCGGGCGGTTCAGCCGCAGGGTGCACAGCCCGTCCGTCAGATCGCGCAGAATCATCGTCTCTCGTTCCTTTTCAAATCAGCCCGACGGCGCGACGGATGCCTTCGTCGCGCAGCGAGATCTCTTTGCCCAGCCACGGGTCCGCCTCGGGTCCACACATCCACAGCAGGGTCCGGGCCGGCCAGTCCGCCGGAATGTGCACTGACGGGTCAAGCTGGCTCACCGGGTTGACGCCACTAGCCTTGATGATGACCTGCATTTCTGTCGCGACCGTTCCCGGCGAAAGACCCATGACGCGGATGCCCGCCGGGCCTTCCTCCAGATGCGCCGCGCGAGTCAGCATCGCTGCGCCGGCCTTGCCGCTGCAATAGGCGCCCCAGCCCTCCAACGGGTTATGCGCAGCACCCGAAGAAACGGTCAGGATCGTCCCCTGCCCCTGCCGATGCATGACCGGCAGAACCGCCCGCATTCCGTGAAACACCCCCAAGAGGTTGATCCTGTAGGATTGTGCCACGGCCGCGGGATCGGCCTCGGCCAGCCGCGCGATCGGCTCGATCACCCCGGCATTGTTGATAAGCACGTCAACCCGCCCGGCCCAGCCGAGCACTTTGCCGACGGCGGTCTCAACCTCGGACCATTCGGCGATGTCGCAGGGCAGGGCCAGCGCCGCCGGTCCAATTTCATCCGCCAGTGCGGTTATGGCGTTGCCGCTGCGCGCGATCAGCACGACCTTTGCCCCGGCATCGGCAAAGACCCGCGCGGCGGCAGCTCCTATGCCGCGGCTCGCGCCCGTGATGACGACGACCTTGCCCTTCATGCCGACTCTCCCGCTGGACTTCCCCCTCCTAGCGCAAGCTGCGTTTGATCGGAAAGCCTTGACCCGGCTCGGACCTGCGGGGACTATGCCGCCCAAACCGATTTCTTTCATGGAAGGCGCCATTATGTTCCAATCCACCATCCGCGTCGGCGGGGTGCTTGCCGCATTGCTCGTCACGACCGCCGCGCAGGCCCAGATCACCGCCGAGCAGGTCTGGCAGAATTGGCGCGATGCCAGCACGACCTATGGCCAGACCATGACCGCCACGTCCGAGGCGCGGCAGGGCGATACGCTGGTCGTGTCTGGCCTGCAGATTACGTCGACCTTTCAGGGAGGCGGGTTCACGAGCAAGATCGACACGGTGAACTTCCGGGAACTGGGCGATGGCACGGTCGAGGTGACGATGTCGCCGGAATATCCGCTGTCCTTCAACGTCGCCGACGACAAGGGCAAGGTTGCCGCCGATGTGCTGGTCCGCCAGCCGGAACTGAAGGTCATCGCATCGGGTACGCCCGAGGAAACGACCTATGCCTTCACCGCGCCAAGCGTGAAGCTGACGCTTGAAAAGCTGCTGGTCGATGATGCGCCCAAGGAAGTGACCGCGCAGGCGGACCTTTCTACCCTTGCGGGGACATATGTCGTCACGACCGGCGACAAGAAGGGAGTCACCACGAACTTCACCGCCGGCGACGCCTCGGTCGATATCGACGCGAAAGAAGCCGAGGCAGGCAATGTCTTCAAGCTGAAGGGCAAGGTTTCCAATCTCAGCGGCAAGAGCGAAGGCGTCATCCTTGCGCCGGAGGCGATGGTCGACCTGAACGCAGCGCTGAAGGACGGGTTCAACACCAAGGGCGAATTCGCCTATGGCGTCGGCAGCTACGACTTTGAGTTCGCCGATCCGACATCGAACGGCAAGGGTTCCGCCACCGTCGGCGGCGGCGACATCCACTATGTCCTGGATCCGACGGCGCTTGGCTATGGCGGCACGGTCAAGGACGTGGCGATGAAGCTGTCCAGTTCCGACATGCCGTTCCCCGAGCTTGCCATCGGCTACTCTGAAGGCGCGCTTGACCTGCTGATGCCGCCTTCGAAATCGGACACGCCCGGCGACTTCAAGTTCCTCGTCACGCTCAAGGATCTGACCATCTCGGACGACGCCTGGAACATGTTCGATCCGAACAAGGTCCTGCCGCGCGATCCGGCGACAGTTGCGGTCGATGCGACCGGAACCGGGCGCTGGCTGACTGACATCCTAAGCGATGCCACGACCGAGCAGCCCCCTGCGGCCGAGAATCCGATCGAGATGCAGACGTTCAACCTCAACAACCTCGTCCTGAAGCTGGCGGGGGCTGCGGTCACCGGCACTGGCGCGCTGACCTTTGACAACACCGACATGACGACGTTCCAGGGCATGCCGGCGCCCACCGGCACCATTGACCTCAAGCTGACCGGTCTGAACGGGCTGATCGACAAGCTGATCCAGCTTGGATTCGTGCCGCAAGATCAGGCGATGGGCGCGCGGATGATGCTGGGCCTGTTCGCCAAGCCGGCTGAAGGTGGCGGACCGGACGACCTCGTGTCGACGCTGGAATTCAAGGACAAGGGCTTTTACGCCAACGGCCAGCGCCTGCAATAATCGCCGGCGCGGCACTGCGATCGGGGCGCCTTCGGATCGGAGGCGCCCTTTTTGCTGGGGTGCTTGCAGGCTGACCGCCGGCAGATTACCTCAGCCGGAACCGAAGGAGAGCCAGATGTCCCGTTCGCTGCAAGACCTGACCGAGGCCATGCTGGCCGCCGCGCGCAAGGCGGGGGCGGATGCCGCCGACGCACTTGCGGTCGAGGGCACCTCGCTGGCCATTCATCTGCGGCAGGGCAAGCTGGAGCAGGCGGAGCGGTCGGAAGGCGTCGATCTGGGGCTTCGCGTGCTGGTCGGGCACCGTCAGGCCTGCGTCTCGGTCTCCGACACATCGGACAGCACGATCGCCGAAGTGGCGGCCCGCGCCGTCGCGATGGCTAAAGAAGCGCCGGAGGATCCGTATATCGGGCTGGCAGAGCCGGACCAGACTGCCCGCGAATGGGACATGGCGGCGCTGGAACTGGCCGAAATCGCTTCGGAACCCGGAGCCGCCGCACTTGAAGAGCAGGCGCGCCAAGCGGAAACCGCCGCACTCGCCACCGGCGCGATCACGCAGGTCGAGGCGGCGGCGGGGTATTCGATGCGCCGGATGCATCTGGCGATGACCAACGGCTTCTCCGGCGGCTACGCCCGGTCGTCTCACAGCGTCTCGGCGGTGGCCTTTGCCGGCGAGGGCACGGGGATGGAGCGGGACTGGGCGGCAGAGGGGCGGACCTTTCGCGGCGACCTGCCCGCGCCCGAGGAGATCGGGCGTCTGGCCGGCGAACGTGCACTGGAGCGGCTTGGCGCACGCAAGCCCGCAACCGGCGCCTATCCGGTGCTCTATGATGAGCGCGTCGCCGCTTCGCTGATCGGGCATCTCTTGGGCGCGATCAACGGCAGCGCCATCGCGCGCGGCGCTTCCTGGGCGCGGGACCTGCTGGGCCAGCAGGTGCTGCCCAAGGGCCTGTCGGTCATAGAGGACCCGCATCGGCCCCGCATCGGTGCGTCGCGCCCCTTCGACGCGGAAGGGCTGCCGACCCGCCGCCGCGCCATCGTCGATGATGGCGTATTGACCGGCTGGACGCTTGACCTCGCGACCGGGCGCAAACTCGGGATGGCGAGCACCGCCAATGCCAGCCGCGGAACCACCGCGCCGCCTTCGCCGGGCACCGGCAACATCGACCTGACGCAGGGCAGCGCGAGCCGTGACGAGCTGATTGCGGCGATGGGGACGGGCCTTCTGATCACCTCGATGATCGGCTCCTCGATCAACGCGACCACGGGTGACTATTCGCGCGGGGCTTCCGGATTCTGGGTCGAGAACGGCCAGATCGCCTATCCGGTGAACGAGGTCACGGTGGCGGGCAACCTGCGGGACATGCTCTTGCGGATCACGCCGGCCAATGATGCCCGCGCGCATCTGTCGACCCGTGTGCCGAGCCTTCTCGTCGAGGGGCTGACCCTTGCCGGAGCGTGACCTCGCCCTTCTGACCGACGCGGCGCGGAAGGCGGGCGAGATTGCCATGCGCTTCTGGAAGAAGACACCGCAGGTCTGGGACAAGGGCGGCGGCAACGATCCGGTGACGGAGGCGGACATCGCCGTCAACGACATGCTGGCGAGGACCCTGCGCGCAGCGCGGCCCGATTATGGCTGGCTGTCGGAAGAGACCGAGGACAACACCGCCCGGACCGATGCCGAACATCTGTTCGTCATCGATCCGATTGACGGCACCCGCGCTTTCATTGCGGGCGAAGAGTCCTTTGCTCATTCACTCGCGGTCGCGCATCGCGGCAAGGTGACCGCGGCGGTCGTCTATCTGCCGGCGCTCGATCGGCTTTATACCGCCTGCGACCACGGGCCCGCGCTGCTGGATGGCGAGCCTATCCTTGCCAGCCACCGGGACGCGCTTGCGGGTGCCACGCTGCTGACCAGCCGCGCCGGCCTTGCACCCGAGCATTGGCCGGGTGGCGTCCCCGACGTACACCGGGTGTTCCGCACCTCGCTCGCCTACCGCCTGTGCCTTGTTGCAGAGGGGCGCTATGACGCCATGCTCACCCTGCGCGACACGTGGGAATGGGATGTTGCCGCCGGGACCCTGATCGCCGAGCGGGCGGGTGCCGTGGTCAGCGACCGGACCGGCGCGCGACTGAGCTTCAATGCCCGGCACCCGCAACTGGCCGGGGTGATTGCCGCCGGGCCGGCGGTACATGGTGCGCTGCTGGACAAGCTGGGTGTTGGGGTGGGCTGAACGGCCGCCTCTCTCTCCTTGAATGACGGAAGGCCCCGGGGTTTCCCCCGGGGCCTTCCTGACTCGTCGCGCACTCAGCCTTTCGGCTTCCTCGGCGGCACGAACCGCTTGCTGGTGTCAGAGGCGTCCGCCGCCGGGCGGCGCGGGGTGTCAGGCTTGCCGTGGCTCTTCATCCCCGCCGATTTCGACTGACCGGGCTTGCCGCCATGCGACTTGAATCCCGCGGACTTGAACGGCGGCTTGCCCTTGCCCTCTGCAGGGGCGGCCCGTTGCGGACGGGCGTCGGGGCCGCCATCGGCCTTGGTCTTCCAGCGCGGCTTGCGGGGTTCGTCGCCTTCGGCGGCAGCCGGCGCATCTTTGCGAGCAAATGGCTTCGGTGCGGCGCGTTCCGGTTTCGCCCAGGGCTTCGCCGCAGCATCGTCGCGCTTCGCGTAGGGCTTGCGATCGCCCTCTTCGCGCTTGGGATACGGTTTGCGATCTCCATCAACGAGCGGGGACAAGTGCAACACCGGGCGGACCTCGTGCGCCG
>JAYRKT010000004.1:46706-169999 GCA_041905595.1 Rhodobacter sp.
TTGCGATCGCCCTCTTCGCGCTTGGCATAGGGTTTGCGAGGGGCATCTCCGTACGGCTTGCGGTCGCCCTCGGACCGGCCGGCGTACGGCGTGCGGCCTTCGCCGTCACGCTTCGCGTAGGGCTTGCGATCGCTGTCCTCGCGGCGGGCAAAGGGTTTGCGATCGCTATCCTCTCGTTTGGGATAGGGCTTCCGGTCGCCCTCATCACGCTTCGCGTAGGGCTTGCGGTCGGCCTCTTCGCGCTTGGGATACGGTTTGCGCTCTCCATCCTCGCGCGGGGCATAGGGCTTGCGCGGGCGTTCCTCGTGCGCGGCTTCGTCCCGCAGGGCGCGGGGGGCGGGCGAGGGACGCGTAGCATCCTCACGGCGCGGGGGGCGGGCATCGTCGCCCTCACCCCGGGGAGGACGCGGTGCGTAGGGCTTGCGGTCGCCCCGGTCTTCGCGCGGACGACCGCGAGCAGGGGCAGCCAGATCGGGCTCACCCTCCATCCGGCGCAGGGTCAGGCCGGGCTCGAGTTCCGTGCTTGCCGCGAACTGCGCGGCAACAGGGGCCGAGATCTGCACGAAGGTCTCGTCCTGCTGAACCCGGATCGCACCGATGCTTGTGCGGGTGATCCCGCCAGCATCGCAGATTTTCGGCAGAAGCCAGCGCGCCTCTGCCCGGCCGGTATGGCCGACCGACAGGGTGAACCATACGGCGGGACCGAAATCGGTCTTGGGCCGGGGGGCGGCAGGCGCAGCAGGCGTCGTCGTATCCGAAAGCTCTTCCGGCGCGGCGCGACCGACACGCCAGAGTTTCAGGAAGGCCGCGGCAACACGATCGGCGCCGTGGCGGGCTACCAGTTCGGCAGCCAGCGTGGCGTCTTCCTCCGACGGCGCATCGGTCAGGGCAGCGTCTTCCATCAAGCGGACCGCGTCGCGCTCCGCCACTTCTTCGGCCGAGGGGGCCTTGGCCCATTCCGCCACGACCTTCGCCCCTTGCAAAAGACGGTGCGCCTTGCGGAACTCGGCCGGCGGAACGATCAGCACCGACACGCCCTTGGACCCGGCCCGGCCCGTCCGGCCCGAGCGGTGCAGCAGCGTTTCGGAGTTCGCAGGCAGATCGGCATGGATCACCAGTTCCAGCCCCGGCAGGTCGATGCCGCGCGCGGCAACGTCTGTGGCGATGCACACCCGCGCCCGGCCATCGCGCAACGCCTGAAGCGCATGCATCCGCTCTTGCTGGCTCAGCTCGCCCGACAGCGCCACCACGTTGAAGCCCCGGTTGCCAAGGCGCGCCAGCAAGTGGTTCACCGCCACACGAGTCTTGCAGAAGATGATCGCCCGCTCGGCCTCGTAATAGCGCAGGACGTTGAAGATCGCGTGGTCGCGGTCGCGCGGGGCGACATTCAGGGCGCGATACTCGATATCGGCATGCTGCCGTGCCTCGCCCGCCGTCTGGAGCCGCAGCGCATCTTTCTGGAAGGTGCGGGCCAACTTCTCGATATCCGCCGGAACGGTGGCCGAGAACATAAGCGTGCGACGTTCGGCGGGGGCGGCCGAAAGGATGAACTCCAGATCCTCGGCAAAGCCCAGATCCAGCATTTCGTCGGCCTCGTCCAGAACCACGGCGCGGACGCCGGACAGGTCGAGCGAGCCGCGCTCGATATGGTCGCGCAGGCGGCCCGGCGTGCCGACGACGATATGCGCGCCGGCGCTCAGCGCGCGGCGTTCTGTGCGGTAGTCCATCCCCCCGACGCAGGTGGCGATCCGCGCCTCGGCCGGTTCGTAGAGCCAGCCGAATTCGCGGGCAACCTGCTGGGCCAGTTCGCGCGTGGGCGCGATCACCAGCGCCACCGGGCGGTCGGCGAAGAGCAGAAGGTCCGAGCCCTGCAGCACGTCCGGCGCGATCGACAACCCGAAGGCCACGGTCTTGCCCGAACCGGTCTGAGCCGAGACCAGAAGGTCACGTCCTTCCGCTTCTGGGGTCAAAACAGCCTCTTGCACGGCTGTCAGGGTTTCATAGCCCTTGGCGGAAAGAGCCTCGGCCAGCGGCCGGGCGATCCGATCGTTCATCATGTATCCTTGCCTAGAAAGGGGGTGCAATCCCTGCACCCGACGCCTGGCGCCATTCCCCTTCACGGCCGGGCCTCCTCGCCCGCCGCCCCGGAAGTCGGAGCCAAGCCGCCCCCGTATCCGAAAGCGCGGCGCTTGTATAGGCCCGACTGCCCTTGCGCCTGCCGCGCGCCCTGCCATCATTCCCTGACAAGAACAGGAGAGTTCCATGGAACAGGCCCGCACCGTCGTCATCGAAGCCCCCGGCGGCCCCGAGCAGCTGAAAGTCATCCTGCGCGACGTGCCCGCGCCTGGACCCGGCCAGGTCACGATCCGACAGGCCGCGGCGGAGCTGAACTTCATCGACGTTTACCAGCGGACGGGCCTTTACACCCTGCCGCTGCCTGCCGCGCTCGGGATGGAAGGCGCGGGCACGGTGACAGCCGTGGGCGAAGGCGTGACGCATCTGAAGGTCGGTGACCGCGTCGCCTATGCCGCCCAGCCGCCCGGCGCCTATGCCGAGGCGCGGACGATGCCGGCAGGTCAAGTCTGCCGCCTGCCCGATGTCATCAGCTTCGAAGAAGGCGCGGCGATGATGCTGAAGGGGCTGACGGTCCAGTATCTGTTCCGCCGTACCGTGCCGATTTCGCGGGGCGACACCGTCCTGTTCCACGCGGCCGCCGGCGGTGTCGGCCTGATCGCCTGCCAATGGGCGCGCAGCGAGGGCATCACCCTGATCGGCACAGCTGGCAGTGACGAGAAATGCCGGCTCGCGCTCGAAAATGGCGCGGCGCATTGCATCAATTACACGACCGAGGATTTCACTGCCCGGGTCAAGGAGCTGACCGGCGGCAAGGGCGTGGATGTCGTGATGGATTCGGTCGGTGCCTCGACCTTCGAGGGATCGTTGAACTGCCTGCGCCCTTTCGGGATGATGATCTCTTTCGGCAGCGCCAGTGGCAAGGTGCCCCCGTTCGACATCCTGACGCTGGCCGCGAAAGGGTCGCTGAAGATCACCCGGCCCACCATCTTCACCCATACTGCCGATCCCGCCGTCTGTCAGGAAATGGCCGCCGATCTGTTCGCCAAGGTCACCTCAGGCGCGGTGAAGATCCGAATCGAGCAGCGCTTTGCGCTCGAGCAGGTGGCCGACGCCCATCGCGCGCTCGAAGCGCGCAAGACAACCGGCTCGACAATCCTGACGATGTAAGGGCACAAGCGCCTTTCTGCGGCGCAGCGAACTTGACCCCGGGGGCGCAATCATTAGGTTGCGTCCGTCTTTCCAGTGGCAAAGGAGTACGCACCTCATGCCCCAGCAACGTCTTCACCTCGTCTTCGGCGGCGAACTCGTCGATCCGACGAAAACCGTCTTCAAGGATGTCTCAAAGATCCACATCGTGGGCATGTATCCCGACTACGCCAGTGCCTTTTCGGCCTGGAAGGCCGAAGCGCAGCGCACCGTCGACAATGCGCATATGCGCTATTTCATTGCCCACCTGCACCGGCTGCGCGATGAAGAACAGCCGGGTTCCTCGACCGAGTCTTTCGGGGACTGATACCGAAAGCTGATGCAGCAGTCGCTCGTTCTGTCGCTCTATTCGCTGGCGGCCCGCCGCCGGAACGAGCCCACGCCTGCCTGGCCCGTCCGTCCGGCGGGGCAACTGGTGTGGTTGCACGCCCCCGGCCCGGGATCCTATCGCGGGCTCCTCGAGCTTGGCCGCCGGCTGCGGGACGAGGACGGCTATCAGGCCGTCCTGACTTCGCCCGAGGAAACCGGGCTCCAGTCGGGCGTCCCGAATGTGCGCCCGCCGCCCGAGACGCCTGCCGCAGTGCGGGCCTTCTTCGACCACTGGCGACCGGATGTCGCTGTTCTGGCCGAAGGCGAATTGCGGCCCGTCCTTCTGGCCGAAGCGGCACGTCGCAAGGTGCCGGTGATCATGGTTGACGCGCGCCAGCCCTATCTGCCGGCATCGGCGCCGGGCTGGTGGCCCGGGCTGGCCCGGTCGACGCTGGCGCATGTCGACCGCATCGTCGCGGTTGATGAGGCGGCGGCCCGCACGTTCGAGCGATTGGGGGCCGAAACAGGCCGGCTGCGTGCCGATGGCCGGATGGAAGAAGGGTCGAGCGTGCTGCCCTGCCTTGAGGCCGAACGGGCCGCGCTGGTCCGCCAGTTCGAGACGCGACCGGTCTGGCTGGCCGCCTCCCTGCCCGAAGCCGAGGAAGCCGCCGTCATCACTGCCCATCGCGCCGCGCTGCGCCTGTCGCACCGGCTTCTGTTGATCCTTGTTCCGGACCGCGCAGAGCGGGCCGAGGAACTCGCGCAGTCGCTGCAGGTCAACGAGGGATGGACAGTCGCCCTGCGCAATTCCGACGAAGAGCCCGACAGTGAAACGGAGGTCTACATCGTCTCAGCCGCCGAGATGGGGCTGTGGTATCGGCTGGCGCCGATCACCTATCTGGGCGGCAGTCTTTACGGGACAGGATCGCAGCGCGATCCGATGGAACCGGCCGCGCTTGGTTCGGCCATATTGCATGGACCGCGCGCAGGCGACTGGTCGGGCGCGCATGCCCGCCTGACGGCAGCAAGGGCGACTCGGCTGGTGAACTCGCCGTCAGAACTGGCCGAAGGGCTGACGGATCTGTTGTCTCCCGATCGTGCGGCCCGATTGGCGCAGGCCGCATGGGGGGTCGCATCGGCAGGAGCAGAAGTTACCGACCGCATCCTGATGATGCTGCGCGAGACGTTGGAGAAACGGGCATGAGAGCGCCGCGCTTCTGGTTCACCGCGCCGGATCGACCCGCAATCATTGCCCGAATGCTGGCGCCGATTGGCGGACTTTACGCCAGGGCGACGGCCCGCCGGGTCGCAGAACCGGGGTATCGCGCCGGCGTCCCGGTGATCTGCGTCGGCAACCTGAATGCGGGCGGCACCGGCAAGACCCCGACCGCCATCGCGCTTGTCGAGCGGCTCCTGGCTCGCGGCGCCAAGGTGGCGATCGTGTCGCGAGGACATGGCGGGCGCTTGAGCGGCCCGGTGCGGGTGGATCCGCTGCGTCATGGCGCAGGCGATGTCGGGGACGAGCCGTTGCTGCTGGCCGCCTTCGCCCCCACCTTCATCGCGCAAGATCGGGCTGCGGGCGTCAGGTTGGCCGAGGCGGACGGCGCCAGCGTCATCCTGCTTGATGACGGGTTCCAGAATCCGTCTGTGGTGAAGTCCTTCTCGCTGATCGTGGTCGATGCTGTCATCGGTTTTGGCAACGGGCTGTGCCTCCCGGCCGGGCCGCTGCGCGAACCGGTCGATGTCGGACTGCTGCGCGCTGACGCGATCCTGTCGATCGGCGGCGATGCGGCGCAGGCCGGGTTTCGCGCCCTCTGGGGCAAGGACCTGCGGCAGCCGCATCTGACCGGGCGGCTCGATCCGTTGCAGATGGGCATGGACTGGAAAGGCGAGCGGGTGCTTGCCTTCGCCGGGATTGGTCACCCGGAGAAGTTCTTTGCGACGCTTCGCGCGGAAGGCGCAGATGTCGTGCGCGCCGAGGCGCTGGACGACCACCAGCCGCTCGGCGAAGCGCTGATGACCCGGCTCGAAATCGAGGCCAAGGCCATCGGCGCGCAGCTGGTCACGACCGAGAAGGACGCCGTACGCCTGCCACCGGGTTTCCGGTCCAAGGTGCTGACCCTTCCCGTCCGGCTGCGGCTGGATGACTGGGGGCCGCTGGACGCGGCCTTTGTCAGGCTCGGCCTGTAGGTTTACGCGCCTTAGCCCAGCACCTCGTCCTGATGCTCTCCAAGCTTCGGTGCGGGGCGGTCGAGCTTCAGCTCTGCCGCCGAGAAGGTGAAGGGTGACCGCACTCCGGGCACCCCGTCGAAGTCGAGCTGCATCCCGCGCGCCACAACCTGCGGGTCTGCAAAGACCTCGTCGAGCGAGTTGATCGGTCCGGCCGGCACGCCTTCGGCCTCGCACGCCGTGAGAAGGTCCGCCTTGGCCCATTTCCGGGTGGCCGCAGTGATCCGGTCGGTCATCGCCTCGCGATTGGTCACCCGGTCGGCGTTTGTCAGGAACTCGGCCGCCTCGGCCATGTCGGCAAGGCCGAGGATCGCACAAAGGCGGCGATACTGCCCGTCATTGCCGGTAGCCAGGATGATCCAGCCATCTGCGCAATCGAATACCGCGTAGGGCGCGAGGTTCGGATGGGCGTTGCCCATCTTACGCGGGGCCTTGCCGGTCGCGAGGTAATTCAGCGCCTGGTTGGCCATGGTCGCGGTCGCAACGTCCATAAGCGCCATGTCGATCTGCTGCCCCTCGCCGGTCCGCCCTCGCTGGATCAGCGCGGCAAGGATCGCAGTCGCCGCGTAGATGCCAGTGAAGACATCGGTGACGGCGACGCCGACCTTCTGCGGTTGGCCGTCCGTCTCTCCGGTGACGCTCATCAGCCCGGCCATGCCCTGGATGATGAAATCGTAGCCTGCCCTATGGGCATAGGGCCCGGTCTGGCCAAAGCCGGTGATCGAGCAATAGACCAGTCGCGGGTTCACCTTGCGCAGGCTGTCCCAGTCGAGCCCGTATTTCTTGAGCCCCTCGAGCTTGAAGTTCTCGATCAGCACGTCGGCACCGGCCACCAGCCGCCGGACCGTCTCCTGCCCTTCAGCCGTGCGGAAATCGACGGTGATCGAACGCTTGCCCCGGTTCGTCGCGTGGAAATAGGCCGCCGACCGGTCACCCTCACGATCGATGAAGGGCGGGCCCCAGCGCCGCGTGTCGTCCCCCTCGGGCGCCTCGACCTTGATGACGTCGGCACCAAGATCGGCGAGAGTCTGGCCAGCCCAGGGACCAGCCAGGATCCGCGCCAGTTCAATGACGCGGATACCTTCCAGAGGTGCGCTCATGTCAGCCGCCGAGCTTCTCGTCGAGGATCTTCTTCAGGTCCTCGTAGGACATGTTCGAATACTGCTGGCCGTTGATCATGAAGGTCGGCGTGCCTTGAATGTTGTCGGTCTTCATCTGCTCTTGCGACCAGGTGACCAGCGCCTGCGCGGTGGCGGCATCCTCGAGGCAGGCCTGGATCGCGGCATCGTCCATTCCGGCGGTGCGGCCGATCTTCTTGATGTTTTCGACGACCACGGTCGGATCGTCCGACGCCGCCCATTCGCGCTGCTGATCGTAGAGCATCGAGTTGATGCCGAAGTAGCGCGTCTCGCCGCCGCAGCGCGCCATCATCGACGCCCAGAGGCCGTAGCGGTCGAAATAGACCTCGCGGAAGATGAACTTGACCTTGCCGGTGTCGATGTAGTCGGCCTTGAGCTGCTTGTAGCTTTCGTCGTGGAAGTCCTTGCAATGCGGGCAGGTGAAGGACCCGTATTCCACCATGGTCACCGGGGCACTCGCGTCGCCCAACACCATGTCCTGGATCGTGGGCGCATCCTCGGCATAGGCGGCAGAGGGCGCAAACAGGGCGGTGCCTCCCAGCTTCAGCATGGCAGCGCCTGCGCCGGTCAGCGCGATCATCGTCAGGAAGGTTCTGCGGTCCATCATGGGCCCCTTGTTCAGCTTTTCTGTCTTGAAAGGACGTTCTGTGCCAGCCTGTCAAGGGCAGCGCGCAGCCCGTCGTCATGGATGTCGGCCGTTTCCGCCGCCGCCCGGGCAACCACGGCCGGATCGGGCGCGCGTTCGGGCTTCGGCGCCGGCGCGAACTGCGCCTGACCTTCGGCAAAGCCGGTTGCAGCGGTCTGGGTCAGGCTGATCCGGGCGATGGCATTGTAGCCGTAGCAGGCATTCACCCGCTCCTTCAGTCGCGGCAACTGCATCTGCACCATCGGGGCCTGCACCGAGGTCGTCAGAAGCGTCAGGGTCGCGCCCATCCCCTCGCGGCCATAGCCGATCTTGACCGGCCGGGTAATCGAGGCAAGCTCCGCCCCGGCAACTTCGGGCCACGCGGTCAGCAGCCTGGCCACCGCAAAGCCGCGCTTCTCACCCGCCGCACGGATGCGATCCGCGACCAGGCCGGATGCCGGTTCGAAACCGCGCATCCGGCGGGTCGGCTGTTTCGGCTCGGCAGGTGGCTGGCTCATCTGGTCATCACGGCTCCTCGGGCTATTCTAGGCAGGCGCGCGGCACATGCCAGCGGAATGGGTTGGACAGGGACATAAAGATTGCGTGACGGAGGTTTGGCGGAAGGGCTGCTGCACTGGTATGACAGCCACGCCCGGGTCATGCCCTGGCGTGTGGGACCGGCCGAGCGCAGGGCGGGCACGCGCCCGGACCCCTACCATGTCTGGCTGTCCGAGGTGATGCTGCAACAGACGACCGTCGCCGCGGTGCGCGACTATTTCCGCCGGTTCGTGGCGCGATGGCCGACTGTCGCCGATCTCGCCGCCGCTGCGGATGCCGAGGTGATGGCCGAATGGGCGGGTCTTGGTTATTACGCCCGTGCCCGCAACCTTCTGGCCTGTGCGCGCGCTGTCGCGCTGAAGGGCGGGACGTTTCCCGAAACGCGCGACGGGCTGTTAGCCTTGCCGGGCATCGGCCCCTACACGGCCGCGGCCATTGTCTCAATTGCGTTCGACCGGCCTGAAACTGTCGTCGACGGCAATGTCGAGCGAGTGATGGCGAGGCTGTTTCGGATCGATACTCCCATGCCGGCCGCCAAGCCCGAGCTTGTTCGCCTGGCGACGTCGCTGACGCCAGAGCAGCGGCCGGGCGACTATGCGCAGGCGGTCATGGACCTGGGCGCAACCATCTGCACGCCGCGCAGCCCCGCCTGCGGCATCTGCCCGTGGATGTCACAATGTCAGGCCCGTGCCGCGGGCGTCCAGGGGGAGCTTCCCCGCAAGTTGGCCAAGCCAGCGAAGCCGGTACGCAAGGGGCTGGTCTGGATCGCGCGGCGGTCGGATGGTGCCATGCTGCTTGAAACGCGACCCGAACGCGGCCTTCTGGGCGGGATGCTCGGCTGGCCGGGCGATGGATGGGACGGCGCAGGCGGGGACGCACCACTTCGGGCCGACTGGCGTGAAGTCGGCGCCGTGGTCCGCCACACCTTCACCCATTTCCACCTGGAACTGGACCTCCGCGTGGCCGAGGTGGCCGACACGCCGCCGGACCGGGGCGCATTCATCCCGCGCGACCGGTTCCGCCCCGCCGACCTGCCGACGGTGATGCGCAAGGCCTATGACCTTGCGTCGGGGGCATTCGGCCGCGTTGAGTGACGCGCGCCCTGCCCCTATCGTGGGACCGGGAGGACGCATGATGACCACAATCCCCAAGACGGACGTGATGCGGCTGAAAAGCGCCTTGCCGTTCTGGCTGTCGCTCGGCCTCATCCCGATTGCCGTTGCCGCGACCCTTCTGGGCAGTTGGGCGATTGCGCTGTTGCCGCTCTATTCCTGGGGGATGTTCTCGGTCCTCGACAGCGTCGAGGGGCGCAACGAGGACAATGCCGATCTCGAAACCCCCGAAGCAGGACTGTTCTGGTACAGGCTTGTCACAATCGTCTGGGTTCCGCTGCAATTTGCCCTGCTGTTCTGGGCGATCTGGTATGTCACCCACACCGGGCATCTGTCCCGTGGCGAGATGATCGGCCTGTTCTTTGGACTCGGAATCGTTTCAGGCACTATTGGCATCAATTACTCGCACGAGTTGATGCACCAGAAACCAGCCTTCGAGCGCTGGCTGGGTGACATCCTCTTGTCGATGGTGCTCTACAGCCATTTCCGCTCGGAGCACCTGCGGGTCCACCATCCTTGGGTAGGTACGCCGCGCGACGCGGTGACGGCGCGCTATAACGAAGGCTTCCACCGCTTCTTCCCGCGCATCCTGTGGGAATGCCCGCAAAGCGCGTGGCGCGCCGAGGTGGCGATGCTGGCGCGGCGGAACCTGCCTTGGTGGCACCGGTCGAACCCGTTCTGGCGCTACGCCGCGCTTCAGATCTTCATGCTAGCCCTCGCCTTCGCCCTTGGCGGCTGGATCGGCCTCGCGTTGTTTGTCTGGCAGGCCTATATCGCGGTCTGGCAGCTGGAGCTGGTCGACTACATCGAACACTACGGCCTGACTCGGCGCTACAAGGGCGAGGGCAAGTACGAGCATGTCCTGCCGCGCCACAGCTGGAACTCGGATTACCGCGCGTCCAACTGGCTCCTCATCAACCTGCAGCGCCATTCGGACCATCATTACAAGCCCGACCGGCGCTTTCCCCTGTTGCAGACCTATGGCGAGGAACAGGCGCCGCAACTACCCTTCGGCTATCCGATCATGACGATGCTGGCGATGGTGCCGCCGGCCTGGAAGCGGGTGATGAACCCGCGGGTTAAGGCCTGGCGCAAGCAGTTCTACCCTGACATTTCTGACTGGAAGCCATACAATAAAGCGTTGAATCCCATGCCCAAAGGCTCTGCCTGACCCCGAGATCGAGAGGTCGGCGACCGACTGCGGCATTTTGCTTTGACAGGCCGGTCGTGCATCATCCTAGATGCAGCACAAATTGCCATAGACCGGTGTTGTCATGACCAGAAGCTTACCCTCCTTCCGCTATCGTCTGGAACAGAAAGAGCCGCGCCTTGGGCCGGGAGGGATAACGCGGGGCGCTTCGGTCCATGACTTTCCGGCCAGCATAGGGATCGCAGGCGTTTCGATGCGCCTTCAGCCCGGCGCAATGCGCGAGATGCACTGGCACGCGAACGCGGCGGAATGGGCTTATGTCATTTCAGGCTCCTGCCGGACGACGGTGCTGCACCCCGACGGCGGATCGGCGACGAACGACTTCTACCCCGGCGACGTCTGGTATTTTCCCCGCGGCTGGGGACATGCGATCCAGGCAACGGGAACGGGCGAATGCCATTTCATCCTCATCTTCGACAACGGTGACTTTTCCGAGGATCATACCTTCAGCGTCACCGACTGGATGTCGCGCACACCGCCCTCCATCCTGGCGCAAAGCCTGGGGCTGTCGCTGGACGAGGTCGCGCGCCTGCCCAACGGCGAGGTCTATTTCGCCCAGGGCACGCCGGCGACCGACCAGTCGCCGCTCAGTACACCGCACGAGGCGCCGGCGTTGTTGGCGATGCACCGCTATCCGCTTTCGGCGCAGGAACCCCGCAGAGTCCCGGGCGGTGGATTGCAGCGGACGGTGACCGCCAAGGAGTTCCCTATCTCGCAGACCATGGCCGGATCGCTGCTTGAGATCGAGCCCGGCGGCCTTCGCGAACTGCATTGGCATCCGGCCGCTGACGAATGGCAGTACTATATTGAAGGCAGCGCCGAGATGTCGGTCTTTCTGGCCGAGGGCACTGTGGTGACCGAACAGTTCGAAACCGGCGATGTCGGTTATGCACCGATGGGGTCGGGTCATTACATCAAGAACACCGGTGAAGGTGTTCTGAAGGTGCTCATCGGTTTCAACCACCCGCACTACCAGTCGAACGAGTTGTCGGCGTGGCTCGCCTCCAACCCCGACGACATCCTGCGCGCCAATCTGGGACAACCGCAGGAGGTCGTGGCAAAACTCCCCAAGGAGTCGCATTTCTTCCTTCGCGGTAAGGCATAAGAAAAAAGCCCGCCGTGATGTCACGGCGGGCAAGGTTGCAGTCCGGTCAAGGGGACCGAGCTGCAGGCGGTTCGGAATTTCGGATCAGGTCAATGCGCGGCGTCGCCCATTTCAGCGCGGATCTGCTGGCGCAGGATGTCGATCGGGATCATCTGGCCGTCGCGCTTGAAGTGCCAGTAGGTCCAGCCGTTGCAGGAGGGTGCTCCTTCCAGCGCGGCGCCGACCTGATGGATGGAGCCCTTGGTTTCATCGGAAATCAGCGTTCCGTCGGCTCGGACACGGGCCGTCTTGCCACGCGGACTGACAAGCACCTCGCCGGGACGCAGCATTCCGCGTTCAACTACGGTGCCAAAAGGCACACGAGGTTCAGCGCGCTTCGAGCCGGTGACATCCAGTGCCGAGCGGTCGAAGGGGCGGATGCGGTCCAGCCGGGCCGCCGCGGCGGCGCGGTAGGCTTCCTCGCGCTCGATGCCGATGTAGGACCGACCCAGCATCTTGGCGACAGCGCCGGTGGTGCCGGTACCGAAGAACGGGTCGAGCACCACGTCGCCTGGATTGGTCGTTGCCAGCAGAACGCGGTGCAGCAGAGCCTCCGGCTTCTGCGTCGGATGGGCCTTGTCGCCGTTGGCGTCCTTCAGCCGCTCGCCGCCGGTGCAGAGCGGGATCACCCAGTCCGACCGCATCTGCACGCCGTCGTTGAGTTCCTTCAGCGCTTCGTAGTTGAAGGTGTATTTCGAGGATTCCTCGCGGCTGGCCCAGATCAGTGTCTCATGCGCGTTGGTCAGGCGCTTGCCGCGGAAGTTCGGCATCGGGTTAGCCTTGCGCCAGACCACGTCGTTCAGAAGCCAGTAGCCGGCATCCTGCATCGCCGCACCGACACGGAAGATGTTGTGGTAGCTGCCGATGACCCAGATCGCGCCGTTCGGCTTCAAGAGCCGTCGTGCGGCCTTCAGCCAGTCATGGGTGAAGCGATCATAGGCAGCGAAGCTTGAAAACTGGTCCCAATGATCGTCGACCGCATCCACCCGCGAGTTGTCGGGACGGTGAAGCTCACCCTTGAGCTGCAGGTTGTAGGGCGGATCGGCGAAGATCAGGTCGACAGAGCCGGCCGGGAGGGAGTTCATCACCTCCACGCAATCACCCGCAATAATCTGGTTCAGCGGAAGCGCCGTGGCCTCGGCTGGGGTCTTGGTCTTCGTCATCACTGCCTCTGTCCCGCGGCCTCTGGTGTGCCGCTTGTTGGGATGCAGGATGAGTCAGGGACGATTCGCCGTCAAATTCTTTTTTGAATCAAACACTTACAGAAACTTCTTGATACAAGATATTGTAGACGGGCCTGAACGAACGCCTATGCGCTGCGGTGACCCCTAGTTTTCCCAGCGCGGCGCGATGGTCGGCGGTCGGGTATCCGGCATTGGTTTCCCAGCCGTAGCCGGGGTGCTGTTGCGCCAAATCCACCATGATCCGGTCGCGCTCGACCTTGGCAACGATTGAAGCCGCCGCGATCGAGAGGCAGCAAGCGTCCCCGCCAACGATCGCCTCTGCAGGGCAGGGCAGATCCCTTGGCAGACGGTTGCCGTCGATCAGAAGGTGATCGACCGCGACCGGCAGGGCCGCTATGGCGCGCATCATCGCGAGGTGGCTGGCGTTGAGGATGTTCAGCGCATCTATCTCTTCCACGCTGGCCAGACCCAGACCGAAACTTGCCGTCTCGCGCAGGAGCAGATCCAGCTCCTCGCGGCGCTTCGCGGTCAGGCACTTGGAGTCGTTCAGGCCAGGCGGAATGCGGTCGGGGTTCAGGATCACTGCTGCAGCAACGACAGGCCCCGCGAGGGGGCCACGGCCCACCTCGTCCACACCGGCGATCCGGCCAAGGCCGCGGCCAATGGCGCGGGATTCGAAACTGAAATCGGGACAGGATCGGGGCGGCATGACCGCACCCTGCCGCGCCTTCGCGCGAAAGAAAAGGGGGTGGAGGCTGCTCGACCCTCCACCCCAGATTGGCGTCCTGGGGGCAGAACGCCGGATGCGCGCACGGCCTGGGGGCAGTTACATGCGCGCTTGTCCATCAACGCCAGGGCGTCCAGCCCGGTTGCGTGTAGTAGACCGGAGGCTCTGCGCGGCGATGGTGGTGGCGGTGCCCGCGGTGATCGTTCCAGTCATCATCATCCCGGTCGATCTGTTGCCAGTCATCGACACGCCAGCCCGGCTGGGCGTAGACGGGACGCTCGGGATAGACGTAGACCGGGGTCGGATCGACGAAGCGCGGCGGGTCGACATAGACGGGCGCGGGCGCCGGGGCATAGTGCGACGCCGGCGCCCCGGCATAGCCGCGCGGCGCGAGCGCCCCGGCTGCAAGGGCACCCGCCGCGATACCCAGTATGACCTTCCAGCCATCGTCATTGCCACGGGCAGAGACAGGTCCGGCGCTGGCAGTTACCGCTGCGCCGGCGACGGCGAGCGCCGTGATGGAATTCAGGATGATGAGGCGAATACGGGACATGTGCCGATCCTTTCGTTCGAGCGCCGCGACGGTCGCGGGCCAATGCGGATCAGGTGGGGCACCCTCCGGCGGACAGGCAATATCGGCGGGCTGTTATCGGATAACAGCCACGCCCTCCCCCATCTGCCATTGAATGACAGACGACTTCATCCCACTGTGCGACCAATCAGGGAGACGGTCATGGACATGCGGATTACCCTTGCAGCTACGGTCTTCGGACTTGCCCTGACCGGGACCGCGCGCGCAGATTGCTATGCCGACTACAAGGCAAAGCGGGAGCCGCCGCTGCAACTGGCCTACGGAGTCGCGCAAGTTCCGCAGTCCGCTTGCGGCAGCAAGTCGGATGCGGCGGCGGCACTGGCTCCGCGATTGGCGGCGGCGGGCTGGACGCTACTTTCAGTGGTAAGCCTGTTCGGACCGGACGGATTGGACGAAAGGAAAGCGAGTGCCGGAGACCAGTTCCTCCGCTACTGAGGCGGCGCGCCCTGGCAACCGCGTGGTTGCCGGCGGGATTGCGGCGATCGTGCTGATCCTGCTTGGGGCCGCGATCTTTCTGTTCCTCAACCTGCCGGATGCAAACGCCTTCAATGCACGGGTGGAGCGCATCTTCGTCGAGAACGATCTGCGCACGCCATCCGAACTGCGGCTGCTCGAGATCCTCGCGCAATCTGGCACCTCCTTTCAGGAAGTGCTGCAAAGCTACCGGCAGGTGATCTTTGTCTTGCTGGTGTTTGCGACCGCGCTGCTGATTGCGGCCCTGGTGTTTCTGGTCACCATCATCTCCCTGAACCGCCGCATCTCGGCAATCCAGCGATCGGGCATTCAGGTCTCGTCCCTGCTCATCGCGCGGGAAAGCCGGTCTGTCTATATCAACGACATGGAGTTTCAGCTGACCGAGGCCGCGATCGAGACGCTGGCGGTGCTGGCCGAAGCGCGAATGGACGACGAGGTGTTGACCGGCGCGCAGATCGAGGCGGTCATCTCGGGTCGATCGGAGGCCAATTGCGAGGAGGCGGCCGGAGCCACAAGGATCAAACGGCTGCGCGACGCGCTTGGCAACCAGATGGTCAGCGAACTGCTGGTGCGGACCATCGCCAAACGCGGCTATGTCCTCGCGGTCGGCAAGGACGTGATCCGGGTGGTCTGAGGCTCCTGATCAGAGGAATGTGCGGCAGGCGGTCACGGATCGCGCCTCAGCCGCGCAGGCAGCAGGTCGACATAGCTCACAGCGATCTCATCCGATATCCGTCCGCGGACCGCGAGTTCGTCGAGGCAGGCAAGGACAATCGTATGGCTGGCGAAAACGCCCGACGCCAACACGGCAAGGTGCGCCAGTCCTTCATCGTCGATGGATGCCTTGTCCGAGAGATCGCGGATATAGACCGCATCCCCGTCCAGAAGCTGGTCGCGGTTTTCCGCGACCAGCAGGCGATGCGACTGCGAGCTGCGGATCGGCACCGACTTGTTGAAGAGGAACTTGTGCAGGATGAATCCGCGCGCGCGCAGATCGAGGTCGACACCCGCGGACATCGGCTCTGACTCGTAAAGCCGCAAGTGGCGCAGTTCGACAATGACCGCCATCGCAGTGGCCAGCTTGGCGGAGGCGCCGACAAAGACGTCGACCTCGCCACCCTGGATGTCGATCTTCAAAAGGTCGAACCGGCCGATCTCGTCCGCGCTATCCAGCGCCACGGTCGTCATCGGCTGGCGGCCGATCACCTGACCCAATCCGCGGCGCCCGAGATACCCCAGCGAGGGCAGATGCGGATCAAAGACCGAGGTCATGCCGCTGCTGCGATAGATGCGAAGCTCGCGGGGGGATCCGTCGCCTACGGCGAAGGGGAAATACCGCTCGCGCGGCGATCGAACGGCTTCCAGCGCGGCAAAGGCCTCGGGCTGTGGTTCAAAGCCGATGATCTCGCAGCCGCCCATGTCGAGCAATGGCTTGTATGGCGGAGCCCCAAGCGGGTTGGCGCCGACATCGACAACGACGGTCGCGCGCCGAAGCGGCAGGGTCTGGATCAGGAACCGCGTCGCAGGCGCAGTATCCGGGGGCTGCCGCCGGCGACGAGGCCTTGCAGGGGCGACATCCGTCATTTGGTCTGCTGTCTCTGCCACGTCACTGTCTCCCGTCGTCGCGGACAGAGTGGCGGAGTTCGGCGGGCTGTTCCAGCCGAACTCGCCACGCTCGAACAGGATCTCCTTGCGAAGCGTCACAAAGGCCTGCCAGGCATTTTCCTCCAGCTCGGCAATCCGGGGGTCAGCCCGGTATCGCGCAAGCCGGGTGGCGCAGGCCGGCCAGTGGCGCAGGATCGACCGGTCTTCGGCGTCATTCGCATCTGCGTAGGACCAGAAGTCTGAGCCCCTGCGATACTTTTCATGGACCATCGCCATCCCATCGCCACGGACATTCTTCAGCAGAAGCAGATCCTCGGACTTGATGGCATAGTGGTTCAGCGAGGCCTTCGCCCAGGTGACGAGCGACAGCTTTGCACTGCGATGCCGCGCGAGCGCGGGCTTGAAGAGGGCCAGTGACGGCATGACCTCGCCCGCCGTATTCTTCAGAACCACATTCGCCGAGGCCGGCTCTTTGGGCATATGGCAAACCACCGCGCCGAAGCGGTTCGGGCGGAACAGGCATTTCTGCAGCGCCCGGCCGCGCTTGAGCTGGCCCTGGGTCTGGACGCAGGTCGGCAATACATCGCAGCGATCCCACACCCTCCGCCCGCCCGACCCGAACATGCGCCAGCTGACCGCGATGCAATCGGCCTCGCCCACGGCGGCGAGAAGGTCATCGACCCTGCCTTCGCCTTCCGAGACGTTCAGGAACTCATCGGTGTCGCAATGGAACGCCCAGTCCACGTCGGCCATGAGCGAATGGGAAAGCGCCAGCGCACAGCCCGCCGGCTGGGGTGCCACCCCTTGCGGAACAATCTGGCGCAGGTGGATCACCTCGCCCATTTCCTCGAGCCGGTCGAGAAGCAGGTCAGACCCGTCCGTGCAATCGTTGGAGATGACAAAGACACGTTCGAAGCCGATCGTTCGCTGATAAGCGACCCATTCGCAAAGCCAGAGCGCCTCGTTGCGCTGGCAGGAGATGACGGCGGTGCGATTTCCGGAAGCCTCGACCTCCGGACTGTGCGGGATCATCCCTGCCTGCTCCCTTTCCCACCGCCTCGCTCCGCCCTCGACGGAGTTCCACGCAACAAGCCATGACAGGAGTCGACAGGCAAGCAGGTAGTCACCCGGCGAATGATGTTATTTGAAGTGGGACCAGGCGCGAAAAGTGAAGATTAGGGCCTAAGGTTTGAGCTACGGCGCGTTTCGGGTGACTGAGCGACTCGAGACCACCTGCCTTGGCCGTCAGAGGATCGAGTTTGCCCAGACACCGTCTCGGCCGCGGGAGAAAACGGGAGTCACTTCGGGGCATCCAGGGGCACAGGGACGCCGCCAGCCAGTTACCCCATCAGGGCCGGAAACCTCCTTTGGCAACCGGACGCCAGGCGAAAGCCCGACCTAACTCAAATCCTGGATCAGAACTGGAGCTGTTCCAGGGCGGAGTGCCAATGCCCGCGCGGTGCCGTTGTCGAGCAAGCTCGATGCGCTGGAACGCGGGACGTCGACGACGACTGCGGACCCGTCCGGCAGGTCGCCGAGGATACGCAAGCTCGAGCCGTGAAAGACAGTCGTGCGGATGGCAACTGGCGAGGCTGAATTCGCCTCGACGAACGTCAGGTCTTCTGGTCGGATACCGATCGTGACCGCGGTCCCGGAAGCCGTGCCGCGGCTCTCGGGCAAGTTCAGCGTCATGCCTGCCACGGTAACCCGGCCATCTCCAAGCGCGCGCCCTGACAGCAGGTTCATTGTGCCGATGAAGCCTGCGACGAAGCGGGTCGCAGGGCGGTCATAGAGTTCGGCGGGGCTGGCGACCTGCTCGATCCGTCCCTCGTTCATGACCGCGATCCTGTCCGAGATCGACAACGCCTCGGTCTGGTCATGCGTGACCATGACGAAAGTTGTACCCAGCCGGGATTGCAGGTTCTTGAGTTCAAGCTGCATCTGTTCGCGCAGCGACGCGTCGAGCGCGGAGAGCGGTTCGTCCAGCAACAGATCGCGCGGCCGGCACACGATGGCGCGGGCCAGCGCGACCCGTTGCTTCTGTCCGCCGGACAGGGCCGAAACCGCCCGCGCGGACTTGTCGGCCAACCCGACGAGTTCCAGCGCCTCTGTCACGCGCCGGCGGCGTTCGGCACTTGGGGTTCCGCGAACGGACAATCCGAACTCGACATTCTCGGCGACATTCATGTGGGGGAAGACCGCGTAGTCCTGGAAGACGGTATTCACCGGGCGGCGGTTCGGAGGCAGGGGACCGATTTCCTCGCCTGACAGGAGGACCTGCCCGGAGGTGGGCTTTTCAAAGCCCGCGATGACGCGCAGCGTCGTCGTCTTGCCGCAGCCCGAGGGGCCCAGAAGGCTGACGAATTCGCCCTCGGCAATGTCCAGATCGATGTCGATGAGGCCGAAGACACCGCCACCGAAATCCTTGCTGACCTTGCGCAGGCTAAGAAGCGGATCAGCCGTCATCGCGCGCCTCCGCCGGCCGGTTGGTGTTGACCCAGACGATGATGCAGCGGCCCGGACCGTCATTCCGGAAGGAATGCAGCAGTGTCGAACGGAAGGCAAAGCTGTCGCCGGCGCGCAGGTCGTAAGGGGTTCCGTCGATCATCAGCAATGCCGACCCTTCGGCGACATAGCCAAATTCGTGGCCCTGATGGGCATAGGCCTGCAATGTTCCGCCGCCCGGCTCGATCTCGACAATCATGCCGGTCAGGGAAGCTCCGGGTGGGGAAAGCAGTTGTTTGCGAATGCCTTCCGACCGCACCGGAAGGTCACGGCGATTGGCGGCGCGGACGCAGTAGATGTCGTTCTGCTCGGCCCCGTCATCGACGAGACGCGACGGCTCTACCCCTAGCGCGGCAGCGAGCGGCCAGATGGTGCGGACCCTCAGGGACGAGACACCGCGTTCGATCTGGCTCAGCGCCCCAACCGACATTCCGGCGCGACCGGAAAGCTCGGCCAGGGACAGACCTGCCTCCAGCCGAAGGGCGCGCAAACGGCGCCCAACGCGGATATCGGCGGGGTTCATCGCCGCGCTCTTTGCCCGTGGATCGATCGTTGGAGTATTGTCGTCCATTCCGCTTTTCCTGTTTGGGCGCCGCGCTGGATACGCGGCGCCCGCTTCACTCAGCCGCCTGCCTTGACGCGCTCGAACATCTTGGCAAGCTCGTCGTTCTGTTTCATCGGCCCGGTGAAGATGGTGGTCTTCAACATCTCGTCGGGGTTCGCGGGCAGCTTCAGCTCATCGAGCGTCGCCTGCGGCACTTCGGCGAAAGCCGAAGCGGTCGAGGCCCCATAGCCATAGGCTTCGATGAGATACTTGCCGGACTCCGCCTCGAGCCGACTGTTGATGAAGCCATAGGCGAGGTCAGTATTGGGCGAGTCCTTCAGCATCACGAAACCGCAGGTCCATGTCAGCATCCCTTCCTTGGGATTCATGAACTCCACCGGCACGCCCTGCTTCTTCAGGGCCACGGCAGAGGCATTCCAGGTCATCGCTGCAACCAGTTCGCCCGAGGCAAGGGATTGCTCGATCGAGGTCATGTCCGTCGTGTAGGTCGTCAGCAGCGGCCGCTGCTCCCGCAGCTTTTCCGCCACCTTCTCCATATCCGCCGGAGACATGTCGAAGGGGTTCACTCCGGCCAGGATCGCGGCCACGACAGGCGTGTCATGGACGGCATCGATGGTCGCCAGCCGCCCGGCATATTGCGGATCCCACAACATGCTCCAGCTTTGCGGCGCGTCCGCCGCAACGAGGTCGGTGCGATAAAGGACCGAAGTATTGCCCCAGTCCCATGGCACCATCCAGACCTTGCCGTCACCCGCCTGGATATCCGGCAGGTTCTGTAGGATCGGAAAAATCTTGTCCCAGTTCTTGATCCGGCTGGTGTTGATCGGTTGCAGCAGACCGGCGGCATTCCAGCGCGCGATCTTGTCGTAGCAGGGATGGGCGAGATCGGGATGGAACCCTGCCTTGACCTTGGTGAAGGCATCATCGTCGTCCCCGAAGAACGAGATTTCCGGCCCTTCGGGATGGGCAGCGATGTAGCTCTTGTTGAAGTCGGGCAGTTCGTAGCCCGACCAGGTGAAATAGGTGAGTGGCCCGCCAGCCAGGACCGGCGTGGCGGTCAGTGTCGCGGCCAAGGCGGCGATCAGATGTTTGGTCATGGTCCGTTTCCTCCGTGCTGCAGGGTTTTCGTTCTTGTTGTCATTCAAAGTCTGGTCCTCCGCCGCAGCAGTTCGGCCGCGACGGCAAGCAGGATCGAGGTCAGAAGGATCAGCGAGCCAAGCGCCATCACCACCGGCAGCGACTTCGGAAAGCGCAGCTGACTCCAGATATAGAGGGGCAGGGTGATATCGGTCCCGGCAAGGAAATAGGCGACGATGAATTCGTCGAACGACGTCAGGAAGGAAAGAGTAAAGGCCGAAGCGACCGCCGACCAGGCAAGCGGCAGGATCGCGCGGCGGAACACCGTCAGGTCAGAGGCGCCCAGGTCGGAGGCGACCTCGGCCAGGCTGCGCGGGATCGCGACCATCCGCGCACGGATGACGGACACCGCGGCGGGCAGGCAGATCAGGATATGCCCCATCACGATGGCCGGGCGTGACGGCCCAAGGCCCGCGAGGTTCACGAGGATCAGCATGGCTATGCCGACGATGACGCCGGGGATCAGGATCGGCAGTCGCGCCAGCATCGCCACGGGGCGCGACAGCCAGGGGCGGGGAAAGACGTCGAGATAGGCGATGGTCGTGGCACAGAAGGTCGCGATTGCAGCCGCGGTGAGGGCGATGCTGACGCTGTTCATCAACGCAGCTCGGATGGCGGGCGTTTCAGCCAGAGTCCGGTACCAGTCCAGAGTGAAACCCTTGAGCGGGAAAGCGGCCTGGATGGAATCGTTGAACGAAAACAGCGGAATCAGCGCAACCGGCAGGTAAAGGAAGACGACATAGGCGACGACATAGCCCAGAAGTGCCCGGTTCCCGGTCATGCCCGGCTTCCCCATCTGCGGTCGGCCTGCCGGACCAGCAACACGGCGGCCAGGATCACCAGCATGGTCGAGACAGCCAGCGCGGCGCCAAAGGGCCAGTCATTCGCCTTGCCGAACTGCGCCTGTATCTGGTTGCCGATCATGATGCTGCCCGGTCCGCCGATCAGGGCAGGCGTCACATAGTCGCCAAGCGTCGGGACGAAGACGACCAGCGCCCCGGCCAGCACCCCCGGCATCGACAGCGGCAGCACGATCCGGGCAAAGACCTGCGCCCTGGAGGCGCCAAGGTCCGACGATACCTCGAGCAGCGATCGGGGAATTGTCTGAAGCGCGACGAAGATCGGCAGGATCGCGAAAGGCGCATAGGCATGTGCCAGCGTCACCACCACCGCCGCCGGGTTGTTGAGGAGCGCGCTCGACGGCGTGTCCCAGATGCCAAGGCCCATCAGGGCCGAGTTCAGCACCCCGTTATAGGCGAGCACGATCTTCCACGCGAAGACCCGCAGCAGGTAACTCGTCCAGAACGGCAGGGTCACAAGAAACAGGACCAGCCCCCGCCGCCTTCCGGCCTGAAAGGCAAGGTACCATGCGACTGGATAGGCGGTGACGACTGTGGCCAGCGTGACGAGGCCGGCGATCCAAAGCGAGCGCAGCATGATGATCGCGTAAAGCGGATCGCTGAGAATGCCGGTGAAATTGGACAGGGTCAGCGGCCCGATCACCAGACCACCGTCGTTCCTCCGGAAGGCCAGGAGCAGGACAAGCGCCAGGGCAAACAGCGCGAGGCCGAACGTCGCGGCAACCCCCGGGATCGACATCAGGAATCGGAACCCCGGGCCATCGTTCGCGAAAGGCCGCAATCTCATGGATGTTTTCCATTGCTAAGGCGCATGGCCCGATTCCGTCCTGCAAGAACTGTCATATCAATAGTTGAAATCAGAAGATAAGGATATGGTTTTGTGAAAAATGTGCGACGATTTTCATGACTTCAGCCCGGCATGGGGCGTTCAGCGCAGCAAGCAGCCCAACGCCACGGGTGGGCGCGCCGTCGGCGGGCTTGCCAACATGCGAGCCTGCGATCTGGAACTGGAAACACTGATCACCACGAGGCCTTCTGGAGGCGCGCCGAGCCTTCCCAGCCGGCCGGCCCTCAAGGCGGTCGACATACGTCGCGCTGTGGCGGACTGGCAGATCAAGGCGATCCGGATCATCCGTACCAACCTGTTTTCTCAAAGCCCGATGCCGATGCCGTTGCTGATCGACATTGCCGCCTGCGTGGCGCCGCGCGTCAGGACTCAGATGTTGGCAAGCGCCGGCTGAGCCCTGCTTCAGCCTTCTGTCGTGATCGGCGCCCGTGCCTTAACCGCAGCGCGAGCCCACGCCATGACCGCGTCCCGTTCGGCGGGCAATTCCTGAAGCATGTCTCCGGAGAAGTCGCGAAGGGGCTGCAGGTTCAGCCCGTTCACACCCAGCAGAACCGGCATTCCGCTGTCCACGGCTTCGGCGATGATCGGGACAAGCCCCTTCCCCTCCGCCTCGCGCTTGCCGAACTTGTTAACGACAAGCAGATCGGCGCCTGACAGGCGACGCCCGACTTGGATGACCGCCTCTTCCAGGACACCGGCATCGAGCCGGCAGCCCTTTGCGTGGTCGCCGCGATCCTCGCTGATGCGTAACGTCGGTCCGTCGGGCAACACCCGGATGTCCATATCGCACCGTTGCCTGCCGATCCGTTCCGGGTTCGACTGGATCGTCCCGGCAAGTCGCAGGCCCGACCTCTCCAGCGCAACAGCGATTTCGGCAAGAAAGGCGTCGGTCGCCCCCTTGCCGGTGACGCTTACGCAGGCAAGCTTCTTCTCTGGCGGCATGGCGGATCGGTTCGTTTGCAGGTGCGGTGCCACCTTCATGCCCCGCGCATTCCCCGTTGGCAATGTGGCCCTTGGCCACGGGTCCGCGTCGACACACGAACCGATGTCAGTCACGCTCGAGCGCGATAGCGATCCCTTGGCCCACACCGATGCACATGGTTGATAGCGAACGCCGGCCGCCGGTCTTCGCCAGTTCCAGCGCAGCGGTGCCGGTGATGCGAGCTCCCGACATGCCAAGCGGATGCCCAAGCGCGATCGCCCCACCGTTCGGGTTGACTCGCCCGTCGTCGTCGCGGATGCCCAGCTCGCGCAACGTCGCCAGACCCTGGCTTGCAAAGGCTTCGTTCAGTTCGATCACGTCGAAATCAGCCTCTGTCAGTCCCAGTCGCGCCATCAGCTTCCTCGACGCAGGGACAGGGCCGACACCCATGATCCGCGGCGCGACGCCTGCCGCAGCTCCGCCCAGAACACGTGCAATTGGCGTAAGCCCATGACGCATTGCACCCTCTTCAGACGCAAGGATCAGGGCCGCGGCGCCATCGTTCACCCCGGAAGCGTTGCCGGCCGTGACGGAGCCACCCTTGCGGAAGGGGGCCTTCAGCGCCGCCAAGGCCTCGATCGTCGTCGCGCGGGGATGTTCATCGCGGTCGACAATCGTGGGATCGCCCTTCCGGTTCGGGATCTCGACCGCCGTGATCTCGGCGGCCAGCCGTCCGTTTGCCTGCGCCGCCGCCGCCTTCATCTGCGAGCGCAGCGCGAATGCATCCTGATCCGCCCGCGAGATGCCGAAGTCCTCGGCGACGTTTTCGGCGGTCTCGGGCATGGAATCTACGCCATATTGGGCCTTCATCAACGGATTGACGAAGCGCCAACCAATCGTCGTGTCATGCACCTCGTTGGCGCGGGAGAATGCACTTTCGGCCTTTGGCATGACGAACGGCGCACGGGACATGCTTTCGACCCCACCGGCCACGATCAGGTCGGCCTCGCCGGCCTTGATCGCGCGCGCGCCGGAAATGATCGCGTCCATGCCCGAGCCGCAAAGACGGTTCATCGTGGTTCCCGGGACTTCGACCGGCAGGCCGGCGAGAAGCAACGACATTCGGGCGACGTTGCGGTTGTCTTCGCCGGCCTGGTTGGCGCAGCCGAAGATCACGTCATCGACGGCGGTCCAGTCGACCCCCGCGTTGCGCGCCATCAGCGCACGTAGCGGGATAGCGCCCAGATCATCGGCCCGGACCATCGAAAGCGATCCGGCGAAGCGGCCGATCGGGGTGCGGATATAGTCGCAGATATAGACCTCGGTCATGTCAGAGCTCCGGAACGATAAGGTCGGCCACCGGGCCGTCGAGGTGCAGAGTTGCGCCGGTCAGGGATTGGAGACTGTCGAACGAAATCGACGACAGCTTTTCCCGCAGCACGAAATGGCGGTTTTCTATGTCAATGACGGCAAGCGACGTATAGACGCGCGTCACACAGGCCACGCCCGTCAGCGGCAGCGTGCAGGACGACAGAAGCTTCGGCTGGCCATCCTTGGTGACATGGTCGGTGATCACAGCCACGCGCTTGGCCCCGTGGACAAGGTCCATGGCCCCGCCCACCGCCGGCACGCCTTTGGGTCCGGTCGACCAGTTGGCGAGGTCGCCATTTTCGGCCACCTGGTAAGCGCCCAGGATCGCCACGTCGAGGTGCCCGCCGCGGACCATGGCAAAGCTGTCCGCATGGTGGAAAAAGGCCGCCCCGGGCTTCAGGGTGATCGCCTTTTTCCCGGCATTGATAAGGTCCCAGTCCTCGGTGCCGGGGGCCGGTGCCTCACCAAAGCCAAGGACACCGTTCTCGGTGTGGAAGACCGCTTCACGCCCCGGGGGCTGGAACTTGGCAACCATCTCGGGAAAGCCGATGCCAAGGTTGACATAGGCTCCGTCGGCAATGTCCTGGGCCGCGCGCCAGGCGATCTGGGCGTTCGAAAGCTTGTCGGTCATGCCTGCACCTCGGGGTAATGGGCATTGGCGCGGTTGAGAAGTTCTTCCTGCTGGGGCTCGGGGACCTCAACGATGCCCTGGACAAAGATGCCGGGGGTAATCACCTGTTCGGGATCAATGCCGCCGGGTTCGGTCACGCGCGTGACCTGCGCGATGGTCCTGGCCGCGGCCATGGCCATCAGCGGGTTGAAGTTGCGGGCCGCCATCCGGTAGGTCAGATTGCCGTAGTTGTCGCCAAGCTCTGCCTTGATGAGCGCGAAGTCGGCCTTGAGCCAGCGTTCCTGCACGTAGGGACGCCCGTCGAATTCCTCGACCGGTTTCCCCCTGGCGAGGTCGGTGCCGTAGCTCGTCGGGGTATAGAAGGCGGGTATCCCTGCCCCGCCGGCGCGGATGCGTTCGGCAAGCGTGCCCTGCGGGACAAGCTCCAGTTCGATTCCCCCGGAAAGATAGAGATCGGTGAAGACCTTCGGGTCGGCCGAGCGCGGGAAGGAGCAGATGAGCTTTGCGACCATGCCCTGCTCGATCAAGGCGGCCAGCCCGACATGTCCGTTGCCGGCATTGTTATTGACGACCGTCAGGCCAGTCGGGTGTCCGGTCGCTACATGGCGGTCGATCAGCGCGTGGATCAGTTCGATCGGGGCGCCCGAGCCACCAAATCCCCCGATCATGACCGTCGCGTCATCGGGGATGGCTGCGACAGCCTCGGCCAGCGTTGCGATACGTTTGTCCATGCGCTCCTCCGACATTGGGCCGGACACTAGTTCCCTCTCGTCGAAGAGGAAGCAGATTTGTGCGCATGTTGACATTTGTTCATACTGTGGATGAGTGTGGTCACATGGTGAACAAGACCGACATCATTTCCTCGATGCTGAAGGGTCTGAGCGTGATCGAGGCCTTTCGCGCAGAGCATCCGCGACTCAGCATCGCCGAGGTGAGCGAGATAACCGGGCTCGACCGGGCTTCGGCGCGGCGTTGCCTGCTGACGCTGCACGAGGGAGGTTATGCCGATTATGACGGGAAGTTCTTCACGCTGACGCCGCGGGTTCTGCGCCTTGGCATGGGGGCGCTCGCCGCCCTGCCGCTGGCGCAGCTCGTGCAGCCCTGGCTTGACCAGCTGTCGGAGCAGATCGGCCAGTCGACCTCGGTCTCGATCCTGGATGAGACCGAGATCGTCTATCTGGCCCGCGCAGCGCAGCGCAGGGTCATGTCGATAGGGTTGATGCCGGGGTCGCGGCTGCCGGCGCATTGCACCTCGATGGGCCGCGTGCTGCTTGCCGCGCTCCCCGAGGCCGTGGCGCGATCACGGATCGAGATGTCGGATCTCAGCCCGCGGACGCCCTACAGCCTTACCGACCCGGACGAGATCATGTCCCGCCTCGCGCAGGTGCGCGTCGAGGGGTTCGCCCTGATTGACCAGGAGGTCGAGATCGGGCTGCGTTCGATCGCGGTGCCGTTGTTCTCGGCGCGCGGACAGGTGGTCGCCGCGCTCAATACTGGCGTCGCGGCGGTGCAGGGCGGCGCGCAGGATCTGACCGAGCTCTACCTGCCGGCGCTTCTCAAGGTTCAGGCTGGACTGCGGCGGATCCTGTCATGAAGCCGCCGCCTCGTCTCAAGCGTCGAGGTTTTCCACGCTCAGCGCATTCTGCTGGATGAATTCACGGCGTGGTTCCACCACGTCGCCCATGAGCTTGGTGAAGATATCGTCGGCTTCGGCCAGATCATCGATCTTCACCTGCAGCAGCGTCCGCGCCTCGGGGTCGAGCGTGGTTTCCCAGAGCTGCTCGGGGTTCATCTCGCCCAAACCCTTGTAGCGTTGAAGCGAAAGCCCCTTTTCGCCTTCCGAGAGGATCGCCTTCAGCAGATCAAGCGGGCCGTGGATCGGCTGTTCCCTATCCTTGCGGACCAGCGCGGCCGGAAGCCCGTAGATCTCTTCCAGATTGTCCGTATGCGCGCCGAGCCGCCGCGCCTCGCCCGAGCGCAGCACCGGGCCGTCGAGTGTGCGAACCTCTTCGACACCCCGCAGGACACGTGAAAATCGCAGCCCATGATCCTGGGTCGGACGACCGCTCCAGCCCCGTTCGTATTCCAGCGCGATCTGATCAAGGCGCCGGGCGACCTTGTCGGCCACACCTTGCGCATCCGCATCGACCCGACCGGCGACCAGAGCGCCGGCAATCGCGGCCTGCTCAAGGATGTGGGCCGGGTAATGCGTCGGGAAGGCCGCGAGAATCCGGCGCACAAGACGCGCCTCGTCGACGACACGGGCAAGGTCGGCGCCCGAGATGTCCTCTCCGGAGCCCAGCCGCAGGATAGTCCCCTCGATCCCCTGCTGCACCAGATAGTCGTCCAGGGCCGCCTGATCCTTCAGATAGACTTCGGATTTCCCTCTCGCGACTTTGTAGAGCGGCGGCTGCGCGATGTAGAGGTATCCGCCATCGATGATCTCGGGCATCTGTCGGAAGAAGAAGGTCAAGAGGAGCGTGCGGATATGCGCGCCATCCACGTCGGCATCGGTCATGATGACGATCTTGTGGTAGCGCAGTTTGCCGATGTCGAATTCGTCGCGGCCGATCCCGGTTCCAAGCGCGGTAATGAGTGTGCCGACCGTTTCAGAGGACAGCATCCGGTCGAAGCGCGCGCGTTCGACGTTCAGGATCTTGCCGCGCAGGGGAAGCACGGCCTGATTGCTGCGGGCGCGGCCCTGCTTGGCCGAGCCGCCGGCGCTATCACCCTCGACGAGAAACAGTTCGGATTTGGACGGGTCCTTTTCCTGACAATCCGCCAGCTTGCCGGGCAGCGAGGCCACGTCGAGCGCGGTCTTTCGGCGGGTCAGTTCGCGGGCCTTGCGCGCGGCCTCGCGCGCCAGCGCCGCCTCGACGATCTTGCCGACGATCTGCTTTGCCGGGGCGGGGTTTTCCTCAAACCACTCGGCAAGCTTTTCGTTCACAAGGTTCTCGACTGCCGGCCGGACCTCGGACGACACAAGCTTGTCCTTGGTCTGGCTGGAGAATTTCGGATCCGGCACCTTGACCGACAGCACGCAGGTGAGCCCTTCACGCGCATCGTCGCCGGTGAAGTCGACCTTTTCCTTCTTCGCAATCCCCGAAGACTGTGCATAGGCGTTGATCGTGCGGGTCAGCGCACCGCGGAACCCGGCCAGGTGCGTACCACCGTCGCGCTGCGGAATGTTGTTTGTGAACGGAAGGACGGTTTCGTGATAGCTGTCATTCCACCACATCGCGATCTCGACCGTGATGCCGCTGCGCTCGCCTGAAATGTAGATCGGCTCCGGCATCACCGGCGTCTTGGAGCGGTCGAGATACTTCACGAATTCCCGGACACCACCTTCGTAGAAAAGCTCGGTCCGCAGGGGCTCCGCCGGGCGTTCGTCTTCAAGCACGATCCGTACGCCGGAATTGAGGAACGCAAGTTCCCTGAGGCGGTTCTCGAGCGTCTTGTAGACGTAGTCGAGGTTCGAGAAGGTCTGGGTCGAGGCCAGGAATCGAACCTCGGTGCCTTTCTGACCGTGCGCATCGCCCACAATCCGCAGCGACTCGACCGTGTCGCCATGTTCGAACTTGGCGAAGTGCTCCTTGCCGTTGCGCCAGACGCGCAGTTCCAGCCAGTCGGACAGGGCGTTGACGACCGAAACGCCGACGCCATGCAGACCGCCCGATACCTTGTAGCTGTTCTGGTCGAACTTCCCGCCGGCATGAAGCTGGGTCATGATGACCTCGGCAGCCGAAACGCCTTCTTCGGCATGGATGTCGACGGGGATACCACGACCGTTATCCCGGACCGAGACCGAATTGTCGGCGTGGATCTTGACGGTTACCTCGGTCGCGTGACCGGCAAGCGCCTCGTCAATGCCGTTATCGACAACCTCGTAGACCATGTGGTGCAGGCCCGAGCCGTCGTCAGTATCGCCGATATACATGCCCGGCCGTTTGCGTACCGCTTCCAGGCCCTTGAGAACCTTGATGGAATCGGCACCGTATTCTTCGATCTTCTGGGCTGGCTCGGCCATGCGGGCGGGGTCCTTTCTCGCGTGCGCGATTTATAGTCGCTCCCACCGGGAATGTCACGTCACGGGCACAAGATTTGGTGGTCAGACGAAGGGGACGACAAGACCGACCACGATCAGAAGCGCTCCTGAGGCGATGTTCAACCGATGAAGGCTTTTCGGGTCGGAAAGCAACCGTCGCGCCCGGTCCAGAAACAGCGCCAGCCCGAGGTTTCCCAGAAGCGGAATGGCCGCCGAAACAAGAATAATCGCGGCAATGTCCGGGCCAGTGAGCCGCGTCAGGTCGAAGAATCCCGGCAGGACGCCCATGTAGAACAAGATCGCCTTGGGATTGCCGATCACAGCGGCCAGCCCGACCGCAAGTCCTGCCCATCGACCGGGCCGCGTCAGCCGGCTGTCCGCCGCCAAGGTGACCGCAGGCTTTCGGATGAGCAGAACGCCCATCACCAGGAACACGCCGGCCGCGATCCAGCGCAGCGCGTGCAGAAAGCCGCCATAGACCGACAGGATCCAGCTTAGCCCAAAGATGGCCGCCAGCGGCCAGACAAGGTCGCCCAGCGCTACACCGACGGCCAGCGGCCAGGCAGAGGCAAAACCGCCAGACAGGGCTCTGGCCGTGAGCGCGACCCACACCGGCCCGGGGACCGCCCAGAGCGCCGCCATTCCGCCGGCATAGAGAAGGAGTTGCCAGAAAGAGATGGTCACGATGGCAAAGTCAGCGAACCATCAGCCGCGAGCGGCCAGAAGGGGTTCATCGCCACTTCCCAGACATGCCCATCCGGATCGGCCCAATAGCCGGAATAGCCGCCCCAGAAAACCTTTTCCGGTCTCTTCAGCGTGGTCCCCCCCGCGTCGAGCGCAGACTGGAAGGCTGCATCAACTTCGGCTTCCGTGGCAAAGTTCTGGGCCAAGGCAATGGCGCCGGTTCCCAACTGGGCGTTCGGCCGGCCCTGATCGGCTGCAAGGTCCGCAAGCCCGAACAAAGCCAGCACCGCGCCATGCATCTGGAAGAAGGCCACCCCTTCCTGGCTCTGCTGCGACTCGACCCAGCCGAGACGCCCATAAAACGCCCGGGAGGCCGCAAGATCGGCGACGCCTAGCGTGAGAAGGGTGATGCGCTGCGGACTCATGCCTTTTCCTCTACGATCCGGGACTGTCCCTCTATCTCGTTTACGGCAAAACGCTGCGCTCGTGCGCCGAGGCTTTCGAACAGCTCTGGGCCGGTCCCCGTCAGGAAGGCCTGTGCCCCAAGGCCGACAACCTCATCATAAAGCGCCGCGCGCCGGCCCTCGTCGAGATGCGCGGCAACCTCGTCCAGAAGCAGAATGGGCGGCGCACCCCCGCGTTCGGCCAACGCGCGGGCATTGGCAAGAACCAGCGAAATCAGCAGCGCCTTCTGTTCGCCCGTTGAACATTGATCGGCCGCCATACCCTTCGCAGCATAGGTCGCGGCAAGGTCCATGCGATGGGGGCCGATCAGGGTCCGGCCCGCCGCCATGTCGCGCCGGCGATTGTCGCGAAGCACCTCCCGCAATGGCTCGGCGATCGAAGGCGCTGGCTCTTCCGGCCAGACGATCTCCAGTTCGGCCCGGGGAAAGCTCGTCGCTGCGTCACGCAGCGCATCTTCGATCTCGGCAAGCGACGCGGAACGATTGGCCATCATGCGCGCGCCTGCCTCTGCCATCTGCGCCTCGAGCGCGGCATACCATGCGGCGTCGGTTGCACCCTCTTTCAGGAGCCGGTTCCGGTCGCGCATGGATTTCTCGTAATCAAGAACCGCTTCGGCGTGGTCGGGCCGGAAGCTCAAAGTCATGCGGTCGAGAAAACGGCGGCGTCCATCGGCGCCCTCGATCCACAACCGGTCCATCGCCGGCACCAGCCAGAGGATCGGCACCAGCCGCCCCAGAGCCGTTTGCGCTGCGGCTTTCTCATCGATCCGCACGGTCCGCGCTTCGCCAGCCTCGGCCCAGGACTCGATCTGGTGCATGTCTCCCAGGCGAAGCAGCGTCGCAGCCACCTTCCAGCCAAGTCGTTCCGGCAACCGCGCGATTTCTCCGGTCGTCGCGCGGCGAATGCCGCGACCGGGAGAAAGCAGCGAGACGGCTTCAAGTATGTTGGTCTTGCCGGCACCGTTGCGACCATGGATGGCCACCGGCCGGCCATCCAGTTCCATCCGCGCTGCCTTGTGGCTGCGGAAATGTGATAGGGTCAGCGAAGTGACCGCGAGCCCCGGCACGGCTTGCCTTTCATCGGTTTGCAGAGGTCGGCGCGCCGGATAGGACGGCGGCGCAGCCTCAGACGCGCATCGGCATCACGACATAGACGGCGCTGGTGTCGTTGCCTTCGCGCATCAGGGTCGGATCGCCGGCCGAGTTGAACAGAAACACCGCGTTCTCGCGATCGACCTGGCTGGCGATCTCCAGCAGGTATTTCGCGTTGAAGCCGATATCGAGGCGATCGTCGGAATAGGCGACAGCAAGTTCTTCTTCCGCGGCGCCGCTGTCGGGTGAATTGACCGACAGCACGAGACGATCTTCATCGAGGCTCAGTTTCACGGCCCGCGACCGTTCCGAGGAAACTGTCGCCACCCGATCGACTGCCTTGGCGAATTCGGTTGCGTCCACCTCCAGCCGGCGAGTGTTTCCTGTCGGAATGACCCGGCTGTAATCCGGGAAGGTTCCGTCGATGACCTTCGAGGTCAGCACGATATTCGGTGTCGCAAAGCGAACTTTCGTTTCGGAAACCGAGACTGCAATCTGGGTTTCATCATCGTCGAGAAGCTTGCGAAGCTCGCCCACGGTCTTGCGGGGGACAATCACGCCCGGCATTCCTTCGGCGCCAGCGGGAAGCGGCGCGTCGATCCGAGCCAGACGATGCCCATCGGTCGCGACGCAACGCAGGACCGCCCCCTCCTCGCCCTGGGCGACGTGCATGTAGACGCCGTTCAGGTAATAGCGGGTCTCTTCCGTCGAGATCGCGAACTTCGCCTTGTCGAACAGGCGCCGCAGAACCGGGGCGGGGGCCGAGAAGTTCGTGGTGTATTCAGAAGACGCCATCACCGGGAAATCTTCCTTCGGCAGCGTCGCAAGGCTGAAGGTCGAGCGGCCTGCGGCCACGGTCAACCGTCCGGTCGCCGCATCCTCGGTCAGGCTGACCAAAGCACCGTCCGGCAGTTTGCGGACGATCTCGTGCAGCATCACCGCAGAAACCGTGGTCGCGCCCGGGCGTTCAACCATGGCCGGGGCCTTGTCGACCACCTCGATGTCAAGGTCGGTCGCGCGCAGGCTGACCTGATTGCCTTCGGCTTCGATCAGCACGTTTGCGAGGATCGGGATGGTGTTGCGCCGTTCCACCACCGACTGCGCTTGCCCGACGGCCTTGAGCAAAGTGCCGCGTTCGATGCTGATCTTCATACCTTCGTTCCCTCTGGACACCGGATCACAGACCCGGGGCGAGAAAACTACCCGTTTCTCGCCGGTTCTCAAGCGTTTTCGGGAATGTCCGCCGCTTTCCGGAGCCCGTCAAGAGCCCCGGCTGTCTCAGCTTTCCAGAAGGCGCCGCAGAAGCTGCAAATCATCGGCCAGCTGCGAATCCGTCGTCATCAGCTCCTCGATCCGACGCACGCCGTGCATGATCGTGGTGTGGTCGCGCCCGCCAAACCGTCGGCCGATCTCGGGCAGGCTGCGGGGGGTCAATTGCTTGGCCAGATACATGGCGATCTGCCGGGGGCGGGCGATGTTGCGCACCCGCTTCGGACCGATCAGATCCGAAAGGCGGACATTGTAGTGCTCTGCCACCCGGCGCTGGATTTCCTCGACCGTGATCTTGCGGTCGCTGGCGCGCAGGATGTCGGCCAGGCAGTCCTGAGCCAGTTCCAGCGTGATCTCGCGCCCGACGAGCGACGCGAAGGCAAACAGGCGGGTCAGCGCACCTTCAAGGACGCGGACGTTGGTGGTGATCCGGTGGGCGAGGAATTCCAGCACTCCGTCCGCGATCACCAGACCGCGATACTGCTGGCGATAGTAGTCGGCCTTCTGCTGGAGGATACCAAGCCGCAGTTCGTAGTCCGTGGGGTGAAGGTCGACCACGAGGCCGCATTGCAGACGGCTCTTGATCCGCTCTTCCAGATCCTTGATTTCGCCCGGCGCACGGTCGGCCGAAATGACGATCTGCTTGTTCTGGTCGACCAGCGCGTTGAAGGTGTGAAAGAACTCTTCCTGCGTGCTGTCCTTGCCGGCGATGAACTGCACGTCATCGACCATAAGCACGTCGACAGACCGGAATAGTTCCTTGAAATCCATGATCTGCCGTTCGCGCAGGGCCTGGACAAAGCGGTACATGAACTGCTCAGCCGAAAGGTAAAGCACCTTGAGTTCGGGGGTGCGGGCCTGAAGCTCGTGCGCAATCGCGTGCATCAGATGGGTCTTGCCGAGCCCGACGCCGCCATAAAGGAAGAGCGGGTTGAAGGAAACCGGCCCCCCTTCGGCAACCCGGCGAGCGGCCGCATGGGCCAGTTCGTTCGGCTTGCCCACGACGAAGGACTCAAAGGTAAAACGGGAGTCGAGCGCGGCGCCCCGGAACTCTTCCTCAGCGGCCGCGCGGGCCTTAGGGGCCGCGGGCGGTGCAGAGACGCGCGTGGCCGTACGGGGCTTGGCGCCTGCACCGAGGCTGAACTCGATCCGCTCGACATTCTGGCCATGACGTTTCAGGTCCGACTGGATCTGATCGGCATAGTTGCGAGAAACCCAGTCGCCAAAGAACACGGTCGGGACTTCGAATCGCGCTACGCCGTCCTCGATTGCGGACAGGCGGAGCGGCTCGATCCAGGTTACGAAGTTGTTCTTGCCGATCCTCTTGAGCAGGTCATTGCGCACCAGTCCCCATGTGTCGTCGGTCATTATTGTTGGCCCGTCCAAAGCAGTTGCCCGTGTATCGTCACGCGTCTGTTGTCTTTCGCGTCCCTCGCCACCCCCAAACACCCTGCTTCGGCCACAGCACCAACCACCGGCAGGAAGCCTGCCGATGCCCAGTCCTTCCGCGAGAGACACTCCGGACCCAAAGGGAAACCGGAACGCCCGATTGCGCAGCCTCATTCTACTTGGACATGTCAGACGACCGAGCTGGCGATCGAGTCGCCGACGCAGTCACCCTCTATCGGGCGCAGGCAAAGCCCCACTTTGCCACGCGCTCCAATCGGTTGATCGTAAACGATTTTCCCAAAACCGCTGCGCCGGCAGTGACGCAGCATGGGTCTTTTACCGTTCACGATCCTCCCATGTCCCCCCAGGACGATGTGAATCGCAAGGTGACGCTAGCAAGCCGCCAGAAGCGACTGCAACCGAACTTCTCTGTTGACTCAGGGGGGCGGGGACCGAATCCGGAAAGTGCTGAGGTTGTTATGCAACACTGCCCGGTTTCAGGTCACAGCCGAATGGCGCAACAAAGAAAAAGGGCGCGCCGGAATGGCACGCCCTTTTGGTATTCAGCGAGGGATCCGCGGATCAGGCGGTGGCGGCGCCAAGCGCTTTGACGCGCGAAGAAAGACGCGACATCTTGCGGGCCAGCGTGTTCTTGTGCACCACACCTTTGGTCACGCCACGGGCCAGCTCGGGCTGGGCCACGCGGAGCGCCTCGGCGGCGGCGGTCTGGTCACCCGAGGCGATCGCCTCTTCGACCTTGCGCAGGAAGGTGCGGATCCGGGACCGGCGCGACTTGTTCACGGCGTAGCGGGCCTCGCTCTGGCGGGCGCGCTTCTTGGACTGGGGCGTATTAGCCATTCGTTCGACTTCCGGTTCTACGGTATAGGGAATTCTGAAGCCGCGTCTTTACGGGTGACTCGGACCCAAGTCAACCCGCGAAACGCAGGGTTTTCGGGCCTTATTCATCGCGAAACTGGGGTTTCCGCTTCTCGACAAAGGCGGCCATCCCTTCCTTCTGGTCCTTCGTGGCGAACAGCGCGTGGAACATGCGACGTTCGAAGAGCAGCCCCTCGGCAAGGCTGGTTTCCTGCGAGCGATTGACCGCCTCTTTGGCGGCCATCGAGGCGAGACGTGATTTCGTAGCGATCGCCAAGGCGGCTTTCCGCGCTTCGGCGACAAGTTCTGCGGCCGGGACGACTCGGCTGACAAGCCCCGACCGCTCGGCCTCGGCCGCATCCATGAAGCGGCCGGTCAGGTGCATGTCCATGCTCTTCGACTTGCCGATCGCCCGGGTCATGCGCTGCGTTCCGCCCATGCCGGCGATCACGCCAAGGTTGATCTCGGGCTGTCCGAACTTGGCCGTGTCCGCCGCGATGATGAAGTCGCACAGCATCGCAAGCTCGCAGCCGCCGCCCAGGGCATAGCCCGCAACAGCAGCGATGATCGGCTTGCGCACGCGTTCGATCGCGCCGACCTCGGGTGCGAACATGTCGTCGAAGAAGGTGTCGACGAAGGTCTTGCCCGCCATCTCACGGATATCCGCGCCGGCGGCGAAAGCCTTTTCCGATCCTGTCAGGACGATGCAGCGTACCTTTTCGTCGGCATCGGCGGCCGTCAGGGCCGAGGAAAGCTCGCGCATGAGGGCCGCGTTCAGGGCATTCAGCGCGTCGGGCCTGTTCAGGCGGATCAGGGCAACTCCGTCCTCGACGGTGACGATGATCGTTTCATAAGCCATGATGTCCTCCGGCGCTGAAAATCCGCCCTGTCCTATCAAGGTGGGCCGGGGGATCAAGTCACGACTGGCAGCGCGGACAGAAGAATGACGAACGACCCGACTGCACGTTGCGTCCCCCTGGCGCGCCCGAGCCGGGTGTGGCGCAGACCTGGCCCTCGCGGTCATAGACGCGGAAGCTGTGCTGGAAATAGCCAAGCTCGCCCCCGGCCTGCCGGTAGTCCCGCAGCGAGGAACCGCCCGCCTCGATGGCTTCGGCCAGAACTTCGCGGATCAGCGGCACAAGGCGCGCAACCTCGTCAGATTGCAGGCTGCTGGCGGATCGTGCCGGGTGCAGGCGGGCGCGATGCAGCACCTCGCAGACATAGATGTTGCCCAGTCCCGCCACGAGACGCTGGTCCAGCAACGCCGCCTTGATCGGCGTGTTGCGGCCGTGCAGGCGACCGGCCAGATAGTCCTCTGAAAAGCCGTTTCCGAAGGGTTCAGGCCCCAGAGAGGCCAGAAGCGGATGCGTCTCGGCCTCTGTCGTGGCCATAAGGTCCATCGCCCCGAAGCGCCTCGCATCGTTGAAGGTGACGCGGGCGCCGTCGTCCAGGTCGAGCACCACATGGTCATGTTTCTCAGGGGCAGAATGCTCGTGATGAAAGCTGCCGATCATGGCGCCAGAAATCAGCATTCGTCCCGACATGCCGAGATGCACAAGCAGTGTCTCGCCCGAGGAAAGGTCGGCAAGGATGTATTTGGAGCGTCGGCGCAGTCGGTCGATCCGATTGCCGGTGAGCCGTTCCGCCATCTGCGCGGGAAAAGGAAACCGCAGGTCCGGGCGGCGGATGTCGGCCCGGGCGATCCTGTGCCCGGTCATCACCGGCTCCAGTCCGCGCCGGACGGTCTCGACCTCTGGCAATTCGGGCATTGCCCAAGACCTCCCCTGACGCGGTCCAGACTGCATCCGAATCCGCCCGCTGTTCGCAGCCCTGAACTTGGCAATCCCGCGGGCGCGGAACAAGAGACCGCGCTGCGGCAGATTGAGGATTTGTCCTTCCCGCCGCGAGGCAGTATCCCATGGCCCAAGCATTCCGGGGCAAAGCGCAGATGAGCGACCAGACCAAGACCACCCATTTCGGCTTTCAGACGGTGGCCGAAGGCGAAAAGGCCGGAATGGTGCACGGCGTCTTCACCCGAGTGGCATCCCGCTACGACGTGATGAACGACGTCATGTCGGTCGGCATCCACCGCCTGTGGAAGGATGCTATGATGGACTGGCTGGCGCCGCGCCCCGGGCAGCACCTGCTCGACGTGGCGGGGGGAACCGGCGATGTCGCCTTCCGCTTTCTGAAGCGTGCCCCGGGGGCGACCGCAACAGTGCTCGACATGACCGAGTCGATGCTGGTCGAGGGGCGCAAGCGCGCCGAGGCCGAGGATATGGCCGACCGGCTTGACTGGATCGTCGGCGATGCGATGGCCTTGCCCTTCGCCGACCGGACCTTCGACGTTTATACGATCAGCTTCGGCATCCGGAACGTGACCCGCATTCCGGACGCATTGAAGGAAGCCTACCGTGTGCTCAAGCCCGGCGGCCGTCTCATGGTGCTGGAGTTCAGCCAGATTCCGAATGACGGGTTGCAGTGGCTTTACGACCGCTACTCTTTCAACGTCATCCCTGTGATGGGCCAGATCATCGCCAATGACCGCGACAGCTATCAGTATCTGGTCGAGTCGATCCGCAAGTTCCCCGATCAGGAAACCTTCGCCGCCATGATCCGCGAGGCAGGCTTTTCTCAGGTGAAGTACCGGAACCTTTCGCTGGGAATCGCTGCGCTTCATTCCGGCTGGAAGATCTAGGTGCGCGGCCCTCACAACATCTGGCGGCTGGTCCGCACCGGCGCGACGCTGGAACGCACCGGCGCAATGGGCGTGGTGCTCGAGGCGATGAACGCCCCGCCCCGGCTGCGGTTCGTTGCCTGGGCGCTCGGCTGGCCGTTCAAATGGCTTGGGCTCAAAGGCAATCCCGAGTTGCCACCCGCCACGCGCGCCCTGACGGCGTTGGGTCCTGCCTACATCAAGTTCGGGCAGATCCTGTCGACGCGTCCCGACATTGTCGGCGACGAGTTGGCCGAGCAGCTGAAGTATCTACAGGACAAGCTTCCACCTTTTTCGACCGATATCGCCAAGCAGATGATCGAGGCAGAGCTTGGCATACCGGTAGATCAGGTATTCTCGGAATTCTCCGAGCCGGTCGCGGCCGCTTCCATCGCCCAGGTCCATCGTGCGCGGCGGAGTGACAACGGCGAAGAAGTTGCGGTCAAAGTCCTGCGCCCGCATATCGAGCGCGCTTTCCGGACCGATATCGACGCCTTCTATCTGGCCGCGCGCATGATTGAGATGCTGTCGCCTGCTTCTCGCCGCCTGCGCCCGATGGACGTCATCGCGCATTTCGAAGGTGTCGTCATGGGCGAGCTGGACCTGCGCCTGGAAAGCGCCGCGGCGTCCGAGTTTGCGGCGAATACCGAAATGGACGAAGGATTCCAGGTGCCGAAGCCGGTCTGGAACCTGTCCGGTCGCACTGTGATGACGATCGGCTGGGCCGAAGGCATCGCCCTGTCAGACAATGCCGCAATCGACGCAGCGGGGCACGACCGGGCGCGTCTGGCGACCAGGGTCCTGCAGCTCTTCCTCAGCCATGCCCTGCGCGATGGCTATTTCCATGCCGACATGCATCAGGGCAACCTGAAGGTCGCCGCGAATGGCGACATCATCGCCTATGACTTCGGCATCATGGGCCGGATCGACGAATATACCCGGCGCGTCTATGCCGAAATCCTATATGGCTTCATCCGTCGCGATTATCGTCGCGTGGCCGAGGTGCATTTCGAGGCGGGTTATGTTCCCGCCAACCGCGACATCGACGAATTTGCCCGCGCCCTGCGCGCGGTGGGCGAACCGATCTTCGGCATGGAGGCGAACCGCATCTCGATGGCGCGTCTGCTGGCCTACCTGTTCGAAGTGACCGAGCGCTTCGGAATGGAAACGCGCACCGAACTGATCCTGCTGCAGCGGACCATGGTCGTGGTCGAGGGCGTCGCCCGTAGCCTCGACGCGCATATCAACATCTGGCAGGTCGCCCGACCGATCGTCGAAGGCTATATCCGCAGCAACATTGGGCCCCGTGCGCTGGCACGCGACCTGGCCAAGACAGCCCGGGTTCTGGGACGGTTTGGCCCGAGACTGCCGAACGTGGTCGAGGGGATACTGATCCGGCAGGCGGAACGTCCTGCGCCAGTGGTGGCACCGAAGCGGACGCATCCGGTCATCTGGATGGTGGCCGGCGGAGCATTGACCGGGCTTGGAATGCTGCTGCACTCGCTGCTCTAGGCCGACATTTCCAGTCTGAGAGCCGTTTCGTAGTCGGAAGCCCCGCGTTCGGCGCGCCACAGGCAATGCGCAGCCATGCGAAGACGATAGGCCGGAAGAAGTGACTCGAGGCGATCGACCACCGCCTGATCGGGGTAGGCATGCAGGAATGCCGCACGTTCATCGGCGGCCAAGACGCTCCCGCGATACAGCCATTGCATGGCAGGGGACAGGAATGTCGCGAGGTCTTCTGTCGGATCGCCAAGAGCCGGGCATTGCCAGTCGATGGCGGTGACCGAGCCGGAGCCGACGATCAGATTTCCCGGAACGATGTCGGCATGAATCGGAACGGTCGTCTGACATGGTTCGACTTGGACATGGCTGTTCTCTGTTCTTGGCAGGTTGCCCCGGCATTCCGCAAGAATAGCCTCCGCCTGACCGATCAGGGCCGCGCTGCCAGACGCTAGCCTGCGGAAAGCCGGAAGGGGGGAGGGCCGACAGGCATGCAGACGGTGCAGCATCCCGGCAACCGGGCGCGGGTCTGAACGCCAGGTCGACCCGTTCAGGAAGCCATACACGATCCACCCCGGCCCGGAGCCGGTCAGCCGGGGCGCCAGGCCAAGCGGCCCGAAGCAGCGCAACGCCTCGATCTCGGCCGCGTCATCATTCGGAAACAGCGGGCTTGCCTGCGAGCCATCGAAGACCTTGACCACCTGATCGCCAACCCGCCACAGGTGGTTGGTGCGGCCGCCCGTCAGTGGCAGCCAGTCAATCCCGACCAGGCCGGGCAGGGCAGTTTCGATGGTTCGGCGTAGCGTGGGCGAGAGTTTCATGCGGCCGGGAAGCTAGTCTGACCGCTTCCGCGCCGCAAGCGCCGCTCAGCCGTTGCGCAGCGCGGTGATCTTGCTGGCCGGGACCTCTATCCCCCCCTTGAACACAAGGATCGTGTCGCCGCCTCCGCCGCGCGCTTCCTGAATCTCACCATAACTTTCGACCGGCGTCGTCGAAACGACGGTTCCGTCCGTCAGGTTCTGCACCTCGAAACTGTAGGTTCCGGCCGCAAGCGGCGATCCGTCCGATGCGGTTCCTTTCCAGTCGAAGGACGTCGCACCGTCGGGAATGGCCTCGCTGGCGACGATGGTTCCGCTCTGGTCGCGGACGACCAGCCGGGCGCTGTCGCTAGCGGAATCGAAGGTCGGGAAAAGGGTCACCGGAGTTCCGTCATAGGCGATATCCATATCTGCCCGCGCCTTTTGTCCAACCCAGCCGGCCAGCTGCGACATGTTCGACAGGTTAAGCTTGGCCGCCATCCCGTCCAGAAGTTCGTTGGTCTTGGTCTGCTGCTCGACCGACGAGAAAGTGGCCAGCTGCGCGGCGAACTGGGTCGAATCCATCGGATCGAGCGGATCCTGATTCTTCAATTGTGTGGTCAGGAGATTGAGGAACGTGTCGAAATCCCCGCCGGTGGAGCTCTTTGGCGTGCTCGTGCTGCTGCTTCCTGACGATGAAGAGGTTGCAACTGCGCCTGTCGTGACATTGGTAATGGTCATTGCGATTTCCTCAGAGGCGGAGATTGAGCCCGGTGTCTGTCCGGACCGCGGGTCCCGGCGAAAAGACCCGGACCTCGGTGAAGCTGACATCCTCGCCGGCCGGCAACTGACCCGGGGCGGCGAAACTGGGCGAACGGTGGCTTCCCCCCGACCACCCAGCAAAATCGAGCGTGCCGCCCGAAAAGCCTGCAGCCCGCAGTTCCTTCATCAGGACTTCGCCGTTGCGGCGCATCAGATCCAGTGTGTCGGGCCGCTCTGCCTGGACGGTGACGTGCGTCGCGCCGCTTTCTACCGCGACACGGATCCGGAGCCGGCCGAGTTCCTGCGGAGCAAGCTGGATCTCAACCTCGTCACCTGCCTTCGACTGGATGATCCGCGCAATTTCAGGTCCCAGGGCTGCGGGCGTGGCGGAGATGACGGGTGTTGCGACTGTCATGAAGGGTCGGTTGGTCGTCGCGCCATCCGCGCCGACAGGGAAACTCTCTTCAGACGGGTTTGCGACCAGCGCACCAAAGGCAATGCCGACGGCATCGCCGGTTTCGAGAGCAGCGTCTGAAATGCCCCGGGCGTCGACATCGCCATTCTGGCCGCCATCCTGTCTGGCGGGATGCTTCGCCGCAGAAGTCGATCCAGCGACGGTCTGTTCGACCCACTTTGGCGACGCCTCGGAGTGTGTCCATTGCATCCGATCCATGGGCGCGGCTGCGTCCATCTGGGCGATACTGCCATCAATCCATTCGGTTTTCACAGGCGACGCTCCGGTCAATTGACGTGTGTCAGAACCAGAGCGGTTTTCGGGGGCATGCTGCGCTTCCTCGGCTCGAGTCTGGATGCCGGGCTGTCCAACGGCCAGCGGGCAGAAACCACTTGTCGGCAGCTGCATGGCAGAAGCCAGCGCAGGACTTGGTGCCGGACTGTCGTCGTCCTTGCCGTCATCCCGATCGTCCAGCCGGGGCATATCTGCCGCGTCGGCAGCAGAAAGCGCCGGAGCGCGAACATCGGTGGCGTCAGGAACGATGCCCGAAACTGCCACCTCCGCCCCCCCTGTCGCAAGGTCAATGGATGGTGGAGTGCATTCCTCCGATTGCAACGAATGGGCTGGAGCGCCGGACGGAACAGGCAGGGCAGGCTGCGCATCCTGCGGTGACGTGTTGTCGGCGGGCACTTCGGCAAGAACCGCGTCGAATTCGCCTGCATCGACACCATTAGGCGCAGGATCGTTCTGCGGCGCAGTCCGTGTGGATGCGGTGGCAGGCAAAGACAGGGCGGCTACAGGCAGCATGGAACCTTCGACTTCTGTCGGGACATGCCACTGTGGCCGAGCAAGGCTTACCGATCATTTACCGCGCCTCCTGATGATGCGGAAAACTTGCAACAGAAAGGTTGACCATGAACTTCACGATTGCCGGGGTCGTCGGCCGGCCAGACCAACCCGCCACTTCACGCGCCAACTCTGCTGAACGCGATTCTCGCAAATGGCAGGCAGCGCAGGAGCTAGAGGCGAACTTTCTCGCCGAGATGCTCGATGCCGCCGGCCTGGATGACGAAAGCACATCGCTCGGGGGCGGCATCGGAGCTGAACAGTTCGGATCTTTCCTGCGTCAAGGTCAGGCCGAAGCGATGGTCAGAGCGGGCGGAATCGGCCTGGCTGAACAGTTCTATAACTCGCTGGAGAAACGCGATGACTGAGATTGTCGAGCTGCAGCGACTGCTCGCCGATCTGCGCGCCGATCTTCGGCGCGGTCGATACGCGCGCCTGCCCGAGGTGCTGCCGGTTCTCGAAGCACGATTGGCAGAGTTGCTGCCTGGGGATGCCGAGAGGATCGAATCACTGAAGGCCGAGGCGCATCGAACGTCTCGCGCGGCAAGGGCCGCGCTTCAAGGCATACGGGCCGGTCAACGCCGTGTCGCCGAACTCATGCGGATCGAAGCGGGGTTTCTGTCATATGATGCAGGGGGCACGGCCGAGACGGCGCCGCAGCCCCATACGCTGAGCCGGCAGTTTTGACCGCCATGTGGCAGTTTCGCTTCAAATCCTATGCATTGGGGGCTTGCGGCTTAGGACGCTGTTAGGGCGCAGCGCGTTGAGATGGCGTTGCATCCCGGCTCGCGGGGTGGCGCGGACAGGGGTCCGCACGGCCAGTACGCCATCCAAGCCATTGTAACGATGGCGCCCAACCGGCCCGGCGCAAAGCGCGGCCGAAACCATGGTGACTTCAGAATGTCTTCGATCCTTACCAATACCAGCTCGATGGTTGCCCTTCAGACGCTGAAAAGCGTCAACGCGAGCCTCGCCAAAACCCAGGACGAAATCTCCACCGGCAAGAAGGTTGCTTCGGCCAAGGACAATGCCGCAGTCTGGGCGATCTCGAAGGTGATGGAGGCCGATGCCGACAGCTTCAAGGGCATCTCCGACAGCCTTTCGGTCGGCTCTTCGACTGTGTCGGTGGCGCGTACGGCCGCCGAGACCACGACGGATCTGCTGAAATCGATCAAGGAAAAGATCGTGGCGGCGCAGGCCGACAACGTCGACCGCGCAAAGCTTCAGACCGACATCTCGGCGCTTACGAAACAGATCGAATCCACCGTCAACGCCGCCCAGTTCAACGGTCTGAACCTGGTCAACGGTTCGGTCACGACGACGAACACCAACGGCGCCACCGGAGTCAACGTCTTGTCCTCACTCGACCGTGACTCGGCCGGCAACGTGACAGCCAGCTCGATCGGCGTCGATGCGCAGAACCTTTCCCTCGCATCGGGCACCGCTTTGAGTGGTCTGGCCGCTTCAGTCGGCGCGGATCCGGGCGCTCTCGGCGTGATCGAGGCAAATGACGGCGGAACCAACGATTCGATCACGCTCGACACCTTCGCTTTCCTCGATGCCAGTGGCGGGGCCACAGGCGGCGCGGCACTCAGCCGGACGGCCGCCGGGGTGGACAATTCGGTCGGTAGCGGTCTTGTCGAAGGCGACGAACTCCGCCTGCGGATCGGATCGGTCGAAGGCCGCTACACCATCAAGGAAGGCGACACCGCCGAGGCGATCGTTGGCGGGCTGAAGAATGCCCTGATTTCAGGCGGGATCGACAGCGCCTCCTTCACGCTCGATATCACCACGGCTGGCGAATTGACCGTCACCAACCAGACCAACAGCGCCGAAACCTTTGCTTTCTCGGCGACTCGCGGGTCGGGCGGGCTGGCGGCGCTTTCGTCGATGGATGTCTCGACTGCATCCGGGGCAGAGGACGCGCTTGCTTCGATTGAAGGGATGATCCAGACGGCGATTGATGCCTCGGCCGCCTTCGGTTCGGTCCAAAGCCGCATCGAGACGCAGACGAGTTTCGTCAGTGATCTGGTCGACGCCCTGAAATCCGGTATCGGCGCGATGGTCGATGCCGACATGGAGGAAGCTTCGGCCCGACTGACCGCGCTACAGACCCAGCAACAGCTGGGGATCCAGTCGCTGTCCATCGCCAACCAGGCGCCGCAGAGCATCCTGAAACTGTTCCAGTGATGATCCGAGACTGACAAGTCGCCGGGCCGGAAAACTGGCCCGGCGATTCGACTGCCTCGCTTGAACCGATCAGGAAAGTATCAATCGTGAATGCACTCGATCTGGCCAAAACGGCCTATGTCGGAACGGCCGCACCCGCCCGGACGCTGCGCAGCATAGAGTATGGACTGTTTGCCAAAGTCACGCAGGCGCTGCAGGCCGCCTGTTCCGCCGGACGGTCGGACTTTCCCCGGCTCGCCGCCGCGCTCCATGACAATCGCAGCCTCTGGACGGCCCTTGCTGCGGACATCGCCCAGCCTGGCAACCAGCTTCCGGCCACGCTCAAGGCGCAGCTTTTCCAGCTTTACCAATTCACGGATCACCACAGTCGCAAGCTTCTTTCCGGAGATGGCGAGCCTGATGTGCTCGTTGACATCAACCTGGCAATCATGCGCGGCCTGCGCGCGACAGGCGGTGCAGCATGACGGGACTGGTCCTGAAGCTCGCGCCCAAAGAGCGGGTGCTGATCAATGGTGCCGTGATCGAGAATGGCGACCGACGGTCGCGTCTCGCCATCATGACACCAAATGCGCATATCCTCAGGCTGCGGGATGCCATCCATCCTGAACAGGCGAATACGCCTGTGCGGCGTGTCTGCTACATCGCCCAGTTGGTGCTGTCCGGCGATGCGGACCCGTCCGAAGCGCGCCTGCAGCTGCTTCGCGGGATCGAGCAGCTGAGCCAAGTCCTGACCGACCATGACAGTCGGACGCTGCTGGCCGGGGCAACGACGGCAATCCAGCAGGGTCTGACCTATCAGGCCCTGAAGTGTCTGCGGGGCCTTCTTCCGCGAGAAGAGCGGCTTTTCGCAGCAGGGATCCGATGACGGCCTCGGTCGCACTTCCCTTCGGCGGACTGTCCGGCTGGGTCTACCTGCAACGGACCCGGACGGCGCAGGAGGCAATCGTCGCCGCCGATCCGCAGAACCTGCGCGACGAAGCCTATTTCCGCCAAAAGATCACAACCGTCACAAGCGCCGAGGAGCTGGTCGCCGATCGGCGCCTGCTGAAGGTCGCCCTGGGCGCCTTCGGACTCGAGGGCGACATCGGGAACCGATACTTCATCCGAAAGGTCCTGGAAGATGGCTCCGGAGAGGATTCCGATCTTGCCAACAGGTTGTCGGACAAGAACTATCTCGCTTTGACCCAGGCCTTTGGCTTTGACCAGGAAGGCGGGGCAAAGACGTCAACTGACGGCTTTGCCGACACCATTCTGAAGGCCTATCGAAGCAAGGCCTTCCAGTCCGCTGTCGGCGAGCGAAGCAACGCGCTGCGCCTTGCGTTGAATGCCGACGAAGCATTGGGGGACATCGCCTCGTCCTCCTCGAACGAAAACACGAAATGGTACAAGATCCTCGGATCGGCGCCGTTGCGGCAGGTCTTCATGACTGCCTTCAACCTGCCGAAGGCGTTTTCATCGCAGGATCTGGACCAGCAACTCGCGGGCATGAAGCAACGTGCCGAACAACTGTTCGGAAGCAACAGCGTCAGCCAGTTTGCGGATGCAGACAAGCGCGCCTCCCTTGTCCGTCGTTACATGGTCCTGGCGGGCGATGACGTGTCGACCGCCACCACCGGCAGACTGGGAGCCGCGCTTGCCGTGCTGCAGGCGGGGACAACGGGCGCGGATACAACCGGCACCCTTCTGTCCGTCCTGCTCAAGCGTGCCTAGCCAGCAAGGCAGGCGGCCAATCGGCGGAAACTTCCATCAATCCCGTCGGGGGCGTCTTCAGAAACGAAACCGTCCAGTGCTGGCCAGGCGCGGATCGCCTGATCGATCAGTGAATCGCTGCCCGAGGTGTAAAGCCCGGTCTGGATCATCAGTTCGGCCCGATCATAGGCGCCCAGCAGCTTTCTCGCCTGCTGGATCAGGGCATTCTCTTCTTCAGTGGCGGCACCGGGCAGGCTCCGGGAAACGGATCGCAAGAGATCGATCGCCGGATAGCGCCCCCGCTCCGCGATCTTGCGGTCCAGCACAACATGACCGTCCAGCACGCCACGAAGGATATCGGCAACAGGTTCATCCATGTCCGATCCGGGGACCAGAACGCTGAACACCGCAGTAATGTCGCCCCACCCTTCCGGGCCCGGCCCGGCCCGCTCTGCCAGCGACATGATCAGATGCGCGACGGACGGGGGATATCCCCCCAGGGCGCCCTCTTCTCCCGCCGCCAAAGCGATCTCGCGATGCGCCTCGGCAAAGCGTGTCACGGAGTCGGCGAGAAGAAGTACGTGTCGGCCCTGATCGCGAAAATGCTCCGCCACCGCCATGGCTGCCCAGAGGCATCGCCTCCTGATAAGCGGAGACTGGTCTGATGTCGCCGCCACCACGACCGCCCGGGCCATCCCGCGTTCCCCCAGGACCGCCTCGGTGAATTCGCGCAGTTCCCGACCGCGCTCGCCGACGAGGCCGATGACCACGACATCGGCCGCCATGCCCCGCGCCAGTTTTGCCAGCAACGAGGATTTGCCGACACCCGAACCCGCGAACAATCCGATCCGTTGCCCCTGCACGATGGGAAGCATGGTGTCGAATACCGCGACTCCGGTCGACAGCCGCTGCCCAAGCCGCCCCCGTGTCGCTGCGGCCGGGGCGGAGGCACGCAAAGGACGGGGCCGTTCGCCGCGCAGCAGCGGCCTCCCGTCAAGCGGCTTTCCAAAAGGATCAACGATCCGGCCAATCCAGCCGTCATCCGGCGCAATGTCCGACTGGCCGACAAGGGCAACCTCGTCCCCGATCGCGATCCCTTCCAATCGGTCATCTGGAAGCACGGTCAGCCCGTCGCGCGAGAGGCGCAACACCTCTCCCCCGGTCTGGCGCAGCGCAGAGGTGATGCGAACCCGGTCCCCAAGGCAGGCGATCTGCGACAACCCGGCGACGCGAAGGGTATCGCTTTCCACCTCTATTACACGCCCGATGCGGGTGATGACCGGAATGACCCCGATTTCGGCCCGCAGCGCCCCGAATACATCCGACATCGCACGCCCTCTTCAGCTTCGCCTTACGCTTTCTAAAGGAATCAGCCTTAAGCCTTGATGAAGCAGACCGAGGGAGAACCCCGATGTTTCAACAGCTTGCGATTCTGAAAATGGCTGGCGCGCTTGCTTCCCATGCTGGCCGACGGCAAGAGGTGATTGCCGAAAACATTGCCCAGGCGGACACTCCCGGTTACCGGGCCCGCGATCTGGCCGATTTCGCCTCGACCTATGACGCCGCCGATGCCGGATCTCCCCGGCCCGAGGGCGAAGCAATCGTTGTTCCTCCAGCGGGAGCGACCTCCCCCAATGGCAACACGGTGTCGCTCGAATCCGAGATGGTTCGCGCCGCCGATGTGAAACAGCAGCACGACCTTGCCTTGTCGGTCTATCGCAACATGGTCAGCGTTCTGCGCACCAGCCTTGGCCGGTCAAGCTGAGGTTCCCGATGAGCGATCTCGTCAGAACACTTGGCCTTTCGGCCTCGGGGATGGAGGCGCAGGCGATGCGCCTGCGTCATGTCTCCGAAAACATCGCCAATGCCGACACACCCGGCTATCACCGCAAGACAGTGGAATTCCGCATGGACGGCGAAGGGGACGTTGCCATCGGACCCGTTCAGCTGGATCAGAGCCCGCTGGACCAGATCTATGCGCCGGGCAATCCGCTGTCGGATGAGACCGGTCATTACGAGGGCTCGAATGTCGATCTGGTGATCGAGATTGCCGACGCCCGTGAGGCGCAGCGCAGCTACGAAGCCAATCTGAAAATGTTCGACCAGGCCCGGCAGATGGCTCAGGGGCTGCTCGATCTCCTTCGCCGCTGACATCAACGGAGGTCCAGAATGGACGTAAGACAGGCCCTCGCGGCCCAGACCTATGCCAATGCCAAACCCGCCACCGCGCCGGACGAGGGCGCAAGCCTGGCCGGCATGGCCCGCGACTTTGCAACCACGCTTGAACAGGGAGAGGATGCGGCCCGGCAGACCATGCTCGGTGAGGCCGATCCTCACCTGCTTGTCCAGGCCCTGTCGCAGACGCAACTCGCCGTCGAGACTGCCGTGACGCTGCGCGACAAGGTGGTCGAGGCCTACCAGGAAATCCTTCGGATGCCGGTCTGATCCGATGACCGAGGCTATGATCGATGATGTCTTGCGTCAGGGCCTTTGGGTGGCCATGGCGATCGCGTCTCCGCTGTTGCTCGTCGCGCTGGTCGTCGGGCTAGCCGTCGGCCTTTTGCAGGCCCTGACCTCGGTGCAGGAGGCGACGCTGACCTTCGTGCCGAAGGTCGGGGCGATGCTTCTGGTCTTCTGGGTCTCGATGAGTTTCATGACCCATACCCTGCTCGCCTTTTTCACCGACCGGATCGTGCCGGCCATCGCGGGGGGTTGAGATGGACTCTGGCATCTATGCGACCCTTGCGCGGCAAAGCGGGCTCCTGCGCGAATTCGCCATCATCTCGGGAAACATCGCCAATGCCTCGACGACCGGCTACCGCCGCGAAGAAATGACCTTTTCCGAACATGTCGTCGCGGCGGGGGACGACCCCTCGATCTCTATGCCGAACGCCATCGCCCATCGCATTGACCTTGCTCAGGGCGAACTGACCGCTACGGGCGGTAGCCTCGATTTCGCTGTGCAGGGGGAAGGCTTCTTTCTTGTCGACACGCCGGGCGGTCAGCGTCTGACCCGCGCGGGCAGCTTCTCGCCGGGGCCGGACGGCCTGCTGGTCACGCCGGACGGCCATCACCTGCTCGACGAGGGGGGCTCTTCGGTCTTCGTGCCGCCGGATGCCGGATCCCTCAGCCTGGGCCGGGACGGCACCCTGTCGGCAGATGGGGTGCCGGTCGCCCGGATCGGTCTGTGGCTGCCCACGCGGCCAGAGACGCTGACGCGCGAACCAGGTGCGCTTTTTTCGGCAACCGGCGGTCTCGAACCGAAGGGCGATCCGGTGATCCTTCAGGGATATCTCGAGGACTCAAACGTCAATCCGGTCCACGAAATGACGCGGATGATCGAAGTTCAGAGAGCCTATGAAGCCGGTCAGGCACTGCTCGACCGCGAGGATGACCGCATCCGTTCCGTCATCCGCACCCTCGGAGCTTAGGAGCAAGAATGAAGGCCTTGCAGATTGCCGCTAGTGGCATGGCCGCCCAGCAGATGCGGGTGGATGTCGTGTCCAACAACCTCGCCAACATGTCGACGACTGGCTACAACGCCCGCCGTGCCGAGTTCGCAGACCTGCACTATCAGCAGGTCGCGCGACCGGGCACGGTCACGGCCGAAGACGGATCTGTTTTGCCAACCGGCGTCCAGATCGGCTTGGGGGTGCGTCCTACCTCGGTTTCAGTCCTGCTTGAACAAGGGTCGCTCAGCGAAACCGGGGGCGACCTGGATGTCGCCATCGAGGGGCGCGGCTATCTCGAGGTGACGCTGCCTTCGGGCCTGTCAGCCTTTACGCGGGATGGCGGCTTGAAGCGCACGGCCGACGGGCTGATCGTCACCTCTGACGGGTATCAGGTCGTGCCCGGGATCACCATTCCCTCGGATGCCCGCAGCGTCTCGATCAGTGCATCGGGCGAGGTCTACGCCTATTTCAGCGATGCCGTGCAGCCTCAGCAACTCGGGCAGGTGACCCTTGCAGGCTTTGCCAACGAGAAGGGGCTCGAGGCGATGGGCTCGAACCTCTACCTCGAGACGGCAGCTTCCGGTCCGCCCAATGTCGGGCCCCCCGGACAGGACGGACTCGGCACGCTGCGTCAGGGCTATCTGGAGGAAAGCTCGGTCGACTCGGTGCGCGAAGTGACCGAACTCATCAAGGCGCAGCGCGGATACGAGCTGAACGCCAAAGTCATCACCGCCGCCGACCAGATGCTCGCGGCCACGACGGCATTGCGGTGATGCGGGCGGTTGTCCTTCTGCTTCTGCTTGCGGACCCGGCATCGGCTCAAAGCCTGGAGGCGACACGCACCCTTCGCGCGCAACATATCCTGACCGAGGACGATATCCGCATCGGAGCCACGGAAACCGCGGGCGCGCTCAGCGATCCGTCCGAGGCGCTCGGGCTGGAAACACGCACGACGATCTATGCTGGTCGCCCCATCCGGCCCGAGGATCTGGCACCTGCCGCGGTGGTCGAGCGCAATCAGCTCGTACCGCTGGAGTTTCGCTTGGGTGGGCTGACAATCACGGCGCAGGGCCGGGCCCTGGCCCGCGCCGGGGCGGGCCAGACGATCCGCGCGCTCAATCTGGATTCCCGAACCGTCGTCACAGGCCGCGTCTTACCCGATGGCCAGATCCTTGTCGGTTCGGCCCCCTGATGCACCGGAGAGGTTTCACCATGCGCGTTCTGCTATTTTGTCTTCCCGCCCTGGCAGCCTGCGCCCGGCTGGCCGATGTAGGTCGGGCGCCGGATTTCTCTTCCACCGAGGGGTCGTCAGAATTCTATGCCCACTACGCAACGCCGCTTCCGCTGTCCACCTCTCCGGACGGGCCGTCAGACGCCGCCTCGCTCTGGGCCGCGACACCCTCCTCTCTGCTAGGTGATCGCCGGGCGGGATCTCCCGGGGATATCCTGACGGTGGTCATCGAGATTGATGACAAGGCCGAGATGGTGAACAGTTCGGGACGCAGCCGCGCGGGGGCCGAGAAGCTCGGGATACCTGATTTTTTCGGCCTGCCTCAACGGATCGACGAACACCTGCCGGCGGGAGCCAGCATGGCCGATGCCGTCGACATCAATTCGAGCGGCTCCTACGACGGAACCGGCACCACAAAGCGCAAGGAAAAGCTGATGCTGCGCGTCGCGGTGACCGTGGTCGAACGGTTGCCCAACGATGTCTTGCGCATCGAGGGGCGACAGCAGGTCAGGGTAAACTTCGAACTGCGTGACCTGATCGTCTCGGGCTACATCCGCGCGGCGGACATCTCGCGTCAGAACGAGATCACCTATGACAAGATCGCCGGCGCTCAAATCGCCTATGGCGGTCGCGGCCAGATCACGGACGTGCAACAGCCACGCTATGGCCAGCAGGCCGCCGATATTCTTCTGCCGTTCTGAGGGCCCATGCTGCGCTTGATCCTGCCAGTCGCAATCATCCTGACAGCCGCTACGGGAGGCGGCCTCGCCGGCTATTTCCTTCGACCGCACCAATCGGAAACGTCCGTACCGGGCCAGACCGCCGCGGCATCGAGCCCGGACGGCGAGGGTCACGCGGCAACATCAGAGGGCGGGTCTGGGGACGTGGAGACCGCGGAAGGGGCAGGAGTGCAGGACGGCAGCGAAGAGCCGCAGCATGACTATGTAAAACTGAACAATCAGTTCGTTATTCCCGTTGTGGAACATGGCCGGGTCTCGGCCCTGGTCATCCTGTCACTGAGTCTCGAAGTTCCGTCCGGCGGCAGCGACACCGTCTTTGCTGCAGAGCCGAAGCTGCGTGACGCCTTCCTGCAGGTTCTCTTCGACCATGCGAACAGCGGCGGTTTCTCGGGCAGTTTTACCGAAAGCGCAGCCCTGGCGCCGTTGCGAAGCGCGCTTCTGGAGGCGGGGCAGGAGGTTCTGGGCACCAGGCTCACCGCGGTCCTGATTGGCGACATCGTCCGGCAGGACAACTGAGCGGCAGGCCCCTGCCAGTCCGCCAGCTATTTTCGCGAAAGCAGACGCGCAAGGATGTCGGACCGCCCCAAGGCGATCTGCGCGCGGTCCTTCGCTTCCATCCAGTCTGCGGTCTGCCGGGCAAGCGCCTGCAGTTCCTCGGCCCGGCGCGCGTCAGCCCAAAGGCGATACTGGTGTTCGATCTGGGCACTGACGGTTGGCGGCAGATCCGGGTCCGCGACCGGATCCCGTGCAAGAATCTCGATCCGCGCCCGTGTTTCCGCGATCGCGCCTGCGCAACCGCGCAGCTCGGCCAATCGCAGGTCGAGCAACACATCGGCGGCAGTGACAAGACGCGTGAGGCGGGGGTCCGGTTTCACGACAGACGGCGCTCCTTCTTGCGCATGGCCTCGGCGAAGCGGATCGCCGCCGCGACTGCCCGGTAATGTTCCGCGGGAATCTGCTGGCCGATCTCGACCCGCGCATGAAGGGCGCGTGCCGTGGCAGGGTCGCTCCGGATCGGGACACCCGCCTCGGCCGCAGCAGCACGGATCCGCGCCGCTACGGCATCCACTCCCTTGGCCACACAAACGGGCGCGCGATCCTTGCCCTTTTGCCAGCGCAGCGCGACGGCATAGTGGGTCGGGTTGACGATCACGACAGACGATTTCGGCACGTCCGCCATCATGCGGTTCGCGGCGATCTCCTCCGCCTTCTGGCGGCGGCGGGACTTGGTTTCAGGATTGCCCTCGGATTCGCGCATCTCTTCGACAAGCTCTTGCCGGCTCATCCGGTGCCGCGCCCGAAATCGCAGGTGCTGGAACAGAAGATCGCCCGCGCCGAGCACCAGCGAAATGGCGAAACCCACGAGGATCAGTCCGATCATCAGATCGATCAGCACCTGCATCCCGGCGCCTGGCACCAGCGCCATGGCGCCGAAAATCCGCTCGACTTGTGCCGACACATAGAGCCAGACCAGCAGCAGAACGATCCCGACTTTCGCGAGCTGTATCGCGAAGCTAGCAAGGCCATCCAGTCCGAAGCGATGCTTCAGGGCAGTCATGGGCGATATTCGTGAGACCTGCGGCAAGATCGCCGAGGGTCGCAATACGAAGGCTTTCTGCAGTGCGGCGGCGAGCAGGGCCAGGCAAAGCGGCAGAAGCAGAAAAGGCGCGACAGTCCAGAGTATTTCGACAAGAGGAGGTTCCAGTGCGGTGCGCCAGCGACCAGCGCCCGGCGCGGAAGGAGAGAGCATCTGTTGCAGCACCGAGCCGACCCGCTCTGGCACCTGACGGCCCGGTCCAAGCAGGGCAGCGACAAGTCCGGCCAGTGCGGCGGACGAAATGAGCTCCTGCGATCGGGGAACATCCCCACGCTGGCGTGCCTGTTCCAGCCGGCGGGGACTTGCCTCATGCGATTTCTCGCCGGCATCCTCGTCGCTCACTGCCGCACCGTTAATGGAGATGCAAGGCCGCCGACCAGCGCGGATTGCCAAAGCGGCAGCAGGACCGGCGTGGCCAGAAGCAGCAGGAGCAACCCCAGCCAGGCAAGGGCGGGGGCGCCGATCATCGACACCATGAGTTGCGGCATCGCGCGGTTGATGATCGCGATGGACAGGTTGTAGAGAAAGCCGCCGATCACGAAGGGCATGGCAAGCGACAGGGCCAGCGAAAAGCCCCGCGAGATCTGGCCAAGGCCCAGTTGAGCAAGCTGCGCCGGATCAGGTAGCCCCCCCATTGGCCAGAAGCCGTAGCTGGCGATCATTGCGACCGCCAGGCGCACATGCAGGCCCGCCATCATCGCAAGAGCCAACCCGGCCGCCGTCCAGAGCTGGCCGATGGCCGGTTGCGGCTCTGGGCCGACGCCGGCTATCATCTGGGCAAGCGACGTGGACTGAGCCGCGATCGAGGCCGCAATCTGCAAGGTTACGACCAACATCCGGAAACCGAAGCCGAGCGCCAGCCCTGCTGCAGTCTCGGCAAGCAGGGGCAGTGTCACCGGTCCGTCCTGGCTTGCTTGCGGCATGACCGATGGCGTAACCACGGTTGCATAGGCCAGCGCCAAGGCCAGTCTGACCCGGGCTGGAATAGTCGCCTCCCCCAGACCCGGGACAAGGGCAATGGCCGCTCCTACCCGTACGAAGACCAGAAGCGCGGTCCGGACAAGGTCAACGGTCAGGCCGCTCAGCCGAGCCAGATCATCCATCGGCGGCGTCATGCCGGAACCACGCCGACCATCGCAGGCTTCGCCTCCAGTCCGATCTCTTCGTAGGAAAGCACCGGCAGCGCCAGGCCCCTTGCAGCGACGACCGAGCGGAGGAAGCGCCGCCGAACAGACGAGGTGACAAGTGCTGGCTGGACGCCGGTTTCATTGGCCTGAACCTGCTTTTGCGCAATCGCATTGGCCAGGCGGGTGAACTGCTCGGGCGGAAGGGCGACATCCCGCGGGCCACGCTCGCCGTCGATCTGGTATGAGGCAAAGACCTTCTCCCATTCGGGTGCAAGCTGCAGAAGCGGGATCGACCCGTCTGGCCGCTTCAGGTCGGCGACGATCTGGAACCCCAGACGTTGGCGGACGTGATCGCAGACTGCTTCGGGTCGGCCAAGCTGGCGGCCAGCGGCGATCGCTTCAAGAATAAGGGGCAGGTTGCGGATCGAAACACGCTCTTCCAGAAGCAGGCGCAAAACGGAAACCAGCATGTCGACCGGAACCTTTTCCGGGATGAACTCGTCCAGCAGGCGCCGGTTGGCATCTGCGCGGGCTGCATCCGAAAGGTTGACGAATTCATCCAGAAGCCGGCGCAGGCTTCGGGGTGAAAGCAGGCGGCCAAGGTTGGATTTGAGCACCTCGAGCAGGTGTGTCGCCAGAACCTCGGCCGGGGTGACAACGGTCAGACCGGACAGGGCGGCCTCGTCCTGCGCATCGGTCGCAATCCAGCGCGCAGGAGCGCCGTAGACCGGCTCGCGAACGTCAAGCCCTTCGGCCAACTGCGTCATGTCGCCGGCAAGGGCCAAGACGCGATCGGGCAGCAGTCGGTCGCGGGCGACTTCGACCCCCTGCAGGCGGATCCTGTAACTGCCGTCCGGCAACAACGGATCATCGGTCAGGCGGATGTCCGGCAGGATCAGCCCATAGGTCGTCGCGATGTGGTTGCGCATGTTGCCGATGCGCGCATCCAGACCGGTCGCCTGGTCGAGCGCAAGCGGGACAAGGTTGCTGGCAAACTCGACATGAATTTCGTCGAAATCCAGAATATCGCCCAGTGGCCCTTTGGCGGGCGCGACAACGACCGGTGCGGCCTCAGGCCGCTTGGCGGTGCGCCGTGTCTGATAGGCGATCGCCGCCAGAGCCAGGCCGCCAGTGATGAAGGGCAGGAAGGGCAGGCCCGGCACCAGCGCAAACAGCAGCATCAGCACCGCGACAGTGCCGAGCGCGCCGGGATATCGCCCCAGCTGGCGGAAGAAGGCCAGATCCGCGGTGCCGCGCGACCCCCCGCGTGACAGGAGCAGCGCGGTCGCTACCGAGATGACAACTGCTGGGATCTGGCTGACAAGACCGTCACCGACCGTAAGGATTGCATAGGTCTCGAAGGCATGGCCAACCGGCATGCCATGAACGACAATTCCCATCACCAGACCCATGACGATGTTCAGGGCGGTGATGAGTAGACCTGCGATGGCATCGCCCTTGACGAATTTTGACGCGCCATCGAGCGAGCCGAAGAAGTTCGTTTCATCCAGTTCGCGCTCGCGCCTCGCCTTGGCCTCGGCATGGTCGATCGCGCCAGCAGCCATGTCAGCATCAATGGCAAGCTGGCGGCCCGGCATGCCATCGAGCGCAAAGCGGGCGCCGACCTCGGCCATGCGGCCCGCGCCCTTGGTGATGACGACGAAGTTGACGATCAGCAGCACGCAGAAGATCACAACCCCCTGAAGGATGCTGCCGCCCATGATGAAATTGGCGAAACCCTCGATCACCTTTCCCGCCGCCGCCGTGCCGGTATGTCCCTGCCCGATGATGAGCTTGGTGGACGAGACGTTGAGTGAAAGCCGGAGCAGCAGGCTTGCCAGAAGCACCGTGGGGAACGCCGAGAAATCCAGTGGCCGCTCGATGAAAAGCGCGACCGTCAGCATGAGGATCGCGAGCGCGAACGACAGGGCGAGGCCGAGATCGAGTATTGCCGCAGGAACAGGCAGCACCATCATCGCGATAACCGCCATAAGCGCCAGGGCAAGCAGGATCGTCGGCTGGAACATGTCACGGATCTGGATGGAAGGAAGCGTCATGGTCCCCCCAGAAATGCCAGCCCGAGCCCGCCTTGGGCGGGGACAATAGAGCCTATGCTTCCTGCCGCGCCGGCGCGAAGCAAGGGAAAGCGGTTGATCCGCTCGGCCAATGCCTCGGCCCCCGGCGCAAGGCCGTCCTGGATCGCTTCAAACCGCGAGCGGTATTCCACCGCGAGTTCCGCCGTGCTGGAGTGGTATGCCGCTGCGGCTTCGTCCCAAGTGCCGTGGCGCGCATGAAGATCGGCCAAGAACTTCGCGGCATATCGGGCATTCGTTTCCGGATCGATCATCTCGTCGAGCGAGGCAAAGGCCGCGCCATGCCAGCGGTAATTGATCTGAAAGCAGCCCACGTCGAAATTCGATTGTCCTTCGGCCTGCCTCGCCATGGCCGCCTCGACCGCTTCGGCTTCGGTTGCGAACCAATGCCCCTCGCCACCGAAATTGATGGCCCAGGGCCAAGGGCGCAAAGCACCGCCGTCCCGGCGCCCGGTTTCGGCAATGGCGATGGCCATCATGACTGACCGCGGAACGCCATAACTGTCTGCCGCTTTTGTCGCGGCAGTTTCACAAAGTTGGGCGGGCGATGGGGCTGTTTCAGCGGAACCGCCGGCCAGCATGAGGGCAAGGGCCGCGACCAGCCGGATCGGTTGTCTAACGACAGGTTTTCGGAACGTGGGTTTCACCCGGATGGCCCCTGCAGGCAAGCACCCGCCAACCTTTGGCCGCCAGGTCTTTCGATTCGGTAACTACGATCAGGGCGAAGGCGCTGAAGCCAGGACAGCATCGATCCCTTGCGCCGCCGCTTCTGCATCCGCGACCAATTCCCGACCTTGGGCAAGCGGAGTGGAGGACGTGGCATCAAAACCCGGCAAGGGGGCAAGCAGGTGGGCAACGTGCCTTTTTCCGGGGGCGTCCGCCTTCTCCAGCCAGCCGGTCCAGTTCTGGCTTTGCCAAAGCGCAGTTGCAGCGCCCTTTTCGTCCCCCAGCCGTTCGTAGGCGGCGGTTGCGGGTTCGAACTCGCCGAGTTGCACCATTGCCGGCGCCCGGATCTCGTCCGCAGCTTCGCTTTCGTCCCCCGCGATCAGCGTAAGGGCTGCCCGCGCGTCCCCGCCAAGCAGCTCGGCCCGAGCCGCGACCAGTCGCTCAGCCGGATCGCGACCTGGTGTCCAGCGCATGGCCTCCGACGGGAATCCGAGCGCGAGCAGCCGCTCGGAAAGCCGCAAGCGTGTCTGAAGTGGTAGAGCAGCGGGAGCCGTCCTCGGGTCCAGCGCATATGTAACAATCGCCGAATCCGGCCCGCTGCTTGCCAGCATGGTCCAGAGATCGACGTGCACCGACGGCGGCAGCGGCGCTGCAAGGGCAAAGGCCTGCCCGTAATCACCTGCGGAAGCTGTGGCCAAAGCCCGCGTCCGGGCAAGTTCATCCCCTTCCGGCCCGTCTCCGACCTCCCCCGCGATCGAAGCGAGGTCGCCCAGAAGCACGGGATCGACGGCTTGCCTCTGGGCGAGTTGCGCTTTCGCTTTTGCGATCAGGGCATTCACTCGATCCGGTCCGGCATCGGGCAACACCGAACTGGCGATGCGCTCGCCTTCTAATGCGTCGCCTTCGCGGGTTGCGAGATAGGCGCTAGCCAGTCGTTCGGCAGGGCTGGCCGGGCCCGGCGCACGGTCGGTCGCGTCCATCACGGCTCGCGCAGTTGCCATGTCGCCGTCATTCATCAGTCTTTCCGCAAGGCGCGGCCCGAGCAACTGCCGCAGATGGCCTGGCAGGGCCGAGAACGCCTGCCGCAGCGCCGCCCGGTCGAGCCCTGGCAGCTTGCCCGGATGATCTGTCGACAGCGCCGCCCAGAGCGCCGCCTTGCCATTGCAAGCCGCCTGCTCCTCGAGCAGCGGCGAGCGGGATCGCGCTGCAACCGTGGCTCCATCAAGAAGCATCGCCATCGCCCGCCAGAGATCCGCGTCAGGCAGGGAATTCGGAAAGGCATCCAGCAGGGCGGCACTTTCCGCACCAAAACCGTAATAGAGATAGAACCTGACTGCGGCGGACAGGCCGTCGGGATCGACGCGGTCGAATTCCCCGAGCAGCGCCGCATCGTGCGCCGCTGCCGAGACAGCAAATGGTTGCCCATCGGCCCAGGTTTCGACGGCGAGCCTGTCGTCCTCGATGCATTTGGCCCCTTCAGCAGTTACCGGCGGAGCAGGATCGTTCGGTGACGCCAGCGAGACCTGCGGCAAGTCGCCTAGCCGCGTTCCGATCTGGGGAGAAAAGCCATGACCTTCCCCAAGGGATACGAGGTTTTCCGCCGGATCGACCAGCCCCGCGGTGGCCGCCCTGGCAAAGCCGTCCAGCAGATCGTCGCGCAACGGCAGTGATTGCCGATCCGGGATGGCTGGCAGGGTCGGACGTGGCAGGCCGAGGGCAAGCAGGTCCGGCAAGGTGGAGGCAAGAACGGGTCGCGGCCGCGGTCGCATTTCACGTGGGGATTGAAGCGGTGGGGCCGGTGCGCCATCCGACCGCGTTTCCCACAGGGACTCTGGCGGCGCCGGGCCGTCGACGAGATCAAGCACAAGTACATCCCCGCTCAGCCGTTCGACGCGGGCATGACAGGCGCAGTCCACGCCAAGCTGAAGGGCCCCCGACCCGGGATCAACCCAAATTGTGCCAAGCCTCGAACGCGTTATGCTCCGATATGCCTGCGACAAGTCGAACCGGACATCAGAGCGGAGAAGGCGCAGTTCATAGCCGTCGTCGGTACGGTTCACCTGGGCATCCGTCGGCTGCGCGAGATCCAGGACCAGGCGAGTGAAGCCGGCATGATCGCCCGTGAGGACACGGACCGTTTCCGCCCTGACGGAACACGGCACAAGCGGCAGAAACACGATTGCCGCGACAGGGAGCAACCGTCGGATCATGCGGCTTCCTTACGCAGGCCGCGCAGTGCCTCTTCCAGATCACCGAAGCTTGGTCGCACCGCATGCGGCGTGTTTTGTCGGCCCACCTCGATGCAGATGTTGGCCGGGTGATTGTACAGGTTCGCGACAAGAACCTCGCGGATCAGGGAATAGAAGTGCTGGTCCTCCTCGATGACCGTCTTGAGCCGCGCGGCGATGGGGCTGACGAATCCGTAGGCCAGGAATACACCCAGAAAGGTCCCGACCAGGGCCCCCCCGATCATCTTGCCAAGGATTTCCGGCGGCTGATCAATCGACCCCATCGTCTTGATGACGCCCAGAACCGCCGCAACAATTCCGAGCGCAGGCAGACCGTCCGCCACCGATTGCAGGGCATGGCTGACATGCAGCTGGTGGTGAAGTTGCAGCTCCACCCGTTTGTCGAGGACCTCCTCTACCTGATGCGGATCGTCATAGTTCATCGATGCAGCGCGCATCGTGTCACAGATCAGGTCGACTGCCTCATGGTCTGCCTGGATGCGGGGATAGCGACTGAACAGGGGCGAGGAAGAGGGGCTTTCGATGTGCTCCTCCAGCGCGACGGGATTGCTGCGCGCGATACGGATCAGCTCGAACAGGAGGCAGAGCAGGTCGCGAAAATCGGTGGGCTTCCACCGCGGCCCGCGAAAGGCCGTCACGATTCCCTTTGCCGAGCCCTTGACCGTGGCAAGGTCGTTCGAGATCAGGAAGGCACCGGTCGCCGCACCACCGATCATCATCATCTCGAACGGCAGCGAGTGAAAAATGATCGCCAGCTTGCCCCCGGCGGCAACGTAGCCGCCGAAGACCATGGCGAAGATGACGACAAAGCCAATGGCGCCGAACATGAAAGTCCTATCCTTTGTTTGACCGCGAGCCTGTCAGCCTGCCGTTAACAAACCGCTTCACTCGGTCGGAGCCCGCGCATTGCGGCCGGCCAGGATGACCGACATGGCATAGGCCTTGTCCGCGGGCATGCTGCCAAGAATTCCGGCGGCCGCTTCCGGCTTCATCCGCGCCAGAAACCCGGCGGCGAAATCGGGCGACATCGCCGCAAAGAGAGCTGCGGCCTCCTTCGGTTTCATCGCTTCGTAGACCGATGTCAGCCTCGACAGATCGTTTTCCGCTGCGCCGTCCGCGAGTGCGATGGTTTTCGAAAGCTCCTGTGTTGCCGCGCTAAGCGCTGCCAGCCGGCCATCGATCGCCTTGTTTGCAAGTGCCAGCGCCGCCATGCGGTTGGCGATTGCAGCTTCCAGCACGCGAACCCTTTTTTCCCGTTCCGAAAGCGCCTCGACCACCGCCATCGGAGGCGCCGGGCAGACCATGGGTTCAGAGGACAAGGCCGGTGCGTTCGCGACAGCCTCGCCGATCCCGAGACCGATGCGCAAAGCGCCCGATGTGGCAAGAAGAAGCGCGATAACCGCGAGCGGTCCCTTGCCACGAAGCAGGGTTCCGCCGGTCATTCGGCCAACTCGACGGCGCGTGGCGTCCGGCGGCGGACGACCCGACGGTGCGACCCAACAGAGCCGGTCTCTGGCAGGTCGTGAAGTGACGCGAGCATCAGTTCGAGCCGGGTCGCCGCAGCTTCGGCCCGGTTGGTCAGCTCTTCCAGCGCCCCGGCCGAGCCAAGCGCGGCGGTCTGGGCGTTGCGGAGGACCACCGTCATGTCATCCACCTGCGCCGACAGCACGGCGACAGCGCCGCCTATGCCGCCTTCGAGTTTCGAGAACCGACTCAGGCGTTGCGACAGGACATAGCAATAGACCGCTGCGCCAATCGATCCTGCCGCAAGGAGTGTGTCAGCCAGGAATGTCATTTCGCCCTCAGCTCAGGACAAATTCGGTGATAAGGACATCGCGGACCTGATCGGGACCAGTGACCATCTGCACCCGCCTGAGGATTTGTGCGCGCAGGCGGATCAGCGCCGAGGGATCCTCGAGCTGCGCGACATCAACAGCGCGCAGGTACCCGTTGATGACATCGACGATCCGCGGCATCAGGTGTTCGACCTCCGAGGTGCCAGACTTCGAGGTTTCGATCTGGGCCACGAAGCGAAGATGGCGACCCTCCTCGGCCGCGCCGAGTGATACGATCAGCGGGGGAATTGCCACAAACCCAAGCTCGGCCAGAGGGTTGGACGTGTCGCCGTCTTTCCCCCGCTCATGCGAACCGCCGATCGGGATTAGTCCAAGATAGGTTGCGCCAAACGCACCACCTGCAGCCATCAGCGCCACAAGGCCAGTGAGCAAGAGCCGCTTCGGGCCCCGTTTCGGCCTTTCGTCGCTGTCGCTTGATGCGGTCTCGCTCATCTGCGGCTCCTTCTGTTGGTCGCATCCGAGTAAAGTCGAATGAGGCTAACCGAATGTTAAGTTCGTCCTCCGCAAGGTGCTGCCACACGGGCAGAAGCCTGGCGGCTGGAGGATGATTTGCGCGGCCTTCTTTCTTTCTGGTCGAAACTGGATTTGCGGAAGCGGCTGATCGTGGCGGGTGCCACGGCAGGGGTCTTTCTGGCGGTTCTGGCGCTGGCGCGGAGCGCGGCTGAACCCGGCATGGCGCTCCTTTATGCGGGGCTCGACCCTGCCGAGGCGGGCAAGGTCATTGCCGCGCTGGATCAGCGCGGTGTGGCGCACGATGTGCGTGGCGATTCGATCTATGTGCCTGCGGATCAGCGGGATGAAGTTCGTCTGGCTCTAGCGGCCGACGGCCTGCCGGCAACCGGGGCGGCAGGCTATGAACTGCTCGATTCGCTGTCGGGCTTCGGCACGACCTCCGAGATGTTTGATGCCGCCTACTGGCGCGCGAAGGAGGGGGAACTGGCGCGAACCATTCTTGCGCTGCCGCAGGTCAGGCAGGCGCGCGTTCACATCGCCCGATCCGATCCCCAGCCGTTTCGACCGGATGTTTCCCCGACCGCCAGCGTGACCGTGACCACGTCTGGCAGCAGCATTACCGCTGCGCAGGCGCGGGCGGTCAAGCATCTGGTGGCGTCGGCGGTTGCCGGATTGCGACCAGAGGCGGTCGAGGTCATCGACAGCGAAGGCGGCCTGATTTCAACCGGTGATGAGTCCGGCGTTCTTGGCGGGGACGCCGACAGCCGGGCGCAGGAACTGAAGCGCCGCGTCGAACGTCTGCTCGAGGCGCGGGTTGGGACAGGCAATGCGGTTGTCGAGATAACGGTCGACCTTGCAACGGATCGCGAGTCCCTCAGCGAGCGGCGGTTTGACCCTTCCGGCCGGGTCGCCTCCTCGACGGACACCGAGGAAAAGAAGGAAAGCTCATCTTCGAACGACGGCGCGGGGCAGGTAACGGTCGCCTCCAACCTGCCCGACAACCAGTCCAACACCGGGGACAAGAATCAGAGCAACCAGGCGAGCAACCGCGAACGCATTACCTACGAATTGTCCGAGACGCAGCGCCAGGTCGAGCGAGCGCCGGGGGCGATCAGGCGTCTGAGCGTTGCCGTCCTGCTCAACGATCCGGCAAAGCCGGGCGCGGACGGCGTTCCCGTTGCGGAGCCGCGGCCGCAGGAAGAACTCGACCTTCTGCGCGAGCTGGTTCAGTCCGCCGTTGGATTCGACCAGGCCCGCGGCGACCAGATTACCCTTCGCTCGATGCCGTTTCTTCCGCGCTCGCAGGACGGCAGCGTGGTCGAGGCCGGCCTGCTTGGACGTCTCGACCTCGACTCACTGGCTCGCGGCGGAGTTCTGGCGGCCGTCGCCCTGATCCTTGGCCTGTTCGTTGTCCGCCCGATGGTGCTGGGCCGTTCCGCGCGGCCGGAGGGCGCGCGCGCCCCCGCCCTGGCGCTTCCCTCCCCGGTCGAGGTCCTTTCGGGACCGGACGTGCTGACCGGCGAGATTGATGACAGCGGCGACTTTCCTCTGCCCGCGCTTGCTGCCGGCGCGGGCGACGCCGCCGACCCGGTCGCACGGCTCAGGCGGCTGATCGAACAGCGACAGGCAGAGTCGCTCGAAATCCTGCGTAGCTGGATGGACGATCGCGAGGAGAAGGTCTGATGCCGCCGCTGAAGCTCGAAGTCTTTGACAGCGACGACCGGCCAGCGCTGGAAGGGACGGTTCCCGTTGGCGCCGATCTTGAGGAGTTGCGGCTGGCGGCCTACGAGTCCGGCTATGCTGCGGGCTGGGAAGACGCGGCGGCTACTGAAGCAGAAGAACAGACGAAGTTGCGGGCGGACATTGCCCGCAATCTCCAATCCCTGTCCTTCACCTATCACGAGGCGCGGAGCCACATCCTGCGCGCACTCGGCCCGCTCCTGCAGGAAATGGCCTGCCATATCGTACCTCAGTTGGCGCGAGAGGCACTTGCGCCGACCGTACTGGAAGCACTGATGCCGTTTGCCGAACGATCCTCCGAAGTGCCGGTGACGATCGTCCTGAACCCGGTAGCCCGTCCGGCGGTCGAACCGCTGCTGGAGGCGACCGCCGGCTTGCCCGTGCGCATCCGCGAAGAGCCTTCTTTGGGCGAGGGGCAGGTTTTCCTGATCTTCGAGGGGGGCGAGATGCGCATCGACCTGCAGCATGCTGCAGAAGAAATAACGGCCAGCCTGCAGCGCTTCTATCAGGTTGTCGAAGGAGAGCGAAAACATGGATGACAGCAGCGACCAGACGCCCTTCTCGCAGGTACCGATCGAAGTCGTTATTTCGGTGGGACGGGCGCGACCGCAGATCCGGGACCTGTTGCGGTTGCAGCGAGACGCGGTCCTTATCCTTGATCGCAGGGTCGACGACCCGGTCGAGCTCTACGTTGGTGACCGGCTTATCGCCCGGGGCGAACTCACCGAACTGGACGGGGATCATGCCGGCCAGCTTGCCGTCCGGCTGACCGAAGTCGCCAACCTTCGCGGAGGCCTGTGATGACCGGAGGGAGGAGGATGCTGGCCCTCGCCGCCTTGGCGATCCTTTTGGTTGCAGGCGGTCCGGCGCTGGCCCAGCAGATCACCGTCGATCTTGGCAGTGAAACCTCGCTTGCGGCGCGCAGCATCCAGCTTATCACGCTCGTGACCCTGCTGAGTCTTGCGCCCGGCCTTGCTGTCATGGTCACCTGCTTTCCCTTCGTCGTGACCGTATTGTCGATCCTGCGTCAGGCGATAGGATTGCAGCAGTCGCCCCCGAACATGGTCATTGTTAGTCTTGCGCTGTTCCTGACCTGGTATGTGATGGATCCCGTTTTCACCCGGGCCTGGCAGGACGGGGCGCAACCGCTGATCGCGGGCCAGATCCAGATCGACCAGGCAATCCCCGCCGCTGTGACACCTTTTCGCGGATTCATGGCCCTGCGCGTTGATCCCCAGACCTTTGCGACGCTCCGCGACCTGCGCCCTGTCGAGGGGTCGACTGCCATTGCAGACGCGCCGCTGTCCCTGCTGGTGCCCAGTTTCATGCTGAGCGAAATCCAGCGTGCATTCGAGATCGGCTTCCTGATCTACCTGCCGTTCCTGATCATCGACCTCGTCGTGGCGGCTGTGCTGATGTCGATGGGGATGATGATGGTCCCGCCGGCAGCGGTGTCGTTGCCGTTCAAGCTGGCTTTTTTCGTCATAGCCGACGGATGGACACTCGTTTCGTCCGCACTTGTTCGAGGCTACGGTTAAACCAGTCGTTTCCTCACACCGGCAGACGCGCACAGGCGTCCGACAGAGATGGCCTGTGCGCGTTTGTTCCGAATGTCACTCGGCCGGCGCCCAGCCGGCACCGGGATCGAAGCTGCCGATTGCCTCTGCGGCCGTCAGGGTGTCTGCGCCAAGGTCCTTTTCGTAGACGACGCCATTCTCTCCGACGATGAAGCTCATGATGCCGGTCTCGCCATAGGCGGCCGGATAGGCAAGCAGGGCGTGGCCGGCGATCATGTTGCCGTCGATCATGTAGTCGTACGCTCCACCTGGCGCGCCCGGCCCCTGCTTCTGCAGAATGCGGAAATAGTAGCCAAGATAGGGGTCCGGCTCCTGGTCTTTCCCGTCGATGCTGAAGCCGCTGTCTGAAGCGCGCGCCAGGAATTCCCCGATCGGGCTTTCTTCCGTCCCTGGCTCGGACGGCCAGTAAAGACCGTCTCGGTGCCCCGGCGTACTGAGGATCGACGAGGCGAATTCCATGACCCCGTCGCCGTCGTGATCCTTTTGCCGATAGGCGGACTGCACGGCGACGGCACGATGCATGAGGTCGATCACGTCAAGCTCGTTCAGGCCGATGCGCCGCATCAGAACCTCTTCGCGCGCCGCCGCGCCGTCGAAGGACCACGACCCGGAGGACTCTATGATTGGCGCTGGAAAGGGCCAGTCCTCGCGGCCGATATGTAGGATCGCGCGGTCCGCCCCTTCCATCTCGATGCTGTGCCGGCGGCGGTAGTCGCGCAGGAACCCGGTCCAGATCTCGACATCCCGGTCGGTGTCACCGGTAAAGGCGACATCCTCGTTCTCGGGACCGAAGACCGTAAGCAGGGCGTCCCGGTCTCGCGCCTCAAGTGCGGCGATGACGGCATCGACGGCCGCATCGGGTGAGGCGTATTTCGCCGGTTCGGCCCGCAGGGGCGAGGCGGCGAAGACCAGGGCGGCGGAAGCGGCGATGATGTGTTTCATGGTCTTACCTCCTCCGGCCGGCGCTGGCGTGCCCGCGGCTTGACGCCGCCTTCGCCCTGCTGCCGCCCGTCCGTTCCATTGCCGAAGATCTGGATGGCTTGCTGACGTTGGCAGGACGAACGGCAGCGGTCGGTTTCGACACATTGGCTGGGCGGCTGACATTGGCGGGTTTATTCACCTTCGCGGGCAGTTTTGTCGCTGCAGGCTTGTTGACCTTGGGCAAGGCGTTGTCCGGCTTTTTGATCTTGCCCGCGGCCGCTCCGGCTGCGGCGCCCGCTGCCGCACCTGCCGCCAAACCCCCGCCTTCGGAGTTGCGCACCCGCGCGACGCCTTCACCGGTTGCCTTGCGGTTTTCGATCTTGGCAAGGGCGTCTGACCGGCGGTCGTCGCCGGGCTTGAAGCTGCCGTCGAACTGACGATCAAGCTGATTGCGATCAAGATCGCCGATCCTGTTGCCGGCGTTGATCTTGTCGCGGTCGATCTGGACGTTGTCACGGTTGATGTTGGTGAACCGGTCATTGTCGATGTTGATGTCGCCGTTGACATTGATCCCGCCTGGCCGCGGATAGAAGTCGCCGTCGTTCCAATCGATCACCGGCGGGCCGCGCCAGTAGTTGTCCCAGGGATCGTCATCGTCGAAGATCTCGTCCAGGATCATCGCCGTGCCGAAGACGATCGCGCCGGTGGCAAGCGCATCGCCCCAGTTGGTGCCGTCCGAGATATAGACGGGATTGGCCGGCGCGGGCTGGGTATAGACCACGCTGCTGTCATAGCTTGGCACATAGACGACATCCGGGTCGGCCGGCTGCACGATGATGGTGTTGTCATTCGTGACCTCGACTGTCTGGGCGTCATTCGATTCCAGATAGCCATTCGCCTTGGCCTGTTCCCGCAACCGCTGCACACTGTCGAGAACGTCGTCGGTCTGTGTCAGGACCGCCTGACCCATCTGCTCGGTCCAGTCTATGTTGTCGGCCATGCGCGAGACGATGTCGGGAAATCCGGCAGCCAACGCTTGAACACTCGGGTCCCAGCTCTGGGTCTCTGCGCCAGCTGCGCGTTCCTTGTCGGCCAGATCGGGATTGTCGCGCAGGAACCTGTCCGCCTTCACGATGTCGATGGGATAGGTCGACGCCATCATGACCTGCGTCAGCAGGCTGTCCGGAAACAACGCGATGGGAGCGGTCAGGGTATCGAGATCCTCCGCGCTCAACAGCCCGTCGGTCGCCGCAGACTGGTCACGACCCGCATCCGTGACGTCGGTGGCAGAGCCGGCCGTTTCTGCGAGCGCGTTGCCGGGTTGCCAAGCCGCAAGGACTGCGGCCAGGACCGCCGCAAGATGATCGTTTCGCATGACTTTCCTCCCCCGCTCTGGCTGTCCACCCCTCTTTGGTCTGTCGGGGTTCGCAGCAGGGCTGTCCTCATCATGCCAGCTTGCCAGAGAATTGCATCTTGGATTGGCCCATTTCGCACAAATTCGGTGCGAAGTCGCAGGGTGACATGGCGCACCAAAATGCCATCTTTGTCTGCAAGCGGACCGCATACTGCGGACCCCAAGCATCCGAGGTCATCATGACGAAGATCAGCATCCCCGGCATCCACCATGTGACGGCAATCTCTGGTCCGGCGCAGGCGAATGTCGATTTCTATACCGGCACACTGAAACAGCGGCTGGTGAAGAAGACCGTAAACTTCGACGCGCCTGACACCTATCACCTGTATTACGGCGACAGGCGCGGCTCCCCCGGCACGATCCTGACGTTTTTCCCCTTTGCCGATGCCGGTCCCGGCCGGGCGGGTCCCGGCATGGCCAGCGCCTATGCCTATTCCGTGCCAAAGGGGAAGTTCACCGAGTGGATGGAGCGTCTGGGCGACGCCGCCGTCGACTTTACCGGGATCGACGAGCGCTTTGGCCAGCAATACATCACGTTGCGCGACGCTGACGGCGCCCCGGTCGAACTGATCGAGACTGACCGGACCTCGGACGAGGTTCTGGACGGGTTCCATTCCGTCACCCTGTGGGAACGGGACATCGGTCCGACGTCAAGGCTTCTGAAAGAGGCGTTCGGCTATGAGGAGAAAGGTCACGAGACGAGTGGCGGCATCGAGCGGCTGCGCCTTGTTGCGCCCGGAGACGAGCGTGGCAACATCGTCGATCTGATCCGTTCGGACAAACCGTCGATCGGCCGACCTGGTGCCGGTACGATCCACCATGTCGCGTTCCGGGCCCGCACGAACGAAGAACAGATTGACTGGCAGGATCGGCTGCTTTCCTTCGGTCACCGCACTACGCCGGTGATCGACCGGCAGTATTTCAATGCGATCTACTTCCGCGAACCCGGCGGTGTCCTGTTCGAGATCGCGACCGATCCGCCCGGCTTTGCCGTGGATGAACCGGTGCAGACACTCGGGGAGGCCCTGAAACTGCCGCCGCAATACGAGGCGATCCGCGACCGCATCGAGCGCATCCTGCCGCCCCTGAAGGTGGCATCGTGAGGCGCGCCGGTGCCGCGTCAGGGCAGGCCCGCTCCGGGCTTGTCCTGATGCACGGACGGGGGTCGAACTCGGCCGACATCCTTGGGCTGGTGCCGCATCTGGCCCTGCCCCAGGTCGCGGCCGTCGCGCCAGACGCCCCGGGGGGAAGCTGGTGGCCGGTCAGCTTCCTCGCACCGGCCGCACAGATCGAGCCCTATCTGGCAAATGCGGTGGCAGAGGTCGACAAAGCCATTCAGGCCCTGGAGGCCGAGGGTCTGGCCAGAAACCGGATCTGGCTGGCCGGTTTCAGCCAAGGCGCCGTCCTCGCACTCGAGACTTTTGCACGGCGGGGTGAGGGTCTCGCCGGCGCCTTCGCTTTGTCAGGTGCGCTGGCCGGAACCGGAGATGCGCCGGGTCCCGCAGATCCCGCCCTTTACGGCCACAGACCGAAACTGTTCGACTATACCGGATCGCGTGCTGGATCGAAGGTCTGGATCAGTGTCCATGCCCGCGATCCGCATATCCCGTTGGCCCGTGTCGAACAGAGCATCTCCGTCCTCAAGGGCCTGGGGGCGGAGGTCCGCCACCTTGTCTATCCGGGGGCGGGGCACTCGGTGATGCAGGACGATCTTGTCGCGATGCGCAGTTGGCTGAACGACTGATAACGAAGGGGCAGGCGGCACGTCTGCCTGCCCCGGCCTCAGAGCAATTCTGCCCCCGCCTGCCAGACCTGTTTCAGGTGCCAGTCAGACGAAAGGTGGACAAGATCGGCAGCGCCCCCTGGGACGATACGCCCGGCCCAATCCTGCGCTCCGATCACCGCCGCGGGTCGGCTTGTCGCCATGGCGAGCGCCGCTCCGGGGGCCACGCCAACTTCGGTGATCAGGCAGCGGATGGCCTCGGGAAGGGTTAGGTCGGCCCCGGCCAAGGTTCCGTCCTCAAGCGTCAAACGACCCTGACGGCGCAGGATGCGCCGCCCTCCAAGGGTGAATTCCGTCAGGTCCGAACCGGCGACGCACATCGCATCGGTGACCAGGAATAACCCCCCGGGATTGGCAGCCATGGCGATCTTCATCGCCGCCGGATGAACATGGATTCCGTCCGCGATCAGGCCGGCCGGGATCGCCTCGGTCAGGATCGTACCCACCATACCCGGCTCGCGGTTGCCAAGCTGGCTCATCGCGTTGAACAGATGCGTGGCGCAATTTGCGCCAGCCGCGATCGCCAGCCGCACCTCTTCAGCCGTGGCCTCCGCATGGCCAAGGCTGACGATGGCCCCCGCCGCGCGCAGCGCCCGGATCTGTTCGGCATTGACCGCTGCCGGTGCCAGCGTGACCATCAGCGCGGGCAGCCGTCTCGCGGCATCGCACAGACGTTGAAGATCGGTCGCATCCATCGGGCGGATCAGGCGCGGATCATGCGCACCCTTGCGGCGAGGGTCCAGATGCGGCCCCTCGAGATGCAACCCCAGGAACCCGGGCACCTTGCGGCGGGCGGCCTCGATCCCGGCCTCGATGACCGCCGCGGTCGCCTCGGCCGTGTCCGTGATGAGCGTCGGAAGGATCCCCGTCGCACCCAGCCGCGCGTGCGCCGCGCAAACATGCGCTAGAACATCCGCCGTGGTGCTGCCATCCACCATGCGGCCCCCGCCGCCGTTGACCTGCAGGTCGATCAGGCCGGGCGCCAGCACACCGCCGTCAAGCCGCATCCGTTGCCCCGACGGCGCATCGGCAACGGGCAGGACGGACAGAACCCGACCGTCCTCGACCACGACGGCGTGGTCCTCGTGAAAGCGCTGTCCATCGAACACGCGGGCGCCGCTGAGGATAAGAGGCATCAGATCGTCTCCGTCACCTTGCGCAGATGCGGCGGAGTGTCGGGATCGAAACCGCGGCGGCGCGCAAGCTCTTCGATGAACTTGTAGAACGCGACAACCGCGATGAGCGGCGCCACCAGCGGATGCAGACCCGAAACGAGCGGCAGCGTCACGGCTCCGTTCGCCGCTGCGCCGGTGATAAAGACGTCGGCTTCCTGAGCGGCAAGCCGCTCGGCTGTGGCGACGACCTGCGCCTGCGCAGCATCTTCGACCGCGAGGGCAAAGACCGGAAAGCGGGCCTGAACGATGGCGGCGGGCCCATGCAGGACCTCGGCGGCGGAATAGGCCTCGGCATGCAGACCGCAAGTTTCCTTGAATTTCAGCGCAGCCTCGTTCGCGATGGCGAAGCCGGGGCCACGACCCAGGACGAAAAGCGACTGCGCCCGGACAAGGCGCGCTGACAGGGGCGACCAGTCCAGCGCAAGGGCCTTGGCGAAGGCTTCGGGAAGATCAGCCACGGCGGTGCGCAGGGCATCGTCCTGCTGCCACTCTGCCAGAACCGCGAGTGCGGCGAGCACCGATGTGACAAAGGTCTTCGTGGCGGCGACGCTTTTCTCTGCCCCCGCCTGCAAAGGCAGGCAATGGTCCGAGGCGGACGCCATGGGCGAATCCGCGAAATTCGTTATGGCGATGCTCAGCGCTCCGCCCGCCCCCGCTGCCCGCATCATCTCGACAATGTCGGGACTGCGACCGGACTGCGAGATGCCGATGCAAGCCGCCCCGTCCAGCCGAAGCGGACGGTTGTAGATCGAGGCGATCGACGGACCGACAGAGGCGACGGGGACGCCAGCCAGCAGCTCAACCGCATATTTCAGATAGGTCGCAGCGTGGTCCGACGAGCCCCTTGCGACCGTCACGATCAACCGGGGATCGACCCGACGAAGCTCTGCCGCCGTCTCGGCGATGGGCTGTCTGGAAAGGTCCAGGAACCGTGCGGCGGCTTGCGGAATCTCGGCGACTTCGGCCGCCATGTAGCTTTGGGTCATGTGACGATCCTTTCCCCGTCGGGGGCAAGTTTCAGCTCGACGGCGAAGTCATAGGCATCGCCGCGATAGAGAGAGCGGGTGAATTCCACGACGCGGCCCGAGGGCAGGTAGCTGATGCGCTCGATCCGCAGTCCGGCGACACCCGGCGCCACGTTCAGCAGCGCCGCGTCCTTCGCGCCAAGATTGGCAGCCGAAATACGCTGGACGGCCCGCACGGGGCGCATTCCCCGAGCCTCGAGCGTCTTGTAGAGCGAGCCCTCGACCCCTTCGGGATCTGGCAGGACAGAGGCGGGCAGCGAAGCCCGCTCGATGGCAAGCGGAACGCCGTCGCTCGACCGCACACGTTCCAGCCGGGCAACACGGTCCTCCGCGCCGAGGCCAAGCGCCATCACCTCTTCCGGCGCCGGGGCCGCAAGACCGCGGGCGATCCAGACCGACTCCACCGTCCGGCCGCGCCGGGCCATGTCCTCGGTGAACGAGGTCAGGAGCGATAGGGCCTGCTCGAGTTTTTCAACGCGCGGGGCGACGAAGGTGCCGGATCCGCGCTTCTGCAGAAGTTGTCCGCCCGAAACCAGCGCCTGCACCGCCTTGCGCACGGTCACGCGGCTCAAACCAGTAAGGGCCGCCATGTCCCGCTCGGGTGGCAGGCTGTCGCCGGGCGCGAGACGGCCCGAGGCAATCGCTTCCGAGATGCGTTTCTGAAGCTGGAGGTAGAGCGGTCCCGAACCCGTCTCGTCAAAGCCGTCCGGAGTGAAGATCCGGTTCATGCCGCCTCCTCGCGCGCAAGTGCGACCGCGCCGTCAAGCGCCGTACCCAACGCGGGCCGGATCGTCCATCGCGGGGCGAGCAGCCGCGCGAAGTGTTCTCCCAGACCGCCCAGAAGCACGACAGGCAATGGGGTTTCTGGCTGAAGCAGCGCAATCCAGGCTGCCACTTCATCTGCAGCCGCTGCCATGACCCTGCGGGCGGCATCATCGTCACTCGTTGCAACGCGTGGGGCGAGGCGAGCAAAGTCTGTCGGCCTTGCGTCGCGGGCAAAGGCAACGACGCCATCCGGTCCGCCATGCTCCCGGATGAAGTCACGGGTCAGATCGGTTTCGGGAAAAAGCCCGTCGTGGGCCCGAAGGGCGTGCGCCAGAATGGCCCGGCCGATCCATCCGCCCGATCCTTCATCTCCCAGAACAAAGCCCCATCCGCCGACCTGCCGATAGCCGCCGCGCCATTGGCGGGAAAAGACCGACCCCGTACCGATCGCCGCGACGATGCCCTCCCCGGTTCCCAGCGCGCCTCGGGTGGCCGTCAGGGCATCCGATACGACCCGAATCTGCGCGAAGGGCAGGCCGGGCAGCAGGCGTGCAACGCTGTCACGCACATTCGCGCCGGCAAGCCCCAGGACGGCCCGCAAGCCGGAGATCTCCGCGCCTTGGGGAAGGGCCTGCCGCGTCGCGGTCAGGATATTCGCGCAGGTGCCGTGGCTATCGGTCGTGACATTGGCCGGGCCGGCAGCGCCTTCGCCCAGGATGCGACCGGCATCGTCAACGATCCGCGCCCGACAGCCCGTACCTCCCCCATCGATTCCCAAAAAAAGTCCCATCAGCGCCTCCCGCGGCCAAGAATACCAAAACAATACCAAAAGAAAAGGAAAAAGGGCTCATGCGGCGATTTTCGTTGGTTTACACGTCATTTTCATTGGGCGCTTTACAATTGGTATTAATTTGGCATTATTCGCTTGGGAGGAGGGATTCGGATGGCTGGACTCACTACGGAAGACAGGAATCCTTTGTCGCAGGGCTTGCAGGCCGTGCCGGCCGAGGTGGCGCTGTCGCGCATGCTCGATGCTCAGCAAGGTGCCGTGGCCGCGATCCGCCCTGCCCTCCCGGCACTGGCCCGTGCCGCCGATATCGCCGCAAAAGTGCTCCGGAGCGGACATCGCCTTGGCTACGCCGGAGCCGGAAGTTCCGGCCTCATGGCGCTGTCCGACCGGCTTGAGCTTGCAGGAACCTTCGGCATCGCGCCCGAGCGGACACCGATGCTGTTCGCCGGCGGGACGGCTGCGCTTTCCCATATGGTCGGCGGAGTCGAGGATGATCTTGGCCTTGCCGGTCGCGACCTCGCAACTTCAGGGCTTGGGGAAGGGGACGCGATCATTTGCCTGTCTGCCTCGGGGCGCACGCCATACACCGTCGAGGTCGCCCGGCAGGCGAAGAGCCTGGGCGTGACGGTCATCGCGTTCGCCAATGTGGCGGGCAGCCCGCTTTTGGCCGCAGCAGATGTCGCCATCCTGATCGAGACGGGGGCCGAGATCGTCGCGGGTTCGACCCGGCTCGGCGCGGCGACGGCGCAGAAGGTGGCCCTGAACATGCTGTCGGTCCAGCTCGGGATCGGGCTTGGCCATGTTCACGAGGGCTACATGGTCAATGTGGTGGCCGACAACACGAAGCTTGTTGACCGGGCGGCGCGCATCGTCGCGGCGGTTTCGGGCGCCACGCCACAAGAGGCGCGCGCCGCCCTTGGCCAGACGGCGGGGGCGGTCAAGCCGGCCATCCTGATCGCGGCTGGTGCTGATCCTGCGCGGGCCGCCGAACTTCTCGACCGCCATGGCGGGCATCTTGGCCCTGCCCTGCGCGAGATCGAACGCTGAGAACGTAAAACCAGGGGCAGACTGCCCCGCAACAGGGAGAGACGACCAATGCATTCCAGACCGCTTCGCTTCGCGCTCTTGACCAGTACGCTGCTGGCAAGTGCCTTCGCCGCCCACGCGGAGGACGTGACGCTGACCATCGAAAGCTGGCGCAACGATGACCTTTCGATCTGGCAGGACAAGCTGATCCCGGCGTTCGAGGCCGCGCATCCGGGGATCAAGGTCGTCTTCGCGCCTTCCGCACCGACCGAGTACAACGCCGTTCTCAACTCCAAGCTGGATGCGGGATCGGCGGGCGATCTCATCACCTGTCGGCCCTTCGACGCTTCGCTTGAGCTTTACAACAAGGGCAAGCTGACTGATCTCACCGGCCTGACCTCGATGGCCAACTTCTCGGACGTGGCCAAGTCGGCCTGGTCGACCGATGACGGCAAGGCCACCTTCTGCGTGCCGATGGCCTCGGTCATTCATGGCTTCATCTACAACAAGGACGCCTTCGACGCACTCGGCCTGACCCCGCCGACGACCGAGGAAGAATTCTTCGCGGTCCTCGACAAGATCAAGGCCGACGGCACCTACATCCCGATGGCGATGGGTACCAATGACCAGTGGGAAGCGGCCACGATGGGCTATCAGAACATCGGCCCGAACTACTGGAAGGGCGAAGAAGGCCGCCTGGCGCTGATCAAGGGCGAGCAGAAGCTGACCGATCCGCAATGGGTTGCTCCCTTCACCGAACTTGCGAAGTGGAAGCCTTATCTTGGTGACGGGTTCGAGGCGCAGACCTATCCCGACAGCCAGAACCTGTTCACGCTCGGCCGCGCCGCGATCTACCCGGCGGGGTCATGGGAAATCTCGGGCTTCAACACCCAGGCCCAGTTCAAGATGGGTGCATTCCCGCCGCCGGTGCCGAATGCTGGCGACGACTGCTACATCTCGGACCATACCGACATCGCGATGGGCATGAACGCGGCCTCGCCGCATGCGGATCAGGCCAAGGCCTTCCTCGAATGGGTCGGCTCGCCGGAATTCGCGACGCTTTATGCCAACGCGCTGCCCGGCTTCTTCTCGCTCAACAATACCCCGGTGAAGATGGAAGACCCGCTTGCGCAGGAATTCGTGAGCTGGCGCGAGAAGTGCAAGTCGACGATTCGCTCGACCTACCAGATCCTGTCGCGCGGCACGCCGAACCTGGAAAACGAGACCTGGACGGCCTCGGCCAACGTGATCAAGGGCACTCAGACTCCGGAAGAAGCGGCGGCCAAGCTGCAGGAGGGGCTCGCCTCCTGGTACGCGCCGCAGCAAAAGTGACGGCGGCCACGATCGGCTGATCCGATAGAAGCGGGGGGCTGCCAGCCCCCCGCACCACCCGCAGTGTTCTTCAACGGAAAATGGACAGGAGGGCGCGGGCGATGGCCGCACGCAAGCCGATCCGCTGGCATATCCCGGTGTTCCTGGCACCGGCAGTGCTGGTCTATACCGCGATCATGATCGTGCCGCTGTTCGGCACGCTGAACCTGTCGCTGTTCCGCGTGAACGAAGCGCGGGAGACTGTCTTCGCCGGGCTGGACAACTTCCGCACCCTGTTCACCGATCCGCGCTGGTCGGCCTCGTTCTGGAACGCGCTGAAGAACAACACCTGGTTCTTCATCATCCACATGCTGGTCCAGAACCCGATCGGCGTCCTTTTGGCTGCACTTCTGTCGAGCCCGCGGCTGCGGATGGCGGCCTTCTACCGTACCGCGATCTTCATCCCGACAATCCTGTCCTTCGTCATCGTCGGCTTCGTCTGGAAACTGATCCTGTCGCCGATCTGGGGCATCGCGCCCGGCATGCTGGATGGCATCGGCCTGAAATCGCTGTTCGCCCCTTGGCTGGGCAAGGAAGAATATGCGCTGACAGCGCTGGCACTCGTCTCGGTCTGGCAGTTCATCGGCATCCCCATGATGCTGATCTATGCAGCCCTCTTGTCGATCCCGGACGAGGTGCTGGAAGCCGCCGAGATGGACGGAATCACCGGCATGAGCCAGTTCTGGAAGATCAAGCTGCCGCTGATCCTGCCTTCGATCGGGATCATCTCGATCCTGACCTTCGTCGGCAATTTCAACGCCTTTGACCTGATCTATGTGGCGCAGGGGGCGCTGGCCGGTCCGAACTTCGCGACCGACATCCTGGGGACGTTCCTGTACCGGACCTTCTTCGGCTTCCAGCTGCAACTGGGCGATCCCCACATGGGCGCAACAATCGCGACGGCGATGTTCTTCATCATCCTCATCGGCGTCTGCTTTTACCTGTTCACCATCCAGACGCGGCTCCGCCGCTACCAGTTCTGAGGGGTCAGCGATGGCACAGGCCCGTTCCCATCTCGGCCGGACGATCGCGGCGCATGCGGTGCTTATCACCTACACGCTGATCGCGCTGTTCCCGGTCTTCGTGATCGTCATCAACTCGATGAAGACGCGGAAGGCGATCTTCGCCGAGCCGCTGGCCCTGCCGGGGCCGGAGACCTTCGACCTGGTTGGCTTCACCACGGTGCTGCAGCAGGGCGACTTCTTCCAGTATTTCCTGAACTCGCTGATCGTCACCGTCGCCTCGCTGTTCTTCGTGCTCTTGTTCGGCGCGATGGCGGCCTTTTCCCTGTCAGAGTACCGGTTCAAGGGCAACACGCTGATGGGGCTTTACCTCGCGCTCGGGATCATGATCCCGATCCGGCTTGGAACGGTGGCGATCCTGCAGATGATGGTGGCGGCCAGCCTTGTAAACACACTGACAGCCCTGATCCTCGTCTATACGGCGCAGGGCCTGCCGCTTGCCGTCTTCATCCTGTCAGAGTTCATGAAGCAGGTCTCGGACGACCTGAAGAACGCCGGCCGGATTGATGGTCTGAGCGAATATCGTATCTTCTTCACTCTCGTCGTCCCGCTGGTGCGCCCGGCCATGGCAACGGTCGCGGTCTTTTCGATGATCCCGATCTGGAACGACCTGTGGTTCCCGCTGATCCTTGCACCGTCGGAGGCGACCAAGACAATCACGCTCGGCAGCCAGGTCTTCATCGGGCAGTTCGTGACCAACTGGAACGCGGTGCTGGCGGCGTTGTCGCTGGCCATCCTGCCGGTTCTCGTCCTTTACCTTGTCTTCTCGCGGCAGTTGATCCGCGGCATCACAGCGGGAGCCGTGAAATGATCCGTGTCCTCGTCGCCGGTCTTGGCAACATGGGGCGCAGCCATGCGCTGGCCTATCACCACAACCCAGAGTTCGAGATCGTCGGGCTGGTCAACCGCTCTGTCCCGGCAAACCTGCCGGAAGAGCTGAAGGGCTACGCGATCACCGCCGATTTCCAAGAGGCGCTGGACCGGCTGAAGCCTGATCTTGTCTGCATCGCAACCTATTCCGACAGTCATGCCGACTATGCCGTCGCGGCGATGGAGGCGGGGGCGCATGTCTTTGTCGAAAAGCCGCTGGCAACCACGGTGGAGGACGCCAAGCGGGTCGTGGCGAAGGCGCACGAAACCGGGCGCAAGGTGGTCGTGGGCTACATCCTACGCCACCATCCGAGCTGGATCCGGCTGATCGAGGAGGCGCGCGCGCTCGGCGGGCCGTATGTGTTCCGGCTGAACCTGAACCAGCAAAGCTCGGGCCCGACGTGGGAGGTGCACAAGGCGCTGATGCAGACCACCCCGCCGATCGTCGATTGCGGGGTGCATTATGTAGACGTCATGTGCCAGATCACCGATGCGCAGCCGGTCGAGGTGCGGGGCATGGGCCTGCGCCTGTCACACGAGATCGCGCCCGACATGTACAACTACGGCCATTTCCAGGTGCTGTTCCAAGACGGCTCGCTTGGCTGGTACGAGGCTGGCTGGGGCCCGATGATGTCGGATACGGCGTTCTTCGTGAAGGACGTGGTCAGCCCCAACGGCGCGGTGTCGATCCGGATGCCGGAAAGCGCCAAATCGGACGATATCGACACGCATACCAAGACCTCGCTTCTGCGGGTCCACCGGGTCGCACGCGGCGACGAGGATCTGAGCATGGCCGACGAGCCCGGCCATCAGGAGCTCTGCGACCGCGAAGCGGCCTATGTGGCGCGCGCGATCACCCAGGACCTCGACCTTGCCCGCCACATGAATGATGCGGTCCAGTCGCTCGCCATCTGCCTTGCCGCGGATGAAAGCGTGCGCTCGGGCCAGCCGGTCAAACTCTGAAGGAGCCGCGCATGGGCGACCTTACCCTTTCCGCCGTTACCAAGAGCTTCGGCGCTACCGATGTGATCAAGGGCGTGGACCTGACAGTGAACGACGGCGAATTCTGCGTCTTCGTCGGCCCGTCCGGCTGCGGCAAGTCCACGCTTCTGCGGATCATCGCGGGGCTGGAGGACGCGACAAGCGGCACCGTCTCGATCGACGGCAAGGACGTGACCTTGCTGCCACCCGCCCGGCGAGAGATCGCGATGGTCTTCCAAAGCTACGCGCTCTACCCGCACCTGACGGTGCGGGACAACATGGGCCTGGCCCTGAAACAGGCGGGCGAAAGCCGCACCGAGATCGCGCAGGCGGTGGATCGGGCGGCTGGGATGCTCTCGTTGGAGCAGTTGCTGGACCGACGGCCGTCGGAACTTTCTGGCGGCCAGCGCCAGCGGGTTGCGATCGGTCGGGCCATCGTTCGGACGCCGAAGCTGTTCCTGTTCGACGAGCCGCTGTCGAACCTTGACGCGGCGCTGCGGGTGGCAACCCGGATCGAGATCGCACGGCTTCACCGCGAACTGAGTGCCACGATGATCTATGTAACGCATGATCAGGTCGAAGCGATGACCCTGGCCGACCGGATCGTGGTGCTGCGCGCCGGGAAGATCGAACAGGTCGGGGCACCGATGGAGCTTTACAACAATCCGGCCAATACCTTTGTTGCGGGCTTCATCGGCTCTCCGCAGATGAACTTCCTGAAGTCGGACCGGCTCGGACTGCGGTCGGAGACGGTGGGGATCCGGCCGGAACACATGGCGATTTCGCGTGACGCCGGTCAGATCGCGGGCACGGTCAGCCATGTCGAGAAACTCGGCGGCGAAACGCTGGTCTATGTGAATACGGCGGATCATGGGCTTCTGACGGTCAGGCTGTTCGGCGAACATGACTTCAGCGTCGACGAAGGTGTTCACCTTACCCCCGACTCGCAGCGCGCCTTCCATTTCGACAGCGAGGGGCAAAGGCTCAGATAAGGTCGGCAGAACCGACTGCTGGCTGAAATTCGGGCACTCTTCCGCGCCGTAACGGCCCTTCTCCGCTTTTCGACTGTCTGCCGTCATCGCTGCGGCGCCGCATTGACGGTCCTTTGACGTTGCCGTTACGGCAGCGTCACGACATCGAGGTCATGGTGAATCCAGCAGAACCGGAATGTCGGAGCGACCAGATGACCGTGCAGACGTCAGAGCGGAGCTTTTGCATCCACCTCATCGCGGCTTCCCCGGCCGCGCCGCTGGTGATCCCGTCCATCGCCAGCCTTCTCGGGATCGAGCCGTCTCAGGCTGCGGCCCGCCTGTCGTCGCTCCCCACGACGCTGGCGGACCGCCTGCAGGAACCGGAGGCCCGGCGACTGTCAGACCTTCTGACCCTCTTCGGTCTGACGGTCCGGCTCGATCCCGTTCTTTCACCGCCGGCTGGCCCCCGTCTGGACCTTGCCGTCAGGCTCGCCGGCGATGCGGAATTCGGTGGGGACCTTGCGTTTCTTGCCGATCATCTTGCGGTTCCGACTGCCGAACTCGGGCGGAGGCTTGCCGGAGTTGAGGGCGCTGTCCTGCGCGGCATCGATCCAGCCCGGGCAGACGCGATCCGCAGGCATCTGCGTCAGCACAAGTCGCTGCGTGCCACGGTGTCCAATCCGGCCCAGGCAGAGCACATGCTGTTCTGCAGCACGCGGCGCTCGCCCGCCTGGGCCGAGTCACGCCGGCTAGGACTTTCGGCCTGCAGGTTCACGGGGGCGTCGGCAACGCAACTCGACCGGGCAACGGCCCTTCATCTGCAGCGCTTCGCTGCGCCCGGTGACATCGTCGTCAACCGCGATTTCCTGCGCGTGGATCTGTTCGCCGATGTGGAGCGCGAACTCGTCGGATCCGACGTTATGGATTTCCTTGCGACGCGCCCCGAAAGCCGCAGCCGCAGAACGTCAGACGGGATGATGCGCATCGAATCCGATCTTGGTCTTACCAGTGCTTGGCAGTTTGCCAGGGACTATGCGGCCATCGGCCTGACGGTCCGATGCCGCATCCGGGGTCAAACACGCTGAAGGCTCCCAAGGGCTTGACCCCCGGCGCCCCTCGTCCAGCCCGCGAGGGGCGCATCCTTTTCGCAGATCATTAAAAGGCCCGCTGTTAAGCGCCGCTTCATTCCCGGCTTCCTATGCTGCGCCGGGGTGAAAGCAGGTGAAGGCATGTCCGGGCAATCGAACGCCGCGGCAGTCATCATCAAGCGCAAGAAGGTCGTGAAGGGTGACGGGCACCATGGAGGCGCCTGGAAAGTGGCTTATGCTGACTTCGTCACCGCGATGATGGCCTTCTTCATGCTGATGTGGCTGCTGAACGCGACGACAGAAAAGCAGCGCAAGGGGCTGGCGGATTATTTCAATCCGACGATCCCGATCAACCGGATCTCGGGGGGCGGCGATGGCGCCTTTGGTGGGGACAGCGTCTTTTCCGAACAGACTTACACGCAAAGCGGAACCGGGGCCTCGCAAGACCGCGCGACGCGTGACCGTCAGGCACGCGGGCAGAACGCGCCCGCCAGACCCGATCATAGGGATGCGACCGACGCCCAGTTGAAGGAATTCGAAAAGGCCCTGCTGGCGCGCAGCGGCGAAAGCATGACCATGGAGCGCGCGATGCGTCATGTCGTGACCCGGGTCTCGGACGAAGGACTGATCGTAGATCTGTTCGATATCGAAGGCTCTCCCCTGTTCGCCCCCGATGGCATCACGCCGGAGCCGGTCCTGAACCAGATCCTTCCTGTCGTCGCCGAGGTCTTTGCGTTGGCGGCCAACAAGGTTGCCGTGCAGGGCCATGTCAGGGCCTATCCGATCACGTTACGCAGCAATCCGGCCTGGAGGTTGTCCATCGAGCGGGCCGATGCCGTCCGTCGCGGCCTTGTGGCCGACGGTCTGGCGCCGCAACGGATGCGGAGGGTGGCGGGTCTGGCGGACACCCAGCCGGTGGCGGCGAATCCGATGGCCATCAGGAACAATCGTATCGAAATCATCCTGCTGCGCCGCGATCGCTAGCGCGATGGCATTAGCCCGATCTTAAGGCTGAGTCCGCAGGGTTGCCCCGAGCTGAATTCAAACCTGCCAGGGGGCACCTTCCGAATGACCATCTCTTCGTCGATGAATGCCGGCGTTGCGGGGCTGAATGCCAACGCCACGCGGCTCGCCACGATTTCGGACAATATCGCGAACTCAGCGACTTACGGCTACCGACGCGCGGAAACCGATTTCACCGCACTCGTGCTGCAGGGGTCCGATTCATCGCGCTATTCCGCCGGCGGCGTACGCGCATCAACGTCCCGCGCCATCGACGAAAATGGACCGCTGATCAGCACCAGCAATGCCACCGACCTTGCGGTCGACGGACGCGGGATGATTCCGGTCACCACCTCGGCCGCTGCAACCTCGGGCGGCGAGAGCTATCCCTTGCGCCTGATGACGACCGCCTCATTCAAAGCGGATGATGAGGGCATCCTGACAACCGGTTCAGGAATGGTCCTGCTCGGCTGGCCAGCGGATGCCGACGGCACGATCGACGCCTATTCGCGGGTCAGTGCCTCGGGTCTGCAGCCCGTGCGGATCAACTGGAACCAGTTCGTCGCCAACCCCACGACCGAAGCAGCCGTCAAGGTCAACTTGCCGGCAACCTCCACAACGGCGGGGGCCACCAGCGCGGGCGAAAGTCTGTCGCTCGAGTATTTCGACTCGCGTGGCATGTCGCAGACTCTGGACATCTCCTTCGCGCCGACGGTGCCCGCATCAGGTTCGTCGAACGAATGGAAGATGACCATCCGCGATTCAGCCTCTTCGGACGCTATTGTCGGTGAGTACACCCTGACTTTCTCGGATGCCGCAGGGTCGGGCGGCAGGCTGAAATCGGTCACCACGACGAGCGGGGGCGCGTATGATCCAGCGACGGGCAAGGCATCTATCCCCGTCGCCGGGGGAAACATCGCACTCGATATAGGCACCTATGGCGCGATCGACGGCATGACGCAGCTGTCCGACACGTTCGCGCCGGTCACGCTGACGCGGAACGGTTCGGCCGTGGCCAGCGTGACCTCGGTCGAGATCGACGAGAAGGGCTATGTCAACGCCATCTACGACCAGGGCTTCACCCGGCGCATCTATCAGATCCCGCTTGTCGACGTTGCGAATGTCAACGGCCTGAAGGCCGGCAGCAACCAGACCTACGAAGTCACGCCGGACAGCGGCGCGATGTTCCTGTGGGATGCGGGCGATGGCCCGACGGGCACCATACAGAGCTATTCACGCGAGGAATCGACGACAGACGTAGCCAATGAACTGACGCAACTGATCCGGACTCAACGGGCCTATTCCTCGAATGCGAAAGTCATCCAGACGGCCGACGAGATGCTTCAGGAAGCCTCGAGCCTGAAGCGATAAGGGGACCGTTGATGAGCCTGTCTCTCTCCCTATCCAATGCCCTATCCGGTTTGACGGCCAACAGCCGCGCGACCGAGTTGGTTTCGTCAAACATCGCCAACGCCCTTACCGAGGGATACGCCCGTCGCGAAATCCAGCTTTCGGCGCGGGGCAGCGCCGCCAGCGGTCAGGGGGTGACGGTGGCGGGTGTCCTGCGCGTGACGGACAGGGTCCTGATCTCCGACCGCCGCGCAGCAGAGGCCAATACAGCCGGAGCGCAGCAAGCGGCCCGTTTCCAACAGGCGATCGAAGCTGCACTTGGCACGCCGGAAACCGAGGGATCGATCGGCGTGGCGGCCAGTTCCCTCTCGGCCGCCCTGGTTGAGGCGGCGGCCACCCCGGACTCTGCGGCAAGCCTCGACGCTGTGCTGCGCGCTGCGCAGGATTTGGCGGACAGGTTCGGAACGGCGAGTGCGGAACTGCAACGGCAGCGCGAACAGGCGGATGACCGTATCGCAGCATCGGTCGAGCAGTTGAACACGGCCCTCGGACAGATCGACGATCTGAACGCGCAGGTCGTCCGTCTGACCTCGGCCGACAGGGACGCATCCGGACTGATGGACCAGCGGCAGAAGCTGGTCGATTCCATCGCTGAAATCGTGCCGCTGCGCGAAGTTCAGCGCGACAACGGTGAGATCGCCCTGGTCTCGATCGGCGGCGCCGTCCTGCTCGACGGGCGGCCGGCAGTCTTTGGCTTCGTTCCGGCAGGGAAAATCACCGCCGACATGAGCCTGTCCTCGGGAGCCCTTTCAGGGCTGACTCTGAATGGCAAGGACATGACGCCGGGCGCCAGCTCGAACCGGCTGGACGGCGGGACACTCGCCGCAGACTTTTCAATCCGCGACAGTCTTGCGCCGGATTATTCTGCGCATCTCGATGCCGTGGCCCGGGACCTCGTCGAAAGGTTTTCCGATCCCTCTGTGGACCCGACCCTGAGCGGGGGCGCCGGGCTCTTCTCCGATGCCGGTGGCCCGGTTGGCGCGACGGTTGGGCTGGCCGGTCGGATCGCGGTCAACGCGGCAGTCAATCCCGACTCTGGTGGAGCACTCTGGCGCTTGCGAGAAGGGATTGGCGCCGCGACCGAAAGCGCAACAGGGATGTCCAGCCTGCTTTCCAGCCTGAATTCCGCCCTCACGCAAGCTTCGGTCCCAAGTGACCCTGCCGCAGGCACGTCGGCGCGGAGCTTTGACGGGCTGGTGTCCGATCTGGTGTCCAATGTCTCGCTCCAGCGTGTTCGCGCAGATGATGCCGAAAGCTACGCCTCGGCGCGGTATTCGGCGTTGCGTCGGGACGAACTGGATCTGGGCGTCGACTCCGACGCCGAGGTTCAGGCCCTGATGGTTATCGAGCAGGCCTATTCCGCAAATGCAAAGGTCATCTCCACCATCGACGAGTTGCTCAAGACACTGCTGGAGATGTGAAAATGTCCGCTTCCGCGATTGGCGACAGCGCCAGAGGTTTCGTGCTTCGACAGCAGACGGCAGCCCTAAAGGCCGAACTCGATCGGCGCAGCCTTGAATCAACGACCGGCCGACAGGCGGATCTCGGCAGGGCCCTGCACGGAAATCTGGGCCCGGTGGCGGCGATAGATGCCTCCCTTGCCCGGGCCGAAGCGCATCTGTCGGCGGCTGCTACCGCCGAGACCCGGGCGGCTGCAACCCAAACCGCCCTGGAATCGCTGTCCAGCCTGTCCGAAGATCTGGCCGGTTCACTGGTCTCGGTGGGCACCGGAACCAGTTCGACAGCCATCGCCACGGTCGCGGAACAGGGGCGAGTCGCCTTCGACGCGGCGCTTTCCACCCTGTCCAGCCGCATTGGCAACCGCTCGATCTTCGCCGGGCTTGACACGCAAGGCGCTGCTGTCTCTTCGGCGGATACGATCCTAGATGCGCTGGAAACAGCGGTGGACGGCCTGACTTCGGCCGGGACGGTCGCAGCGGCGGTCGATGCCTGGTTCGATGATCCGTCAGGCTATGCCAGCATCGGCTATCTCGGCGGTGGCGATCTGTCCGCAGTGGAGATCGCGCAGGGCGAAACTGTCGCTCCCGACGTGACCGCGCTCGATCCGGCTATCGTCGATACGCTGAAAGGACTGGCACTGGCTGCACTGCTGGATCGCGGAGTCCTCTCAGGGAACACGGAAGAGCAGGCCGCCCTCGTCAAGTCGGCAGGCGAGTCGCTTTACGAATCCGCGGCCTCGCGCACCGCGCTGTCGGCGCGCATCGGCATCGCGCAGGACAGGAGCGCGGATGCCCAGACCCGGACGGCGGCCGAAAAGACGGCGCTTGCGTCCCGACGCCTTTCGCTCGTCTCGACAGACCCCTACGAGGCGGCAACTGCAATGACCGAGGCACAGTCACAGCTGGAAACCCTCTATGCGGTGACTGCCAAAGTTCTGGGCCTGAAGCTTTCGGACTATCTCTGATGAGGTGGATCGCCGTCCTGATCACGGTCCTGGCCCTTGGCGTGGCGCCCCTTTGCGCGGGCGAGATCCGGATCAAGGATCTGGTGGACTTCGACGGGGTGCGCAGCAACGATCTTGTCGGCTACGGCCTTGTCGTCGGACTGAACGGCACAGGCGATACCCTGCGCAATTCGCCCTTTACCGAAGAAATCATGGCCAACTTGCTGGAGCGTCTCGGGGTGAATGTCGCCGGCGAGCAGTTCCGGGCCAAGAACGTCGCCGCCGTCTTCGTCACGGCCAGCCTGCCTCCGTTTTCGCGCGCGGGTTCACAGATTGATGTCACGGTCTCGGCTATCGGCGATGCGCAAAGCCTGATGGGCGGGACATTGGTGATGACGCCGTTGAATGGGGCGGACGGACAGATCTACGCGGTCGCGCAAGGTACGGTCATCGCTGGCGGCGTGGTCGCGCAAGGCGACGCCTCGAGCGTGACGCAGGGGGTACCCACCTCTGGCTCGATACCGGAAGGGGCGCATGTCGAGCGAGAAGTGGAGTTCAACCTGTCCGGCCTCGCCGATGTCCGTTTGGCGCTGCGCACACCGGATTTTACCACGGCAGAGCGGATCGAGACGGCAATCAATCGCGATCTTGGCCGGCGTGTCGCAACCATGCTCGATGCGGGGACCGTATCGCTGAACGTGGCGGATGCCGGCATGCGATCGCCCGCGCATCTTCTCGGCAGGATCGAGAACATCGATGTCGAGCCTTCGGTGCGCGCCAGGGTGGTTGTCGATCAGCGGTCGGGCACGATCGTTATGGGTCAGGATGTCCGGATCAGCGAGGTCGCGGTCGCCCAGGGTGGTCTGACCCTGCGCGTGCAGGAAGAACCCCTCGCGGTTCAGCCCAACCCCTTTGCCCGCGGCGAAACCGTGGTTGTGCCGCGGACCGATACCTCGATCAGCGAGGCTCCGGGAACCGGACTGGCGCATCTGACGGAAGGGACCAGCCTGGCCCAGGTCGTCGAGGGCCTGAATGCGCTCGGCGTGACTCCGCATGACATGATCGACATCCTGAAAAGCATCAATGCGGCGGGCGCGCTGCATGCCGAATTCATTGTCCAGTAGACAGGGCGTTCAAAGAGCCCGCATCCTGACGGCAAGCCGTTTGCCTGTCGTGGCAGCGATGGATCGAGTCCTGTTCTCACGTCGTGTGGGACTGTCAGACCAAGGTCCTGAGGCCAAGTCCAGGATGCAGGCGTGGACAAAGGGGGCCACCTTGACTTCGCCTTTGGCGCAGGCGCTAGTGGCCGGGTCACAGCCCCAAGGTTTCCGGTATGAACAAGACCCTGCCCGTCTTCGATGGACACAACGACTTTCTTCTTCGGCTCCAGACCGATCCGGGCCGACGCGAGGTGCTGTGGCTGGAGGGCGACGGCACCGGCCATCTCGACCTGCCGCGAATGCGCAAGGGCCATTTCGCCGGTGGCTTCTTTGCCATCTACATCCCGTCCCCGGGGAGCGAAGACCCCGACATCAGCGATGCGCTGATGGACAATCCACCCTACGACCTGCCGCTGCCAGATCCCATACCTCTGGAACGCGCGCAGGTCATCGCGCTTTCGAAGGCCGGCCATCTGCTGTGGATGGAGCGCGCCTCCGGCGGACGATTCAAGGTCTGCCGCACGACCGCCGAGTTGCGGGCCGCGCTCGACGATGGCGTGGTTTCAGGGATCATGCACATGGAGGGCGCCGAGGCGATCGACCCGGCGCTCGATAGCTTGCCCCTCTACTACGCCATGGGTCTTCGCTCCATCGGCCCGGTCTGGAGCCGACCGACCGCCTTTGGCCATGGTGTGCCGTTCCGCTTCCCCGGAGCGCCTGACACCGGACCGGGACTGACCGATGCAGGAAAGGCACTGGTCCGCGCCTGCAACCAGATGGGCATCATGATCGACCTGTCGCATCTGAACGAGGCCGGGTTCAACGATGTCGCCCGCATCAGCACGGCGCCTCTGGTCGCAACCCATTCCAACGCCCATGCGATCACGCAGACAACCCGCAACCTGACCGACCGTCAGCTGGGCATGATCCGCGACAGCGAGGGGATGGTCGGACTGAACTTCGCAACCGTCTTCCTGCGCCCTGACGGACGCCAGTCACCGGAAATGAGTTGGGATCCCGTTCTGCGCCATCTCGATCACCTTATTGCCCATCTGGGCGAGGATCACGTCGGCTTCGGTTCCGATTTCGACGGTGCAACCGTACCGCAGGGGATCGGCGACGTGACCGGGCTGCCCGCGCTGCAGGAGGCATTGCGCGCCCACGGCTATGACGAGGCGCTGATGCGCAAGCTCTGCTACGAGAACTGGTTTGCGGTGCTGGACCGCACCTGGCATTGCTGACGCGCGGGTCAGTCGATGTCCGGGTCGGCCAGTTCACGCAGGCGCCGCAGATCGCAGATCAACACCTCGCCGTCGCGCTGGATCGCCTGATCCTCGATCAACACCTGGAGGGCCCGGTTTACCTTTGGGCGGCTTGCCCCAAGAACCGCTGCAAGATCCGACTGTGTGATCGCTAGGCGAAGCCGCGCCTTCTCTGGCAGCTCGTCCCCGTGAATCTGGCGCAGGGTGAACAGCAGAAACCGGGCAAGGCGCGCCTCCAGCCCGTAAAGCGCGATCGACTCCAGCTTGTCGTTCGTGTCGCGCAGCCTTCGACAGAGAAAGCGCGCGACGCCTTCCATCAGGTCCGGATAGCGTTCCGCGACCGAACGGAACGCCGCACGGTCCACCACATAGCCGCTGGTGGCGCTCAGCGTGGTTCCGTCGGCCGATCGCGGATCGTCGTCGAAGAGGACCATCTCGCCGATGATGGTGCCGGGTTCGGCAATGGCAAGCGCCAGCTCACGGCCAGCCGGAGTCACCAGGGAAAGCTTCACCCGACCCTCTGCGATGGCCAGCAGGTAGTCGCCCGGCTCGCCCCGCAAAAACAGGACTGTCCCGGCAGGCCAGTCGCGGGCGATTGCCACCTCGGACAAGGCGGCAAGGGTGTCGTCGCGGAGGTTCTCGAACATCGGAAACGACCGCCAGAAGGCCTGTCCCGGCCGGGTCGCCAGAGATCTGGTCTGCCTGTCCGCCATAGTCGGCCTTCCGGGTTCTGCATTTCTGTCATGTCTAACGGCTCCGCCCGCTCCTCTCCAGCCTCTTGCAGGCCTTCGGCGCAGACGGATTGTCGTGGCGCCAGAACGCGACGGAGTTCTCAATCCGGGGTTGAGGACCTGAGCTTGCCTGTCCCCGGCAAGGGTGGCGTCGCCTGGTTTGCCGCGGCCCGAACCGGAAATTTTCGGGGAAGTCATGGTGCAAGTTGCTCTTTTCCTTGCAATGCTCTTGCCGCGCCAGCGCGTCGCGGTAGACGTTGCGGCAATCAAGACATAATCCTTGGAACATGACCGACCGGTCCGACACGTCTGCCGTCCCGATGCCGCGAAGCGCGCTTAGCTTTCGCGTGTTCGATTCATTCGAGCTGCTTCTGAATGGCGTCGTTGTCCCGCTGCGACCGACAAAGGCCAAGGCGATTGTCGCCTGGTTCTGCCTCAGCGGACAGACGCGCATTTCGCGGGCGCGGCTTGCGAGCCTGCTCTGGTCGGGAGCGAACGAGGAAAACAGCCGCGGTTCCCTGCGCAACATTCTTTATGTTCTGCGTGACAACCCCCCTGTTCCGGGGATGGATCTGATCAGTTCGGACCGCGAAACGGTCATTTCGACACTCGACAGAGTGCCACACGAGGTCACCGCGGCCCTTGCCGCCCTAGATCGGGGCGAAGACGGGCCGCTTCGCAGCCTGTCGCTGGCGGAGGCTGACCTGCGGTTCGCGACCGACCTTTTCGGTCTTGATCCGGAATTCGACACCTTCCTGCGAAACCAGTGTGCCCCGTTCATCGCCACGATGGCCGACTTGCTGCGCGCACGTCTGTTGCCGTCGAACCAGAGCGAGTCCACACGGGTCATCGCCGAAAAGCTGCGCGAGCTGGTGCCACATGACGAAACGGCGACGCGGCATCTGATGCTGCTCGATATCGCCGCCGGCAACAGCGCCGCCGCTCTGGAGCATTACAACCGGCTTTGGGCGCTTCTCGATGACGAGTTCGATGTCGAGCCTTCCGAAGCGACGCAGGCGCTGGCGGTCCGGATCAAGTCGCAAGGGGTCATACACACCGGGACACCGCAGCCGGCCGTCTCGATAGCACCCCCGCAGGACCGCATCACCGTCTATCTGCGCCCGATCGCGGGCGACATGATGTCGGACGACAACCGGATCGTCGTGAACGGCATGCAGGCCGAGATCGTCTCGTCCCTGCTGACCGTCGGCGACTGGATCGTCATCGAGGCCGACAGCGATACGCCGCTTCCGACGACACGCGGCAATTTCGAGTTGCGCGGGGTCTTTTCCCCGGGCATCGGCGAGATGCGGGTGATCCTTACACTGAAGGACATCCATTCAGGCCGGATCATCTGGACCACAGCCCTGCCGGTGAACCGCGGTGACTGGATCCGCAACAGCGAATTGGCCGTGCAGCGCCTTGCCGCGCATCTGATCGGCAAGGTCGAGTCGCATTACGTCACCAATCTCGACTCGCTCGGGGACGCGGACCTGCCCGACTACGACAAACTGGTGCGGGCAAGGTGGCTGATGAACGACTGGTCGCCGGACTCCGACCGCCGCGCCGAGGCATTGATGCGGAGTGTCGCGACCAAGGGAGAGGTCGGCCTGCGTGCCCGCGTCATGCTGGCCGAACTGCTGAACAGCCGCAGCCTCGTCTTCCCCGGCCTCTATGCGCCGCGCGAGGGCGTGGCCGAGGCCTATGACATCGCTGAAGGCTGCGTGCGCGATGACATGCTGCGGTCTGATGCGTGGCTGGCGCTGGCCTGGTCGGCGGTCCAGTCAGACCGTCTGGGCCGGGCGGTGACCGCCGCCGACCAGGCCATCCGCGGCAACCAGAGCAGCCCGCAGCGTATCGCCTCGGCGGCGGAAGTGCTGGCGCTGTCCGGCGAGGTGGCGCGGGCCGCCTCGCTTTCCGATGCAGTCAGGGTCATGGACCCGGGTATCAGCCGCATGACCCTTGCCTATCGAGTCCCGACGGCGCTGCTGGCCGGGGATTTCGAAGGCTGCATAGATCTGGCCGACAGATCGGGCGGCGCGACTGTCGTCGATCATGCCTATGCCGCCGCGGCCGCCTCGATGATGGGCGACCGGAGTCGGGCCCGCGATCTTTGGCACCGGTTCTCGACCGATCTCGACCGACGATGGCATGGACGCAAGCCGCCTGACCATCTGGAATGGTTCATGACGGCTGCGCCGATCAGTGCCAGCAAGGAACGCCATGCCGTCGCGGCCGCGCTGAGCGGCCTCGCCTAGGCGCCTTTCCGGCGGAAGGAGTCGCGCTTGCCTCAGCGGCAGTGCGACGTGGTGTAGTCCGCAATCCGCGACCAGAGATATTCCATGGTGGTCATCCCGGGCGAGTTGCGGAAGTAATCGTAGTAGTAGGTCGGCCCGACGAACTTGTCGGTGTCCCCGGCCACCGACAGGATCCGGGCATCATGCTCGGCTCCGGCCAGCAGGCCGGCGGCGGGCAGACGCATCACAACGCGATCCGTCCGGTGCTGGACCAGGTCAATCGCCGCGTCGCGCCGGATGTTTCCTACCTCGATGTAGGGATGGACCATCCAGGTTCCGATCGCAGCCGGACCGGTCTCGCCCTGCGTCGCAGGCACGAACACCGCCGCCGCTTCGCCCTTGGTCCCGGCAACCTTCGGTGTCAGCTTGGGCGCGGGCATCTTGGGATCGATCCGTTTGTCCGGATCAAGGAAATGGGCATTCAGATATCCTGCGAAGGCTTGCATCAGCCCTTCGACCGTCTTGGGCCGATCCGCCTCTGGCAAATGAGTCAGTGCGGTCAGGAAGGCCCCGACGGGGCGCTGATGCGCGACGGTCATGCTGACTTCGGTCATTCTCGGTTATCTCCTCATTCCAATGCCGTCAGGAATTCTATCAATGGCCACATGCCCGGCGATCGCCCCGCCGGCGGGGGGAAGATCGCCCGCGCCCTGCCGATGTTCGGCTGCGCCGCAACAAAGGTCCGCGCCATGCGCAAGCGCGGCACCAGCACTTCGGCCACGAGGATCGAGCCAAGCGCCCCGAGCGTCCGCCCGCCGCCAAGGCCGAGGCCGGCACCAGCCGCGCCGGATTCGACGAGCAGATACAGGAACAGCGGCGGATCAAGCTGCAGGTGATCCGGCCGCTGGCCGGGCTGGGCCGCCAGCCAATCGGCCATCAGCGCCCTGCGCCCGGCCTGCGACCACAGCGCCCAATCTGTGCAGGCGGCGTGGCTTGCCAGATGCGGTGCAAGCTGGTCGGCCAGCGCCGAGACGCTCTGCAACCGGCCGGTGGCGCTGCTGGCCAGATCCCGCATTGCAAGGTCGCTCTTGCGACCGCCAGGGATGGCTCGGTTCTTGCCGACCTTCTCCAGATCCGGCGGCAGGTCCGGCCCGATCCGCCGCGACATCTGCACCTGTGACCCCGGACCGAAGAACAACCGCCAGTCCACCCGCCAGAAGTTCGAGTTGCCCGCCCGGATGCCTTCCATCTCTGGCGGGACCGGCCCGATCAGATCGCCGAGCGACATCGTCGGGCTGCGGTCATTCAGCAGGTAGGTCGAGCGCACCATTGCGTGACCGAAGCGGAAGGCAGCATTCGTGAACTCGACCGGAATAGCAAAGCCCTCGCGCTCGGCAACCGTATCGACCGGATGCCAGCCATTGGCCCGGACGATCGTCTGCACCGCCGGATGAAGCAAGCGGGGAAGCAGGTCATGCTCCACTATTTCGAGATAGGCCTCGGCCGTCAGGCAACGGGCAAGAAGCCGCGCGTCCTGTGACGAAAACTCCTCTGCCAGCGCGGTCTCTGCCAGGTGGAAATAGCGGACGAACAGGGCAGAGAGTTGAGACAGGAACGGTGTATCGCCATTGCGCGCGTCATGAACGTCGATCGCATTGCCGGTCCAGACTAGGTCTGCCGCGACCGGCCGGCCCGGATCCGAGGCGGATGGACGGAACCGGTAAAGCCGCGGTCTTGCCCGATCGCCCGACAGCGGGCCGAAGATCGAATCGAGCGTCAGACCGTGGCCGCGCGCCCCATCCGGGCGAAAAGTCTCGTTGGGGCCGAGGGTGTGTGCGGCGACATCATGGGCGACAAGCTGGGCAAGAAAGGTATAGCCGGCGGGCATGCTGCCCGGCTGGGTATCGACCTTCCAGGCGTCATCGACAAGCAGTTCAGCGACCGGTTCCAGGTGCCGCAGCGTCTGCGGGACCGAGCCAGCGCCAGCATAGATCCGCGACGGGTCGCCTTGGGGCCCCTCACACAGATAGTTGCGCCGGTCCGGGGGCAGGACGGCCGCCCGCACTGCGCGTGCCGCATGTGCTACGCGCGCGTGGCCGCGCGGCTCGTTCAAGTCAATCGGGTGATCGTCGCGGGCCATGCCAGCCGTTTCCTGTTGCCTTTTTCCGGTCCTAGACCGGCCTGCGTCATTCAAACGTCAAAGGTAGTCCGAAGAATGGGCCGCCACCGCGGCAGGGTGGTCGAGACGGCGCGCCAGACAGGCACGCCAAGCGCCGGGTTGGTCAGGTCCACAAGCCTCATGTCATGACCGGCGCTGCGGCAAAAATCGACCAGTTCGTCTACTGAGAGGGCCGGACCCTGCCGGGGCGCGTTTCGGGCCCCGTTCGCCCCGATGCGCTTGCGCAAAGCGCGATCCATTGCCATCGCCTGACGGTGATCCGCGTGTTGGGGTGGCCCGAGCAGCGCCACTTCCGACAGAAGAGCCTCGGCCAAGGCCGCCTCGCAGGCGACGGCTGTCGAGTCTGCGGCGGCGCTGCCAAGGACCATCGCGCCGCCGTTTCCATCGCCGGTGACGGCAAGGCAAGTGGCGATGCCTGGAACTGCTGCAACCTGCCAGCAGCGGCTCCAGCGCAAGGCTTCGCCTTGCCGGTAACGGGCCAGCAGCTCCGGGTCGACGGTGATCTCGCGGGCCTCGGCCCGCCCTAGCCACCACTGCGCCAGCGCGGCCCGTTCGACACGTTCAAGAACGGCCCGCTTGCGGGCCAGGTCCGGGCTGGAATGTGCCGCGCAGCCTTCGCTGCCAAGATCTGCCGGATCTGCCAGATCGCGGGCCCGGGCATCCACACGGCCAGCGTCAGTCGTGACCCATACAGGCTGCGCATGTGCGGCGATCCCGATCGAAAGGTTCTCGACGAGTTCGCCAATGCAGCCCAGTAGTGCCGAGGCCGCATCCGGCCCCTTGCCGGTGGACAGCAGCGTCACCGGTATGCCTGTCCCAGTCCATCGTCCGAAGGCGATGTGCAGCCCGGGCGCGAGCGGCGAGCACAGCTCGACGATGTCCAGATCGGCGGCAAGGCTTTCCAGGGAAACGGGCATTTCGCCGATCTGTCTGATTCGGTTCGGCGGAAAGCATAACGGCTCGGAACGTCCCGCACAGCCGCAAGCGGCTGATGCAAGAGTTCCGGACGTTCTTGGGAAGAAGTGGTGAGCCCAACAGGATTCGAACCTGTGACCCACTGATTAAAAGTCAGTTGCTCTACCAACTGAGCTATGGGCCCACAACGCGGGTTTCCTATGGAGTTCGGCCCGGAGGGTCAATACCCTTTCCACAACTTTCCGGGCACATACTGGCAAATGCGGGGGCAGAGGCGTATATGCCTGCCCATGAACGCGCGCATTGCAGATACCGGCCTGCCTTTCATGAAGATGCATGGGCTTGGCAACGATTTCGTCGTGATTGACTCGCGGGGACGCGGGGGGGCGGTCACGACGCCTGGGCTTGCGCGCGCCCTGGGGGACCGCAATCGTGGTGTTGGCTTTGATCAGCTGGCCGAGATTCGCGACAGCGAACAGGGCGACATCGCGCTCGACTTCTGGAACAGCGATGGCAGCCGTGCGGGGGCCTGTGGCAACGCCACGCGCTGCGTCGCAGATTTTGTCATGCGCGACACCGGGCGCGACCGCATCGTCATACGCACCGCCCGGGGAGAGCTTCAGGCGTTGCGCCGCGGCGACGGGCTGGTCAGCGTCAACATGGGCCAGCCGCAGCTCGACTGGGCCGAAGTGCCGCTGTCGCAGTCGATCGACACGTTGCACCTGCCGCTGGCAGGCGATCCGGTCGCGGTTGGCATGGGCAATCCACACTGCGTGTTCTTCGTGCCGGATGCCGGCGCGGTCGACGTGGCTGGTCGTGGGGCGCAAATCGAACACGATCCGCTGTTCCCTCAGGCCACAAACGTGGAATTCGCCAGCCTGACGGGCCCCGACCGTCTGCGGATGCGGGTCTGGGAACGCGGCACCGGCATCACGCTGGCCTGCGGTTCGGGGGCTTGCGCGACCGCAGTTGCCGCGCACCGGCGTGGGCTGACGGGGCGGCATGTGCTGCTCGACCTCGATGGCGGGACCATCGAGATCGACTGGCGCGACGACGGCGTATGGATGACCGGGCCGACGGCGCATGTCTTCGACGCGGTCCTGACGCCGGCCTATCTGTCCGCCACCGCATGAGCGCGCCGCCCGTCTTCGCCACGCTCGGGTGCCGGCTGAACGCCTACGAAACCGAAGCGATGAAGGAACTGGCCGCCTCGGCCGGGCTGGACGGCGCCGTCGTGGTCAATACCTGTGCCGTGACCGCCGAGGCCGTCCGCAAAGCCAAGCAGGAGATCCGCCGCCTGCGCCGCGAGAACCCCGAGGCGATGCTCATCGTCACCGGCTGCGCAGCCCAGACCGAGCCCGACACCTTCGCGGCGATGCCCGAGGTCGACCGGGTCATCGGCAACACCGAAAAGATGCAGGCCGCCACCTGGACCGCGATGGCTGCCCCTGACCTGATCGGCGAGACCGAACGGGTCAAGGTCGACGACATCATGTCGGTCAGGGAAACCGCCGGGCACCTGATCGACGGCTTCGGCCGGCATCGTGCCTATGTGCAGGTCCAGAACGGCTGCGACCATCGCTGCACTTTCTGCATCATCCCCTACGGTCGGGGCAATTCCCGTTCGGTCCCGGCGGGCGTGGTGGTCGAGCAGATCAAGCGGCTGGTGGGGAAGGGCTTCAGCGAAGTCGTTCTGACCGGCGTGGACCTGACCAGCTGGGGTGCCGACCTGCCGGGCCAGCCGCGACTGGGCGATCTGGTCATGCGCATCCTGCGCCTGGTGCCCGACCTGGCGCGGCTGCGGATAAGCTCGATCGACTCGATCGAGGCGGACGAGAACCTGATGCTGGCGATCGCGACTGAGCCGCGCCTGATGCCGCACCTGCATCTGAGCCTTCAGGCCGGCGATGACATGATCCTGAAGCGCATGAAGCGCCGCCACCTGCGCGACGACGCCATCCGCTTCTGCGAAGACGCGCGCCGGTTGCGGCCCGATATCGTCTTTGGCGCCGACATCATTGCCGGGTTCCCGACCGAGACCGACGCGATGTTCGAGAACTCGCTGAAGCTGGTCGAGGACTGTGGTCTGACCTTCCTGCACGTCTTCCCGTTCAGCCCGCGCAAGGGAACGCCAGCCGCACGCATGCCACAGGTTCCTGGCCCTGCCATCAAGGAGCGCGCCGCCCGGCTGAGGACGGCAGGAGACAAGGCCCTGAGCGCCCACCTGTCCGCCCAGGTGGGGCGATCGCTCCTCGTCCTGACGGAGGGTCCGCGTCTTGGCAGGACCGAGCAGTTCGCCGAGGTCGCATTCGCCAGCGACCAACCGGAGGGCACCATCATCGAAACACACATCACCAGCTATCAGGCCGGACGTCTCTCCGCCTGATTTGCAGAGAGATCGGCATTCGTTCCCCGTCAATGCGCGCAAGAGAAGGCGATAGCAGCACCACGCGGTTCGGCGGACCTAGGCCCGCCGGATCGTGTCCCCCGGTTCCAGCGTCGGCGTCAATTCGATTACCTCGCCACCGATGACCCCGCCCCTGTGCTTGCCTGCTATGATTTCGGCCGAGATGCGCCCGATCTCGTAGCGGCAGGCGTCCATCGTCGCCAGACGGCGCGGCAGGCCATCCAGCAACTCCACGCCGTTGAAGCCAGCCAGACCGAGCCGGTTCGGGATCTCGATCCCTTTCTCCAGGCAGTAGAGCAGGCCGCCCGCACCGATCATGTCGTTTGAGTAATAGAGGAAATCCAGGTCCGGGGTGCGCGTCAGGATCTCGGCCGTCATCTCGCGCCCCTTGAGCAAGGCCGAGCCACCGGAATAGAACTCCCGGTCCGCAAGGGCCAGGCCTGCCTTGGCCAGCCCTTCCTCAAACCCGGCGAGCCGTTTTCTTGCGCGGTGATCATGCGGCATCATCGTGCCCAGAAAGCCGATGCGGCGATATCCGGCGGCGACGATTGCCTCTGCCATTTCACGCCCTGCCCGGCGGTGAGATATCCCGACTGCGCTGTCGACGGGAGTTCCGTCGATGTCCATGATCTCGACGATCGGAATTCCGGCGTTCGCCAGCATCGCTTGCGAAGCATCGCTGTGCTCGAGACCCGCGATGATCACACCAGACGGACGCCACGACAGCATCTCGTAAAGAACCGCCTCCTCGCGCTCGGGCGAGTAATTCGTAACACCTACGACCGGTTGAAGCCCGGTATCTTCAAGCGTTTCGGAGATTCCGGTCAGCACCTCGGGGAAAACCATGTTCGACAGCGAGGGGATGATGACCCCAACCAGATTCACCCTCTGGCTGGCCAGCGCGCCAGCGATCTTGTTCGGCACATAGCCGAGCCTACGCGCTGCATCCAGGACACGCTCCCGCGTGGTATCCGAAACATCCCCTCGGCTTCGCAACACCCGGCTTACTGTCATTTCGCTGACGCCAGAGGCTTCCGACACGTCGCGAAGGGTCAGGGTGCGCTTGGGATCGGGAATGCGAGCCACTTGGATAGGTTCTCCTCAAGCCTGCGGACTGATCCCTTGTTAGCGCCAAACTTCCTGCTTGTCCAAGCTGTCGGAAATAGCTATGTTACCGCTAACAACTCCGACGAATCCGGGGCTGGCGATATCCTGCGCGTCTTGCAAGCTCTCAACTCCGACGCAAGGGACCTGAAGGGGGAGTGGTGGGCCAAAAGCACTCCCCCTTTCCATTTCCTGCTCTGACGCCAAGACCGGTTGCACTGAAACGCATTTGCCCGCATTTAGGGCTCGGGTGAACGGCCCCGTAGCTCAGGGGATAGAGCGACCGCCTCCTAAGCGGTAGGTCACAGGTTCGAATCCTGTCGGGGCCGCCACCTTCTGTAGATCTAGGGTGATATTGCAGACCTGAACCACACCGGGTTTGCCGAAGGATGATTTCGGTCAGTTGTGTGGCCCTGAGATCCGTTTCCAGAGCCACGCAGAAGCTAGCCTACACTTCTGTCGCCGGGACTTCGGCGATTCTCGCGAAGTGCCGACGGCTGTTGGACCAGTCCTTCCATTCCAGCAGTGCATTTTCGACGGCTTGAAAGCTGCGAAACGGTCCAGCGCGGTGGATGACCTCGACTTGCTGAGCCCAGTGCGCGAGACCTTAGCCGGTGGATCCAACTGGGCAGAGACCGTTGACGCGATCCGGGCACTGATCGAGCGGATCGTACTGCATCCGGCGCCCGAAGAGCCGACCGGCTTCTTGATGGATTTCGAGGGGGATCTGGCCGGGATCCTGAGCCTTGCGCGGCAAAGCAGAAAGGCCGGCCCTTACGGTGCCGACCTTTTGCAAATGAAGCTGGTTGCGGGGGCTCGCAACCGCCGCAAACTACCTGCTCTTCGCTGCACTGCTTGAAGTCGGCTATCGGCCCTCTCCGGTCATTCGAGGGATGGTCGTCGCTGCGCTGCAGCCTCTTCGGATCGGACATTCGTGACCGCCGCAGCCATATCGGTGTTTTCGGGTCTGCGATGCTAACACACCTCTGCTGTTGCGCAGGCATCTGCGCTAATTCGTCCTTCCCGATGAACTGGATCTGCGCGCCCCATGCGTCGGCCGACTGCGGCCAGTCGTGGGACCAGTGAACGTCTAAGCCGGCGAACCTTGCCAATGATCTAAAGAGAACGCGCGTCCTGTAGCCCAATTTTGAAACAGACCCTTAGGCGACGAGCGCGCTGTAGCTGTCGGCCTGTGCTCGCAGATAGGCGTAAAGTCCGGCCAGCAATTCCTTTTCGGGACCATCCGACACAGAGAGCATGTCCTGCGTGTCGATGATTGCTTTCGGAATTGTGAGCCAGGGGACGGACCCCTCTTCCGCCATCACTCTGCGGGCAAGCGCAACATCGAAGCGCGCCCGGTCGGCTGCGGACAGCACTTCCGGTGCTTCCATGTAGATCAGGCGCTGACCGAGCGCGCGCAGCCTTGCATCTTCGAGATTTGGGAGAATATCCGGCCTTGCTGCCCACGGCGCGGCATGGAAGCGCTCAAGCGCTGACAGGTCGGCATTCCCGGTAAATCCTCCGTAGATTTGCTGCTCAAGATGCGGCGATGGCTCCACGGGTTCGCGCATACTCAGATTTGCCTGCAGGAAGCGCTGCGAGAGCGCGGGATTTGCCTTCAAGGCGGCAGCACGTTGCCGCGAAGTCATCTCATCGGGCTTGCCAAGACGGATGTGAGGCGGCGTTTCATCAAACGACTGAATGATCGGCGCGGCATTCATGCGAATGCCACGAACCGGCTTTGGTGATCGCGCGAGCCTCGCCGAAAGCGCAGCGTCGTCAAGGCAGCCAAGCTCAGAAGGATCGTTCGCGAGGTCGAATGCCAGAAGTTCGGCCCCGTTCTCGGGATTAAGACCAAGCGGCGCCACAAACCAGGAGTAGGGCTTCCCATAGTAGAAGTCCGCGAGGGTGACGAACTCTTCTTCCTGCAGGAACGCATCAACGGCCGCCTTCTGCGCAAAGCGCAGAAAGCTCGACCAGTGCCCGTCCGCCCTTTCCATGATGAGACGGCAGACATGGATCATGGCGAGAACATCGCCCATGGCGTCGTGGGCGTCATGGTCGGCAAACCCGTTCGCCGGCGCAAGACGGTCAAGCTTGAAGCTCGGCCTGCCCCGGTCATCGATGGGAACAGAAAGCGTGTTGGGCGCGAAGTAGCTCACGGCCTGCACCATCCGTAGGCTGTCACTGCGGCAATTGCCATTCGTGTTCGTAAGATAGACCGGATGAAGGGTCTGGTAGAGCGCCTGCCGGAGCAGGTGCTCGTCAAAGCTCATCGAGTTATGACCGATGAAGATCGCCGGTGACCATGACGCGAGTTTCGTGTGGATGGCACGCATCATCTCGTAGTGCGAAGGCAGCTGCGGATCGAGAAGCTGCGCGACACTCACACCGGTCACACGCATCGCGCCCGGGGAAGGTACGATGTGGGGCATTAGCCGGCATCTGATCTCAAAGCGCTCGATCTCGTTCAGATCGGTATCCGTCCGGATCGCTGCGAACTGGAGAATCTGGTCGAATGACGTGTCGGTGCCCGTGGTCTCGGTATCGTAGAAGACAAAACTCATCGCCGCCGCCTCATCTTCAAGGGTACCCGGTTACATCATCATCAAATTGCCTAGGCGCAGCCGCATCGCCGACGTGGAAACCCTGAACATCTTGGCCAGGGCGCCAACCGCACCTTCGTCATCGATGTCGATGGGGCCTTGCGCGATCTGTTCACGCAGGAGCGTCGCAGGCATCAGCAGCTCCGCTGCAAAGGCGTTGGCCTCGATCTCCATCCTGTCCGTTCCCGTCGCCGATTTCGTGTCCCGCATCAGCATTGGATTGCCAAGGTCGACGTGAACTTCCTTGGTGATCTCGGCCTTGTGGAGCGCCAGATGCCCGCATTCATGGGCGATGGTGAAGCGCTGTCTGTTGGGGTGGTGAAGAGAGTTGACGCCGATGATGGGCGTCCCCTCCTTGATATAGACCATTCCTGAGATCGCCTCATCCAGCGGTGAAAACCGAAGCTGCGCGCCTTTTGCCTTGGCTATGCGCTCAACCGGAACGGGCGCTGCTGCGATATTCGAATCCTCTAGCCACCGCACGGCCATTTCGGCCGGCTTTGTTTTCCCTGATGTCATCTGGTTTGTTTTTTCCCGGTAGGCTTGGGTTGCTGGGGTACGTCGTTGATCAGCTTGCTGATGTCGTGTCGCTGCTTCTCGGTAACGTCGCGGCCAATCGGAATGACTGACCGCACGATGCTCGTCGCAACGTCCGCAGCATCGGTATCCGGCAGCAGGTCAGCGACCTTGTTGAGGTCGAGCGCCCGCGCGATGGCAAACAGGTGGTGAACCAATATCTGCTGCCTGCCGGCCTCGATGTTCGCAAGCGAGGCGCGCGAGATACCGATTTCGGCGGCCGCCTGAGCCTGCGTCTTGCCGGCGCCCGCGCGCGCCCGCCTGATTTTTTCGCCGATCTGGAGGTAGAGCGTCGCTGATTCCATGGCTCATCGTGACCACAATCAGCGCAGATGTCAATCTGGTAAACATCTGAGTTTGCATCGCAAACATTTGTCATGCTTGCGGACTTGACACTCGACACCGAATCTCCGACACTGATGGCAGGGCGGTGCCTCCGGCAGCGCCAGTCACAAACGGAATCGAGGTATCGAGCCATGAACGTACTGACCAAAGACCGCCCCACCCCTGACCGGCCGGGACCGCCCATCCAGCTGTGCATCGAAGGGACCCTTTTCCCTTGGGAATCCCGCACGATTACGACCGAACAGATCGCAGCCCTCGGCGGTTGGTACGCGTCCCAGGGCGTGATCGAGGTCGACAAGGACCAGAACGAGCGCACGCTGGCGCCGGGTGAAACGGTCGAACTGAAGCCCGGGGTGTCGTTCGGCAAGAAGCTCTGCTTCAAGCGGGGCTAGGCCATGAACGCGCGCATCAGGGCAGAGCTGGAGCTGCTCCGGCAGCACTTTAGCGAAGTAGGCTACGAGCATCACGGCGCAATGCACTGGTTCAGCGTGGGACCGCTCAGGACACCTGCGCCATGGTCCCCGGAGACGGTGAGCGTGGCGTTCACGGTCACCGAGGGACACCCGGGAACACCACCCTACGGGTTCTTCGTACCCGCTGCGCTCACTCTCAATGGCGCGCCCCCTACGGAGAACGGTCCGCCGGCGCCGCCGCCGTTCCCGGGGAACTGGCGGTTCCTTTCATGGCAGGCGGAAGGATGGGTCGCGACGGCTGATATCCTTACGGGCTCAAACCTGTGGGGCTGGGTGAGGAGCTTTCCGCATCGCCTCAAGGAAGGCCTGTGATGCAAGGGCATGTTCTTACAATGCCGCCCGCAACCTGGGACCGCGTATGGCGGCACCTGCTGCCCGATGACACGGACAGGGAACAAGCCGCGTTCCTGTATTGCAGGTATCGAACACAAACATCCGGAACACATTTCGAAGTTGCGGACCTTCGTCTTCTGGAGGGAGCTGACTTCGCGTCCCAGTGCGGCGACTATATCGAGCTGACGGATGCGGCGCGGATCGGCCTGATCAAGCACGCTCACGCAACCTCAACCTGCCTTGCCGAGCTTCACTCTCACCCCGGCCCGTGGCCCGCAGCCTTCTCGCGGGCAGACCGCAGAGGCCTCCTTGAGACGGTGCCGCACATGCGCTGGCGGCTGAAAGGCGCGCCTTACCTCGCCATGGTCGTGGCGACCACCGGGTACGACGCGCTCGTGTGGGCTGCCAGCACCACACCCGAGCCCCTGCTATTCATTGAGGCGGGCGACCGGAGGATACCGCCTGAAAACCGTTCTCTAGAAGGATGGAAGCGATGACCGAAGGCAGGTTCGACCGTAACGAGCGCCTGTTCGGCAAGGAGGGTCAGGCCCGCATAAGGCAGGGTCATCTTACTGTCATGGGCGCGGGCGGTCTTGGCAGCATGGTGTGCATGCAGGCGGCCTTGCTGGGCTTCGGCAGAATCTCCGTCGTGGACATAGAAGAGCTCTCAGAATCGAACCGCAATCGTTACGCCGGTGCCTGGCATAGCGACCCGGTTCCAGGCTCGCGCAAGGTTGATCTTGCCATGCGGCACATCAACCTGATCGATCCTGACATCGAGGTCACGGCCATCCATGCCGACATCGTTTCGGAAGCAGCACTATCCGCGATCAAGGTTGCTGACTACGTGATTGGATGCGTTGATGAGGACGGGGTTCGTTTCTTTCTCAACGAAGCCAGTCTTGCTTACGGCAAGACACTGATCGACCTTGCAAGCGACGTCCCGGAACCAGGGCGATACGGGGGGCGGGTGTCGATTGTCGGCAAGGACACGGGCTGTCTTTGCTGCCGCGAAGAAATCGACATGAACGATGCGCGGCGATACCTCTCCTCGGAGGGCATGCGCTGGAACGAGGCTGCTGCGTACGGCGTTCCCCAAAGTGCGCTTGGTACCGCTGGCCCGTCCGTTGTGTCGATCAACGGAGTGATCGCCTCGCTGGGCGTGACAGCGCTGATGAATCTTGCGACCGGAACGCCACTGCACTTCACGCGCCAGACGTTCCGGGGTGACCTTGGCACCATCTCGAAAAGCGCGGAGATCGGAAGGCCGGCTTGCTACTACTGCCGGTCCGTCAGAGGCCTTGGCGACGAGGCTGGCCTGAGCCGATATTTCGAGGCGCGTCAGTTGTCGGGTAACGACGGTTGCGCTGTGACGGCTTAGTCTTCTGCAGTGTGCATATGTCATGCCATTACCTGATGATAGCCAGGTCGATGCGCACGGCAGCGCTGCCCAATCTCGCATTTGCAAGCGCCTTTCTACGCGGGCATCACATCCGCCGACGGTCAGCGCACGGAAGACTCTTGCCTCGCCGTTGCTAGCGCGACGACTTCAGCGCAACAATCCATCCCTTGGCGACGCCCAAGCGCACAGTGTTCTCATCCATCGCGTTTCTGACGCCGCGCTATATGGCGAACACCTTACACTGCCCGCCTCATAGCCACAGCCAGATCCAGAAATCTTCCATTAGTAATGCCATATTTCGCAGTGTTTTTTTGACCTATAGGAAGATTTTTTACATCACCATTGCATGTCTCTTCCACCCTGGGTTAAGTTAGAACAAAAGAGGAAAAGGGTTCGACACATGACAAGCAAAACTCCCCGACCGGAAGGCGATATCGTGAATCTGGCAAGGCTCGCGCTCGCAGGACGCCCCCAAGATGTGCTAGTGTACGTCCGGCGGCTGGCCAAGCAGTATCGCGACAACGCGCCAGAGATCGCAGAGGCGCTGATCGGCCTTCTGCGGGACGCGCCGACACGAAGCTCGCCGCTACGCAGGGGCGCCGACGTAGCACTTCCTGTCGATATTGATACCCGGTTTCAGCTGCTCCGCATTGAGGAAACACCCGTTCTCGACCACGAACCCGTCTTCTCGCCGCATGTCGCTGCATCGCTGACCCGGCTTGTCGAAGAGCGCACACACAATGCGGCACTGCTCGAAGCGGGGCTCGATCCGACCCGCACCACGCTCTTCACAGGGCCGCCGGGCGTCGGCAAGACCATGGCGGCGCGTTGGCTCGCAAGATCACTCCATAAGCCACTGGTCATTCTTGATCTTGCCGCCGTAATGAGCAGCTACCTTGGCCGCACGGGCGCGAACCTGCGTCATGTTCTCGACTACGCCAAGAGCGTGGACTGCGTCCTGCTTCTTGATGAGCTAGATGCCATCGCCAAACGACGCGACGACCGGGGTGAGATCGGCGAACTCAAGCGCCTTGTGACGGTCCTCATCCAGCAGCTCGATGACTGGCCGGCTTCCGGTCTTCTCATTGCTGCAACCAATCATGCCGAGCTTCTTGACCCGGCGATCTGGCGGCGCTTCGAGCAGATCGTAGAATTTCCCCTGCCGACAGCCGAAGCTGCCGCTGAGTTCATCGCGGCCCAGCTTTCCGGTCACTCGCCAAGAGCAGCCGAATGGGCAGGCATTCTTGCTGTTGCCCTCACCGGCAACTCGTTCAGCGAGATCGACCGTGACCTCAAGGCCGCCCGGCGGGCGGCCGCGCTCGGCGGTGACGGGCTCGAAGACTCCCTCGCCGCACTGATCCGGCCGGAGAAGCTCACGAAGCAGCAGCGGATCGACCTTGCAGCTCGTCTTGTTGACTGCGCCCTGGTATCGCAGCGCCGCGCTCACGACCTTACGGGCGTCGCCCGCGAGACGATCCGCAGCCGGACCACACCGCAACGCCATACAGCCCACAAGGAGGAACAAGTATGACAAAACGCAATTTCCTCCTGGGCAAGGGTGAGAGGCTGACCGAGGACATCGCCGGAGTGCGGGGCGGTGGCCCAAAATCCGCGCCCTATACATTTACCGAAGCGAGGGCACGCCTTGCACCGCGACTCGCCGCCGCCGTTGAGCGTATCGATGCCCTACCGCGCGAAGCCTGTCCGGGCGATCAGGCGATTGTGTCGGTAACGCTCAATCCCGAATACATCGCGAAGTCCTACTATCCTCATGATCTGCTGACAGCCGCCGGTGTCACTGCCGTGGGAAGCCGGCCGCGCCGGATCAAGCCGGAAAAGCGCTCACGGGATCGCGAGCCAGCCGAGGCGATCACGACCGAGCTTTTCGTGATGGGTTCGCGAGACTCGCTGCGGCGCTGGAACGAGCGGATGCCGGACATCCGCGAATCCGAACGCGGCGCGGACGAACTGCAGTCTCTGGAAGATATCTCGGCGCAGACGCCTCAATCCAAGATCAAAGGCGGTCTTCCTCCGGCACAAAGTGCCGCATTCGAGGTGGTGCTCCATACCGATGCCCTGACCGGCGAACGGTTCGTGCTGCCCGAGTTTCAGAAGTATCTCAAACACCTCGGACTGAAGGCGCAGTTCGAACGGCGCTTCTACGCCGGCGGGCTGTGCTTTCTGGAGCTCGATGCACCGGTCGAACTGGCTGACGAAATCGCCACTTTCTCAATCGTGCGCGCGATCCGCGAGATGCCAAAGCTGCGGATGCTGCGTCCGACGATCCGCTCTTCCGCTATTCCGGGCCAGGCGTTCAGCCTGCCGTCCGACGAAGCGCTCGATCCCGGCACGCGCGTTGCGATCTTCGATGGTGGCATTCCAGGCGGTCATCCTTTGCTGCCCTGGGTTCGTGCAATAGATGCACCCGGCGTCGGCTCCGCTCATCCCGAATTGCTCAAGCACGGCACTGCCGTGACTTCAGCCTTTCTGTTCGGGCATATCGACCCCCGGCACGCACTGCCGCAGCCCTATGCCAACGTTGACCACTTTCGGGTGCTGGACAACGCGCCCGGCCAGAATCCCCATGAGCTCTATGAGGTTCTTGACCGGATTGAGAAGGTACTTTCGGACAACGAATACGACTTCGTGAACCTCAGCTTGGGGCCCCGGCTTCCCGTGGAAGATGACGACGTCCACGCCTGGACCGCCGTACTCGATGATCGGCTCGGCCGCGCAAGCACGCTCGCGACAGTTGCCGTCGGCAACGACGGCGATGGCGACGCCCTCCTTGGCCTCAACCGCGTGCAAGTGCCCGCCGACTGTGTGAACGCCCTTGCCGTCGGCGCCTGCGACACACCCGATGTTGGCTGGCAGCGTGCCTCCTACAGCTCGGTAGGACCGGGGCGAAGCCCCGGACTTATCAAACCCGACCTCGTTGAGTTCGGTGGATCGATGATCAGGCCGTTCCTTGTGCTCGGCGAGCAGGCAACACCGACGCTCGATGCTACCGGCGGAACCTCCTTCGCCTCGCCGAGCGTCCTCCGTCTGGGCGCCGGCATCAGGGCGCATTTCGGGCAGAGCCTCAGCACTCTGGCAATCCGCACCCTTCTTATCCATCGCTCAGAGGAATCAGATCACCCGCGCGAGGAAGTCGGTTGGGGACGCGTAGCTCGGTCGCTTGACGATCTTGTCCTTTGCGATGACGACACAATCCGTGTCGTTTACCAGGGCACGATTTCCCCGGCGAAGTACATCCGCGCACCGATCCCCATGCCAACCGGCACCATCAGGGGCAACGCTGAGATCACCGCTACGATCTGCTACAAATGCCGCACCGATCCGCATCATCCTGGCAACTATACGCGCGCCGGTCTTGAGGTCTCCTTCAGGCCCCATGACGACAAGTTCTCGCGGGATGGGCAGGTCCATCCCGACACCAAGAGCTTCTTCGGGTCAGCCGCGTCCGGCATGACTGAGGACGAACTGCGCAGGGACGCCTGGAAGTGGGAAAACTGCCTGCATGCCAGCAAGTCGTTTCGCGGTACCAGTCTCCAGAACCCCTGCTTCGATCTGCACTACAATGCCAGGCTGGAGGGCCGCAACTTCACGCCGGATGAAGCGCTACCCTTCGCGCTCGTTATCAGCGTCCGCGCCCGCCACATATCCGACCTGTACGACCAGGTCGTCAGAAAGTACGCAACGCAGCTCGAACCGTTGCGACCGACCATAGATATCCCTGTGCGGACGTAGCCGGTTATCCATTAGATTCCTTCCACATGTTAGGAGACGCATCCACTATCAGGCGTGGCGATGCTGTCCTGGGACTTTGATTACGTGAACGTCCCCCTTTTTTGTTCTCATAGACCCATCTTGACGCATCGATGACGTTGGATGGCGACATAATCACCAAAGTCTCACTGCCGACTGTCGTCTACGTCCCGATGCGGTTCGTTCCCCGATCGCAGTTTCGCTCCGGCAGGACCTGATACTTGGAGTTTTGCTCCATGGCGTGCGGCAGAGGACAAGTGGAGCCCAGTAGCGCGAAAGAATGAACGCCTTTCGACCTTACGCCAATGTGTATGCCGCGCGGGTGTCAGACTGCTTCCCGCCCTACGCGACGAGGATATTCGACGGGCGGCCCGCAGCTTTCTCAATGACCGCTTCGGCGAAATTGGCCCAAGGTTTCGCACTTGCAGCGAACGGCGGCTTTCCGCCCTTCGCGACATGTCTACGATCGGCCCAAAGTAGACACTGATCTGGCCTGCCCCTTTCGGGTGGTCCTGTATCAGTCTTAGTGCATGACGGGTCTTGGCGCCGCGGCTAACGACAGGAGACCGACTGCCAATCCAGTAGAGATGTCCGCTAATGGTGCAGCGTCGACGGCGATCGGAACGTTTGGTTTGCGAGCACAAGCGCATACATGAAGGTGGCAGCCGATCACCAGCTTCGAACTCCAGTCAACATGCTGCGGCAAAGCACCCGACAGGTTTGGCTGCCGATCTGGAGTGGAGCGGATCACGGACATGTCTCTGTGAGTAGGAACCATTCCGAACCGACGACGCGGCCGGTAGCTGGGCGATCTGTTAATGGATCACTGGTAGAGCAACCACTCAAAAGACATTGGCATGTCGCTGAGCCCATCGACAGCGAAGTCAGCCTAGCATAGCATCTGGAGCCGGGTTGATCCCGAGGCCCAGGATATTGTGGCGCCAGCGAGCAGGAAACTGTAGTGGAAGAAGCCAGAGCACCCTTCAAGTTCATCGATTTGTTCGCGGGAATCGGGGGCCTGCGGCGTGGCTTCGACGCAATTGGTGGACAATGCGTCTTCACCTGCGAGATGAACAAGTATTCTCAGGAGACCTATCGCGCTAACTTTGGCTGCGACCATGAAATCGCTGGTGACATCACGCAGGTTGCCGCGTCGGACATTCCTGAACATGATCTGCTTCTTGCCGGATTTCCCTGCCAGCCGTTCTCTTTGGCTGGCGTCAGCAAAAAGAACTCGCTCGGTCGAGCTCATGGGTTCGCGGACGAAACGCAAGGGACCCTGTTCTTCGACGTCGTCCGTATTTTGCGCCATCACCAGCCCCGGGCCTTCTTGCTCGAAAACGTCAAGAACCTGTTGAGCCACGACAAGGGTAACACCATGCGGGTCATCCTGCATGCCTTGGACGAACTCGGGTACGAGGTCGACTACCGCGTAATCGATGCCCGTTCTTGGGTGCCGCAGCACCGTGAGCGAATCTTCGTTTCCGGGTTCCGCAGAGACTTCAAGACGACCTTCTCCTTCGATGATGTGTTCGTTCCGCCGGGTCCCAACCCGACCCTCGCATCGATCCTCCACCCCGAGGACGGGTCGGAAGCCGCAGATGGGCATTACACGACCGGCAACTTCGGCAAGGTCAACGACCGTTACACGCTGACTGATGGCCTCTGGTCGTACCTGCAGCGGTACGCCGAGAAGCATCGCAGTGCAGGCAACGGGTTCGGTTTCGGGCTGGTCGGCCCCGAGAACGTGGCCCGAACACTCAGCGCCCGGTATCACAAGGATGGGTCTGAAATCTTGGTCAAGCAGCCCGGAAAGAACCCACGCCGTCTGACCCCACGGGAATGCGCGCGCCTCATGGGTTTCGATCGTCCCGGCTCCAACGACCCTTGGAAGATACCGGTAAGTGACACCCAAGCATATCGGCAATTCGGCAACGCCGTTGCGGCACCCGTTTCGGCTGCGATCGCCGAAGCGATGGCTCCATGGCTGACCAACACGGTTGCCCTCCGGTCGCGAAGGGAACGTGTTGGCTGACAAGAAGGCGCCCCTCACAAGGTCACAGATGATGGCGCGTGTCCGTTCGGCGGATACCCGGCCGGAACTGGTCCTTCGCAAGGCTCTTCACGCCATTGGCTTCCGATTCAGGTTGCACGTCCGTTCCCTCCCGGGTTGTCCGGACATCGTCATGCGGAAGCACAAGTGCGCTATCTTCGTGAACGGTTGCTTTTGGCATGGTCACACTGACTGCAAGCATTTTCGCATTCCCAAGACCCGGCCAGATTTCTGGTCCGCAAAGATCGAAGCCAACCGGGAGCGGGACACACGCGCGATCGAGGCGCTGCTGGGCTCCGGCTGGCGGGTTCTTGTCGTCTGGGAGTGTGCGACGCGGTCGTTTCAGGTGGACAATTTGATCAGCATCATCGCCGCCTGGTTGCAGGGCACTGAAACAAGTGCAGAATTGTCATCGGATGGCCTGTCGACCAACAGGCGCACGAGGTCCGGAATTTCAGCCGGCGAGCAGGAAACACGAAGATGAACGACCTTATCAATGACCCGAACGCCTCGCGCCTGATCTACGGCCTGCGCGACACCGGCTACAACGTCAAGACCGCGGCTGCGGACATCATCGACAACTCGATCGCGGCAGGTGCCGAGAACATCAACATCGAAATCCAGCTCCTGCATGACGGACGGAAGGTCGTCTATTTCGGCGACGATGGTCACGGGATGAACCAAGAGGAAGTCCGGAACGCCATGCGGTACGGTGCGGACAGGCGCCCCGACGCGAAGAGCCTTGGAAAGTTCGGCCTGGGCCTCAAGACCGCTTCCAGCTCGGTTTGCAAGCGCTACAGCGTGATCTCTCGGCGGTCTGAGGACCAACCTTTGGCGAAGCTTACATGGGACCTGGAGCACGTCGAAAAGCGCAACGTTTGGGAAATGTTGGCCGAGCCGGTAACGGCGGATCAGAACGAGATGTTCGACGAGTATTGCGGTCCGACGGGTACGCTTGTCATTTGGGAAAACTGCGACCGGTTGCTTTCGAAAGAATACACGCCGGGCACAAAGGAGCAGGCGGCTGTCAAGCGGATGTCCGAGGCTCTGAGCAAGCACCTTTCCCTCGTCTTTCATCGGTTCCTCGATGAAAATGACAGCCGGGAAAGGAACGTGGTGATCCGGATCAACGGAACTCCGGTGAAGCCATGGAACCCGTTCTATCCCGAACGTTCTGAGCAAGTGCTTGCCCCGAACAAACAGAAGGTCGTCGTCGAACTCTTCGACGGGAGCGAAGAAGTCGCCGAAATGAAGGCGTGGATCCTTCCGCACCGCCGCGACATGACCAAGGAGGAGGAGGCCGAGTTCGCGCGGATTTCGAACAGGGCGCAAGGCTTCTATGTCTATCGCGAGGGCCGCCTAATTCAGGACGGTGGCTGGATGGATGTGTTTGGCGCGCCGGAACCACACACCTCGCTGCTCAGAATCGAGTTCGACTTCGGCCACCAGTTGGACGAGGCCTTCCGGATCGATGTCAAGAAATCACGGATCCTATTCCATCCAGACCTTGAGGACGGCCTGCGCAAACTGCTTCAACCGGTCTATCGCGAAGCTGGTGCTCGCTATCGCCGCGAAAGCCGAGACGACGCCAACCAAAAAAAGACCGTCGACCACAGCAGCGCGAACAAGAATATCGCGGGCACGCCAAACACTACGAAACCCCAAGTGACTGCTGCGGACGTACGCACCCAAACTGCCGAAATCAGCAACAACCGCGGCCCGAAGATCAGGATCAAGGCGCCAGTCCAGAATTTCGTCAGCCCTGACAGCATTCACGTCGAAGCAGTTACTACGATAACAAATGGCCATCTGTGGGAACCCGCTTACCGCAGCGCGGGAAGCGCGGACCATGTGCCGGGCGTTCAGCTCAACAAGCACCATGACTTCTATCAGAAGATCTATCAGCGCGCCGCCGCCAACGGCTACGCGGTCGAGGGGATGGACCTCCTGCTCTACGCTTTCGCAATGGCCGAGCAGAACAACACCGATCCCGAGCTCGAACCCGTCTTCGAGGATATCCGCGAAGAAATTTCGGCCAACCTCCGCAAGCTGCTGCGGCACATGCCGGATCCTGAACCCGCGGAACTGAGCGAGGACGACGAGGAATGAGATGATCTCCGATCGGCAGGACATCATCCAAAGGGAGCTGGAGGCGGGAACCGGCGCCGCGATCGGTATAGCGGTCGACCAAAGCGGCACCAGGACCGGCCTGCGCCTCTGGTTCGCCGATCTGGACGAGCGCCACGGCCCGATTGCAGAGCTGCGTCCCTACGGGATCCGGGGGTATCGGGTAGCACTTGGCTTCGGGAAGTTTGCGGGAGGGATCGTCCGCCAGATACAGGCCGCAGACGCAGAGGACGTCGGGTTGGCACGCGCCTTGGTGGCGTCGATCAGTCCAGCGGTGGATCTCCAACTTTCTGGCCAAGGCAGGGATGATTGGACTGTGGATTCCGGAGCTTTCAAGATCACAGCAACAGCCCGGGGGTTGCCAGACGATCAGGACGAAGCAGTTGCCAGAGTGTGCCGGGACGTGATCGTGCCGTTGATGGCCGCAATGGCGGAACTCATAGGCTATGACGTTATCGAGGAGGAGGAAAAAAACGGTGCACACGCCCATGAGGGCGCGATCCTGGTTTCGACAATCCGGCGCCGCGAACGCAACCCGCGAAACCGCCTGCTCTGCATCCGGCTGCACGGCGAGAAGTGCGCATGCTGCGGCATCGAGCCGAGATCCGTCTATGGCGAAGCCGGGAGCATCATCGAGGTCCATCATCTCGAGGCCTTGTCCCTTCTGGCTGTGCCCCGCACATACGATCCGGCGGTCGATCTGGCACCGCTCTGTCCTAACTGCCACCGCGCCGTGCATACGAGACGCCCGATACCGTACTCCCTTTCGGAATTGCGGGCGCTCATGTCACCGCACGTGGACGAGGCGGCCGTCCGATGAGCAACCTTGCCGCCCTGCCTCGAGATTTCGACACGCTGCTCGCAAAAGTTCCTGAAGGATTTTCAGTTTCTGAGCGGGTTGTTGAACCGGTAGCGATCCTCTCCCGCGTATCTGGGAAGATGTCCGTGGCGCTGGGCGGCAAGCGAATGGTTCGTGGGGAAGTTCGGCTGATCGAGGCGCCGTCGATTTCGCATGCTTGGATTGCGGACGGCGCAATCCTACGCCCCTTGCCCAAGGACGCTCCGGGCTTGGTCGCAAAATGCCTTGGTGACCAAGCCCCGGACGACATTTCATACGCCACGGCGATCAGGCTACTGCGATCACCACCCGAGGGCCTCGAAATCGAGGCCGCACTCGATCTCTTGCACTCGGGCAAGATCGCCGCCGAGGAATTGCCGCCCGAGATCCACATTCCCGGTCTACATGCCGACCTCTTCCCCTACCAGGCACGGGGCGTCCGATGGATGTGGGAAACGGTCAATAGGACTGGCGGTTTGATCCTTGCGGACGAGATGGGCCTCGGCAAGACGCTTCAGATCATCGCACTCCTGCTGATGGATCCACCGGAGAACGCCGCACCGGCCCTGATCGTTTGTCCGACCAGCCTCATCGCGAACTGGGTGCGCGAGTTCGGCAAGTTCGCGCCCAGCCTCTCGCTGATGGTTCACAGGGGAACCCATCGTGCCGGAATCTACCGTGACCTACAGGTCGCATCTGTGGTGATCACCACCTACGAGACGATGGTGAACGACATTTCGATCTTCTCGTCCTTCGAATGGGCATGGGTGATCTGCGACGAGGCTCAGGCCATCAAGAACCCCCACTCCAACCGTCGGCAGGCAATTGTGACGATCCCCCGCCGCAAGTCGATACCCATGACCGGCACCCCGGTCGAGAATACCCTGATGGACCTGTGGTCGTTGGCCGATTTCGCAATCCCGGGCATGCTCGGGGACAGAACCATCTTCGAAGTCGAGTTCCCCGACACGCTCGAGGCCGGACAGGCACTTGGCCGCTTGACCGATCCAATCATCCTGAAAAGGCGAGTGCGTGATGTCGCCGCCGATCTTCCGGATCGCATCGACATCGATCTGCCGTTGGAACTCGATGATGGTCTGGCCCAGCATTACGACAACGTCCGCGAGGCTACGCTGGAAAAATATCCGGTCGCGGGCGCCCTCGTCGCGACCCTGCAGCTTCAGCTGGTCTGCGCGCACCCTTGGCTCAGGACTCCGGATGCGGCGCTGGTCGATTGGGACGACGCCAAGATCGTTTCCCGTGAGGACCTACCTCTACTTACTCCGAAGCTCGAACGAACTGTCGAACTCCTTCGGGAGGCATTTGCGAATGGCCGGAAGGTCATCGTCTTTGCTCTGTTCAATCGGATCGGTGACCTGATCCGGACTGCCAGCAAGGACTTTGCCGAAACGTATTGGGGAGCGATCAACGGATCGACCCCGCAGGATGACCGCCAGACCATCATCGATGAATTCTCGGCCCACGATGGTGCCGCATGCCTGATCCTGAATCCGAAAGCGGCAGGGGCGGGCCTGAACATCACTGCAGCAACCGTCGTGGTCCATTTCACCCCAGTCTGGAACCCTGCCCTCGAAGCTCAGGCAAGCGCGAGGGCGCATCGGCGTGGCCAAACCGAACCAGTCACGGTCTACCGCCTCTTCTATAAGGACACGGTGGAGGAGGTGATGATCGAACGCTCAGCCTGGAAGAGCGACCTTGCCAACGAAACCGTCCCGGTTTCCAGTCGGGACGCACAGGACATCAGGCGCGCCCTCGCCATCAGCCCGGTAAAGCCATGACGATCAAAACCTTCATCAAGACCCTCAGCGCCAATGACGTCGGCACGACCGGTGGCCACATGGGGGGCATTCTGGTGCCGAAACGTGATGGCGAACTACTTGCCTTCTTGCCCAAGCTTGATCCAGCAAACTTGAACCCTTCTGCATGGATCAACTGCGAAACACCTAGTGGTCAGGTTCTGCGCCTTCGCTTCGTGTACTACAACAACCGAATGCATGCGCCAAATGGCACACGAAACGAATATCGGATCACCTATTTGACCAAGTTCCTCAGGGTGGAAATGGCCAACGCGGGCGATACTTTCGAGATTTCCAAGGCCGACGGGGCGGACCGTTACAAAATCAGGGTGATCCCGATGGGCGGCGGGTCCGACGCATCACAGGAAGACGGCCCTGTCAGGATCAGACTGACGAACGGTTGGCGGCGGGTCCACTGAATGGGGCTTTCATCGCGGGCGTCGCCGAGCGAAGGTCCCACGTGCGACCGATCGGGCTCAATCGTCAACGCGTCGCCCTTTGTGCTCACCAAAGGGCGCCCACGTGAATCACGCAACGGTGTCGCAGCCGCCTGACGTCAATGGGTCCGCACTTTGCCGGAGATCCTGATTCTGGGTGTCTCCTCATCGTCCACATAGCCCTCCTCGCGGGCACGGCCGAGGATTTCCACGGCGAGAATGCATTGCCGTTCGGACGGCAGGCGGCGCTCCTGCTGGCTGCAGGCCTTCAAGATGCCATCATCCTTCATCGAGAATGAGCGGCTCGAAGCGGCCCAGTTTCGGAGCCTCCCCCAGAAGGCACTTCCGAGCACAATCACCTTTGACTGTGCCTCGATCCCGGAAATCATCGCTTCCTCGCGGCGGCCATCACGTTCGACCGCCTTGGCGTCCTGAGGCTCGATCAGAAAATCACCAAGTGCATCGCTGTAGTCGGCTTCGACCCGCGCGACCGAAGACCAGCATCCCTGCTTTTTCGCCCATTCGGTGATGTTTCGGATGCCGCTGTCCGCTGCGGTAATCACGTCGGCGGCAGCCTGGCTGGCGGTGAGGAAGCACTGCATTAACGCTTCCGGGACAGCTTGGGCATTCCAGATCCGGTCCAAATCCAGCACCTTCCCGCGCTCCTCGATGTCATGGACCAGTTTTGCAATGCCGTAGGTCACGATGTTGGCCCGATAACCGCCCGGATACCATTCCTGCCGTGGGACTGCCTTTTCCAGTGCACGGAAGATGATCACCTTTGCGATGAGACGTTTGAACCAAGTCTCGTCATATTTCCTGTCGCTGACGGCCCATGCCTCCCCGATCTCCGAAGCAAATGCTGCGAAATTCTTCTGTGCGCCTTTACTCACTGTGTCCGGTTTCATCCGGAACGAAAGCTCGACCTTGGCAAGGTCCGTCTTGGCGAAGAGCTGGGTCTTCGGATTTTCGGAATTGAAGCGTCTTCGATCGGCCCCACCCAACTTCGCCTGCTCCACCTGGTACTGTCCCCTGGCCCTTTCATAGAACCATTTCGTGTGCCTGTTCGCTCCGGGTGCGGGTGGCGCATAGACGCGGCGGGAATATCCCTCCATTCGCATGTGGAATGGGTGGTTCGAGAAGAAGTCGGCGGCACTGACCTTGTTCTGGCTATTCGCATACTTCGAGATGTTCGGCACAACCTGCTCCGAACTTTCCGAAGGCACCACCGTCAGTTTGATCTGGACATGGACCCGGTCAAGGTTCTCGGGGCTGTGCTTCAATGCGGCATGCAGAGAAGCGGTCGTCTGGCCACCGTTGACGATCTGCAGGTTCTTCGCGGAAAGGATGCGGACCCCGGCCCCGTCCATTTCGGTATCGACAGCGTCTGCGGTGGCGGAAAGCCCGTTGTTGTAGCTAAAGAACATCTCCGGTTCACTCTTGATCGTGTCCCGGATGCCCTCGTTTACCGACTTGCGGCGCGCCTGTATGAAGCTACGGATGTTCGACTCCAATAGGCGAGCGCCCCATTTGTCGTAGATTTCCGCCAATTGCTTGCCGCGGATGACAGCCAGATAAGAAGGCAGCTCTGAATCCGGACCCGAGGCCCGAAGGGCTGGAAGGCCCCCGCCGAAGTCTTCGGCAAACTTGACGACGATCTTCTCCTTGGAGCCCGTGGTTTCAACCATGTGAAGACGAGTCAGGTCCCAGATGTTGTAGGTCACTGGTATGTCGGAGATGCTTCCAGCAATAACGGCATCTGTCCGTGCGCTGTAGATTGCGTTTGTGACAAGGATCAACTTGACCTTGGTCACGGAAGCCCATGACTCGGCGATCATCGTGGCAACACCGAACTCAGGTGACTCGATGTGCAGTTGGTCCCGAAACTCCCGCCGTCGTGCAGCAGCGACGAAATTAACCAAGTGGCCAAAGTACTTTTTGGCATCGGCTGCGTTCAACGTGGGCTGCTGTTCGTCGTCGAACACTTCGCAGATGATCACACTGAGGACGCCGTCGGTTTCTCTGGGGTCTCCCCCATGGCCATCGATCCGAAGGGACTTTCCGGCGATCGTTCCCCGATATGCACATCTGTCGCTTGTCTCGATCTCCCCTTCTGCTTCGAGGGTCTCGCAAAGACGCTCGAATGCAACGTCTTCCAGTGGCAGATCTGACGCCCCGCACTCTTCCAGCAACTCGGCAATGAGCTCCTGATTAAACTCAACAAGCGGATCCAAAACTGAACTCCTGTAGGCAGGGCAAAGACAACATGGACGTTTTGCCTCGCGCCGAATATGAGACTATGTGCAAGCTCCGAAAACACGCAATTCGATTTGCCAGTGTTTTGTGGCAGGTGGCACCAAACTTTTTGGTCGTCCGCGTGCCAATCCAATTGAGGTGCCTCGAACTGTAAATGCTTTGCCCCCTAACTTTGAGGCAAGGAGACCGGGATGGGGACGAGCACAACCACACCGACAAGTGGAAGCATTTGGCACGTCTGCCCTATGTTCTGCAAATGCTTAAGGAACTGGAGCCCTGCAGTGGACGTAGCAGTCCGGCGCCATGAGCGGGGCCGGAAGATCTTGCCTTCGGACGGTAAGGTGCTTGGAACCGGATCAGCGATGTTTCAATGTGTTCGTCGCTGCGGCACTTTCTGCGTCAGGAGACTTCACCGCGCCAGACTGCAGCCTTTGTGTCGGTCAAGACCACAGGACTCAAATGGCCATGCGCTTCTCTCTGCTCGCCATCGAATATGGGTACATCGTGATCGGCGTTCGCTGCGGCGATGACGTCGGGCAGATCATTCTCAACGATACCTGTGACGGATTGGAGCCCTTTGCGGATTTCACTCTGGCGCTCCTCGAGGGCCGCGACCCCGAGGCGGTAATCTGCAGCTATACGCCCACCAGGATTGAAGTGCGCACGGCAGGAAGTTGGAACAACGTGCAAGTTACACTGGATATCCGTGGCGTGGAGCGGGACCACTCCTTTAGCGCGTCGCTCGATAGAAAGCACCTCGTCGGGGAATTCATCTCGCTCTGCAGGGCAATTGCGAAGCATCCTGCCTTTGACCTTATGTGGACGTGCTTTTCCAGTCTGCCGGATGAACCGTTTGGGACTGTCTGCGATGCGGCCGAAGAGGAGTGGGCACAGCTTGTCGCTGCCGGCAAGGTCGTCGACGATTTTGAGGCGGGGCGCGCCTTTGTCGTTCGCCGGTTGGTCGACGCCCTGTCAGTCCCCGATGGCTGCATCTCTGCCGCACAGGTACAGCGGGCCATTCTAGAGACAGTGTGTCCCCCGGTCTGAACTCGCGTGAGTCGGCCGGCGGGCGCAACCAGTGCGGCGACCGGCTTCATGATCGCGTCTCCGCATGTTCAACGTATGGAGATCAGAATGTCTCGCCCAAAGAGAACAGCACCAGCGGACTATGGCGTGCCTGCGCTCAGGCTCGATGAGCAACCCTTCAAGGTACGGGAACTGGCTAAAGACCTGAGCCGCTCAGGACTGACAGTCACTTCGCCCATCGCGTTGTGCGAGCTGGCCAGGCGATTGAATCTCGCTGCGATCGCCCATTGGGCCCGCTCCGACCTCGCAGCGGCACCAACGGCCAGGATGCGAACTGACGCGATCTCTGGCCTCGAACGAGCCGCGCGCAAACTTCTCGAACAGCTATCTCCGCGCGAACCCGGTGACTGGCTGGATCCGGACGACTACTCGCCAGGCGTCTCGCCGGAACTGGTCAGACTCCTCGCCGAGCCGCTCGATCGCGCCATGCGGGAGCGCGTCGAACAGGCTCGGCATCATCCTGATGGCGATGACGCGACGATTACGGAACTGGAACTGTTCGGTACCAGCGACCCGGCCGATGTGCTGAGGATCTGCCTAGAATGCACGGCTCTTCTGGCCCGCGCGACGATGGACGTCCGTCATTCGGGCCAGTATGGCGAACCCGAAGACATCGGTCGGCCCGAGCATGCGCTGATCCGCACCTTGGGGCCGATCTTCCAGGAGACCTTTGGCAAGCCTCTCACCAGAACCTTCGATCCAATCACTGGCGAGCCATCCGGTCCCTGGTTCCGTTTCGTGGTCCAGTGCTGCCGGACCATCGGCATCGATGCAGCGCCAAAGACGATCGACGGCTGGCTGCGCGGCCGCTGAAGCGGTCCATGTGGGCAACCGGTTTCAGAATAAGTCCAAGTTGCCCATGTGACGGTCGCCCGGCCTGTCCCCAATGTGACCGGCATGGACCCGAAGAACCACCACGCCTCCAACAGACGCGACGCCAAGTGCAAGGCCTCGCCAGCGCTTGTCGCCCTGGCACGCCTCCTGGCGCGCCAGGCGGTGCGTGAGGCGCTCAGGACGGGTCCGACCCTGCAAACGGAGAGACCCGATGACACAGCGAATGAGCACGACCAGGACTAGACCCCTCCTCACCATTGCCGAGATCGCCGAGCGCGACCGCTGCTCGGTCAAAACGGTCCGGCGCGCCATTGCCGCAGGGCTCCTCGAGAGCATCCGGATCGGCCCCGGCGGCCGGGCCATCCGCATCTCCGAGGAGGCGCATCTCCTCTACCGGCTGCGCCTGGCGGATCGGTCCTGATGCCCACTCAAGTCCCTGTAAATGCCTATGTTTCTCAGGTGTCGGGAAGAGGCACCGCACGCAACGGTGATCGTTGCGATCTGTGCTATTTCCCGATTCGGGCATGCCGTCCACTGCTGTCCACCCGAGTCACCGCTTGCCGCTCAGGAGAGTTCCCGATGACCGCTCATGTGCCTGTACCGCTCGACAGTGTCTTCGTTCCTCGCAGCCGCATGACACTCGCGCAATGCATCGAACGCCTTCGCAACCATCCTGACCTCTCGGCTATCAGAAAGCGTGATCTGGTTTCGGCACTCAACCGTCTGTCGTCGATCCTGCATCGTGCTCCCGATGCGATTCCCGCCGATCCAGGTTGGCTGCAACCCCGGTTGAGCAAGATCGAGCCTGCGGCCATCGGTCTTTCGCACAAGACCTGGAGCACACTCCTGAGCAACGCAAAGGCTGCCTTCTCAATTCTCGAGATCGTGCCGCGCGGCCAACGGCTCAGTGATTTGTCACCTCTGTGGCGCCCACTTTGGCAGCGGCTCCTCCAGAGTGGCAACATCCGCGTGTCCCGAAGCCTGGGACGCTTTGCGCGATGTATGGACAATCTTCAGATCCCTCCAGAGGCCGTGGACCTCAAGGCCGCGCAAACCTACCAGCGTGCGCTGGAGGAAGCAGAATTGCGCGACAACCCGGAAGAGGCGATGTATCACGCCATGCGCGGCTGGAACCGCGCGGTGCGCGAGCTTCCCTGGTGGCCTGGCAAGCCGGTGGTCCTCCCCTCCCGCCTCAACGCATTCGTGTTGTCGCCCGAGGCTTTTCCCCCTGCGTTCCGAGACGAGGTGGCGCGGTTTCGAGAGCGGATGGAGGCACCGGACCTGCTTGACCCGGACGCGCTTGCCGAACCTCTCCGCCCCGCCACCGTCCGTCATCGCATCGCCCAGACCTGGCGGTTCGCCTCGGCGGCGGTGCATGGCGGAGTCGCGATCGAGACGCTGACGTCGTTCAAGGCACTGCTCGTCCCTGGCAATGTTCGCAAGGGCCTCGAATGGATGCTCGCACGGCGGAATGGTCAAAGCGGCGCGGCGCTTTCCGACATCGGAACGTTGATCCGCATTCTGGCGACTCATCTGGCCGACCTCAGCGCGGAAGACCGCGAAGGCACCATTGCCCTGTCCAAACGGGTCACCGTGCTAACCATACCCGGCATGACCGAACGGAATCGGGCGCGCCTCCGGCCCTTCCAGAATGGCGATCTGTTCCGGCAACTCATCGCCTTGACCGAGACTGTACCGCTGGGCGGCAGCAACAACGCATGGACTTCCAAGGCGGTGGCGCGGCACGAGCTTCTACTCGCCATCCGGATCCTTCTGTTCTGCCCCATCCGGCGCAAGAACCTCACGGAGATCCACCTCGAACGGAATCTGCTTCGCTTCGGCGACGGGCGGGTCTTCCTGCGCTTCGAACCCGAAGAGGTCAAGAACCGCAAACACCTGGAGTTTCAGCTCGGTCCTGATCTGGTTCAGATGATTGATCGCCACCTCCAGGTCCGCAGGGCTTTTCTCGCCGCTGGTCATTGCGACTGGCTCTTTGCAAACCGCAGTGGAACCGGTCCACGCAGCGGCAACAATCTCGGCACCCAAATCAGGAAGCTTGTGACGCGGGAGCTCGGAGCCTCCGTCAATCCACATCTCTTTCGTCATCTGGCCGCCATGCTTTGGCTGAAGGCGGAACCCGGCAACTACGAAGTGGCGCGGCTCTTCCTCGGCCATTCCTCGACATCCTCAACCATCGCCGCCTATGCGGATTTCGACCAGACGGGCGCGGTCGAACTGCTTGGGCAAGTGGTGCGCAATTCAGGCAAGAGGCAATAAGCATGGGCCGCGCCCTGCCCTGCGTCGACTGGCCAGAGGTCGATCGTGCCCTTTTCGATGCGCTTTACGACCGTGGCTCCATTCTCGATGGCCCCGGTCCGTTTGCAAGTCATCGGCCGGCAACGCGGCGCACCATCACCTTTGCCTATGCCTGCTGGCTCGGCTGGCTCGCCCTGCGCGATCCGTCGGCGTTCGGCGAAGCGCCGGTCTTTCGTGCAACGCCGGCCCGGCTGGTTGAATGGGTGGCCGAGCGCGGCGACCTCTCCCCGGTTTCTTTGTCGTCCATTGTCGACGCGGCTCTCAAACCGCTCTTCGCGGCCGCACCGAACCAGGACTGGTCCGCACAGCGGCGGATCATCGACAGGCTGCAACGGCGGGCCCGGCGCAAAGTCTCAGCTCGCAAGACCGGGCGCATCCGGTCGTCCGGCGAATTGCTTCGCTTGGGCATGGCCTTGGCAACCGCCAATGCCGGACATCCGCCGGCCTCTCTGGGCGAAGCTCGCAAGCGGCGGGACGGCGCGATGGTCGCCGTGCTCGCCCTGATGCCGTTGCGGCGCCGGGCCTTTTGCGGCATTGAACTCGGTCGCCATCTCGACCCATTGCCGCCCTATCGGATCACCGTGGACCCCGGACTCAGCAAGACCGGCGCGGTCTGGAGCGCGGAATTGCCGGCCGTGCTGGCGCCGGTTCTCGACGACTACCTGCGGCATGTGCGGCCCTATCTTGCATCCCGCTCATCCTCCCCGGACTCCGCTCTCTGGCTGAACGACTATGGTCGGAGGCTTGCGCCCAATACGATGACCGATCGCATCTCGGCGGTCACGCGGCGGACGCTCGGCGTGGCCATCTCGCCGCATCTGTTCCGCGATGCTGCCGCGACGACGGTGACCAGCGAGAGTCCGAAGGACGCCCGCACCGTTCGCGACATTCTCGGCCACAAGGGCTTCGCCACGATGGACAGGCACTACAACCATGCCAAAATGATCGAGGCCTCGCGCCGCTATGCGGCGATGATGGGCAGGACAATGCTGAGCAAGACAAGGGGAACCTCTCGATGACACGCGCTGTTCTCTACGCCCGGTATTCCTCCGACCTGCAGTCTGCAGCTTCGATCCCGGACCAGGTGCGGCTGTGCCAGAAGCTCTGCGCCGAACAGGGCTGGACAGTGGTCGACGTGTTTGCCGACGAGGCAATGAGCGGCGCCTCGCATCTGCGGCCGCAGTTCCAGGCCTTGCAGCAAGCCGCGATGAATGGGCAAGCGGATGTGATCGTTGCCGAAGCCCTCGACCGGTTGAGCCGCGACCAGGAGCACGTGGCCGCACTTTACAAGCGCATGCAGTTTCTCGGCGTCCGCATCGTCACCAAGGCCGAAGGCGAGATCAACGAGCTCCATATCGGTCTCGGCGGCACGATGTCGGCACTGTTCCTGAAGCAGCTGGCGCAGAAGACCCATAGGGGGCTGGAAGGTCGCGTCCGGTCCGGCAAGGCGGCTGGTGGTCTGAGCTACGGTTATCGGATGGTCCGCAGCCCCCTGCCCGACGGTAGCTTCACCCGTGGCGACCGGGCGATCGATCCCGGCGAGGCCGCAATCGTCACCCGAATCTTTCGCGACTATTCCGCCGGCAAGAGCGCCCGAACGATTGCGATCGAGTTGAACCGCGAAGGCATCGCCCCACCACGCGCCAGTGCGGGCACCACGTCGTCCACCTGGTCGTTCTCGACCATCTCCGGGAACTGGAAGCGCGGGACCGGGATCCTCAACAATGAGCTCTACATCGGCAGGCTGGTCTGGAACCGCCAGCGCTTCGTGAAGGATCCGTCGACGGGCAAACGCCAGGCGCGCCCCAATCCGCCGGAGGCCTGGATCATCGAGGACGTGCCGCATCTGCGGATCATCGACGACGATCTCTGGCATCGGGTGAAGCTGCGGCAGGGGGCGATCCGAGAGACGATCCTGACCAGTGACCGGGAGAATGCCTTCGGTCTCGGTCGCCGTCCCACGTACCTCTTCTCCGGCCTGCTGAAGTGCGGCTGCTGCGGTGCTGGCTACACGCTCATCAACAAGGTGAAGTATGGCTGCTCCGCTGCGCGCAATCGCGGGACCTGCGGGAACCGCGCCGTCATCCATCGGGACGACGTCGAGGCCCGCGTCCTCAATGGACTCCGCGAGCGCCTGCTGCATCCGGATTTGCTGGCGGAGTTCATCGCCGAGTATCACCGCGAATGGAACCGGTTGAAGCAGGACGGAATGGCTGCCCGCACCGCCGCCGAGGGAGACCTTCGGTCGGTCCGCCAGAAGATCGAACAGATTGTCACCGCAATCACCGCGGGCATGTTCCATCCGTCGATGAAGGCGCGGATGGATGACCTCGAAGCGCGCCGTGCCGCGCTGGAAGCGCAACTGGCCGAGCTTGGCGCCCCGGAGGAACCGATCCGCTTCCATCCCGGTCTGGCGGAGACCTACCGCAGGAAGGTTGCGGACCTGGCGTCTTCGCTCAATGCCGAAGGGACGCGGCCCGAGGCCATCGAGCACCTGCGGGCTCTGGTTTCGGAGATCCGGCTGCACCCTGATCAGTCAACTCCGGGCGGCCATGTGCTTGAACTCTTTGGCGAGTTGGGCGCGATCCTTGCCTTGGGGGAGGCCCAAACGACGAAGCCCTCGCGTTTGCGAGGGCTTTCGTCGGATTCGGTGGTTGCGGGGGCAGGATTTGAACCTGCGGCCTTCAGGTTATGAGCCTGACGAGCTACCGGGCTGCTCCACCCCGCGTCCGTTGCGTCACGGCGTCGTTTTGCCGGCGGGTGGCGCGTTTGTCATCGTTTTGAGAGATAAGGGGTTTGCGTTTCTTTCTAGGTTTGGCGGTGACCTACTCTCCCACGTCTTGAGACGCAGTACCATTGGCGCGACGGCACTTAACGGCCGAGTTCGGGATGGGATCGGGTGTTTTGCTCGTGCTATGACCACCAAACCGAGGAAGAAACGCGAACATCAGTCCGGATTAGGGATTGTTCCGAAGTTTAGCTGCTTTTGACTGCGTCCAGGGGCTGCCTTTGGTCATTTCGACCTTGGGTCATGCTGTTACTGGATCAAATCAAGCCTATCGGGCAATTAGTACCGGTCAGCTGAATGCGTTGCCGCACTTACACCTCCGGCCTATCGACGTGGTGGTCTTCCACGGCCCTCAAGGGAGACCTCGTTTTGAAGGGGGCTTCACGCTTAGATGCCTTCAGCGTTTATCCTGTCCGATCATAGCTACCCAGCACTGCCGTTGGCACGACAACTGGTCCACCAGTGGATCGTTCACCCCGGTCCTCTCGTACTAGGGGCAACTCTTCTCAAGTCTCCTACACCCACGGCAGATAGGGACCGAACTGTCTCACGACGTTCTAAACCCAGCTCACGTACCTCTTTAAATGGCGAACAGCCATACCCTTGGGACCTGCTCCAGCCCCAGGATGAGATGAGCCGA
>JAYRKT010000005.1:0-163802 GCA_041905595.1 Rhodobacter sp.
CACCGCCTGGGCGATGGCCGAGCAGGGCATCAAGGTGACGATCGTCACGCCCGACCCATATGTCGGCAAGGAGATCACCCGCACTTCGGCCGATGGTCCTGCCCGCCAGCGACTGGCCCGGCTTGGCGCGCAGTTCTTGACGGAGACGCGCCTTGTGCGCTGGCACGGCAATGGCGTGACGGTTCAGAGCTTGCTGACCGGCGCGGAGCAGACCCTCCCGGCCTCGGCCCTGGTCATGGCGACCACAAATGTGGCCTTCGACCCGTTCCCCGAGCGCTTCGACGGCAAGGCCACGATCCGGATTGGCGACTGCGCGGCGCCGCGCCTTGCGGCCTATGCCTTCCATGAGGGGCGGAAGGCGGCGCTGGCGCTTTAGAACGGGACGGGGGCGGTGAAGGTGACCGTCTTGCGCGTCTCGGGATGGCGGAAGCGCAGGCTCTCGGCATGCAGCATGAGGCGCGGGAAGTCGCGCGCGGCCCCTTCGGCATAAAGCGGGTCGCCAAGGATCGGATGGCCGGTTTCCGCCATGTGGACGCGAAGCTGGTGGCTGCGACCGGTCAGCGGCATCAGCCGGACGCGCGTCTCCTGCCCGTCAAAGGCGAGCACCTTCCAGTCGGTCTGGGCGGGGCGCCCGGTTGCATGGTTCACATGCTGCCGGGGCCGGTTGGGCCAGTCGACGATCAGCGGCAGGTCGACACGCCCCTCGGCCGGTTCAAGCTTGCCCCACAGGCGCGCGATGTAGGTCTTGCGGACCTGGCGCGTCTCGAACTGCTGGCCAAGATCGGCCTGGGCCCGTCGCGTCAGAGCGAAGACCATCACGCCCGACGTGTCGAGATCCAGTCGGTGGACGAGCAGGATCTCGGGGAAGACGCCCCGCAGGCGGGCGATCAGGCAATCGGCCCGATCTTCGCCCCGGCCCGGTACAGATAGCAGGCCTGCGGGTTTGTCGACGACCACGATTTCACTGTCGTGATGCATCACGCGCAGCGGCAAATCGGGCGGGGCGTACTGGAATTCGGTCATGCTGCCGCTTACCGCAGCCAGTCGCGCCGTCAAGCCCGGCCCTATGCCATTGCCCGCCTCCGTCTATTTTCGATTTGGAAACAATGAGGAATGAGCGACTGAACCTATCGGAAATTCTGCGATGCGGCGGACTTCGTGAGATCTGAGGCTCCTCATCTGCGGTTGGCCGCGCGGCAAGAGAATCGGTGAGTCCCGGTTTTGCTGAATCCTTGATCGATAATTCTTCCTGAATTGCCAGAAAGACGGCAATCCGGAGAGTCTGGCCGGCGCCATCCCGCCGAACGCATCTGAAAATCACGCGAGTTTGCGCTGCAATGCAGAAACCATTCGCGTCAAATGCCGTTGATGAGCTAAACTCTTTCCTAAGGTTAAAGGTGTGTTTCCGGCCAGGGATGGGGGCATCGGGCTGGGACGCAGTTGCAGAAAAATCGTGCGAGAATGAGCGCCAATACGATGAAAAACGAAAGTCAGCCCCCCGCTCAGGCTGTTCTGTTAACTCAATTGTCCCGGAGTTACTGACAATGACGCTGAGCTACCCGGAATTTCCCACCAGAACATCCACGCCTGTCGCCTCGATTGCCGGTGGATCTTCAGTGTGGCAGCCGACCCGCGAGCATGGCGCCTACAAACGGGTCTTCAAACGTGCCTTCGATGTTTCCGCGGTGCTGGTGACGGCGCCGGTCTGGGTGCCGTTGGTGCTGCTGCTGGCCTTGCTGATTGCCCGTGACGGCGGATCGCCCTTCTATACGCAGGACCGCGTCGGGCTGAACCGCAAGACGTTCCGCATCTGGAAACTCCGCAGCATGGTCGTCGATGCAGATGCGCGGCTGGACGCCTATCTGACGCGCCATCCGGAAGCGCGCCGCGAATGGGACGAAACCCAGAAGCTGAAGAGCGATCCGCGGATCACCCGTCTGGGGCGTTTGCTGCGGAAATGCTCGCTTGATGAGTTGCCGCAGCTCTGGAACGTGCTCGTCGGTGACATGAGCCTGGTCGGTCCCCGGCCGATGATGACCTCTCAGATGCCGCTCTATCCCGGCCAGGCCTATTACTCGCTGCGGCCCGGCGTGACCGGTTACTGGCAGATTTCGGCGCGCAACGACTCTTCCTTTGCCGCACGGGCGGTGTTTGACGAGAATTACGAGCGCGACCTTTCCCTTAGCACGGATCTAAAGGTGCTGGCCGGGACGGTTCGGGTCGTCCTTCACTGCACCGGCCACTGACCGGGCCGATCCGGTTCGGTCCGCAGTCGCCCTCAGGCGGCGGCGGGCCGGCGGATCTTCGCAGCGGCTTCCCGCACCAGCGGCTTCAGGCTTTCACCGCCCGCATCCAGCACTTCGAACAGGTGGCGCCGCATTCTCGGTTCCCAGAAAGCATTGATGTGGCCGGCAACACCCTCGACACCCTCGGCGTGGGGCTTGCTTTCGAAGAAGGTGGCGATCTGGTTGGCCATGTAGACCAGTTTGTCATGCGACATCGGTTGCCTCGTCGGGAAAGATGCGGTCCGGTCTGCTGAAGACCTCGAAGTGATCGGCGCGGGCCAGGGCAATCAGGGTGATGCCGGCGGCGTTCGCCTGTTCCACAGCGGTCGCCGTAGGGGCGGAAACGGCGATCAGGATCGGTGACCCGATTGCAGCAGCTTTCTGCACCATATCGATGGAAACGCGCGAAGTGATGATGATCGCGCCCTGACCCCGGTCGACGTTCCCGCGAACCAGTCCGCCGGCCAGTTTGTCGAGCGCATTGTGCCGTCCGACATCCTCGCGCAGCGCGACGATCCCACGCACCGGGGTCCAGAACGCGGCCGCATGGGCGGCGCGGGTGGCATCGTGCAGAGGCTGGTGCCGGGGCAGGCTCGCGATGGCTGCATGTACCTGGGATGCGTGCAGGGCAAAGTCGGTCGCTCCGATCGGCTTCGCCTGGCGCACGGCCTCTGACAGGCTGTCGATCCCACACAACCCGCAACCGACCGGCCCGGCCATGGTCCGCCGCCGCTGCGCCAACCGCTCACCCGCCTCGCCTTTGAGCCAGATTTGCAGGTCGATCCCCAGATCGGTCTCGACCGCCTCGACGCTCTCGATCTCGTCCGGGCTGGCGATCCCCTCGGTCAGGGTGAAGCCAAAGGCAAAGTCGGTCAGGTCGGCGGGGGTCGACATCATCACCGCCTGCGTCGAGCCGTTATAGCTCAGCGCCACCGCCACCTCTTCCGGCAGAACGCGGGCGCCCGGCTCGAAGGTCGAGCCGGACACGAGCGTCCGGGGCAGGGGGCGGTGCGTGCGCATCACTCGGCCGCGGGCAGGATGCGGCGCGACAGGTCGGCCATCTGGTTGTATTCCTCCTGCCATTCCGACGGGCCGTTGGACGGGCTGACCTGCACCGCCGTCACCTTGTATTCCGGGCAGTTGGTGGCCCAGTCCGAGAAATCGGTAGTGATGACGTTGGCCTGCGTGTCGGGGTGGTGGAAGGTCGTGTAGACCACGCCCGGCGAGACCCGGTCGGTGATTTTCGCCCGCAGCGTCGTGTCGCCCGAGCGGCTGGCCAGCCGGATCCATTGGCCGTCGTTCACGCCGCGCACCTCGGCGTCATGCGGGTGGATCTCGAGCACATCCTCGTCATGCCAGACGACGTTCGCCGTCCGCCGGGTCTGCGCGCCGACGTTGTACTGCGACAGGATTCGGCCTGTCGTCAGCAGCAGCGGGAAGCGCGGACCGGTCTTTTCATCCGTCGCAACGTACTCAGTCCGGATGAACTTGCCCTTGCCGCGAACGAAGCCATTGACGTGCATCAGCGGCGTGCCTTCTGGCGCGCTTTCGTTGCAGGGCCACTGGACCGAGCCCATCGTCTCGAGCTTTTCATAGGTCACACCGGCAAAGCTCGGCGTGGTTAGCGCGATCTCGTCCATGATCTGGCTGGGATGGGTATAGCCCCAGCCCGCGCCCATTGCATTGGCGAGCATCTGCGTGATCTCCCAGTCGGCATAGCCGTTCTTCGGCGCCATGACCTTGCGCACCCGGTTGATGCGGCGCTCGGCATTGGTGAAGGTGCCGTCCTTTTCGAGGAAGGTCGACCCCGGCAGGAAGACATGGGCGTAGTTCGCGGTCTCGTTCAGGAACAGGTCATGGACGATCACGCAATCCATCGCCGCAAGACCGGCCGCGACATGCTTGGTGTCGGGGTCGGATTGCAGGATGTCCTCGCCCTGGCAGTACAGGCCCTTGAAGGTGCCTTCCACCGCGGCATCCAGCATGTTGGGGATGCGCAGGCCCGGCTCGTTGTCGATCTCGACGCCCCAGATCTTCTGGAACACCTCGCGCACGTCGTCGCGGCTGACATGGCGGTAACCCGGCAGCTCGTGCGGGAACGAGCCCATGTCGCAGGAGCCCTGAACGTTGTTCTGGCCGCGCAGCGGGTTCACGCCCACGCCCGGACGGCCGATATTGCCGGTCAGCATGGCCAGGTTCGCAATCGCCATGACCGTGGTCGAGCCTTGGCTGTGCTCGGTCACGCCGAGGCCGTAGTAGATCGAGCCGTTGCCGCCGGTGGCGAACAGGCGCGCAGCCTTGCGCAGTTCCTCGGCCGGAACGCCGGTCAGCATTTCGGTCGCTTCCGGGCTATGGCGCGGGTCGCTCACGAATTCCGCGTAATCCTGGAACTCGTCCCATTCGCAGCGTTCGCGGATGAACGCCTCGTCACACAGGCCTTCGGTCACGATTACATGGGCCAGCGCGGTCACCACGGCCACGTTGGTGCCGGGCTTCAGCGCGAGGTGATGCGCGGCCTTGATATGGGCCGACTTCACCATGTCGGTCCGGCGCGGATCGACGACGATCAACTGCGCGCCCTTGCGCAGGCGTTTCTTCAGCCGGCTGGCGAAGACCGGGTGGCCGTCGGTCGGGTTGGCGCCGATCACGATGACCACATCCGTCTCTTCGACCGAGTCGAAATCCTGCGTGCCGGCCGAGGTGCCGAAGGCCTGGCCCAGACCATAGCCGGTCGGCGAATGGCAGACGCGGGCGCAAGTATCCGTATTGTTGTTCCGGAACACCGCGCGGGCCAGCTTCTGCACGAGGTAGGTTTCCTCGTTGGTGCAGCGCGACGAGGTGATGACGCCGATCGACTGGCGGCCATATTGCTCTTGAATGCCGCGCATCCGGTTGGCGGCAAAGGTCAGCGCCTCGGTCCAGCTGACCTCGCGCCACGGCTCGTTGATCGTGTCGCGGATCATCGGCTTCAGGATGCGGTCGCGGTGCGTGGCATAGCCATAGGCGAAGCGGCCCTTGACGCAGGAATGGCCGCGGTTGGCCTTGCCGTGCTTGTAGGGGACCATGCGCACCAGTTCGTCGCCCCGCATCTCGGCCTTGAAGGAACAGCCGACGCCGCAATAGGCGCATGTGGTGATGACCGAGCGGTCGGGCGTGCCGATATCGATCACCGACTTTTCCTGCAGCGTCGCGGTCGGGCAGGCCTGCACGCAGGCCCCGCAGGATACGCAGTCGGAGGTCAGGAAACTGTCGCCCTTCATCCCCGCCGACACACGGCTGTCCCAGCCCCGGCCCTGGATCGTCAGCGCGAAGGTGCCCTGCACCTCTTCGCAGGCCCGCACGCAGCGCGAGCAGACGATGCATTTTGACGGGTCATAGGTGAAATAGGGGTTGCTATCGTCCTTTGGCAGCCATTGCGGGTTGGCCTCGCCGCTGGTGTTCTTCGCCCGGAAATGGGTGTCGATCGCCTCGTAGCGCACATCCCGCAGGCCTACGGCGCCTGCCATGTCTTGCAGCTCGCAATCGCCATTGGCTGCGCAGGTCAGGCAGTCGAGCGGGTGGTCCGAGATGTAAAGCTCCATCACGCCCCGGCGCAGCTGCTTGAGCTTCCCGGTCTGGGTGTGGACCTTTAGCCCCGGGGCGACCGGCGTGGTGCAGGAGGCGGGCGTGCCTGCCCGGCCCTCGATCTCGACCAGACACAGGCGGCAAGAGCCGAAGGCATCGACTGAGTCCGTTGCGCAAAGCTTCGGGACCGAGATGCCGACTTCTGCGGCGGCCCGCATGATCGACGTGCCTTCCGGCACGGTCACGTCGAAGCCGTCGATTGTCAGCGTGACCATCTGTTTCGATTTCGCGGCGGGGGTGCCGAAATCGCGGTCGGGGATGATGAAGTCTTTCATTCCGCGGCCTCCTTCAGGGGGGCGAAGTCATCGGGGAAATGGGTCAGCGCCGACATCACCGGATATGGCGTGAAGCCGCCAAGCGCGCAGAGCGACCCGGCCTTCATCGTCTCGCAGAGGTCGGTCAGCAGAGGCACCGCCGCAGCATCGCCGCGCGCGATCCTGTCTATCGTCTCGACGCCGCGCACCGCGCCGATCCGGCAGGGAGTGCACTTGCCGCAGCTTTCGATGGCGCAGAATTCCAGCGCGAAGCGGGCCTGCTTCAGCATGTCGGCAGTGTCGTCGAAGACGACGATGCCGGCATGGCCGATCAGCCCGTTCTTCGCGGCATAATCCTCGTAGCCGAACGGTGTGTCGAACATCGACACCGGGAAATAGGCACCAAGCGGGCCGCCGACCTGCACCGCCTTGACCGGGCGTCCGGAAGCCGTCCCGCCGCCGATCTTCTCGATGATCTCGCCAAGGGTCAGGCCGAAAGCCGCCTCGAACAGCCCGCCATGCCGGACGTTCCCGGCGATCTGCAGGGGCATTGTCCCGCGCGACCGGCCGATGCCGAAATCGCGGTAGAAGCCGGCACCCTTCGCCAGGATCACCGGCACGGTGGCGAGCGAGATCACGTTGTTCACGACCGTCGGCTTGCCGAACAGCCCTTGTAGCGCGGGCAGCGGCGGCTTGGCACGCACCACGCCGCGCTTGCCTTCCAGCGAGTTCAGAAGCGAGGTTTCCTCGCCGCAGACATAGGCCCCGGCGCCAACCCGGACCTCCATGTCGAAGGCCCGACCCGATCCCAGCACAGAGGCGCCGAGCAGTCCGGCCCCGCGCGCCAGACTTATCGCTGCCTCCATCACCTCGATCGCATCGGGATATTCCGAGCGGATGTAGACGTAGCCCTTGGTCGCCCCGACCGCGAGGCCGGCGATCGCCATGCCCTCGATCAGGCAGAAGGGATCACCTTCCATCAGCATGCGGTCGGCGAAGGTGCCACTGTCGCCTTCGTCGGCGTTGCAGACGATGTATTTCTGATCAGCCTTGGCCTCGGCCACCGTCTTCCACTTGATACCGGTCGGGAAGCCCGCGCCGCCGCGACCACGCAGGCCAGACTCGGTCACTTCGGCCACGACTTCACCCGACGACAGGCCGAGCGCCCGGCGCAGACCGACAAGACCACCGTGGGCCTCGTAATCGGTCAGCGACAGCGGATCGATCAGCCCGACGCGGGCGAAGGTCAAGCGCGTCTGCGCCTTCATCCAGGGCAGATCGTCGGTCAGGCCAAGCGCCTTTGGGTGGTCATGCAGCTCTGCGTCGAACAGTGTCGACACGTCCTTGGCGGTCATGGGGCCAAAGGCATAGCGACCGGTCGCCGTCTCGATCTCGACCAGCGGTTCCAGCCAAATCATCCCGCGGGACCCGTTGCGGACCACCTGCGTATCACAGCCGCGCCGCGTCACCTCTGCCTGCACAGCGGCGGCGACAGCATCGGCGCCGAGCGACTTTGCGGCGGCATCGCGGGGGACGTATATCTTCATGTCCGCACCTCCGCGATCAGCGCATCGACCTGCGCTTCGTCAACGCGACCGACCAGACGCCCGTCGACCATCGCCGCGGGGGCGCAGGCGCAAAGGCCAAGGCAGAAAACCGGCTCCAGCGTCACCGCGCCGTCCTTGGTCGTTTCGTGCCATTCGATCCCAAGGCGGCGCTGCGCATGGGCCGCCACCCGGTCGGCGCCCATCGACTGGCAGGCCTCGGCACGGCAGAGTTTCAGGACATGGCGACCAGCCGGATCCTCGCGGAAGTCGTGGTAGAAACTCATCACGCCATGCACTTCAGCGCGGCTGAGGTTCAGGTTCGCGGCAATCAACGGCAGGGCATCGCGCGGAACGTAGCCAAAACTCTTCTGCACGGCGTGAAGGATCGGCAGAAGCGGCCCCTCCACCCCCTGATGCGCGGCAAGGATATCCTCGACGCGCGCGGCGATTTCCGCGCTGGCTGAACTCATGGCTGGCCCTCCGGTTGGCTGGCCGGAATTTTGCGCCGTCACGATAGGGGATTCAATGGTGAAATCCCGTCAGATGATAGATATCGTCTATCGACGGCCGCCGAAGCGTTCGGCTTCCTGCAGAAGCGCCGTCAGGACTGGCGTAACCGTCTCGCGCCGGGCCGTTACGAGGCCGACGATATGCTCCGCCTCCGGTTCGACGATCGGTATTGCCCGCAGTCGATCGCCGCCAGTGAACATCTGGGCTAGCTTTGTCGGCACCACCGAGGCCCACCGCCCGGTCAGGACATGTCCGATCAGGGCGATGGTGGAATTGGACTCGATCTGCGGTGTCACCATGGCCCCGGTATCGGCGAGATGCTGGTTCACGATCCGGCGATTCTGCATGTCTGACGTTAGAAGACACAACGGAAGTTCGGCCACCTCGGCCCAGGTGACATGTGCGCGATTGGCCAGAGGCACGCCCGGCGCGCAGAGCAGCCGGTAGAACTCGGTGTAAAGCGGTATCTGCGCCACGCGCCCGAGCGGCTCGTTGTCGAGATAGGTAATGCCCGCGTCCAGCTCCAGCCGCTCGATGCCGGCCAGTATCTCGGCTGAGGTGCGGGAATAGATCGCCACGCGGACATTGGGATGACGCGCGGTGAAGGGTCCGGTCAGGTCCGACACCATCGGCAGGGCCGTCGGGATGACTCCCAGCCGCAGCGTTCCCGACAGGCCGCTCTTGACCGCCTTCATCTCGGACCGGAGCGCCCGCATGTCGCCGACGATGCCGCGGGCCCGCTCGAGCACCCGTTCGCCCTCGGGGGTCAGGCCCTGGAACCGCGAGCCGCGAAAGACCAACTGGACGCCCAGCTGGTCCTCGAGCTGGCGGATCGCCGAGGACAGGGTCGGCTGGGTCACACCGCAGACCTCGGCAGCCCGGCCGAAGTGCCGCTCGTTCGCCAGCGCGATGAACATCTCGAGCTTGTCGATCATGCTGCCGGTGATCGCAGCAATTTGCTCCTCCGGCAACCTTGGCGGTGGATCGCGCTTGTTGCAGGCCTCCGGCTGCCCTAAGTCCGGATCATGTGGTCCATTATCCCCTTTCGAAGCCGCCATCCGCTGATCCCGGTCATCCGCCTTCAGGGCGCCATTGCCTCGGGGCGCGGAGGGGCGCTGAGTGATGCCGGCATGGCGCCGGTGATCGAGAAGGCCTTCGCTCGCGGGAAGCCACGCGCGGTGGCGCTGGTCATCAATTCGCCGGGCGGATCGCCGGTCCAGTCCTCGCTCATCGCAGCCCGTATCCGCCGCCTTGCCGCCGAGAAGGGGGTCGAGGTCCATGCCTTTGTCGAGGATGTGGCGGCATCTGGGGGCTATTGGCTGGCCTGCGCGGGCGACCACATCTGGGTCGATGACAGTTCCATCGTCGGCTCGATCGGCGTGATCTTCGCCAGCTTCGGTTTCCCCGAATTCATGGCCCGTCAGGGGATCGAGCGCCGCGTGGTCACATCCGGCCGCTCGAAAAGCCTCGCCGACCCGTTTCTGCCGGAAAAGGCCGAGGACGTGGCGCGGCTGAGGGCTCTGCAGGAACCCATCCACCAGGCCTTTATCGCCCATGTGAAGGCCCGGCGCGCAGGCCGGCTGGACGAAAGCGCGGACCTTTTCAATGCCGACATCTGGGTGGGCGGCGGGGCGGTCAGGGTCGGCTTGGCTGATGGCCTCGGCCATTTGGTGCCAAAAATGAAGGAAATCTACGGCGACAAGGTGCGGCTGGTCCCCTACGGTCCGCGTCGGTCGCTGCTGCGCCGCTTCGGAATGCAGATGGCGGGCGAGGCGATGGGCGCGCTCGAAGAGCGGGCCCTTTGGGCGCGATACGGGCTTTGATCTGATGCTGGCGAAGGTCGTCCTTCTCTTTCTGGCGGGAATGGTGCTGATCGCGCTTGTCAGCCGGGCGCTGTTCCCGTCACGTCGGCGGAAGGCCCGACTGACCGGACCCGGCACCTGCCCGCGCTGCGGAGCGTATCTGATCGGAAAGGGGCCCTGCGGCTGCGAGAAGAGGAACGCATGACGACGGCAAGCCCCAAGCGTGCCCTTGTGACCGGCGCGGCGCGTCGTCTGGGCCGGGAGATGGCCCTTTATCTCGCGGGTCGCGGCTATGACGTCGCCGTGCACTATGCTTCGTCAGAAGCCAAGGCGCAGACGACGGTCGATGAAATCCGTGCACTGGGCCGGGTTGCGGTGGCACTCCACGCCGATCTGCTGGTCGAAGCCGAGACGCAAACCCTTTTGCCAAGGGCCGTCGAGGCCCTGGGTGGCCCGCTTACGGTCCTGATCAACAACGCCTCCGTGTTCGAATATGACAACATCCACAGCGCCAGCCGTCAAAGCTGGGACCGTCACATCGAATCGAACCTGAGGGCGCCCTTCGTGCTGACCCAGGCGTTTGGTGCCCAAGCGCCGTCGCCGCTGTCCGATGCCCGAGGCGAACCGCTGGCGCAGGCGCTGATCGTCAACATGCTGGACCAGCGCGTCAACAAACTGACCCCCGAATTCATGTCCTACACCATCGCCAAGATGGGTCTGTGGGCATTGACACGCACGTCTGCCCAAGCCCTTGCACCTGCAGTGCGCGTCAATGGCATCGGCCCCGGACCGACGATGCAGGGCGCCCGCCAGAGCGCAGAGCACTTCGCACGGCAGCGCGCCGCCACCATTTTGGAACGCGGTTCGAACCCGGAAGACATCACTGCCGCGCTTGGTTTCTTCCTCGATGCTCCAGGTGTCACGGGCCAGATCATCTGCGTCGATGGCGGCCAGCACCTGGGTTGGAAGACGCCGGATATTCTGGGTCTGGAATAGGCCGGAAGGGTGTTTTCAGGCGGCTTTGCGCGACACACGGCTCCAAGTTTTCCACTTTCGAACCATCCGGTAACGTGCTGTCGCATTTCCTTCATGTTTTTCAGGGATTTGCCCCACTTCACAAAATATTCCATTCCAAAACATATACTTACAATCTCGCCTATTTTTTGTGCAAATTCACGAACTTGTCAGAAAACAAGGAAAATTCGGAACTCCCGGAATGTTTTGCGCAGAGTTATCCACAGAAACGGTGGACTTCTTCCCCCTTGCCCCCGTCTGCGGTTCGTTGCAGCGAAAGAGGGGAATCGATGAACCCTGCTTGGACCGTTTGCGATGAATGACGGCGAGGTCGAAAGACCGCCCCACAGGACCGGATACGAAGTCATTCAGGATTACCTGAAGACCCTCGATGGCTCGCCCGGGGTCTACCGGATGCTGAATGCCCAGGCCGAGGTTCTGTATGTCGGCAAGGCGCGCAACCTCAAGGCGCGGGTGTCGAACTATGCCCGCCCATCCGGCCATTCGGGGCGTATCTCCCGGATGATCTCCGAGACCGCGTCTATGATGTTTCTGACGACGCGGACCGAAACTGAGGCGCTGCTGCTTGAGCAGAACCTCATCAAGCAACTCAAGCCGCGCTACAACGTGCTGCTGCGCGACGACAAGAGCTTTCCGAACATCCTGATCTCGCACGAGCACCCTTTCCCGCAGATCAAGAAGCATCGTGGCAAGAAGGCCGAGAAGGGGCGCTACTTCGGACCCTTTGCCAGCGCCGGAGCGGTCAATCGCACCCTGAACCAGTTGCAGAAGGTGTTCCTGCTGCGCAACTGCTCTGACGCGATGTTCGCCAGCCGCACACGTCCGTGCCTCCTGTTCCAGATCAAGCGCTGTTCGGCCCCCTGCGTCGGCAAGATCGACGAGGCAGGGTATGATGCGCTGGTGGGTGATGCCGAGGCCTTCCTGGAAGGCAAGACAACCAAGGTACAGGCCGACCTTGCGGCGCAGATGTCGGCCGCATCCGAGGCGATGGAATTCGAACGCGCCGCCGCGCTCCGCGACCGGATCAAGGCGCTGACGCAGGTGCAGTCCACGCAGGGCATCAACCCGCAGGGCGTGACCGAAGCGGACGTCGTCGCAGTGCATCTGGAAGGCGGGCAGGCCTGCGTGCAGGTCTTCTTCATCCGCGCCAACCAGAGCTGGGGCAACCGAGACTTCTACCCGCGAACCGGCGCCGGCGCGGAAGAGCCCGAGATCCTCGAAGCCTTCCTTAGCCAGTTCTACGACGACAAGGATCCACCGCGCCTGATCCTGCTGTCGCATCCGGTCGAGAACCCCGACCTCGTGACGCAACTCCTGTCCGACCGGGCGGGGCGCAAGGTGGAACTTGCGGTGCCGCAGCGGGGCGAAAAGGCGGAACTGGTGGAAAACGCCGCCCGCAACGCCCGCGAGAGCCTCGCCCGCAAGATGGCCGAGAGCGCGACGCAGAACAAACTTCTCGCCGGGTTGGCCGAGGCCTTTGACCTGGACACTCCGCCAAAGCGGATCGAGGTCTACGATAACTCGCATATCCAGGGCACCAATGCCGTAGGCGGCATGATCGTCGCCGGGGCGGACGGGTTCCTGAAGTCGCAGTATCGCAAGTTCAACATCCGCGGCGAGGCCGGGGCGAACAGCGACGATTTCGGCATGATGAAAGAGGTGCTGACCCGCCGCTTCGAGCGCCTCCTTAAGGAAGACCCCGAACGCAAGTCCGATGCCTGGCCCGACCTCCTTCTGATCGACGGAGGGGCGGGGCAGGTCAGTGCCGTGGCCGAAATCATGGCCGAGTTGGGCGTGGACGAGATCGCGATGGTTGGTGTCGCCAAGGGCATCGACCGCGACGCGGGCAAGGAGGAATTCCATCGCCCCGGCGAGCCGCCCTTTGCCTTGCCGATGAATTCGCCCGTTCTCTACTTCATCCAACGTCTGCGCGACGAGGCGCACCGGTGGGCGATCGGCGCCCATCGCGCCAAGCGGGCCAAGGCAGTCGGGGCTACGCCGCTCGACGACATCCCCGGCGTCGGCGCCACCCGCAAGCGCGCGCTCCTGGCCCATTTCGGCAGCGCCAAGGCGGTGGCACGGGCCGGCGTCGAGGACCTGATGGCGGTCGACGGCATCAGCGCGGCGATGGCCCAGACAATCCACGACTTCTTTCACGAACGCGGCTGAATTCTTTACGCGCGGCGCTTTCGTTCGATATCCTGCCATGCAATGAAGGCGCAGCCCTACGCGCAGGTTCGCATGTCCCGCCTTTCAACCGCTCAACTTGGTCTGGTCCTTCTGGTGCTGGGCTCGATGGTGGATTCAACCTCGGGCCTGTTCACGCGGCTGCTCGGAACAGACGGGTTCACCACGGCCTCCGGTCGCGGTTTCATGGCCTTCGCCTTCCTGCTTGTCCTGCTGGTGCTGCGGGATGGCTGGCGCGGGCCGATCGCCCTGGTCCGCATCGGGCCGTGGGGGTTCGCCTTCGTCGCGCTGAACGGTATCGGCATGGTGATGAACATCCTGTCGCTTGCAAACACCTCCGTGGCCAACTTCTTCATGATCTTTGCGACCGCGCCCTTCGTCGCGGCGCTGGCCGGGCGCTTCTTCCTGGGTGAGCGGCTTGACCTCGCAACGCTGCTGGCCGCGCTGGCAGGCTTTGCCGGGATCACGGTCATGATGGCCTCGGGGGCGAGCTCCGGCGGCCTTGTCGGCGACCTTCTCGCGGTGGCCTGCCTGTTCTGCTACTCGGCCATCGTGCTGGTCGTGCGCCGCGGCGGTGACATCGACATGCTGCCGGCCATTGCCGTGACGGTGCTGGCCAGCGGCCTGCTCGCCTTGCCCTTCGCCGATTTTTCGGCGGTCGCTGCCCGCGACTGGCCTATCCTGGCGGTGTTCGGCGCGGTGCAGCTCGCCGGCGGCAACCTGCTGATCTTCGCGGCGGTCAAGCGCATCCCCGCGGCGCAGTCCGGGCTTCTTGGCATCCTGAACGCCGCCTTCGCGCCAAGCTGGGTCTACATGTTCCTGGGCGAGGTGCCGCCGCCCGCAACGCTGGCCGGCGGGGCGATCATCCTGACCGCGGCCGTCGCCCATCTGGCATGGTCGCTGTCGCGGCCACACGCGGCGTCGGTGCCTGGCTGACGCTTTCCCTTTTCCACTGGCAGGTTAATCGGCTATCCCAAGCGCATGATCTGGACGATCCCGAATACGCTGACCATCCTGCGCCTGCTCGCCGCGCCCGGCGTAGCGGTGATGTTCCTGTATTTCCACCGTCCCTGGGCCGACTGGTTCGCCCTGACCCTGTTCATCGGCGCGGCGATCACCGACTATTTCGACGGCTACCTCGCCCGGCTGTGGAAACAGGAATCGCGCTTCGGTGCGATGCTTGACCCGATCGCGGACAAGGCGATGGTGGTGATCGCCATCATGGTCATCACCGGCTATTCCGGGATGAACCCCTGGCTGATCCTGCCCTCCACGGTGATCCTTTTCCGCGAAGTCTTCGTTTCCGGCCTGCGCGAATATCTCGGCGCCAAGGGTCCGCACCTGAAGGTGACCCAGCTCGCCAAGTGGAAGACGACGACCCAGATGGTTGCCATCGCGGTCCTCTTCCTCGGCACCGGCCTCGAGCATCTCGAGGGCATCGCCCGCCGCGGCCTGACACCCGACCAATATGCCGACCTCGTCAACCAGGGTCTCGCCGACCCGATCCGCTCCTGCGGGACGCACGGCTGCTCGTCCTACGCGACCTGGGTCGGTCTGGTCTTGATCTGGATCGCCGCCGCCCTCACCTTCGTCACGGGCTGGGAGTATTTCCGCAAGTCGCTGCCCTATCTGCGGGACGGACAATGATCGACGTTCTCTACTTCGCCTGGGTGCGCGAACGCATCGGCCTGCCGCGCGAGCGGATCGACACGCAGGCCGCGACGGTGAACGACCTGATCGCAGAACTCACCGCCCGCGAAGAGCGATACGCCGCCGCCTTTGCCGACCGAGCTGCGCTGCGCGTGGCGCTCGATCAGGAACTGTCCGAGTTTTCTGCGCCCCTTGCCGGCGTGCGCGAGGTGGCCTTTTTCCCGCCGATGACCGGCGGCTAGACCATGACCGTTCGCATTCAACCCGAGCCCTTCGACCTTGGCGGCGAGGCGAACGCCTTCGCCGCCGCGCAGTCGGGCGCGGGGGCTGTCGTGACCTTTACCGGACTCGTGCGCGACGTGGCGGGCGGGCTCAGGTCGATGGAGATCGAGCACTATCCCGGTATGACCCAGAAGGCGATCGCCGCCATCGTTGCCGATGCGACGGCCCGCTGGCACCTGACCGGGGCGTTGGTGATCCACCGCCACGGTCGCCTCTCTCCGTCCGAGCCGATCATGATGGTCGCGACCGCCGCCCCGCACCGGGCCGAGGCCTTTGCCGCCGCCGAATTCCTGATGGACTACCTGAAGTCCCGCGCCCCCTTCTGGAAAAAAGAGGTCACGGCCGACGGCGCCGGCTGGGTCGCCGCCAAGGAAGAGGACCAACAGGCGCTCAGCCGCTGGTGATCCCCGGCCCGTGGCGGCTGAGCCAAGCCTCCTGCAGATCGCCCTCCACCGGCTCGGCTAGGTAGACCGCGCGCGCGATTGCCCGGGAAAGGCAACTTGCCGCCGCATGGCCCAGCAGGAACGGATCGGCCACCGGATCCGGCAGCGCCTTCCGCCCCGTCGCTGCAGCGAAAACCAGATCGCCGTCGAAGGGCGTATGCGAGGGCACCAGCGCCCGCGCCATGCCGTCATGGGCGGCCGTCGCCATCCGAAGCGCCTGCGCCTGCGTCAGCACCGCATCGGTCGCCACGATGGCGATGGTCGTCGCCTCGCCCATCCGCTTGCGCGGCGCGGGCTCGTCCGCGGCCGCACCCCGCGGCGGCGCGCCAAGGCCGCCGAACTCGTCGTCCAGTTCCCAATGCGCCGCCCAGAAATGCGGCCCGTCCCCGACCGTCGGGCTACCAAGCGCATTGACCGCCACCAGCGCCCCGACCGTCAGACCATTCGCCAGCACCGCCGAGGCCGACCCCAGCCCGCCCTTCACGCTGCCGGTCGTCGCGCCATAACCCGCTCCGGCCGATCCCAGGGAAAACTCCGGCCCCGCCGCCGCAAGCGCCGCGCGCCCCAGCCGCTTGTAGGGGTTCTCGACCCAGCCCTTGTCGCCGCCGTTCAGCAGGTCGAACAGGATCGCCCCCGGCACGATCGGCACCCGGACATCGCCCACGGCAAATCCGCGCCCGATCTCGCGCAAGCCATCCACCACGGCCGACGCCGCATCCAGCCCGAACGTCGACCCGCCCGAGAGCACCAGTGCATCCACCTCCTGCACCAGCTTGTCCGGCGCCAAGAGGTCGGTCTCGCGCGTACCGGGCGCACCGCCCATCACACAGACGGCGGCGGTGAAGGGTCGGTCGCCGACAAGCACCGTCGATCCGGTCCTGACGCGGCGGTCCTCGGCATTGCCGACATTCAACCCCTCGACATCGGTGATGAGGTTCCGCGGCCCCGGTTTCATCCCGCCTCCATTTTCTGCTCACACATATCCTCGGGGGGCGCGGGAGGCAGATGGCCCCCCGCTCGACATCTCCACCCTGACGCATCGCGCGGACAAGGCAAGCGGCTTCCCTCCGCCGCCCGGCCATGCCACACAGGGCGCCTTAGTAAGGGAGGATTGCATGGACAGGGTAGCACTCATCACTGCAGGCGGCAGCGGCATCGGCGCAGCGGCGGCTCGGCGGCTGGCGCAGGATGGCTGCAAGGTTGCGATCCTGTCCTCCTCGGGCAAGGGCGAGGCGCTGGCCAATGCGCTCGGTGGCCTCGGCGTGACCGGCTCGAACCAGTCGCAGGCCGATATCGACCGCGTCGTGCAGGCCACGCTCGACCGGTGGGGGCGCATCGACGTGCTGGTGAACTCCGCCGGCCACGGTCCCCGCGCGCCGATTGCCGAGATCACCGACGAGCAGTGGCTGCAGGGCTTCGAGGTCTATTTCCTGTCTGCGGTCCGCCCGATCCGCGCGGTGACGCCCGCGATGCGCGCGCAGGGCTCTGGCGCCATCGTCAACATCTCGTCCTATAACGCCTTCGAACCCGAGGCAGGATTCCCGACCTCGGCCGTCGCCCGCTCGGGCCTCGCCGCCTTCGTCAAGGTCTATGCCGACACCTTTGCCCGCGAGGGCATCCGCATCAACAACGTGCTGCCCGGCTTCACCGACAGCTTCCCCGAAAAGGAAGAAATCCGCGCTCGCATCCCGATGGGCCGCTACGCCACCACGGCCGAGATCGCCGCCGCCGTCTCGTTCCTCGCCTCGCCCGAGGCGAGCTACATCACCGGCCAGAACCTCAAGGTCGATGGCGGGCTCGCCCGCTCGGTGTGATCTCGTGACGGTTTAATCGAACCGTCATTGAACTGTCGTCCCCAGGTCATGTCCCGCCGCCATCTGGGCGGGACATATCACAGAACGGGGACCGTCCATGATCGCCAAGCTTGCCGGCCTGACTTCGCTTCTCGCCCTGACCGCGGCCCTGCCCGCGCTCGCCGAGGCGAACTTCAACCGCATTGCCAGCTTTGCAACGCCGCTCAACATGGCTGCGGGCCAGGAGTCCGCGCACGCGACCAGCGCCGAGATCATCACCGCTTCCCCCGACGGCATGACGCTGGTCTATACCGACAGTCCGCTTGGTGTGATCGGCCTCGTCGACATCACCGACCCGGCCAAACCGAAACCACTCGGCAATGTCGAGATGGGCGGCGAACCCACGACGGCGCATTTCATCGGCAACCGGGTCTTCGCCGCCGTCAACACCTCGGAAAGCTATGCCAAGCCTTCGGGCAAGCTGGTCACCGTCGATCCCGCGACCCGCAAGATCCTTGCCGAATGCGATCTTGGCGGCCAGCCCGACTCGGTCGCCGCGGCGCCGGACGGCAGCTTTCTGGCCATTGCCATCGAGAACGAGCGCGACGAGGACCTGAACGATGGCGACTTGCCGCAAATGCCGGCGGGCTATCTGGTGAAACTGCCGGTCAGGGACGGCGTTGCCGACTGCGCGGCGTTGCAGAAGATAGACGTGACTGGCCTTGCCGAGATCGCGCCGGAAGACCCCGAGCCGGAATTCGTCGATATCAATGCCAAGGGCGAGATTGCCCTGACCCTGCAGGAGAACAACCACATCGTCGTGGTCGGCAGCGACGGCAAGGTACTACATCATTTCTCGGCCGGTTCAGTCGATCTTGCTGGGATCGACACCAAGAAGAACGGCCGGCTTGACTTCTCATCCAAGCGGGACGGCGCCTTGCGCGAGCCCGACGGCGTGAAATGGATCGACGACGACCATTTCGCCATCGCCAACGAAGGCGACTACAAGGGCGGCTCGCGCGGCTGGACCATCATGAACAAGGACGGCACGGTCGTCTGGGAGTCCGGCGCCTCGCTGGAGCGCGCCATCGCCGCGATCGGCCATTACCCCGAGCACCGCTCGAAGTCGAAAGGCGTCGAGATCGAGTCGGTCGAAATCGCCACGTTCAACGGGGTGCCGATGGCATTCCTCGCCTCGGAACGCGGTTCGGTCATCGCAGTCTACGACATCTCTGACCTGAAAAACCCGGTGCTGAAGCAGATTGTGCCGTCGGGCATCAGCCCCGAGGGTCTGGTGGCGATTCCGTTGCGCGGCCTTCTGGCCTCGGCGAACGAGGTTGACCTTCGTGAGGATGGCGGCGCCTCGGCGCATGTGATGGTGTATCAGCTGCAGGACGCCCCGGCCGCCTATCCGATGCTGACCTCGGCCGGCAGCGATCCGCTGATCGGCTGGGGCGCGCTGTCGGGGCTGACGGCCGACCCGGTCAAACCCGGTCTCCTCTACGCGGTTTCGGATTCTGTCTATGCGGCCGCGCCCACGATCTACTCGATCGACACCACCGCCAAGCCCGCGCGGATCATCGCCGCGACGCTTGTCACCCGTGGCGGCGACGCGGCGCAGAAGCTTGATCTGGAGGGCATCGCCGCCGATGGGGAAGGCGGCTTCTGGCTCGTTTCCGAAGGGCGCAGCGACAAGCTGGTTCCCCATGCGATCTACCATGTCGACGCCGAAGGTGCGATCGATACAGAGGTCGCGCTGCCGCCAGCGCTTCTGGCCGGCGAGACGCGCTATGGCTTCGAGGGGATCACCCTGATCGACGGCAAGCTCTGGATGGCCGTCCAGCGCGAATGGGCCGACGACCCGAACGGGCAGGTGAAGCTCGTCTCTTATGATCCGGAGACCGAGACCTGGGGCGCGGTCCGCTATCCGCTCGACAAGGCGCCCGAAGGCGGCTGGATCGGCCTGTCCGAGATGGTGCGTCACGGTGACTACGTCTATTTCATCGAGCGTGACAACCAGGTCGCAGAGAAGGCGGCAGTCAAGCAGATCACGCGCGTCCCGGTCAGCCAGATGGTTCCGAGCGAGCTGGGCAACGGCCTGCCGGTCGTCACCAAGGAGAAGGTCCGCGACCTTCTGCCCGACCTTGCCGCGCAAAACGGCTACATCGCAGAAAAGGTCGAAGGCCTGACGTTCGACACCGAAGGCAATGCCTGGCTCGTGACCGACAATGACGGCGTCGACGGCAGTTCGGGTGAGACCCTCCTTTGGACGGTCGGCAAGATCGACTGATCCCCGCCGCATCGTTTCTGCCACAGATCACCCCCCGGAACGCGGTTTCCGGGGGCTTTTCCGTGGCCGTGGGCACGAAACACTTGACCTTCCACGCCACCATGCCAGATGTCTCGGCCCGCCCTTCCACGAATCCTGAAACGGTCCCCAAGTGCCGCAGATCCTTCGCCGCTTCCTTATCCTCGCAGTCCTCGCCGTTCTTTCCGCCTGTGCGCCGAAGGGCCCGCCGGTCACGATGCAGGCCGTCAACCCGATGTATGACGGTTTCCAGGACGGCGAATACTTCATCCCGGCGGTTCCCAAGGAATACCTCATCACCCACAACCTTCGCACGGAAGTGGACTATTTCGGACCCGAGGCGCCGGGCACCATCGTGGTCGATGTCTATTCCCGCAGGCTCTACTATGTCCTCGATGGCGGCCGCGCCGTGCGCTACGGCATCGCCGTCGGACGCGAGGGGCTGTCCTTCAAGGGCAGCGGCACCATCCAGCGCAAGGCGGAATGGCCGTCATGGCAGCCAACCCGCAACATGGTCCGCACCCGTCCCGATCTGTATGCTCCCTATGCCGCAGGCCTGCCCGGGGGAATCGACAACCCGCTTGGGGCACGGGCGCTCTATCTGTACCGGGGCGGCCGCGACACCATGTTCCGCATCCATGGCACCATCGACCCGGCCTCGATCGGGCGGGCGACCTCGGCCGGCTGCATCCGCCTGTTCAACCAGGACATCATCGACCTCTACAACCGCGTCGACATCGGCACGCCGGTTCACGTTCGGACACTGGACGAGTCGCGCGCGCTGGAAGGGATCTGGATCGACGACGAGTTTGGGCGCATCGTGCAGGTGCCGGAAGGCATGACCGAGGAAGAGGCGCTGGCCCACGTCGCCGAGCGCAAGTCCAAACTTGAACTCGGGGTCAATGCGAGGATGACCGAGGCGAACAACCCGCCGCCGTCGAGCCCGACAAACGGCTGAACGCGACAAGGCCCGGGGCCAGCCCGGGCCTTCGATTTTCCGGCGTCAGGTGCGGATCACATAGTCCTTCAGCGTGGTTTCGACGACCTCCCATACGCCCTTGAAGCCCGGGCGGATGACATAGCTGTCGCCGGCCCGAAGCGTTACCGGTGCCTTGCCGTCCTCGTGCAGGATCGAGACGCCTTCAAGGATATGGACATATTCCCATTCCTCGTAGGTCACGCGCCAGGCGCCGATGGTCGATTGCCAGAGGCCGCAATAAAGACCATCCCGATCCTCGAGGTTCCAGGTTGTGTGGACAGGGTCACCCTTGACGACTTTTGTAGCGTCAGGACGGGCGGTTTCGGACGGGATCGTGTTGCGGTCCAGGCGGACGAGCGTATCGGACATGGAGTTCTCCTTGTTCTGGCGCGCCGTTTCTAGCCCGGTGCTGCGCCGCAGGGAACCGGGGCATGACCTCGTTGCTGCCATTCGGCCGTGAAACGTAACGGCCTCTCGCGGGCAAGCCGATGCAAGCCAAGTGCAATCGGCATAGCCTACGCATCCGCAGCACGATAAGAGTGAAGCGGCCCACCGACTGACGGAACTGCGAAATGAGTGCCTCCGCCCCGACCAGCCGCCGCCTTTCGCCGCCCGACATCCTGGGCCGCAAAGGCGGGGATCCGATTGTCTGCCTGACCTCCTATACCACGCCGATGGCCCGGATCTCGGACCCGCATTGCGACGTGCTTCTGGTGGGCGACAGCCTTGGCATGGTGATCCACGGTCTGCCTTCGACGCTTGGCGTGACGCTCGAGATGATGATCCTTCACGGTCGCGCCGTGGTGCGCGGTTCGGAGAGATCGCTGGTCGTCATCGACATGCCCTTCGGCAGTTACGAGGAAAGCCCGGAGCAGGCCTTCCGCAACGCCGCCCGGATCATGGTGGAAACAGGCGCCGGCGCGGTGAAACTGGAAGGCGGGCTGCACATGGCCGAGACCATCGGCTTTCTGACGGCGCGCGGGATTCCGGTGATGGCGCATGTCGGCCTGACTCCGCAGGCGGTCAACGTCTTTGGCGGCTACAAGGTCCAGGGCCGCGCCGAGGATGCCGCCCGCGTCCGCGCCGATGCCGAGGCGGTCAGCCGCGCGGGTGCCTTCTCCGTCGTGCTGGAAAAGGTGCCACATTCGCTTGCCAGCCGCATCACATCCGAAATCGCGATTCCGACCGTCGGCATCGGCGCCTCGCCCGATTGCGACGGGCAGGTTCTCGTGGTCGACGACATGCTGGGCCTCTTCACCGACTTTCGGCCGAAGTTCGTGCGTCGCTACGCCGAGCTTGGCCTGACGGCAGGCGAAGCGGTTGCCGCTTATGCCGCCGATGTCCGGGCCCGGCGGTTCCCCGGCAAGGAACACGTTTTCTCCGACGAGATGCCGGAGCCGAAGAAATGAGGCCCGTGATCCTGCGGACGGTGGCCGAGTTGCGCCGCCTCGTGCGAAGCTGGAAGGCAGAAGGCGCGAAGGTCGGTGTGGTGCCGACGATGGGCGCATTGCATGATGGCCATCTGAGCCTTGTTCGCGCCGCGCAGCGGGATTGTGCCAGGGTGATCGTGACGATCTTCGTCAACCCCAAGCAGTTCAACAATGCCGACGACCTGGCGAAATATCCGCGAACTGAAGCTGCCGACGCTGCTCTGCTGGCGCCTTTGGGCGTGGATGCAATCTTTGCTCCCCTGCCCGAAGAGGTCTACCCGGACGGCTTTGCCACGACCGTCTCGGTCGGCGGGATCAGCAGCCGTCTGGAAGGGCTGCACCGGCCCGGCCATTTCGACGGCGTTGCGACGGTGGTGACCAAGCTTTTCGGCATGACGCTCGCCGACCGCGCTTATTTCGGCGAGAAAGACTGGCAGCAGCTGCAGGTCGTCCGCCGTCTGGTGACCGATCTCAATCTGCCGGTCGAGATCGTCGGCTGTCCGACGATTCGCGAGGCTGACGGACTCGCCCGATCCTCGCGCAACGTGCGCCTGTCACCAGAGGCGCGCGCAATCGCTTCCGCCCTGCCGCGCGAGATGGCGAAAGCGGCACAGGCGATGCGTGCCGGTGCGCCGGTCCACGCCTCGCTCGACGCGGCCAAGGCGGCCTTGCTGGCGGCCGGGTTTGACGAGGTCGAATACATCGACCTCTGCGATGCCGAGACGCTTCTGTGGATCGATGAACTTGACGGGCCGGGCCGGCTTCTGGCCGCCACCTGGGTCGGCGGCGTGCGGCTGATCGACAACATCGCGGTCTGACGCCCGAATTCCTTTGTGAAAATCAGGAAGAAAGGGGGCTTTCCGCCCCCTCGCCCCTGCGGGGCTCACCCCCGAGGATATTTGGGCAAAAGAGACATCAAGGATCAGGGGCCGAGCAGGTCGTCGAGCACCAGCGCCATTACGCGGGCGGAATCGAGCATGTCCCGAACCCCCACCCATTCGTCGGGCTGGTGCGCGAGGTGCAGAAGGCCGGGACCATAGGCGATGCAGTTGTGCAGACGGCCGATGCGGTCGATGTGCTTCTGGTCATAGGTGCCGGGCGAGACGACATATTCTGCCTCGCGCGCCAGCACCCGCTCGATGGCTGCTGCGGTGGACCGCACCACGGGCGCGTCGCGGTCGGCCATGACCGGATGGACCTCGAAGAGGTCGCGGATCTCGTACTGGAAACTGGGGCGCTCGGCCTTCACGCGGTCGAGCAGGGCGACGAGTTCACCCTTCACCTGCGTGAGGTCCTCTTCGATGAGGAAGCGGCGGTCGAGGATGATCCGGCAGCGGTCGGCGACGCAAGGCGCGGGCAGGCCGGTATAGCCGGGCTCCGGCTCGGGCTCGCCGCCGTGTATGGAGTTGATGTTCAACGTCGAGGCGCGGGCGCCTTCGGGCACCACGGGCATTGCCGTGTGGCGCGTGGCGAGCAGGGGATAAAGCTGCGTCTCGATCTGGTGCAGCACCGCGCCCATGTGGCGGATCGCAGAGTCGCCGAGGAAGGGCATCGAGCCATGGGCGATGCGCCCCTTGGTTTCGACCTCGGCCCACCAGACGCCGCGATGGCCGAGGCAGATGCGGTCCTTGTGCAGCGGCTCGGGGATGATGACGTGTTGCACCACGTCGGGCGAGAAGCGGCCCTGCTGGGCGAGGTAGGCCACGCCGCCATAGCCTCCAGACTCCTCGTCGGCAGTCGCGCTGATCTCGATGTCGCCGCGGAAGTCTGGACGCGCGGCGATGAAGGCTTCGGCGGCGATGATGCTGGATGCGAGGCCGCCCTTCATGTCGCAGGCGCCACGGCCGTAGATGCGGTCTCCGTCCAGCTCCCCGCCGAAAGGGTCGCGGGTCCAGCCATGACCGACCTCGACCACGTCATGGTGGCTGTTGAAATGCACGCAGTCGCCCGGGGCCGACCCTTCCAGCCGGGCGATGAGGTTCCAGCGCGGATGCGCGTCGCTGTCGCCGGGCGCGCCTTCGGCCCGGATGAATTCGACCTGGAAGCCATGCATCATCAGCCGCGCCGCGAGGTAGTCGCAGATCTGGCGGTAATTCAGTCCCGGCGGGTTCAGCGTCGGGATGCGGATCAGGTCCTGCGTCAGCCGGATCAGATCCTCGCGCCGCCGGTCGATCTCGGAGATAAGCGTGTCGGTCATGGCGGAAGCTTGCCCTGCGACCAAGGCTCCGGCAACCGCTTTCCGGGGTGACGCTGCCGCCGCGATTTGCCAGAGTGCGGGCTGAGGGGTTCGGGGGCGCGGATGATCGGGTTCATCAGGCTGGTGGTGTTCGGCTTTGTTGCCCTGTCGGTCGTCTACTTGCTTGTGTCGGCCTATTCTCGGTCCGTGGAGCGCGAGCGGCTCGAGAAGGAATGGGATGCGGGCGGTGTGGATCAGGACCGTGACACCTATATTTCGGAGGGGTTGAAGCGGTATCAGCACGGGCTAAGGCGCAAGCTGATCGCGCTCGTCTATGTTATCCCGGCGGTGGTGATCGCGATCATCGTCTATGTCGTGAACCATCAATGAAGGAGAGCGGACCATGTGGAGCGCGCTGAAATGGACCGTGGGCATCATCCTTCTGGTGATCGTCGCGCTGTTCCTGCACTACACCCTGCCGCAGCGCGACGTGGTCCGGATCACCAACACCTACAACCGCCTGACCACGGTCGGCGAGAACGCCGTCTTCTATGCCACACCCGATGTGGGAACGGCGGAATCGTCCACGACGCGCGATATCCGGTTCATCGAGGCGGTGCGGCCGAACGGCAAGGTGATCGTCTACCGCAACGAGGATACCGGCTGGATCTGGCCTCCCTTCTTCAAATACGACAGCTCGAACCTGCAGGCGAAGGCGTCCGACATGAAGTCGACCGCCGAGGCGCCGAAATGGGTGGCGATCACCAAATATGGCTGGCGGATCGCCTGGCTGTCGATCTATCCGAACGCGATCAGCCTGCGCCCGGTCGAGGGGCCGGACGTCACCTTCTTCCCCTGGCTCAACATCACGATCATCGTGGTGCTGGTGCTGCTGGTGCTGATCATCCGGCGGATGTGGCTGCAGTTCTGGGAACGGATGGTCGATCCGGCGGTGAAATCGGTTGGCGAAACGCTGGATGACCTTGATGCCAGCGCCGATGCGGCGCGGCTCAGAGCGCGGACCCGGTGGGGACGCTTCTGGGCCTGGGTGCGAAGCCTGTTCCGCTGGTAGGGGATGCAGCGGCCGGGTGCCCCGGCCACGCCGCAGGCCTTAGCCCCGGAGCGTCCCGCCCGAGGCCTTGGTCACCTTCTCGACGATCTTGGCGCTGACCGCCTCGATCTCGGCCTCGGTGAGGGTCTTTTCGGCGGGCTGCAGGCGCACCGTCAGGGCGACGGACTTCTTGCCCGCACCCATCTGCGCCTCGGCCTTTTCGCCGGTGAACTGGTCGAAGACGCGCACGCTTTCGATCAAGGCCTTGTCGGCGCCCTGCGCTGCGTTGACCAGCGTCAGCGCCTCGACCCGGCTGTCCACCACGAAGGCGAAGTCGCGGTCGACCGCCTGAAGGTCCGACAGCTTCAGCGCGGGCCGGGTCGGCGTCTTGACCTTCGGCAGCGGCACAGCGGCGATGCGGATGGTGAAGGCCACCGCTGGTCCCTTCACGTCGAGCGCGCGCAGAACGGACGGATGCACCTCGCCGAAGGTGGCGAGCGCGTTCGGTCCGAGTGCCACGACGCCCGAACGGCCGGGATGCCACCAGCCCTCGGCCTTGCGGGTGATCTGCACGCGGGCGGGCGCACCGAGCGTGGCCAGTACCGCCTCGGCATCGGCCTTGGCATCAAATAGGTCGACCGGGCGGCGCGAGCCGAAGGGATCGCGCGCGGCGGCGGCGCCGACGAGGAGGGCGGTCGCGTGCACGGCCTGCTCCCCCGGCTCACCGCCCGAGAACACCGGGCCGACTTCGAACAGGGCAAGGTCCATGAAGCCACGCGCCTGATTGCGGGCGGCGGCCTGCAGAAGACCGGGCAGCAGGTCGGGGCGGAGATGCGTCATCTCGGACGAGATCGGGTTGTCGATCCGCACGGCCTCGGTCCCGCCGCCGAAGAGCGCGGCCGCCTTGGCGTCGATGAAGCTGTAGGTCACGCATTCGTTGTAGCCGAGACCGGCCAGCATCCGCCGTGCCGCCCGCTCGCGTTCCTGCTGCGGGGTCAGGATCGGGCGCAGGACGCCAGAGACGGGCCGCGACAGGGGCTTGCCCTGAAGCTTGGTCAGCGACGCGATGCGGGCCACTTCCTCGACAAGATCGGCCTCGCCCTGGATGTCGGGGCGCCAGGTGGGCGGATGGGCCATGTCGCCCTTGAGCGTGAAGCCAAGCGCGGCCAACGTCGCGCGCTGCTCGGCCTCGGGGATCTCCATGCCGACTAGGCTCACGACGCGGGCCGGGTCGAGGCGATAGGCGCGGTCGGTATCGGGCACGGCGCCATCGACGACAAGCTCCGACGCCTCGCCGCCGCAGAGGTCGAGGACCATCTGAGTGGCAAGGTCGAGGCCCGGCAGGGTGAGGGCTGGGTCCACGCCGCGCTCGAAGCGGTAGCGGGCATCCGAGTTGATCTTCAGCGCGCGGCCAGTTGCGGCGATGGTGATCGGGTCCCAATAGGCGCTTTCGAGGAAGACATCGGTCGTCGTCTCGGTGCAGCCCGACAGCTCGCCGCCCATGATCCCGGCAAGGGATTCCGGCTGAGCATCGTCGGAGATCAGCATCATCCCCGGCTTCAGCGTGTAGGTCTTGCCGTCGAGCGCCAGCAGTTCCTCGCCGCCCTGTGCCGGGTGGATGCGCAAGCCGCCCTTGACCTTGGCCGCGTCGAAGACGTGCAGCGGGCGGTTCAGCGCGAAGGTGAAGAAGTTGGTTATGTCGACCAGCGTCGAGATCGGGCGCAGACCGATCGCCTTGAGCCGCGCCTGCAGCCAGTCGGGCGAGGGGCCATTCTTCACGCCGCGGATCAGGCGACCGGCGAAAAGCGGGCAGCCCTTGGTTTTCAGCGTGGGGTCGATGGTCACGCCGATCGGGCTTTGGAACGTGCCCTTGATCGCCGGGATCTCTAGCGTCTTCAGCTTGCCCAGACCACGAGCGGCCAGATCGCGCGCGATGCCGCGCACGCCGAGCGCGTCTGGGCGGTTGGGGGTGATCTTCACATGGATCATCGGGTCATTCAGACCGCGATAGTCGATGAAGCGGACGCCGAGCGGTGCGTCCGCCGGCAGTTCGATGATGCCGTCATGCGCATCCGACAGCATCAGCTCGCGTTCCGAGCAGAGCATCCCGTTGGACTCGACCCCGCGGATCACACCGGGCTTCAGGTCGACGCCGGTGCCGGGCACATGGGTGCCGGGCGGCGCGAAGACGCCGACAAGGCCGGTGCGTGCATTCGGCGCGCCGCAGACGACCTGAACCTCTTCCACGCGGCCGCCGGGGCCGTCGGGCAGCGTCTCGACCCGGCAGACCCGCAGGCGGTCGGCATTCGGGTGTTGGACCGCCTCGATCACCCGGGCAATGCGGAAGGCACCGAGCGAGGCCACCGGATCGGCGACCTCCTCGACCTCGAGGCCGAGATCAGTCAGTGCGTCGAGGATGGTCTCGAGCGGGGCCTCGGTATCCAGATGATCCTTGAGCCAGGACAGGGTGAACTTCATGGCGACTTCCCAAGAGTGCTGCTGCGGGCATGCTGTGGTGGGGCTACCCCGTTTGATCCATTGCCGATTAGCCGATGGAGGGCGAAAGGGAAAGCCCGGGCTCACGGGAAATCCCGCAGCGGTTTCCACAAGGGAAACGCGATGTTGCCACGGTTCTGCCGCATTTCGCGAGACGGGCAGGGGGGAGTCGCGGTATCACCGTTTCACGGATACGACTTCCACGATCGCTGATTTGAGAAAGGTCTTTCAGTCTGGCAGCAGTGCACCATGCGGGGGCTGACGGTGCTGAAGACAGTAGAGTATCGAGTAACAACGCCAGAGTTTCAGGTTATCAGGCGGGGCTTTCGGGCCCCGCCTTTTTCATTCTTGCCGATGTGGCAGGGGGGCTTTGCGCCCCCCGTCCCGGATTTCATCCGGGACTCCCCCCGCAGGATATTTGAGCAAAAGAGACATGCAGGCCGCGAGAAGGCGACCGTGGCTCAGCGGCTGAGGCCGCCTGCCAGATCGGGCTGGTCCAGCGCCGCAAAGCCGTAATGGCGCAGCCAGCGGAGGTCGCTTTCAAAGAAAGCGCGCAGGTCGGGGATGCCGTATTTCAGCATGGCGATCCGGTCGATCCCCATGCCAAAGGCGAAACCCTGCCACTGGGTCGGGTCCACGCCCGCTGCCGCAAGCACCTTCGGGTGCACCATGCCGGAGCCAAGGATCTCCATCCACTTGTCGCCCTCGCCGATCTTCAGCTGGCCGCCTTCCCAGGAACAGCGGATGTCGACCTCAGCCGAGGGCTCGGTGAAGGGGAAGTGGCTGGCGCGGAAGCGCAGTTCGACAGAAGGCACCTCGAAGAAAGCGCGGCAGAATTCCTCGAGCGTCCACTTGAGGTTGGCCATGCTGATGTCGCGATCGATGGCAAGGCCCTCGACCTGGTGGAACATCGGCGTATGGGTCTGGTCCATGTCCATCCGGTAGACGCGGCCGGGGGCGATGACGCGGATCGGCGCGCCCTGTTCGGCCATGGCCCGGATCTGCACCGGCGAGGTGTGGGTGCGCAGTACGTGTGGCGGGCGATTGTCTCCCTCGGCCCGCGCCATGAAGAAGGTGTCATGCTCCTGCCGGGCGGGATGCTCGGGCGGGATGTTCAGCGCGTCGAAGTTGTACCAGTCGCTTTCGACCTGGGGCCCTTCGGCAACCGAGAAGCCCATGTCGGCGAAGATCGCCGTCAGCTCGTCCATCACCTGGCTGACCGGGTGGATGGTGCCCATGCGGCGCGGGCGACCGGGCAGGGTGACGTCCAGCCATTCCGCTTGCAGACGCTCGTTCAGCGCGGCATCGCCGAGCGCGGCCTTCTTGGCGCGCAGCGCCGCGTCTATCTCGTCCTTGAGGACATTGAGCTGGGCGCCGGCGGCCTTGCGGGCCTCGGGGTCCATCTTGCCGAGCCCCGCCATCAGCGCGCTGATCTCGCCCTTCTTGCCAAGCGCGGCAAGGCGCACCTCTTCCAGGGCAACCTCGTCCGAGGCGGCGGAAACGGCCGCGATGAAGCGCGCCTTGAGCGTGTCGAGCCCGTCCATGTCAGTCTCCGGTTGGCTGGCGAGACGGTGCTAGCGATGGGTCGGCGCGAATGCAAGGCCGCGAGCGGTGTGCGACCTATTTCAAGATGCCGGACAGGTCGTTGCTGCGCCACGGCTCTGGCATCTCGGCCTGCGGGCAGAAAGTCGACATTGCCGGCGGTTCATCCTCGAAGGAGAGGCCGTATGCCGTCTCGCCCGGGATCTCGAGCTTGATCGACAGTGTCTCGGCCGGGAAGTCCGCAGTCGCCTCGCAATCCATCGTCACGGCGTAGCTGGTCGGTCCGGTCTGGTTGATGGTCTGCACGGCGCAGGCCTGCTGCGGCCAGTTGAAGGTTCGCCCCCCGACAAGAGTGAGCGTGGCGCTGGAGGCTTCGGCACAGGAGGTACCCTGGGTGACATAGAACCCCGCCGAGAGCGGCAGCTCGTCCAGCGGGGCCGCCTGCGCGGCGAATGGCGTTAGCAAAAGACAGGTCAGGGGCAAAAGCTTCATCGGAACCTCTGGCTAAAGTCTACAGCCTGAACTGCTGCTGCTTTCTCGTCGAGTCTTGATGATCCGCCACAATGAAAAACCCCGCCCGGCTGTCGCCATGGCGGGGTTCGATCGGTCGCAGCCGGACCTGAGATCAGGCGGCAATCGCCTTCTTCGCCTGGGCCGCGATCGCGTTGAACGCTTCGGGCTCGTGCACGGCGAGATCGGCCAGAACCTTGCGGTCCACCTCGATGCCGGCCTTGTTCAGACCGTCGATCAGGCGCGAATAGGTCATCTCGGCGTCGAACAGACGGACGGCCGCGTTGATGCGCTGGATCCACAGGGCGCGGAAGTTGCGCTTGCGGGTCTTGCGGTCGCGGGTCGCGTACTGGTTCGCCTTGTCGACGGCCTGGGTCGCGGTGCGGAAGTTGGTCGAGCGGGCGGCATAATAGCCCGACGCGGCCTTGATCACCTTGCGGTGACGGGCGTGGGTCACCTTGCCGGATTTGACGCGGGACATGGGTCTCTCTCCTTACCGGTCGTAGGGCATGTATTTCTTGACGATCTTCGCGTCGCTGTCCGACAGGATCATGGTCCCCGTCGCTTCGCGGACGAATTTCGCCGTGCGCTTGATCATGCCATGGCGCTTGCCGGCAGGACCGGCCTTCACGCGGCCGGAGGCCGTGAAGCGGAAACGCTTCTTCGCGGCCGATTTGGTCTTCATCTTGGGCATTTCCATCTCCTCTTTCGAGCGGTTAACGCACGACTCGGCATGCCACATTGGCCGGCCGCGCGGGTATCGAGGGGCGGCGTATAGAAGCCGCCCGCCCGGGATGCAAGGGAAAAGACGCGGGCCTCAGGCCCCCATCTTGGAAAAGACCCGCCCAAAGACGGTCGGGATCTGCGCGAAGCTATATCCAGAGGGCTTTTCATGCAGGGCGTAGGCGATCATCACACCGCCGGCAAGCAACATGACGATCGGGATGCGCGGTACGCGCCCCTCGGTATAGGCTGTCAGAAGCGCGGGCAGGGTAGCGGCGGCAAGGATCGTGCCAACCACAAACAGCACATCAGTATCCATAGGCTCCACCTATAACACAGAGCCCCCCAGAGGTCAGAATACCTCGGATTGTGCCTTCAAATCAACCACGTGTGGCAAATTGCAACCATCGCGGGCGCCGCCATTCGGGGACACCCGCGACAGTGGCGCGGCCTATTCCGGATCGGCCTTGTAGATCAGCCGCTCGTCGCAGGGGGCGATACGCAGGATGTTCGTGGTGCCCTGCACGTTGAACGGCACCCCTGCGGTCAGGACGATGTGGTCCTTCTCGGTGGCGAAACCGTACTTGAGCGCGGCCCGGACGGCCGCGATCACTGCGCCCTTGAAGCGGTCTTGCTCTCCGGTCACGATGCAGGTCGTGCCCCAACTCAGACACATGCGGCGGGCGGTGCTGATGAGTGGCGTCAGGCCAAGGATCGGAACACGAGGCCGCTCGCGCGCAACCAGCGCCACGGTGTTGCCGGTCTGCGAGAAGCAGCAGATCGCCTTGATGTCGGTCGTCTCGGCGATCTCGCGTGCGGCCGAAACGATGCCGTCTGCCATGGTCTTGCGGACGGCCGAGCGGCTCGCCTCGATCACGTCGCGATAGGTGGGGTCGCTTTCGACGGAAAGCGCCACATTGTTCATGGTCGTCACCGCCTCGACCGGATACTGGCCAGCAGCGGATTCCGCGGACAGCATGACGGCATCCGCGCCTTCGTAGATTGCGGTCGCAACGTCTGAGACTTCGGCGCGGGTCGGCACCGGGGATTCGATCATTGATTCGAGCATCTGGGTCGCGACGATCACCGGCTTGGCCGCCGCCCGAGCGCCACGCACAAGGCGCTTCTGGATGGGCGGGACCGCCTGCACTGGCAGTTCCACGCCAAGATCGCCGCGGGCCACCATGATCCCGTCGGAGACGGCAAGGATCTCGGCATATGCCTTGACCGCTGCCGGTTTTTCGATCTTTGACAGGATCGCGGCGCGGCCCCGCGCCAGAGCGCGCGCCTCGGTCACGTCCTCGGCGCGCTGGACGAAGGACAACGCCAGCCAGTCCACCCCAAGCTCGCAGGCGAACTCCAGATCCGCGCGGTCCTTGGTCGACAGCGCCGCCAGCGGCAGGACCACGTCGGGTACGTTCACACCCTTGCGATTCGAGATGGTGCCGCCCACGGTCACCGTACAATCGGCAAAGTCGGGTCCGCAATCATTGACCTTCAGGCGGATCTTGCCGTCATTGACCAGAAGCGACGCCCCCGGTTCCAGCGCGGCAAAGATTTCCGGATGAGGCAATTGCACCCGGTGCACGTCGCCGGGCGCATCGGTCAAGTCCATGCGGAACTTTGCGCCTTCGACAAGCTCTTCCGATCCGTTGGCAAAGACACCGACGCGCAGTTTCGGGCCCTGCAGGTCGGCCAGGATCGCGATCGGACGGCCGGTATCGGCCTCGATCTTGCGGATGATGGTGTGGCGGCCGCGGATATCGTCATGCGTGCCGTGGCTCATGTTCAGGCGGAAGACATCGGCCCCTGCCTCGAACAGGGCGCGGATGGTGGGTTCGTCGCTGGAAGCTGGCCCGAGCGTGGCCACGATCTTCACGTTACGAAGGCGTCTCATTGTGCCTCGATCCTTTTTCGCGTTCATCTGTCGTGGTGGGCCACGGGCCTTATCGCCCAATTCCCCCGGTCGGGCAACTGGCGGTTTCCCCCAAGACCGGCTAATCGCTGGACAAGACGAACGGATGTCGGGGAGCGGCGCGTGAATGCCTATCGGATCATCGGCGAAGAGCGGGACTCGCGCTGGCTGATCACCTGCGACCACGCCTGCAACCGGGTTCCGGATGACGTCGGCGGCGGCTCGCTTGGCATCGCGGCCGAGGATATGGGGCGTCACATCGCCTTTGACCCCGGTGCGGCGGGTGTCGCCATCGCGTTGGGTAAAGCGCTCGACGCAACGGTGATCCTGAGCAATTTCTCGCGGCTAGTGATCGATCCGAACCGGGGCGAAGACGATCCCACGCTGGTGATGCGGCTTTACGACGGAACGATCATCCCGGCCAACCGGCGGGTCGATGAGGCCGAGATCGAACGGCGCCTCGATCGGCTCTACCGTCCCTATCATGCGGCCTACGAGCGTCTGGCCGCGCGTCGGCCCGACACAGCGATCGTCGCGATCCATTCCTTTACGCCGAGCCTGCGCGGACGCCCGCCGCGGCCCTGGCATGTGGGCGTGCTGCATTCCTTTCTGGATGGACGCTTGTCGCAAGCGCTGCTCGCCCGGCTGCGGGCCGAACCGGATCTCTGCATCGGTGACAACGAGCCCTACGACGGTCACCTGCCCGGCGACGCGATCGACCGGCACGCGCTGCAATCAGGCCGGCACAACACGCTGATCGAGCTGCGCAACGATCTCATCGCCACCGAGGCCGAGCAGGTCCGGTGGGCAGAGCGGCTGGCCCCCATCCTTACAGACGCGCTCTCGGCCGTTTAGGCGGCCATTCCGGTTTCTGGACTGGCTCTGCGATTGACTTAAGGAAGACTGCAATCAAGGGCCCTGGGACAATGAGCCGGACCTGCTGGCCTGGCGGCAGACGGCCAGGGTTGAGGCGTTCTCCGGCCTCAGGGTCTGGGCCGAGACCGCCGGCGACCCCGCGCTGACCGGGTTGATCGGTCGCCATGAGGCCGCCCGGGCAGCTGCGCTGCAGCAGCTTGTCGCCCTTTGCCGTGCTGCGGGGGGAGGCTGAAACGGCGCCGTGCCGCCGGACGCGCCGTTCCGTCTGGCCGGAAAAGCGGATACAACGGACGGAAACATGAGGGTCCCATGTCTGAGATCGATCCCGCCACCCGCACCGAACTTGAAGCCGCCGCCTTTCGGGCGCTGGTTCACCACCTGATGGACAAGCGTCCCGATGTGCAGAACATCGATCTGATGAACCTCGGCGGGTTCTGCCGCAACTGCCTGAGCCGCTGGTATCAGGAAGCCGCTGAGGCAAAGGGAATTCCCATGACCAAGGAAGAAGCCCGGGAAATCGTCTACGGGATGCCCTATGCCGACTGGGTCGCCCAGAACCAGACCGAGGCCAACGCCGAGAAGAAGGCCGCGTTTGAGGTGGCTTTCCGCGAAAACGTCGGCGAGCGGCGCTAAGGTCAGCCCCAGACCGCGCGCAGCAGCGCCGCAAGCGCGACCGCCAGCAGCGCCGCGGCCACGTCGTTGCCGATCAGCAATGTCAGCCCCACCGCGGTGGCCAGAGCAATAACCTCGATTCCTCCGCCATTGGCGATGGCGATCGCGGCGATCGCGGCCATGACCGAGATCGGCGTTGCGCGCAGCGCCGCCTCCAGCCGGGGCGACGCGGGCAGGTAGCGCATGGTGACGAAGCCCGCGATCCGGCAGAACAGCGCCGCTGCGGCCATGACAACAAGCAGGACAGGGAAGGGATAGGTCATGGCCTGCCGCCTGCCGGTGGTCGCCATCCCGCCGCAGCCGCCGCACCTCCGGCCAGTCCAGCGGCAATGATCGCCCAACCCGTTCCGGCGAATTCGAACACCAAGACGGCCACGACCGCGCCGATGGCCGCAGGCAGAAGCTGGGCTCGGCTGCGGATCATCGCGGTCATCATCGCCGCAGCGAAGGCCGGTAGCATCAGGTCGGCAGCCAGCGTATGTGGATCAGGCAGCACATGCCCGGCCAATGCGCCAAGCGCCGTTCCCGCCATCCAGCCAGCGAACATCGGCAGGCCTGTCCCGGCGAGATAGGCCCGGTCCGCCTCGCCCTGCTCGATCCGGCGCATGACAAGGATCCAGTTCGCATCGCCAAGAAGCAGCAGGCTTGCAAAAGCTAGCGGCGGCGAAGCCTGATGCAGCCAAGGCTGGAGCGCCGCGCCGAACATGATGTAGCGGGCATTCATCAGAAGGATCGTCGCGGCGAGTGTCGCGAGCGTGAATTGCCCGGTCTGGATCAGGTTGAGCGCGGCAAGCTGCGCCGAACCGGAATAGACCGACGCGCTGGTGGCCAGCGCCTGGCTGAGCGCGAGATGCGCCTGCGCGGCAACCAGCCCGAAGGCCAGCCCGTAGACAAAGATGCCCAAACCAAGCGGCAGCGCGTCGCGCGCCCCGCGGCGAAGCCCGTCCGCGGTGAGAGGCGCGGACATGGTGTCAGATCGCGGCCTTGCGCATCTCGTCGAGGTAGATCTCGCGAAGGCGGGTGGCGATGGGGCCGGGTTTGCCGGAACCGAGGGTCGCGCCGTCGATTTCGACCACCGGCATGACAAAGGCCGAGGCCGAGGTGAAGAAAGCCTCGTCCGCCTTCTTGGCCTCGTCGATGGTGAAGGGGCGTTCCTCGACTTCCATTTGCGCCTCTTCCGCGCAGCGCAGGACGGCGGCGCGGGTGATGCCGTGCAGGATGTCGTTCGACAGGGGGCGGGTGATGATGCGGTTGCCCTTGACGATATATGTGTTGTTCGAGGTGCCCTCGGTCACGAAGCCGTCCTCGACCAGCCAGGCATCGTCGACGCCCGCCTTCTTGGCCATCATCTTCCCCATCGAGGGATAGAGAAGCTGCACCGTCTTGATGTCGCGACGGCCCCACCGGATGTCGGGGATCGAGATCACCTTCTGGCCGACCTTCGCGACGGGGCTGTCGGCCAGTCCAGGCTTCGACTGGGTGAAAAGGACCAGGGTCGAGGGAGTCGCTGCCGGATCGGGGAAGGCGAAGTCGCGGTCGCCGGGCGCGCCACGCGTGACCTGCAGGTAGATCATGCCGTCGACCAGGTCGTTCCGCTTGATCAGCTCGCGATGGATTGCCAGCAGCTCCTCGTCCGTGACCGCCGGCGCCATGTCGAGTTCCTTCAGCGACCGGGCGAGGCGAGCGCAGTGGCCGGCGAAGTCGATCAGCTTGCCACCCAGCACGCTGGTGACCTCGTAGACGCCATCGGCCATCAGGAAGCCGCGATCGAAGATCGAGACCTTGGCTTCGGTTTCCGGCAGGTAGTCGCCGTTGACATAGACGGTGCGGGTCATGCTTATCCCCAGAGTTCGGGTTCGGGTGGGTGGACGCCGGCGGCGTCATACTTCAGCGGGTGCGGGCGGTCTTCGGCCAGAAGCAGCGGCCCGTCAAGATCGGTGAAGGATGCACCCTGCGCGAGCAGCACTGCCGGGGCCATTGCAAGGCTCGACCCGACCATGCAGCCGACCATCAGGCCGTATCCCTCGGCCAGTGCCTGCTGTTTCAGCGCCAGCCCCTCGGTCAGCCCGCCGGTCTTGTCGAGCTTGAGGTTCACGACGTCGTATTTGCCCTTGAGCCCCGGCAGGCTTGCCCGGTCATGGCAGGACTCGTCCGCGCAGACGGGCAGGGGGCGGGCGATCTCGGCCAGCATGTCGTCCTTGCCGGCAGGCAGCGGCTGCTCGACCAGCTTCACGCCCATGCGGACCAGATGGGGCGCCAGATCGGAATAGACTTCAGCCGTCCAGCCTTCATTGGCATCGACGATGATCGGCGTGCGCGGCGCCCCGGCGCGCACGGCCTCGAGCCGGGGCATGTCGTCCGGCGTGCCCAGCTTGACCTTCAGCAATGGCCGATGGGCATTCGCTGCCGCCGCCGCGCGCATGTTTTCGGGCGTGTCGAGCGAGAGGGTGTAGGCGGTGATCTCCGGGTGCGGTGCGGGAACTCCCGCCAGTTGCCAGACGCGCTTTCCCGCCTGTTTGGCCTGAAGATCCCAAAGCGCGCAATCAACCGCGTTGCGTGCCGCGCCGGCAGGCAGAGCGGATTGCAAGGCATCGCGGGTGATGTCGGGCGGCAATTCGGCGATCTGGGCGGTCACGCTCTCCAGCGTCTCGCCGTAGCGGGCATAGGGAACGCACTCGCCCCAGCCCGTCTGGCCGTCGTGCGTGATCCGCACGGTCAGGACACGGGCTTCGGTCCGGCTTCCGCGGCTGATCGTGAACACTTGTGCCAAACGGAAGATATCGTTTCCGATTTCAATCATGGACGCCTCTAGACTGCCACATTTCGGGCAAGACGCCCCGCAATTCCCGCACAGAAACCAAGTTTCAGACGGAATTCCAGCGCAAAACGACTGTGTGGGCGGAAGGACCCAAAGGAGGGTGAGTCGCTCTGGGCAGAATGCCCCACATGAGGCTGAACGCTATGCTGAGCGGAGTGATCCGGCGGTACAAGGCAGAAGAAGACGGGGCGGTCACCACCGATTGGGTGGTGCTGACCGCGGCTATTGTCGGGCTTGGGCTGGTCGCAGCGACAAGCATCGGCGGCAGCACGACCGAAGCGGCGGCCGGCGTCGCCACATCCGTCGACTCGACCGTTTCGACAGCCTTGGGTCATGAGCAGACGACCGAGGAATTCCTGGCTTCTTATAACCCTGTTTCGTCACGGCATCGCGGCGGATCTGGATCGGACAGCTGGGTGCGCTCGTCCTACAACTATACCAAAGGCATGACGAACTCGCAGCTGCAACGCAGCTACGACTACAACTACGCTCAGGCGATCACTGGTAACAAGGCGGCGAACGCCGACCGCCTTGCCGTGCGCGAGCGGGTGATGAAAGAGCGGGGCATTGCGATCCCGTCGGGCAACCAGACCGCCGCGCAGGTCCGCAAGCTTTATACCTGATCCGGCTCAGCCAAGCGCGACCAGCGCATCCACCAGCTTGCCCGCTCCAAAGCGGAACGGGTCGGTCGCTGGCAGGCCCGTCTCGGCTTCGATCTTTGACAGATAGGCCAAAGCGTCCGCCTCGGTCATGTGCTGGGTGTTGATCGAGACGCCAACCGCCTGACAGGCCGGGTTCGCAACCCGTGCCAGCGCCAGGGCCATGCCGCGTACCTGCTCGATCGTCGGCAGCTTGTAGTCCGGCAGGCCCCGCATATGGGCCCGTGTCGGTTCGTGACAGATGACCAACGCATCCGGCTGGCCGCCATGCACCAGCGCGAGCGTCACCCCGGAATAGGAGACGTGGAAGAGCGAGCCCTGGCCTTCGATCAGGTCCCAGTGGTCGTCGTCGTTGTCGGGCGTCAGATACTCGATCGACCCTGCCATGAAGTCGGCGATGACAGCGTCAAGCGGCACGCCGTCACCGGTGATGAGGATGCCGGTCTGTCCGGTGGCGCGGAATGACGATTTCAGGCCGCGCGCACGCATCTCTTTGTCGACGCAGAGGGCGGTGTACATCTTGCCGATCGAGCAGTCGGTGCCGACTGCCAGCATCCGCTTGCCGCGCCGCTTCTTGCCGTTGGCAATCGGATAGTCGACCGAGGGTACGCGCACGTCATGCAGCGTCCGTCCCGTGGCGCGGGCCACAGCTGCCAGATCCTCTTCGTCGCGCAGAAGGTTGTGCAGGCCCGAAGCAAGGTCGAAGCCTTCTTCCAGCGCCGCCACCAGCACCTTCTTCCAGGCCTGGCTGATGACGCCGCCCCGGTTGGCGACGCCGATCACCAGCGTCTTGACGCCTTTCGCCTTCGCCTCGGTCAGCGTCAGGTCCGGCAGGCCGAGATCGGCCTTGCACCCTTCCATCCGGAACTGGCCGATCGCGTATTCCGGACGCCAGTCCTTGATGCCCTGTGCGACCTTGGCGGCAAGCTGGTCCGGCGCATCGCCGAGGAACAGTAGGTAGGGGGTCTGGATCATGGCTGTCTCCGCAGGCATGCGTCGGCTGGCCCGGCGCGTCAGCGATACCTTCCCCATCGCGGCGGGCTGCGCAAGGTGCGGTCGTATCGCGCCGCGTTACGCCCGTGCGGCAAAGAAGCGCCTGCCGGTTTCTTCGGCAGCCCCGATGCTGCAATGCCGCGCCTTCTGCTGCGACAGCAAAAGCACGCTTGATTGACGCTGAGCAATATTATATCGCGTTCCGTGCAATCCGAGACAGATCATTACCCGAAGGCCCGAACATGAGCTTCCGTCTGCAACCTGCTCCGCCCGCCCGTCCCAACCGCTGCCAGCTCTTCGGGCCAGGCTCCCGTCCGGCGCTGTTCGAGAAGATGGCGGCCAGCGCGGCGGATGTAATCAACCTGGATCTGGAGGACTCTGTCGCGCCGACCGACAAGCCACAGGCGCGCGCCAACATCATCGAGGCGATCAACACGATCGACTGGGGCACCAAGACGCTTTCTGTGCGGATCAACGGGCTCGACACGCCGTTCTGGTATCGAGATGTCGTCGATCTGCTCGAACAGGCCGGTGATCGGCTTGACCAGATCATGATCCCCAAGGTTGGCTGCGCGGCGGATGTGTATGCCGTGGATGCTCTGGTGACCGCCATCGAGCGGGCCAAGGGCCGGACGAAGCAGATCAGCTTCGAGGTCATCATAGAATCTGCCGCCGGAATCGCCCATGTCGAGGAAATCGCCGCCTCTTCGCCGCGCCTTCAGGCGATGAGCCTGGGTGCAGCCGACTTCGCGGCGAGCATGGGGATGCATACCACCGGCATCGGCGGCACGCAGGAAAACTATTACATGCTGCGCGACGGGGCCAAATACTGGTCGGATCCGTGGCACTGGGCACAGGCCGCGATCGTCGCAGCCTGCCGCACACACGGCGTCCTGCCGGTGGACGGTCCCTTTGGCGACTTCAGCGATGACGATGGCTTCCGCGCGCAGGCCCGCCGGTCGGCGACGCTTGGCATGGTGGGCAAATGGGCCATTCACCCCAAGCAGGTTGCGCTGGCAAACGAGGTCTTCACCCCGTCCGAGGCAGCAGTAGCCGAGGCGCGCGAAATCCTGGCCGCGATGGAAGCTGCCAAGGCGCGGGGCGAGGGCGCGACGGTCTACAAAGGCCGGCTGGTCGACATCGCTTCGATCAAGCAGGCAGAGGTCATCGTCAAACAGGCCGAGTTGATCGCGGGGAATTGAAGAATCCGTTGACAGGATGCCCGGAAAACGGGCATTCATGCCCGCACGTCGTCAGGAGAAGATCGTGACGCAACGTTATACCCGGGCTGTGGCAGGAGGGGAGGCCTGACGCAGCATCAAGGGGAGGACGCACGCCCCGTGGCCCAGCCACGGGGCGCTGCCGTTTTCAGAGCCGCTCGATGGCGACCGCGATCCCCTGACCGCCGCCGATGCACATCGTCGCCAGCGCGCGCTTTCCGCCAATGCGCTCAAGCTCATAGAGCGCTTTCGTGAAGATGATTGCCCCCGAGCCGCCGATCGGATGGCCAAGCGCGATGGCGCCGCCATTCGGGTTCACCTTCGCCGGGTCAAGTCCAAGACCCGCGGTCACCGCCAGCGCTTGCGCGGCGAAGGCCTCGTTCGATTCGATCACGTCGAAGTCGGCCACGGTCAGCCCGGTCTTGGCCAGCAGAGCCTTGACGGCGGGAATCGGTCCCAGCCCCATGACCCGCGGTGCGACGCCGCCGATGCCCCAGCCGATGAGCCGGGCGCGCGGTTTCAGGCCCGCCACCGCATCTTCACGCGCCAAGACGATGGCGCCTGCGCCGTCGTTCAGGCCGCTCGCATTGCCGGCCGTCACTGTGCCGCCTTTCTGGAAGGCCGGACGCAGGCTGGCCAGCGCCTCGAGCGTGGTGCCCTTGGGATGCTCATCGGTGTCGAAGACGACCGTGCCCTTGCGCGAGGCGATCTCGACCGGCGCGATCTGGTCCTTGAAGCGGCCCTCGGCGATGGCCTTGGCGGCGCGCTGCTGGCTTTCCAGCGCGAATGCGTCCTGCGCCTCGCGGCTGACGCCGTGGGCTTCGGCCACGTTTTCGGCCGTCACGCCCATATGGCCGGTGCCGAACGGACAGGTCAGCGCCCCGACCATCATGTCGATGGCGGTCGTGTCGCCCATCTTCACGCCCCACCGCGCGGCAGGCAGCGAATAGGGAGAGCGGCTCATGCATTCTGCGCCGCCGGCCAGCGCGATCTGCGCATCGCCCAGCATCAGCGCCTGCGCCGCCGACACGATCGCCTGTAGGCCCGAGCCACAGAGACGGTTGACGTTCAGCGCGGGCGTGCCTTCCGGCACCCCGGCCTGCATTGCGGCGACGCGGCTCAGATACATGTCGCGTGGCTCGGTATTGATGACATGACCGAACACCACTTGCCCGATCTGGTCGGGCGCAACGCCAGCCCGTTCGATCGCGGCCTTGGCCGCCACGGTGGCAAGGTCGATCGGGGCTACCCCGGCAAGCGAACCTCCAAAGGTTCCGATGGCAGTTCGCGCCGCAGAAAGAACCACGATTCCGGTCATGACATTCTCCTCAAATTGTCACCACTTCTTGCGATCACGCTCCGCCGACTGCGAGAGTGACGTAGCGTCCAACAGGCAAATTCGACCGGAACTGGATGGGCAGGGCGACAGGCAGGCGGGAAGACGCCCTGCGCTTCAGACCTTTTCGCCAACTCCGATTCTGCAGGTCACGATCAGACGTTTTCTGGAGCTGCGCAACAATGCGCAATGGTGACGCATGCCTGTTTCGCGTTCGTCCGCTGCGCTCGCATCCGGCGCGTATTGCCCACGAGCCCCCGCGCGGCTATGGCTCGGCACAGGACGGGGCTTCGGCGATATGGTCCCGGCCTGACTGTCACGTCGTCACGGAGTGCAAGCATGACAGTGCTGATCGGGGCCATGGCCGGTGTCTTTGCGCTGTGGCTGGTCCTTCTCCTGCGCGCGGGATTGCGGCTGCTGTTCCGGGCGCCTGTCACACGCGGTGACATTCGGCTGCTCTTGGGTTTGACCCTGCTTCTGGCCGGACTCCTGGTCGTCTATTCGGTGGTGATCAGCCGGCTCGCTTGAGGGGCGGCAGCGGGCGGCGGGTGCCGTCCTCCAGCACGAAGACATCGCGCCCTTCCAGGACAACCGTCGTCAACGGGCCGCCATAGGCCGCGCTGCTGTCGATGTTCAGCCGGTTGCCATAGTTCGTTGCCGAATGGATCGCGGTATGGCCGTGGACCACAAGGAACCCGTGATCGCGCGGATCCTCGAGGAAATCGCGGCGAATCCAGACCAGATCGTCCTCGCTCTGCTTCTCCATCGGGATGCCGGGGCGGATGCCGGCATGGACAAAGACAACATCGCCGCGGCGGTACCAGCTTGGCCGGATGTCAAGGAAGGTGCGGTGGATGGACGGCACATGCGCCACAGCATCAGCGTGCACCTGCGCCACGGGTCGGTCGGCGGCGCTGCGGACGCCGTAACTTGCCAGTGTTTCGGCCCCGCCGATTCTGGGGTGCAGATACGACAGGTCGTGGCGCAGCCCTGGGTCCTGATGGTTCATGTCGCGCAGAAATCCCGAAAACATCCGGTCGTGGTTGCCCTTGAGCACGATCCAGGGCTTTCGCGCCGCCACGCCAGCGCGCAGGTACTCTACAACGCCGCGGCTGTTCGGACCGCGGTCAACAAGATCGCCGACATGAACGACCGGGGCCGTGAAATCGCCGTGCTTTGCCCGGTCACGCGCGATCTTGGCATGGGCATCTTCCAGAAGGTCGATGTGCCCGTGAATGTCGCCAATCGCATAGGTCCGCATGCCAACTCCGCCGTTTCGAAGACCCCGCCGCCGCGCGCGACCCTAAACGCTGGCGGCGGCGGGTTACAGAGGGATCCGGTGCAATGGTTCGAGAGGTGTCATCCTCGATCACTCTGGTTTGACCAGCCTTTCCGGTAGCGTTACCGATAACATCCTGGTCTTGTCCCTAGTGGAGGCGAAGATGGCGCAGCAGGCAGTGGCAGAGATCGGCCTTGTGGGCCTTGGGACGATGGGTGCGGCCTTGTCGCTCAACATCGCCGATAAGGGATTTCCGATTGCGGTCTGGAACCGCACCACGTCGGTGACCCGCGAATTTGCCGCATCGGCAGGCGATCTGGCCGCACGGATCGTGCCAGCCGAGACCCTTGAAGCCTTGGTCGCCGCGATCAGGCCGCCCCGTGCGATCATCCTGATGGTGCCCGCCGGGCCGGCGGTCGACCAGCAGATCGCGGCGCTGCGGCCGCTTCTGGGCAAGGATGACCTCATCATCGACGCCGGCAATGCCGAGTTCCACGACACCGAGCGCCGCGCGAAGGACGCCGAGGCGCAGGGCGTGCCCTTCATCGGCATGGGCGTCTCGGGCGGGGAAGAGGGCGCTCGGCACGGCCCGGCGATCATGGGCGGCGGGCCAAGGGCCGCCTGGGACCGGGTCGCGCCCATCCTCACGGCGATTTCGGCCAAGTTCGAGGGCACGCCCTGCGCCACCTGGATGGGGCCGGGCGGGGCCGGTCATTTCGTGAAGATGGTCCATAACGGCATCGAATATGCCGACATGCAGATGATTGCCGAGCTTTACGGCGTGATGCGGGACGGAATGGGGCTGACAGCGGATCAGATCGCGCCGATCTTCGAGTGCTGGAATGCCGGACCGCTGAAATCCTACCTGATCGAGATTTCGGGTGCCGTCGCCCGCGCGAAGGATGCCGAGACCGGCAAGCCGATGCTCGATGTCATCCTCGATTCTGCGGGGCAAAAGGGCACCGGGCGCTGGACCGCGATCGAGGCGCAGCATCTGGCGACGCCCGTCCCGGTGATCGAGGCCGCAGTGGCGGCGCGCAACGTTTCGGCACGACTTGCCGCTCGCAAGGCGGGGCAGGCGGTCTTCGGCGCAGCCCCGCAGGCCTTGCCGGCAGGTGCATTGTCTGATGACGATCTCGAACAGGCGCTGATCGCGGGCAAGATCCTCTGCTACGCGCAGGGCTTCGAGATGCTTGCGACTGCCTCGTCTACCTTTGGCTGGGGCGTTCCGCTGCCCGAGGTGGCGAAGGTCTGGAGGGCGGGCTGCATCATCCGCTCGGCCATGCTCAACGACATGTCGCAGGCGCTGGAGCAGGACCCGGCCCGCAACCTCATCCTTGCGCCAGTCTTTTCGGCGCATCTCGCCCGCTGTCACGCGGCGTTGCGCAAGGTTGTCGCCACCGCTTTGCTCCATGGTCTGCCGGTCCCGGCGCTCGCGGCGGGGCTCGCCTGGTTCGACATGATGCGCACGGCGCGCGGCACGGCCAACCTGATCCAGGCGCAACGCGACTATTTCGGCGCGCATGGTTTCGACCGGCTCGACGGGCGCGACATCCACCACGGTCCGTGGGAGGCGCAGGGCTAGGGCACTGGCAGTCCGTTGCGCGGCTCGTCAGACGATCCTGGCAAGGTAGCCGGTAAACTGGTCCAAGAGCCAGTTGGTGCCCTGAAGCCGCGCCTCTGCGCCGTAATCGGTGCCTAGGAAAAAGCCCTGCTCAGCATAGGTCAGGATCGTGGCATCTCCGGCGTCCTCGAAATCCACACCCGCAAGCGAGACCGAGAAGAGGTTGCCCGCCACCTGCATGTCGAAATCGTAGACCAGCCTGCGGCCCGGTTCGATCAGGTGAAAGCGCGAGGTGTAGACGGTCTCGGTCCCGTTCTCGAAGCACCCATGCGCCAGTTCTCCGCCGCCGACCCGCAGGTCCAGGCTGCGCGCGATCTCGGTCCAGCCCGGGCCGGCAAACCACCCGCGCCGGTGCTCGAGTTGGGTCCAGGCGTCAAAGACCGTCAGGCGGGGGGCGCGAACCGTCCGGCTGGCCGTGAGGCTGCCATGCGGCAGCAGCGAGGATTGCGTCATGGCGTTTGTCCCGATGCCTCGTGGGTCGCTCCGGCACTGGCAGGGCAGGGCGCACCGCCATCCGTCCGTCAGTCACATCCGCAGCAGGGCGGGCGTCAAGCCCGACTTGCGCCTGCGCCGATCCAGTGCCGCCTTGGGCAATCCGGCGGAAACCGCGACGCACCAAACGACCCGCCTCCGTCGCCGGAAGGCGGGTCGATGAAGGCCGGGCGGGCTGGCCCCCGTCCGGTCCTGTCCCCTTCAGTCCAGAGCGTCAGGCCACGTCGAATTCGAGCGGCTTGACCTGCTGGAACATGCCGGTCGATTCCAGCGTCTTCACCACGTCCGGGTTGATCGCCTGGTCGAGGTAAAGGATCGCGATCGCGTCCTGACCCACGCCAGAACGGCCAAGGGTGAAGTTCGCGATGTTCACGCCGTTCTTGCCCATCGTCATCCCAAGTAGGCCGATGATGCCTGGCACGTCCTCGTTGGTGGTGTAGAGCATGTGGCGCCCGACCTCGGCATCGATGTTGATGCCCTTGATCTGGATGAAGCGCGGCTTGCCATCCGAGAACACCGTGCCCGCCACCGACCGCTCGCGCTTGTCGGTGACCATCGTGACCTTGATATAGGCGTCGAAGGCGCCGGTCTTGTCCTGCCGGGTGGTCGAGATCTGGATGCCACGTTCCTTCGCCACGACCGGGGCCGAGACGAGGTTCACCGCCGGGTTCTGCGCCTTCAGGACGCCCGCGATAACCGACTGGTTCAGCGCGGCGAGGTTCATCGACGACACCTTGCCGTCGTAAAGGATGTTGATCGCCTTGATCGGTTCATCGGTCATCTGGCCGATGAAGGCGCCCAGATGATCGGCCAGCTTGATCCACGGGCCCATCACGGCGGCTTCTTCGGCGGTCACGTTCGGCATGTTGAGCGCGTTCTGTACCGCACCCGTCAGCAGATAGTCCGACATCTGCTCGGCCACCTGCAGCGCCACGTTCTCCTGCGCCTCGGTGGTCGAGGCGCCGAGATGCGGCGTGCAGACCACGTTCGGATGGTTGAACAGCGGGTTCTCGTTCGCCGGCTCCACCTCGAACACATCAAGCGCGGCACCGGCGACTTGGCCGGAGTTCAGCGCGTCAAGCAGCGCCGCCTCGTCGACCAGCCCGCCGCGGGCGCAGTTGATGATCCGCACGCCCTTCTTGGTCTTGGCGAGGTTCTCGCGGCTCAGGATGTTGCGGGTCTTGTCGGTCAGCGGCACATGGAGCGTGATGAAGTCGGCCCTCGCCAGCAGATCGTCAAGCTCGACCTTCTGCACGCCCAACTGCTTGGCCCGCTCTTCCGACAGGAAGGGGTCATAGGCCACGACCTTCATCTTCAGCCCGACCGCGCGGTCACAGACGATACCGCCGATGTTGCCGGCGCCGATCACGCCGAGCGTCTTGTTGAAAAGCTCCACCCCCATGAAGCGGGACTTTTCCCACTTGCCGGCATGGGTCGAGGCATTGGCCTCGGGGATCTGGCGGGCGACGGCGAACATCATGGCGATGGCATGCTCGGCCGTGGTGATCGAGTTGCCGAAGGGCGTGTTCATCACGATCACGCCCTTTTTCGACGCGGCCGGGATATCGACGTTGTCGACGCCGATGCCGGCGCGGCCGACGACCTTCAGCTTGGTCGCGTTCTCGAGAAGCTTCTCGGTGACCTTGGTGGCCGAGCGGATGGCGAGGCCGTCGTAGTTGCCGATGATCTCGGCCAGCTTTTCCTTGTCCTTGCCAAGCTTCGGCATGTAGTCGACCTCGACGCCACGGTCGCGGAAGATCTGGACAGCGGTTTCGGACAGTTCGTCAGAGACGAGAACCTTGGGGGCCATGATGGGCTCCATGAATTTGGAAGATGATGGGGAGGCGGGGCTGACCCCCGCCCGCTGGCCTCACGCCGCCTTGGCGAGTTCGGCAATCTCGGTGTGGAAGGCCCAGTCGATCCACGGCAGGAGAGCCGCGACATCGGCCTGTTCGACCGTCGAGCCGCACCAGATCCGCAGGCCCGGAGGCGCGTCCCGGTAGGAGCCGAGGTCGAAGCCCGCGCTTGCCTTCTCGATCCGCTTGGCCACCGCCTTGGCAAAGGCCGCGCCGTCGGTGATGCGGGCATCGGTGAACTTGAGGCAGACCGAGGTGGTCGAAGCCGTTTCCGGATCGATCGCCAGATTGGCGATCCAGGGCCGGGTCGATACGAATTCGTCGATTGTCGCGGCATTGCGGTTCGCCCGGTCGATGAGGCCCTTGAGCCCGCCGACCGACTTCGCCCATTTCAGCGCCACGAGGTAGTCCTCGACGGCGAGCATCGAGGGGGTGTTGATCGTCTCGCCTTCGAAGATGCCCTCGATCAGCTTGCCCTTTGCGGTCAGGCGAAAGATCTTCGGCAGAGGCCAGGCGGGGGTGTAGCTTTCCAGCCGTTCCACCGCGCGGGCGCTGAGGATCAGCATGCCATGTGCGCCCTCGCCGCCCAGCACCTTCTGCCAGGAGAAGGTCACGACATCGAGCTTGTTCCAGGGCAGGTCCATCGCGAAGGCGGCCGAGGTCGCGTCGCAGATCGTCAGGCCCTTGCGGGTGGCCGGGATCGCGTCGCCGTTCGGCACGCGGACGCCCGAGGTGGTCCCGTTCCAGGTAAAGACCACGTCGCGGTCGAAATCGACCGTCTTGAGGTCGACGATCTCGCCATAGGGCGCCTTCTTGACCACCGCGTCGAGCTTCAGCTGCTTGACCACGTCGGTCACCCAGCCATCGCCAAAGCTTTCCCAGGCCAGCATCTCGACCGGGCGGGCGCCCAGAAGCGACCACATCGCCATCTCGACCGCGCCGGTATCCGAGGCGGGAACGATGCCGATGCGGTAACCGGCAGGCACGCCGAGGATTTCGCGGGTCAGGTCGATCGCCTCTTTCAGCTTCGCCTTGCCGACAGCGGCACGGTGCGAGCGGCCGAGCGGAGCATCGGCGAGAAGAGTCAGATCAAAGCCGGGGATCTTGGCGCAGGGGCCAGAGGAGAAGCGCGGATTTGCCGGCCGCGCGGCCGGGGTCGGGTGATCGGTCATGGTATCCTTCCAGATATACGCCCCCCGTTGGGGAGGGGTGTCCCGCCGCCGGAAATACGGGGGCCTCGGCACTGGCACAAGCCGGAAAATCGTCGTAATGCGCCGCTTGTCGCGGAAAAAGCGACCCATCTCTCCACTATCGGAAACTTCGCCCCATGCCCGTCGCCGTCCTTCTGACCTCGCCCGACCGACCTGGCCTTGACCGCGAGACGGTCGAAAGCCTGCGCAACGCCTGGGGCGGCGGGGACGCGGACTGGCTGATGCCCGGAGTCGCTGCCGAGTTCCCCGTAGCGGGAGAGCCGGCAAATCTCTGGCAGGTCTGGGCAGATCTGCAGGGTTTGGGCGTGGACCTCGCGCTGGTTCCGGACGAGGGACGGCGGAAGCGGCTGCTGCTGGCCGACATGGATTCGACGATGATCCGGCAGGAATGCATCGACGAACTGGCTGCCGAGGCGGGCGTGGGCGAGCGGGTTGCGGCAATCACAGCCAGGGCTATGAATGGCGAGCTGGATTTCGAGGGCGCGCTGCGCGAGCGGGTCGGGCTGCTGAAAGGCCTGCCCGAAGCGGTGATCGGCAAGGTGCTGGCGAGCCGCATCACCGACATGCCGGGCGGGCGGACGCTGGTTGCCACGATGAAGGCCAACGGTGCACGCGCCGCGCTGGTCTCGGGCGGATTCACCGCTTTCACCGGCCCGGTCGCGGCGCGGTTGGGATTCGACGAGAACCGGGCTAACACGCTTCTGGCCGCAGATGGCAAGCTGACCGGCCATGTCGCCGAGCCGATCCTTGGCAAGGCCGCCAAGGTGCAGGCCCTGGAAGAGATTTCGGCGCAGATGGAGATCGGCGAGGACGAGGTTATCGCGGTTGGCGATGGGGCGAACGACCTCGGCATGCTGGTTCGGGCCGGGATGGGCGTGGCGCTGCATGCCAAGCCGGTGGTGGCTGAGCAATGCCGCCTGCGGATCAACCACGGTGACCTGACGGCGCTCCTGTTCCTGCAGGGCTATGCGGCGGACGACTTCGCCTGACCATTCGGGACGCGCGACATTGACCGTCCAATGGATGCGGAAAGGCGGTCGTCCTACTTGAACGAATCGGCGATCCTCAGGCTGCCGGTAACGAAGCCCCGCCGGCTGGTCTGAATGGCGTTGCGCCACTTCGAGGTCGCCGGGTGGTCTGCGTCCAGCACGCCGAGCGACACGAGAATCTGTGCGATCGCCGCCTCGGCCGCACGCTTGCCGCCATCGACGATCTTCAGGGCGATGCCGATCCGCTGCTCTGGCAGAATCGCGGTATAAACCGCTTCTGCCCCGTACTTGATCGCGACCCGTCCGCCCATGGCACGCATCAGTTCGGTGCAGGCGCTGCCATCGCCTTCGACCAGTTCCGGATGATGCGCCATCGCATGTGAAAGGCGGTACATCGCGCGGCTGCGCGCATCGCCATGCTCGGTCGCGGCCGCGAACCGCCCCATGGCCCGCGCCAGCCCATGAACGGTGCTGGCAAAGTTCGGAGCCGAGCAGCCGTCGATCCCGTAGCCGGGGGAGCTTTCTCCCGTCACCTCTTCGGTCACGGCCTTGATGGCGCGCTGCACGGGGTGGTCGATCTCGATATAGTCCGGGCCGGTCTTCAGGTGCCGTGTGAGCGTCAGGAATCCCGAATGCTTGCCCGAGCAGTTGTTGTGGATCTGGCAGGGCGCCTCGCCCGCCCGGATCAGCCGGTCGCGTTCGGTGCGGTCCGAAGGTTCCTGCGGTCCGCAGCGCAGGTCGCTCTCGCCAAGACCAAGCTGCGCCAGCCACTCGGTGACCATGCGCACATGGATGGGAGCGCCGTCATGGCTGGCGCAGGCGAGCGCCAGTTGCTCTTCGGTCAGACCAACGGCGTCCGCCGCCCCGCTTTCGATCAGCGGAAGTGCCTGGATCATCTTGCAGGATGATCGCGGGTAGATCACCGTTTCCGGGTTGCCCCAGGCCCGCAGGATCTCGCCCTGCGGATCGCAGACAACCGCGTGACCCGAATGTGCGCTTTCCAGCAGGTCGCCTCGCCAAAGCTCCACCATCGGATGCGCCTGATCCATGACCGCCATTTGACCCAGCCCCTCCCACGCATGCGCGAAAATGCGCCCAAAGGGCTTTCGCGGCCTACGGTTTTTGCGTTATGGGAGGGATATCGAGTTGAAATGGTCCGCGCCACAGGAAAAGCTGCCGGCAGAGGCAGTCACCGGCCGGCGGGCCAGGGGCAAAGCGCAGCTTGGAGGCTGTAACGACATGACATCTCGGGCAACTGGGTTCGCGGGAATCCTTCGGGCAACCGTTCTTGCCGTGACGGCGGGCAGTGCCGCGCTGCCGGCCTTGGCGCAGGAATCGACCAACCGCGTCGCGACCAAAACCGATTGGGCGATCTTTGCCGAGGACAACCCCAAGGAATGCTGGGGCGTGTCGAGTCCGAAGGAAAGCGTCAACACCAAGGATGGCAAGCCTGCTTCGGTGCGCCGCGGCGACATTCGCCTGTTCGTGACCTTCCGCCCGGGGACAGGTGCGGCTGGCGAGGTGTCGTTCACCGGCGGCTATCCCTTTGCACCGGATTCGACCGTGAACCTGAAGGTCGGCGACAAGAGCTTTGAGTTGTTCGTCGATGGCGAGTGGGCCTGGCCCCAAAATTCCGGGGATGATGCTTCGGTCCTCGCCGCGCTCAAGGCGGGTGAGTCGGCGACGCTCAGCGCGCGTTCGGCGCGAGGAACTCAGACGAAGGACACCTTCTCGCTTCTGGGGTTCACCGCCGCGATGCAGGAAGCCGAGTCGCGCTGCAAGTAATCTGCACGGCGCATTTTGCGACGCCCCGCCAGCCTTGGCGGGGCTTTCTTTTTTCCGGCCGTTCCGTTTTCTGAGCAAATCTCCTATATGAGGCGCTTGTTTCGCCCGAGGCTACCCATGACCGACGCCACCGCGCCCATCACACAGGACGTGATCACCATCCCCCGCAAGCTTCCCGACGGGGGGAGGACCAACCTGGTCGGCCTGACTCGGGACCAGTTGCGCGACGCGCTGATTGCGGCAGGCACGCCCGAGAAGCAGGCCAAGATGCGGGTCGGGCAGATCTGGCAGTGGATCTATCATTTCGGCCTGCGCGATTTCGCGGCGATGACCAACCTCGCCAAGGACTACCGCGCGCTTCTGGCCGAGCACTTCACCATCGAGGTGCCCGAGGTCGTCAGCCGCCAGATCAGCGCCGACGGCACGCGCAAGTATCTGGTGCGCATCGCCGGCGGGCACGAGGTTGAGACCGTCTACATCCCGGAGGAGAACCGCGGCACGCTCTGCATTTCCAGCCAGGTGGGTTGCACGCTGACCTGTTCCTTCTGCCACACCGGCACGCAGAAGCTGGTCCGCAACCTGACCGCTGGCGAGATTGTCGGTCAGGTCATGCTGGCCCGCGACGATCTGGGCGAATGGCCGGTGCCGGGCGAGCCGAAAGACGAGACGCGGCTCGTGTCGAACGTCGTGCTGATGGGTATGGGCGAGCCGCTCTACAACTTCGACAATGTCCGCGACGCCATGAAGGTGGTGATGGACGGCGAGGGCCTGTCGCTGTCGCGCCGCCGGATCACCCTTTCGACCAGCGGTGTCGTTCCTGAAATCGCCCGCGCGGCGGAAGAGATCGGCTGCCTCCTTGCCGTCAGCTTCCACGCCACGACCGACGAGGTGCGTGACCGGCTGGTGCCGATCAACAAGCGCTGGAACATCGAGACGCTGTTGAACGCGCTCCGAGAGTATCCGCGCCTGTCGAACAGCGAACGGATCACCTTTGAATACGTGATGCTCAAGGGTGTGAACGACAGCGACGCCGACGCGAAGCGGCTGGTCAAGCTGATCGCGGGCATCCCGGCCAAGATCAACCTGATCCCCTTCAACGAATGGCCCGGAGCGCCCTACGAGCGGTCGGACTGGCAGCGGATCGAGTCCTTCGCCGACATCGTCTACAAGGCCGGCTACGCAAGTCCGATCCGCACCCCGCGCGGCGAGGACATCATGGCGGCCTGCGGGCAACTCAAGTCCGCCACCGAGCGAGCACGTAAAAGCCGGGCCGAAATCGCCGCTGAGGCCGGGCTCTAGCCGGGGCCGTTGGCCTTGCGCGCCCGCCGCCGGTCCAGCGCGCGGAACAGCACCGGGTTGAACAGGATCGACGCCAGCGCGCCCGCGACGACAAGGTCGCGCGCCTCGGGTGGGACGATTCCCATGCCTTCCGCCATCACGATCAGGATGAACGAGAACTCACCGATCTGTGCGAGGCTCGCCGCGATGGTCAGCCCCACTTCCCGGTCATAGCCGAAGCCGCGCACAATGGCGTAGGCGGCGACCGACTTGACGCCGATAATCACCAGCACGGTCACCGCGACCGCAACGGGGGCGTCGATCAGCACATGCGGGTTGAACAGCATCCCGACCGAGACGAAGAACAGCACCGCAAAGGCATCCCGAAACGGCAGCGTGTCCTTCATCGCCTGCGCCGATAGCGTCGAGCGTGACATGACCATCCCGGCGAAGAACGCCCCGAGCGCGAAGGAAACGCCAAAGATCTCTGACGCGGCGAAGGCCACGCCCAGGGCGATGGCCAGAACCGAAAGGCGGAACAACTCGCGCTGTCCGGTATGCGCGGTGTAATGCAGCAGCCACGGCACAACCCGCGCTCCGACGATCAGCATGACAGCGACGAAGGCGGCGACCTTGGCAAGGGTCAACAGCAGCGTCCCTCCGACGATACCAAGACCCAGCCCCTCCACCGCCGTGGGTGCTGCGTCGGCCTGCAGGGCTTCGCCGCCCAGCAATCCGGCAAGCGGCGGGATCATCACCAGCGCCAGCACCATCACGAGGTCCTCGACGATCAGCCAGCCGACTGCGATCCGGCCCTGCTCTTCGGCGACCAGCCCACGCTCCTGCAGGGCGCGCAGCAGCACCACGGTTGACGCGACCGACAGCGACAGGCCGAAGATCAGGCCGGCACCAAGGCTCCAGCCAAGGGCAACGGCAAGGCCCGCCCCAACCGCAGATGCGACCGCGATCTGGCCGGTCGCCCCGGGGATGGCGATGCGGCGGACCGACAGAAGGTCGCTCAGCGAAAAATGCAGCCCCACGCCGAACATCAGCAGGATCACACCCATCTCGGCCAGCTGCGACGCGATTTCCTGATCGGCGACATAGCCGGGCGTGAAGGGGCCGATGACCACTCCTGCCGCCAGGTATCCGGCGATCAGCGGCAGTCGCAGGCGATGGGCGAGAAGACCAAGGATGCAGGCCAGTCCAAGGCCCGCCGCCATGGTGGTGATGAGGGACATCTCGTGGTGCAAGGGCCCTCCGACTGGCAGGATTGCGTGCCGGTCCTGTGCCTTCAACAGGCGGCGCGCCGGTCCGGCAATCCCGAAGCGCAAATGCAAGATAGACATTCACTGGCGAGCTGCAATCCAGCAGCGTCAGCTGCGTGTCGCAAAGTCGCTGAGTGAAACTAATGTTCACGCTTTGCCCCATCAGGGCAGTCTGTTATTCCTGCCGCATGACCCCGCCCGTCCTGTCCAATTCCAGCGCCCGCCGCCTGTTCCTGCACCGCCACGCGCTTGGCGACCCGCCGGTTGGTCCGGGCAGGGGCGACGACCTCTATGGGCTGATCGACCGGATCGGCTTCGTGCAGGTTGACAGCATCGCCACGGTCGAGCGGGCGCATCACATGATCCTTGCCGCACGCCGCCCGGCCTATCGCCCGGCGGCGCTCGACCGTCTGGTTGAACGCGACCGCCGCTTGTTCGAGCACTGGACACACGATGCCTCGGTCCTTCCGGTCGAGCATTTTCCGCACTGGCGCCACCGCTTCCGACGGCACGAGGAAACGCGGGCCGAAAGCTGGCGCGCCTGGCTTGGCAGCGATGCGCATGAAGGCAAGCTGGACGAGATCCTCGAGCGGATCGCGGCGTCCGGCCCGGTGACCACCGCCGAGGTTGGCGAGGACGAGGCGCGCTCCAAGGGCGGATGGTGGGAATGGCACCCGTCGAAGGCGGCGCTTGAATGGCTGTGGCGCACGGGCCGGCTGTCGATCGCGCGGCGCGACAACTTCCGCAAGGTCTATGACCTGACCGAACGGGTGATCCCAGCCGACATTCTGGGCGTCGAGACGGCTTACGAACAGACAGTCGAGTGGGCCTGTTCCTCGGCACTTGACCGTCTGGGTTTTGCCACCTCGGGCGAGCTTGCGGCCTTCTGGTGCGTTGCTACCCCCGAGGATGCGAAAGCCTGGTGCCGCAAGGCGCTGGCCGAGGGCCGGATCGAGCCGGTCGCGGTCGAAGGTGTTGATGGAGCCCTGCGCCAGAGCTTCGCTTGGCCGGGAACACTGGCCGAGGCGATGGAACTGTCCGATCCGCCCGGCCGCCTGCGCGTCCTCTCCCCCTTCGACCCGGCGCTGCGCGACCGCAACCGGGCCGAGCGGCTGTTCGGCTTCTTCTACCGCATCGAGGTCTTCGTGCCCGAGCCGAAGCGGCGCTACGGCTACTACGTCTTCCCGCTGCTGGAAGGGTCTCGGATCGTCGGCCGCATCGACATGAAGGCGTATCGCGACGAGGGAGTCCTTCGGGTCCGCGCCCTCTGGCCCGAGCGTGGCGTCAGCTTCGGCGCGGGGCGGCTGGCGCGGCTTGAGGCGGAACTGGACCGCATGGCACGCTTCGCGGGGTGCGACCGGGTCGAATTTCTCGACGGCTGGCAGCGCGAGACGCTCGAGGACTAGAGCGTCAGCACCATGTCGCGGTGGTCGATCCCGGCGTCGTCATAGACCGGGCCAAACGCGGCAAACCCGAGCCGCTCATAAAAGCCCAGGGCATGGACCTGAGCGCCGAGTTTGACTTTCGTCACGCCGGGAACCTGCCGGAAGCGCTCCACCCCCGCCCGGATGAGCGCCGCGCCCAGGCCCGTTCCCCGCGCCTCCTGCAGAACGCAGACCCGGCCGATCTTGCCGGTCTCGCCCTCGATCAGCAGGCGCGCGGTGCCCACGGGCCTTCCGCCTTCCATCGCGAGAAGGTGGATCGCCTCGCCGTCCTTGTCGTCGATCTCATCCGCCTCGCTGACGCCCTGCTCGTCGATGAAGACGATCCGGCGCAGGAGGCGGCAGGTGGCGAGGTCATCGGTCTCGGCAATCTCGGCGGTCACGCGAAATAATCCCGCAGCACCCGGCTGTAGACCGATTTGAGCTTGTGGATCTGCTCGACCTCCACTCGCTCGTCCACCGCATGCATGGTCTTTCCGACCAGACCGAATTCCACCACCGGGCAATGATCCTTGACGAACCGCGCATCCGACGTGCCGCCCGAGGTCGACAGTTCCGGCTCCAACCCCGTCTCGGCCTTCACCGCTTTTGCAACCAGCGCCGAAAGGGCGCCCGGCGGCGTCAGGAAGCTTTCGCCCGAGATCGAGACCTTTACCCCGATCTTCACCCCGGTCTCGGCCTGCACCTTCGCGGCCTCGGCGGTCAGCCAGTCGGTCAGCGATGCGCCGGAATGCCGGTCGTTGAAACGGATGTTGACCGTCCCGCGGGACACGGCGGGGATCACGTTCGTCGCCGGGTTGCCGGTGTCGATGGTGGTGATCGCCAGCGTCGAGGCGTCGAAATGGTCGGTGCCTCGGTCAAGCTCATGGCTTGCCAGACGGTCCATCAGCCGGACCAGCGCCGTGACCGGGTTCTTCGCCCGGTGCGGATAGGCCGAATGTCCCTGCACCCCTTCCGCCGTGAACCAAGCGGTCAGCGATCCGCGCCGGCCGATCTTCATCGCCTGGCCGAAGGTTTCAGGGCAGGTGGGCTCGCCGACAAGGCAGACGCTCATCGCCTCGCCTTTGGACGCCATCCAGTCGAGCAGCGCGACCGTGCCATCCTCGGCATCCGCTTCCTCGTCGCCGGTAATGGCAAGGATCACCGCGCCATCCGGCGGTGTTTCGCGTACGAAATCCACCGCCGCCGCAGCGAAGGCCGCGACGCCGGATTTCATGTCGGTCGCGCCGCGCCCGTACAGCCAGCCATCGACGATCTCGGCGCCGAAGGGGTCATGTGTCCAGGCGGCGGCATCGCCCACGGGGACGACATCGGTATGGCCGTTGAAGCCGAAGCTGCGGTTCGCGCCCTTTCGCCCCCACCGTGCATAAAGGTTGGCGATGCCGCCGCGATCGACCCGTGTGCAGTCGAAACCCGCCTGGGAGAGAAGCCTCTCCAGCAACACGAGCGCGCCCCCTTCGGCCGGGGTGACCGAGTTGCAGCGGACCAGATCGGCGGTCAGCGCGACGGGATCGACGGGGATATGGGCGGACATTGCGCGCTCCTTTCGTGCGGATATCAGCAGCGATAGCCGGTCGGTTCGCGCGGCGCAACCAAGGGGGCGGCTGTGTCCCGGCTGCAACCTTGGACGGTCTTTCAAGACGGATCAAAGGGTTGTGTTGAAAACCTCATGTAACTGCCACTAGGCTGGACCAAACAACACGTCCCGAGGCAGGACAGACAGGGCCAAAGAGCCCACAGGCATGTGCGACCTTCCCGGCTTTTGCCGGGGTGAATGTCGCTGTCTGCCCGGCCTCCAGAAGAGGCGAAGATGAGAGCAGGCTTTTCCATCTCGGGCCGCGTCCGTGGCCTTGGCGCAGCGGTGCGGCCATGACTCCGCGTCGCTGGATCGCGTTGTCGGATTGCGACCGCTTCCTGCCTCCAGTTGCCGAGGCGGAGCTGCATCGCGGGCTGCTCATCTTCGAGATTGCCCTGCCGCTGCCGCGGGCCGGCCTGCTGCTGGCGCAGGAAGCTGGCCGGGGCGCCTTGAGGCTGATGTACGAACCCGAGGCAGGCTTTGCGCTGTTCCACCGCCAGGGAGACCGGTTGGGGCGACATCACCTGCCCGGCAGACTCCTGCCTGGACCGACGATGGCGCAATTGCGCTTCAGCTGGGATCGAGTCAGCGACCGCTGGACCCTGCGCATCGTGCCAGAGGGTGGGCGAACCATCGCCACGGGCGGTAGCGGCGTAATGCCGATGCGCACCTCGCTGGTCGAGGCGCTCAGCCGCGGCGGGCCAGAGCAGAAACGGGATGCCGCGCTCCTGTGGTTCGGCGCGACCGATGGATGGCTGCCGGAAGCCGAGGCCTGGCTTGGCCCGCTGACCCCGGTCGAAACGCCGCGCGGGCCGGTTCCGGTCGGCCGGCTGCAGCCGGGCGATGTGGTCCTGACCGCGGACCAGGGCGCACTTCCGCTGCTGTCGGTGCGGCGTCAGGACCTGCCGGCACGGGGCAGCTTTGCGCCGCTGCGACTGCGCGCATCCTATTTCGGCGCGCGGTCCGACCTGCTTGTGACCCCGTCGCAGGGAATCGCGCTGAAAGGGTCAGACGTGGAATACCTGACCGGCGAGGACGAAGTGCTGGCCGAGGTGCGCGACCTTGCTGATGGCACACGCGTTCTGGTCGAGGATCGTCACGCGGTGCTGCCCTGGGTGGCACTTGATTTCGGCCGCGCCGCTCTGGTCCGGTCGGGAAGTTGTACACTGGCGGTCGGATCGCCCTATGGTATCCGTCGCCTGTCCCGCGCCGAAACCTACGCCCTGCGGGAAACCCGCTCTGCCTCGGCCCGCAGTCGCTTTGCCTGATCAGTCGTAGAACGGCGTCATCTGTGCGACGATGACCGAGTTTTCAGTCAGAGCGCGGTCCATCAGGCTGCGCTCTTCCTCGCCGATCTCGTCCCCTGCCTTGAGCCGTTCATCCAGCGTTCCGTGGCCGGTGACATCCAGCGGTGCCAGATCGGCCTGCTTGAGGATCGCCACCGTCTCGCGTACCGCCTCGGCCTCGTCGACGCCGCTGGCATAGCAGAGAAGCGCGGCGCCCGTCGCCTTGTCCGGCAGCCCGTCGCCCGTCTTGCGGCCGACCTCGACCAGCAGCGTATAGACCTGCTGCGGCCGCTTCGGTTTGGGGGAAGGGGTTTCGTCGCTCATCTCGGGGCCTCGCTGGCACGCTCGGTCCTCAGGAAATCGAGAAACCGACGCAACCCCTGTGGCATATGTCGGCGGCTGGGGAAATAGAGATAGGGACCGTCGAAGCGGTCCGACCAATCCGACAGGATCTCTACCAGCCGCCCGGATGCCAGGGAAGGCGCAAGGAATTCCTCGAACTGGTGGGTGATCCCCTGTCCGGCCTCGGCAGCGGCGGCCATGAGCCGGGTGTTGCTGGCGATCAGCACCGGTGCGCCGGCGATGCGCCGGAACACATCCCCCCGGCGAAACTCCCAGGTCTGAAGGACGCCACTCGCGAAGCGGAACCGCAGCAGGCGGTGTGACAGCAGGTCATCCGGGTGCCGGGGCAGGCCGTGGCGCGCCAGATAGTCGGGCGAGGCGGCTGTCACCATGCGCTGCTCGCGCGGTCCGATCGGCACCGCGATCATGTCGTGGTCAAGGCTTTCGCCATAGCGGATGCCGGCATCGAACCCGGCGGCCAGCACATCGACAAAAGTGTTGTCGGCGATGACCTCGACCGCGACGTCAGGATGGGCCGCCAGGAACCGGGCGACCAGGTCCGGCAGGATCAGGTCGGCGGCGATGCCCGGCACGTTCAGCCGCAGCCGCGCGCCCGTCGCAGCGGCGTCGGCCACCGCTGCATCAAGCTCTGCCAGTGCTGGGCCGGCGCGCGCGATCAGCCGCTCGCCCGCCTCGGTGGGCGTCACGCTGCGGGTCGTGCGGTTCAGCAGCCTTGTGCCCATCGCCGCCTCCAGCCTCCGAACCGCCTCGCTCAGGCTGGACGGCGAGACTCCCCGCAATGCGGCCGCCCGGCGAAAGTTGCGGGCCTCGGCTACAGCAAGAAAAGCGGCTATTTCGGAAGGATCACCCGGCATTGTTCGAAAATCCGCACAACCCATGCAGAGTGGCATGGATTATCAAACAATAGGACTTGCTCCACCTCTGGTCCATCGCAAACGACGGAGACGCAGATGGACAGGATCCAGTTGGGCAAGACCGGCCCCCAAACTTCGCGCATCGGGCTTGGTGCCATGGGGATGTCGGACATGTACGGCCCGACCGACCGCACCGAGAGCATCGCCACGATCCATGCCGCGCTCGACGCCGGCATAAGCCTGATCGACACAGGCGACTTCTACGGCATGGGCCATAACGAGATGCTGATTGCAGAGGCGCTGAAGAACCGCGACCGCAGCACGGTGCAGATTTCGGTCAAGTTCGGCGCACAGCGCGATCCGGCCGGCAACTGGCTTGGCTATGATGCGCGGCCCGCGGCGGTGAAGACGGCGCTGACCTATTCCTTGCGCCGGCTCGGCACCGATTACATCGACATCTACCGTCCGGCGCGGCTGGATCCGAATGTGCCGATCGAGGACACGGTCGGCGCCATCGCCGAGATGGTGCAGGCCGGATATGTCCGTCATATCGGCCTTTCGGAACTGGGTGCCGAAAGCATCCGTCGCGCTGCGGCGGTGCATCCCATTTCGGACCTGCAGATCGAGTATTCGCTGATCTCGCGCGGGATCGAGGCGACGATCCTGTCCACCCTGCGCGAGCTTGGCATCGGCGTCACCGCCTATGGTGTGCTGTCACGAGGCCTTATCAGCGGGCATTTCCAGGCCGGCAGCACCGGCCCTCGCGATTTCCGCAGCCATTCCCCGCGTTTCCAGCCCGGAAATGTCGAGAAGAACCTCGCTTTGGTCGAGACCTTGCGGGCGCTTGCCACCGACAAGGGCGTGACGGTCGCGCAGTTGGCCATCGCCTGGGCGCTGCATCAGGGCAATGACATCCAGCCCCTTATCGGCGCCCGCCGCCGAGACCGGCTGCAGGAATCGCTCGGTGCTCTCGCTGTCCGGTTGGCCCCCGATGAATTGGCCCGTCTGGGGGCGGCAATCCCCGCGGAGGCGGTCGCGGGCACCCGTTATGCGGAATTTGCCATGGCGTCGCTCGACAGCGAGAAGTGATCGCGTTCCGGCTGGCAAAGACCTCGGCAAATGGTTCGGGAGTTGACCCAGGTCATCGCAGTCACTCTTGACGGGCCTACTCTTCCGCCATGGCGAGGGGAGGAGTGCCATGAAGACGAGGCTCATGCTGGCCGCGCTTGCATGCGTGGCCCTGACAGTGCCTGCACGAGCGCAGAACTTTGCTGCAACCTTTGACGGCTTGCTGCGCTCTGGCCGAATAGCGGATGCGCAGCAAGCCGCAACCGAAAGACTGGCCGAAGCGCCAGACGATCCGCAGGCAAAGTTCGCCTTGGGGGCGGCGCAGTTCCTTGGCGCGGTGGAGGCATTCGGCCATGGGCTGTACAGCTACGGGCTGATTTCCGGGCCGCAAGAAGACAGCGCGATGGCAGAGATGCCGTTCCTACGGCTGCCCATCCCGCATAACCCGCATCCGCAGCCGATGACCTATGACGGATTGCGCCGCCTGATACAGCAGTTCGGCTCGGATCTCGCCCTGTCCGAAGAAACGCTGGCGTCGGTGCCCGACGGACCGGTCGCCCTGCCGCTCGACGCCGGGGAGATCCGGTTCGACTTTGCCGGGTCGGGTTCAGAGTCAGATCGGCCAACCCTTGCGATCGCCCTTTCCGCGATCACGGGGGTGCCGCCCGAGAAACTTGGTGTCATCGAGTTCGACGAGGGGGACGTGCCCTGGCTGGAGGGCTATGCACATCTCCTGCAGGGTCTGACCGACTTCCTGCTGGCCCATGACTTCAGCCGTTCGGTCGACCTGACCTTCCACGACCTGTTCCCCTATTCTGAGTTAACCTCGGCCCCACTGCGCGCGGCAGCACAGGAGCAACGTCTGATCGTCGCTGCCATCGGTGACGAGGCCTGCACGATGCCAGACTGGTATTGGGAGCGGGCCTATGGCGAAGGCGATCCGGGCTTCACCTCCGAGGAGAAGGCCCGGATCGAAACGGCCCAGGCCTGCGGGCGTGCGCAGAGCGCGCTTTGGGCATCAAGCATCGGCGATCTGGTCGCCTTCGTGCATCTCTTCGATTGGCCCGTCGTCGAGCCAGAACGCATGAAATCCTCTCGCCTGCATCTGCTCGACATGATCGCACTCAGTCGCGAAAGCTGGAGGCTGATCGTGGCGGAGACGGATGACAATCATGAATGGCTGCCTTCACCCCCTCAGACCAGCCCGTTCAAGAACATGCAGGTGACCGAGCAACGGCTTGAGGCCTGGTCCGGTTTTCTCGACGAGGCCGAGGGGGTGCTGCAGGGCAACCTGCTGATCCCGCACTGGCGTTTCCCCAATGATCGGGGGTTGAACATCCGCCGTATCTTCGACGAACCGCGCCGGTTCGACCTTGTCCTGCTGGTCACAGGAGTCGGGGCCATCCCCTATGTCGAAGAGGGGCCGCTCGCCCCTGACTCGACCATGGAGGGGCTTGACCGCGTTATCGGCAGCGGGCCGCTCGCCTACTTCCTGTGGTTCAACTGACGGATTGTCAGCCGCCGTCGGGCGTCAGTCCGGCGGCGGCAATCCCTGCCACGGCCGCCGCTTCGTCATTGTCCGATGTGTCGCCCGAAACGCCGACCACGCCGATCACGGCGCCGCCGGCATCGCGCACCAGCACCCCACCCGCGACCGGCACAAGCCCTCCGCCCACGGCATGCGCCGCCCCGGCAAAGAAATGCGGACGGTCGACCGCCATCACCCCAAGCGCCCGCGAGCCGAGATTGAAGGCCAGCGCCCCGTCCGCCTTGCCCTTCGCCACCTCGAAGCGGCGCAGGCTCGTCCCGTCCTCGCTTGCCGCAGCGATCACCGCGCCGCGCGCATCCAGCACCACCACCGACAGCGGCCGGAACCCCGCGTCCCGCGCGTGGGCGAGGGCGGATTGCACGATCGTCTGGGCCTTGGAAAGTGTCAGCGTCATCTCCGGCTCCTTGCGTGAAGAGGTCAGTCCCGCAGCAGGTCGTTGATCGAGGTCTTGGCCCGCGTCTGCGCGTCCACCCGCTTCACGATCACCGCGCAGTAGAGGTTCACGCCCCCCTTCGACGGCATCGACCCCGCGACCACCACCGACCCGGCCGGCACCTCGCCATACATGACCTCGCCCGTCTCGCGGTCGACGATCTTGGTGGACTTGCCGATATAGACGCCCATCCCCAGCACCGAGCCCTCGCGCACGATGCAGCCCTCGACCACCTCGCTCCGCGCCCCGATGAAGCAGTTGTCCTCGATGATCGTCGGCCCCGCCTGCATCGGCTCCAGCACGCCGCCGATCCCGACGCCGCCCGACAGGTGCACATGCTTGCCGATCTGCGCGCAGGAGCCGACGGTGGCCCAGCCATCGACCATCGACCCCTCATCCACATAGGCCCCGAGGTTCACGAAGGACGGCATCAGCACCACGCCCTTCGCGATATAGGCCGACCGCCGCACGATGCTGCCCGGCACGGCGCGGAACCCCGCCGCACGCCAGTCGGCCTCGGTCCAGCCCTGGAACTTCGACGGCACCTTGTCCCACCAGTTGGACCCGCCGTTCCCGCCCGAAATCTCGTACATGTCAGACAGCCGGAACGACAGCAGCACCGCCTTCTTCGCCCACTGGTTCACATGCCACGCACCGTCCGCCTGCCGCTCGGCCACCCGCAGCCGGCCCTTGTCCAGCCAGTCCAGCACCGTCTCGATCGCCTCGCGCGTCTCGCCCCCGGTCGCAGGCGAAATGGCGTCCCGCGCCTCCCAGGCGGTGTCGATCGCGGCTTCCAGCGCAGCATGGCTCATAGGGGCACTCCGGTTGCTCTAGGGTCGCGCTTGCCTATAGACCGGAGGGACCCATGGCGCAATCGACGCCGACGACAGGAGAGGGCCGATGAACGACCAGTCCCGCAGCCATCCCTTCCGCGACAGCGTCCAGGATACCGCCGCCGCCGATTGCTGCCCCGAAACCGCCCAGACCCGCGCGCCGGCCTATCGCCTCGCCTTCGCCGATCCCGATTTCCTGCTGCGCGAGGATCTGCGCCCCGTCCGCCTGCAGCTCGAACTCCTCAAGCCCCAGCTCATCATGGACGAGCGTGGCGTCCGCTCCACCGTCGTGCTGATGGGCTCGGCCCGCATCCCCTCGCCCGAGCGTCCGGGCACCGCCAAGGGCCTCGCGCACTGGTACGAAACGGCCCGCACCCTCGCCCGCCTCATCACCGAGAAAAGCCTGCACAGCTACGGCCGCGACTGGGTCGTGGCGACGGGCGGCGGCCCCGGCATCATGGAGGCCGGCAACCGCGGCGCCGACGATGCGGGCGGCCATTCCATCGGGCTGAACATCGTGCTGCCCCACGAGCAGGCCCCGAACGCCTGGGTGACGCCCGACCTCTGCTTCAACTTCCACTACTTCGCGATCCGCAAGATGCACTTCCTGATGCGCGCCCGCGCCATCTGCATCTTCCCCGGCGGCTTCGGCACGCTCGACGAGATGTTCGAATGCCTCACCCTGATCCAGACCGGGCGGATGAAGCGCATCCCCTTCATCCTGTTCGGACGCGCGTTCTGGGAGCGCCTGATCGACTGGCAGAGCCTCGTCGACGAGGGCCTGATCGGCGAGGCCGACCTCGGCCTGTTCCGCTACGCCGAGACGGCGGAGGAGGCGATGGCGATGATGGGGGAGGAGTGAGGGGGCGGCACCTGTTGCCCGCCTTCGTTGCACAGCAGCACTGACCTTAATTGTACCAGTCCCTGCGCTCCCGTGCCGCACTCGTCACAAACCCCCTTTCCAAACGGCGAAATATTCGTGCAACTGGGAGCCATGCAGAGGATGTCTCCCTCCGGCCTGATCGGGCTGGTTTTTGTGTTCGTCCTGACCGTCTCGACGGCTCTGCTCGGTTTTGCCCATCACATGCCTTCCCCGAAGGACGAGGCGCTTGCCGCCTACGCGCTGACCGGACTGTCGACTGCCGACATCTGCGGCAACGGTCCCGACGCCAAGGCCAGCCGCGATTGCCCCGTCTGTCATCTCGTTGGAAGCGGCAGCCTGCCGGAGGTCTCGCTCAAGGCGCAGGAGGCCGAGCTTCGGCTGATCGCCGTTATTGCCGCGCCGCGCGAAAGCCGGGCGGTCCGGCACGTCCTCGACCCGGCCCACGGATTGCGCGCTCCGCCCGTCGCCTGACGCGCGCCTGCCGCCGCAATCCGGCGCCTGACTCCGCCGTCCGTCTCCGGGCGGCCTTCCCGAAACTGTAAGGATCGTGACCGCGCGGTGCTGGTTAGCGTCCCGCATCCCGCGCGGTCAGGTCGGCCCGCTCCTGCTTATCCCGCGGGATGGGGCTGTAACTTCCCCCGCCGGCCGTGAACCGGCGGGGGCCTTTCGGGAGGATAGCGTTCCTTCGAACGACCGTCGACAGCCAGATTGGCGCAGGTTGGACCGCACCATCCCACCCGCAGTTTTTCCCGGCGCCGCTTCATGCGGACCGGCTCACTGGCGGACCCCGCCTCAATGTCCCAAGGAGACTCCCATGTTCAAACGCTTCGCCCTTTTCGCCCTGATCGCCCTGGCCGCGCCCGCCGGCTTCACCGGCCTCGCCGCCGCCCATGGCACCGAAGAGGTCAAGTTCGGTGACCTCGTCCTGTCGGGCGCTTTTACCCGCGCCACGATGCCCGGCGCACCGGTCGCGGGCGGTTTCGTCACCATCACCAACAACGGCACCACCGATGACAAGCTGATCGGCGGCTCGGTGGCCTTCGCCAAGACCTTCCAGGTCCACGAGATGGTCATGCAGGACAACGTCATGAAGATGCGCGAAGTCGCGGGCGGCTTGCCGATCCCCGCCGGCCAGACGATCGAGCTGAAGCCGGGCGGCTACCACGTCATGTTCATGGACATGACCGCGCCGCTTACCGAAGGCGAGACCGTCGACGTGACGCTCAAGTTCGAGAAGGCCGGCGAGGTTACGATCGAGATGCCGGTCATGGCGCATGATGCGAAGAGCGCGGGCCACTGAGGACAGCCAAGTGACATCCCCCGCCTGGCATCTCATTCGGCTGGCGCTTCTGGCGATGGCCGTGCTGGCCCTCGCTGCGATGCTGTGGTTCCGCGTCGGCGCGCCGATGCTCAACCGCAGCATCGCCGACGATCTTGGTCAGGGCGATTACGCCCTGGCCGCCACCGATGGCAGCACTTTCACCGAGGCGACACTTCGCGGCGCGCCCTCGGCAGTGTTCTTCGGCTACACCCATTGCCCTGATGTCTGCCCCACGACCATGGGCGAGATCGCGGACTGGCAGGAGCAGCTTGGCGGCAAGGCGAAGCTCCGGGTGTTCTTCGTCACCGTCGACCCCGAGCGCGACGGCGTAGACATGCTGCGTGACTATGTCTCGTGGATCCCCGGCGTCGTCGGTATCACCGGCACCCGGGCCGAGATCGACAAGGCGATCCGTGCCTTCCGCATCTACGCCAACAAGGTGCCGGGCAGCGACGGCGCCTACTGGATGGATCACACCGCCTACGTGATGCTCTTCGACGCGAACGGCCGCTTCGACCAGATCATCGCCTATCAGGAACCGCCCGAAACGGCGCTGCCCAAGCTGCGCAAGCTCCTTGGCCTGCCCGCGTCCTGATCCGGCGCAGGCGGGGTTCGTCCTCGCCTGCCACCTCCGACTCCTTCTGTCGCCATACGCCTGCCATACGGAAACCCGACACCCCCTGCACCGCTTCCCCGTGACCTTCCCCGCCGGGCGTGCTACCTGAGGGGGCATGACCCAGCTTCCCTCGAAGGCGCAGATCCTGGATTGGATCGCCCAGAATCCCGGCCTCTCGGCCAAGCGCGACATCGCCAAGGCCTTTGGCATCAAGGGCGATCAACGCATTGATCTCAAACGGCTTCTGAAAGAGCTGGAGGCCGAGGGCGCGCTCGAAAAGCGCCGCCATACCTACCGCGACAGCTCCAAACTCCCCCCCGTTTCGCTCCTCGTCATCCTCCCCCCCGACAGCCAGGGCGACCAATGGGCAACCCCCATGGATTGGGAGGGGGAGGGGCCTGCCCCCAAGATCTTGTATCGCCCCGCCAAAACCGATGCCCCGGTGGCCGAGGGCGACCGCATCCTCGCCCGCCTGACGGAAGCGAAGGGCGACGCCGATTACGAGGCCCGCCTGATCCGCAAGCTCGGCACCAACCCGCAGCGAATTCTCGGGATCTTCCGCAAGGAGGCCGAAGGCGGCCGCATCGTTCCCATCGACAAGGGCCAGGACAAGGACTGGCGCGTCGGCCGCGACTTCACCCTGAACGCCCGCGACGGCGAGCTGGTCGAGGCCGAGCAATCCGGCCGCCGCGGCCTTGGCCTGCCGCAGGCCAGGATCGTGAATCGCCTGGGCGATCCCTCGGCCCCCAAGGCCGTCTCCCTCATCGCGATCCACCAGCACGGCATCCCCGACCACTTCCCCGACCCCGTGATCGCCGAGGCCGACGCCGAGAAACCCGCCGGCCTGAAGGGCCGCGAGGACCTGCGCGACCTCCCCCTTGTCACCATCGACCCGATCGATGCCCGCGACCACGACGACGCCGTCTATGCCGAGTCCGACACCGACCCGGCGAACCCCGGCGGCCATATCGTCTGGGTCGCCATCGCCGATGTCGCCCATTACGTCCGCCCCGGCTCGGCGCTCGACCGCGAGGCGCGGAAGCGCGGGAACTCGACCTATTTCCCCGACCGCGTCGTGCCGATGCTGCCCGACCGGCTGTCGGGCGACCTCTGTTCGCTGCACGAGGGCGTGCTCCGCGCTTGCCTTGCCGTGCGGATGAAGCTCGACGCGAGCGGCCAGAAGATCGGCCACCGCTTCGTCCGCGGCCTGATGCGCTCCGCCGCGAGCCTCGACTATGCCGAGGTGCAAAACGCCGCCGACGGCCGCCCGAACGACAAATGCGCGCCGCTGATGGACCGCATCATCAAGCCGCTCTACGCCGCCTATGAGGCGACGAAGAAGGCCCGCGCGTTGCGCCAGCCGCTGGACCTCGACCTGCCCGAGCGGAAGATCGTGCTGAGCGACGAGGGCAAGGTCGTGTCGGTCGCCTTCCGCGACCGCTTCGAGGCGCACAAGCTGATCGAGGAGTTCATGATCCTCGCCAATGTCGCCGCCGCCGAGGAGCTGATCCAGCACCGCCGCCCGCTGCTGTTCCGCGTCCATGAGGAGCCGAGCGCCGACAAGATCGAGGCGCTGCGCGAGGTCGCCGAGGCGTCGGGTTTCGTGCTGGCCAAGGGGCAGGTGCTGAAGACCGCGCATCTGAACCGGCTTCTGGCCCAGGCCGAGGGCAGCGAGTTCGACGAGCTGATGAACATCACCACGCTGCGGTCGATGACGCAGGCCTATTACCACCCCGAGAACTTCGGCCATTTCGGGTTGGCGCTGCGCTCCTATGCGCATTTCACCTCGCCCATCCGCCGCTATTCCGACCTGATCGTCCACCGCGCGCTGATCTCGGCGCATGGCTGGGGGAAGGACGGGCTGTCGGCCGAGGATATCGAGAGCCTCGAGGACACGGCGAAGCACATCTCCGACACCGAGCGGCGCAGCATGGCGGCCGAGCGCGACACGACCGACCGCTACCTCGCCGCCTACCTGGCCGACCGGGTGGGGGCGGAGTTCTCGGGGCGCATCTCGGGCGTGCAGCGCTTCGGCCTGTTCGTGCGGCTGGACGAGACGGGGGCCGACGGCCTGATCCCGATCCGCGACGTGGGGCGCGAGTTTTTCCATTTCGACCCCGACAGCCAGACGCTGATGGGCGCCGACACGGGCCTGACCATCGGCATCGGCCAGCGGGTGACGGTGCGTCTGGCCGAGGCGATCCCGGTGACCGGCGGGTTGGTGCTGGAACTGCTGGAGATCGACGGGCGGTCCTTGCCAGCAGGGCGGGGGGCGAAGAAGGGCCGGTTCAATCCGCGCAAGCCCGGCAAGGCCGCGGCGCGGGATGAAAAGCTGAAGCGCAAGGTCGTCCGCAAGCGCAAGTGACAGATGTCTGCCCGTTCCGCAAACTCGTGTGGAACAGGTCCGGACGCGCCGCGTTGATGGTTTCCTGCGCCCGCGCGAGGCGCTAGACTTTCCCGAAAACGGGCAGGGCAGGATGAAGCGGACGGCGACCCTCTTGGCAGCACTTCTTGCCTTCACCGGTTTCGCGGCCGATGCCGAAGATGTCATGCCGGTGGTCGACGGCGGGAGGGCGGATGTGATCGAAGGCGGCAACGCGGCAGGGTTCGAGACGTGGCTGGCGGCGTTCCGCCCCCGGGCGCTTGAGGCCGGGATCACGCCGGAAACCTTCGACGCGGCCTTTTCCGGGATCAGGTTCGACACCTCGGTGGTGGAAAAGGACCGCAACCAGAACGAATTCACCAAGCCGATCTGGCTGTATCTCGATACGGCCGTCTCTTCGGACCGCGTTGCCAATGGCGAGGCGGCGCTGGCGGCAAATGCGGCTCTTCTGGATCGCATCGAAGCCGCCTACGGAGTCGAGAAAGAAGTCGTCGTCGCGATCTGGGGGCTGGAGACGGCCTATGGCACCTATCGTGGCAAGACGCCGACCATCGGCTCGCTGGCAACCCTGGCCTATGACACGCGCCGGAGCGCCTTTTTCGAGGCCGAGTTGATCCAGGCGCTGAAAATCCTGCAGAACGGCGACACCACTCCGGCTGTGATGATCGGCAGCTGGGCGGGGGCCATGGGCCACACGCAGTTCATGCCTTCGTCCTGGGCGACCTATGCCGTCGATTTCAACGGAGATGGCCGGCGTGACATCTGGTCCGACGACCCGACTGACGCGCTGGCCTCGACCGCGAACTACCTGAAGCACTGGGGTTGGACGACCGGACAGCCCTGGGGTTACGAGATCCTGCTGCCCCCGGAATTCGACTACACGCAGTCGGGCGATAGGGTGATGAAGCCGGTTTCAGACTGGCAGGCGATGGGTGTCCGCAGGCCCAATGGAAGCGACCTGGTTGCCGAGGGACCGGCCTCGGTCCTGCTGCCCGCGGGCGCTGGCGGGGCGGCCTTCCTGATCTTCTCCAACTTCCGCGTGATCGAGCGCTACAATCCGGCGGATGCCTATGTGATCGCCGTGGGCCACCTGTCGGACCGTATCCGGGGCGGGGAGGCGATCCTGGCCGAATGGCCGCGCGAGGACCGGGCGTTGACGCTGGACGAGCGGGTGGAACTGCAGTCCCGGCTGTCTGCGGCCGGGTTCGATCCGGGTGGGGTGGACGGCAGGATCGGGCCGAACACCATAGCCGCCGTCAGGGCCTATCAGATCGCGGAGGGCCTGACGCCCGATGGCTATGCGAGCCTCGCGATCCTGACGAAACTGCGCTGAGACCTCAAAGGCCGAGCAGGCCCGGCAACGCGGACATCGCGTGAAACGGCCTAGCCCCTTCCCGGGCAAGGGCGGCGCCGCTGCCATGTGGCGCATAGCCAAGGCAGCGCATTCCGGCCGCCTGCGCGGCACGGGCGCCGGTCGGACTGTCCTCGACGACGACGCAGGAGGCCGGGGCGACCCCGAGGAAGGCCGCCGCGTGCAGGTAGAGGTCGGGCGCAGGCTTGGGCTTGCCGAGCGTCTGGCCGGAGAAGGTGCGCCCCGACAGGCGTTGCATCACCGCCGGGTGCTGGCCGAGCGTCACCTGCATTTTCCGGTCGGACCCGTTGGACCCCACGGCATAGGGAATGCCCGCGATGTCGAGTGCATCCAGCACCGCCTCGATCCCGGGGACAAGCGGGGTGCCCCGCGCAAGGCGCGCATAGAGCCGCTCGTAGAAGTCGACGACCCAGTTGTCGGGCAGGTCGGCCCCAAGTTCGCGGGCGCGGGCATGTACGCCGGGAATGGTGCCGCCGATGAACAGACGCTCCATTTCATCCACGGAAAGGGGGAGGCCGTGGCGGGCCAGATCCTCGGCCAGCAGATCAAACAGGATCGGCTCGCTGTCGACGATCACACCGTCGCAATCGAACAGGACGGCGGACGGTTTCATTCCGGTGCCTTCAGGAGGGTAACAGTCGTATCACCGTAGCGGCGCAGGTCCAGGACCTCGAACCCGGTCGGGGGGATCGGCGTCAGCGACTCTTCCCAGACCACCATCGCGCCGGGCGCGAGCCATTCCCCCTCCACGCAGGAAGCGAGTGCCGCTTCGCCCAGCCGCTGACCATAGGGTGGGTCAAGGAAGACCAGGCTGTAGCCCGGCCCGCGGTTCGGCCCCATCCGCGTCGCGTCTCGGCGCCAGACATCGGTCGCGCCCATGGCCTGCATCTTCTCGATGTTCGCGCGCAGAAGCGCCCGTGCCGCCACGCCGTCATCGACAAAGGCGACCCGCGCGGCGCCGCGCGACAGCGCCTCGAGTCCGAGTGCCCCGGTTCCGGCAAAAAGGTCGAGCACGCGGGCGCCGGTCACGGGATCCTCGTAGCCGCCATTCAGCAGCAGGTTGAAGATCGCTTCGCGCACACGGTCGGTCGTGGGGCGCAGATGCGCGGCGGCATCGCCTTCGCCCACCTCGGCCAGCTTCAGCCCCCGCCTTGCGCCACCGATGATCCTCATGCCCTGAGCAGCGCCTTGAGATCGGTCGCGGGATCTGCGACCAGCGCCGGATCCGGGGATTTGCCACCTTCGATCAGCCGCTTGCCGACCATGTAGGCGCGGGAGTCGTTCATGGCGTCGACGGCGATCAGCCTGTCGCCCCTGTAGTACCAGTAGGATACCGCCTCGCCCTCGGGTCCGCGGGTGACGATCCGGTCATAGCCGGTGTTCAGGCCGGCAATCTGCAGCTTGGTATCGTACTGGTCCGACCAGAACCACGGCTTCGGTTCGTAACCCATTCCGGCGCCAAGGATGTTGTCGGCGACGAGCTCGCCCATGTCGATGGCGTTGCCAACGCTTTCCAGCCGTAGCCGGGCATCCCCGAGCGGGAATGAGGCGCAGTCGCCGGCAGCCCAGACATGCGGGTCCGAGGTGCGGCCTTGGGCATCCACGCGGATGCCGTTCTCCACGGCAAGCCCCGCCGCCTCGGCCAGTCGCGTGTCGGGAACGATGCCGACGCCGGCGATGACGAAATCAGCCTTGAGCACACGGCCGTCGGTAAGCTTGGCCTCTGTCACATGCCCACCGGTCCCGGACAGCCGATCGAGCCCGGTTCCTTCGAGAATCACGACGCCTTTCTGGCTGTGAAGGTCGCGGAAATAGGCGGAGGTTTCCGGCGCGGCGACGCGCTGGAGGATGCGCGGCGCCATTTCGACGACATGGACGGTCAGGCCAAGCTTGGCCGCGACCGCCGCAGCCTCGAGACCGATATAGCCGCCGCCGATCACGACAAGATGCCGCCCGGCCTGGAATTCGTGCCGCGCGTCGTCGATGTCGGCAAGGGTGCGCACGGTGTAGACGCCCTTCAGGTCGCCTCCGATAGCATCTGGCAGGCGGCGCGGGATCGAACCGGTGGCCAGCACGAGGTCGTCGTAGCCGATCTGCTCCGCTCCCACCGTCACTGTCTTCGTGGCGGGGTCGAGCGCGGTGACCGGCTGGCCGAGGCGCAGCTCGATGTTGTTGTCGGCATAGAATTCGGGCGAACGCAGCAGAAGACGCTCCATCTCCATCTCGCCAAGGAGGTAGGCCTTGGACAGGGGCGGTCGCTGGTAGGGGGCAACGGGTTCGTCGCCGATCAGGATGATCCGGCCTTCGTAGCCCTTTGCGCGTAGCCGGGCGACACAGGACGCCCCGGCCTGACCAGCCCCAATTACAACCACCTGCGCCATCGACATCCTCCTCTGGTCCTGTCCGGCGGCGGAGCCTATATCCCGGCTTGGCTGAGATGCAACGCGAGAGGATGACGAGAATGACGATTTCCGTGGGGGCGAAACTGCCGGAGGTCACGCTTCTGAAGATGGGAGAGAATGGTGCCGAAGCTGTGAGCCTTGGCGACCGACTCAAGGGCCGCAAAGTGGTGATCTTTGGCCTGCCCGGGGCCTTTACCGGAACCTGCTCGACCTCACACCTGCCCAGCTTCATACGCACGAAGGACAAGTTCGCCGCCAAGGGGGTGGACGAAATCATCTGTGTCGCCGTCAACGACCCCTTTGTGATGAAGGCTTGGGGCGAGGCGACCGGGGCGGACAAGGCGGGCGTGACCCTGCTGGCCGATGCCGACGGCAGCCTGACCCGCGCGCTCGGGATGCAGTTCACGGTGCCGGGCCTGGGCTTCTTTGACCGTTCGCAGCGTTACGCGGCGGTGGTCGAAGACGGCGTGGCGACGGTCGTACAGATCGACAAGCCAGGGGAATGCAACATCTCGACCGGTGAAGCGCTGCTTGAGGCGATCTGATCCGGGCTATGCCCCCGGGTGCTACCGCGCCCGGATCTGACACAGGCTTTCGACCGGAAGCGAATGGTCGGTCTGAACGGCTGCGGCCCCGGCGGCCGCGTCCATGCGGCGGGCAAGGTCGATGTCCGCCGCACTCAGGCCATGGCAGTCATGCGTGGTCAGCGTAACGTCGACGACATTGTAGGTGTTGGACCATTCCGGATGATGGTTGAGCTTCTCGGCGGCAAGCGCGGCGCGGGACATGAAGCCCCAGGCTTCGGAGAAGCTGCGGAACTTCCAGATCTTGCGGATCGCGTCACGGCCCTCGACAGCGCGCCAGCCGGTCTCTGCAAGGGTGGGCAGCGCCGAGCGGCGTTCGTCCTCACTAAGCAGCATCGCCATTTCGTCTCCCTCCCCTGATCCGTCAATCCCGCTCCTGCACCTCGCCCCGGCGGAAGGGGCCATAGGCAGTGACGACCTCGATCTCTTCGCCAACGGCGGCCCGTTCAGCGTCCAGATAGCGCTCGATGGCGGTACGAAAACCCGGATCGGCGATCCAGTGGAGGGAATGACAGGCTACGGGAAGATAGCCACGCGCCAGCTTGTGTTCCCCCTGCGCGCCGGCCTCGACCCGCTGCAGGCCCTGGGCGATCGCCCAGTCGATGGCCTGATGGTAGCAAAGCTCAAAATGCAGGAAGGGGTGGTCTTCGATACAGCCCCAGTAGCGGCCAAAGAGCGTCTCCCGCCCAATGAAATTGAGCGCGCCGGCGACCGCCCGACCGTTGCGCTCGGCCAGGATCAGCAGCGCATCGTCGCGCATCGTCGCGTGGATTTCGTCGAAGAAGGCGCGCGCCAGGTAGGGCGTGCCCCATTTCCGGCTGCCGGTGTCCTGGTAGAAGGCCCAGAACGCCTCCCAGTGGTGCGGCTCGATCTGGCTGCCTGTCAGGGTCCGGATCGTGCCGCCAAAGCCCTGGGCCAGCGCGCGTTCCTTGCGAAGCGCCTTGCGCTTTCGCGAAGAGAGATCGCTCAGAAAGTCGTCGTAGCTGCCATAGCCCCGATTCTCCCAGTGATATTGCTGAGTTGTCCGGCGCAGGAGCCCCATTGCCTCGCCCCGTTTCGCCTCTGCCTCGGTGCAGAAGGTGATGTGCAACGAGGACAGGCGGTTGTTCTCGGTGATCTGCCGGGCGGCGTCGATCAAGGCGGCGGTGCCTTCGGATTCCTTGCCGGGAAGGGTCAGAAACCGCCGCCCGGTCGCCGGAGTGAACGGATCGGCGATCTGAAGCTTCGGATAGTATCGCCCGCCCGCACGTTCCCAGGCATCGGCCCAGTTGAAGTCGAAGATGTATTCGCCCTGGCTGTGTGATTTCAGATAGAGCGGCGCCGCGGCGATGATCTTTCCGTTTTCGCGGACAACGAGCGGATGCGACTGCCAACCGCTGCGGCCGCCCGTCGATCCGGACCGTTCCAGAGCCGAGAGGAAGCGATGGGTGGTGAAAGGATCGATCGGCCGCCCGCCATCGGCGGTTTCAGGGCAGGCGACCGCATCCCAGTCCGCCGCCGTGATCTCGGCAAAGGAGCGGTGGATGGTGACCTCGACGGATTCGGTCATGCGGGCACGGGTCCGGTGGTTGGCGGCGGAGGGGGGGGGGGGGGGGGGGGGGGGGGGGGGGGGGGGGGGGGGGGGGGGGGGGGGGGGGGGGGGGGAGCGGGGGGCTGTCTGCCCCCCGCGCCCCCCGAGGATATTTGGAAACAGAAGAAAGGCCTTGCCTGGTAGGGTGGCCCGCCGCCCCGCAGCGTCAAGCCGGGAGTGCGGCCGGATACCCTTCGAAGGTGATGTTCTGGGCCACGCGCCGTGCTTCCCGTTCCTGCTCTGGGCTGCGGACCGTCCAGCACAGGATTGCGGCGCCGGCTGCCTTGAGTTCGTGCACCCGCGGACGGTCCATGTCGACGAGGCCGTGACTGATGAAACTCGACTCGCTCGTCTCGTAAGCCGGCACCATCATGATCGACGCATAAGCCTCTCGCGGCGCAGGCGCCCAGCCATCGGGGTCGTCTCCCGCGACGGTGATTCCGCGCGGCACCTTGGGGGCCAGCCGGGCCATCAGTTCGACGGAATACGGATTGAAGCTCATTACCGCGACCGGTCCGATATAGTCGGCCAGCACTTTCGCCGTGGCAGCCTCCAGCCGACCATCCGTCTGCGTCATGGTATGGCTGGTATCCTTCATCTCGATCAGGAGCGGCACCTGCCCCCGGACGAGGGACAAGACCTCGGAGAGGGTCGGAATGGTTTCCGTGCTCCCCTTGAGACGCATCTTGCCCAATGCCTCGGCGCTGTGGGCATCCACCGGGCCTATTTGGTCGGTCAAGCGGTCCAGCGTGTCGTCGTGAAACACCATCACGACGCCATCGCTCGAGAGCAGAACGTCGAGTTCGATTCCGTAGCCGGCCGCGACTGCGGCGCGAAAGGCGCCCAGGGAATTCTCGATAACGCCTTTCGAGCTGTCATGCAGGCCACGATGACTCAGGGGCAGAGACAGGAAAGATGCGGGGAGGTCGACGCGCATCACTTGATCTCGAAGATCGCTTCGATCTCGACTGCGACGCCGAGCGGCAGGCTGGCGGCAGAGACGGCCGAGCGCGCATGACGGCCCGCATCGCCCAGAGCGGCGACCAGGAAATCGGACGCTCCGTTGATGACTTTCGGCTGGTCGATGAAGTCGGGCGTTGAGTTGACGAAACCGACAAGCTTTACCGCGCGGACCACTCGGTTCAGATCGCCGCCACATGCCGCCTTGAGTTGCGACAGCAGACTGATTGCGCAGCGCTGTGCCGCAGCCGCGCCGGCCGCGATGTCAAGATCCGCCCCGAGCCTTCCCTTGATCAGGCCGTCGGCATTCTGGCTGATCTGGCCAGAGATATGGACCAGGTTGCCGACGACCACGAAGGGCACATAGTTCGCCGCCGGTGCGGGGGCATCCGGCAGGGTCACGCCCAGTTCGGCAAGGCGGGTTTCGATCGGGGACAGCGACATATCGGGCTCCGGCGCGGTTGTGTTGCGCAAAGGCTAGCCGCGCGGAGAAGTGGCAGCAAGAGCGAGGCCAAGCGAACCGTCGCGCATCGGTCACGGTCGAACATTGCGTTCACGTGCCGGGCTTCGTATGGCTTGCCTCTGGTCCCGGAACGCTAGATCAGACGCCATCGCACCGAGAAGCCCGCCTGATGCCCCAGTCCTTCCTTTCGCGTCTGTCCTCTGTGTCGAGGTCTGTCCTGCTGGCCAGCCTCGCCATGGGCGCACTGACGTCTTGCGGGCCCGCGCCGGCCCCGACTGGGATCAAAGATCCGAAAGAGGCCGAAAACCGCCAGGTGCACGAGGCCAACAAGTCGATCGACAAGTTCTTCGTGCGGCCGGTCTCCGAAGGCGTGAGCCACGTTCAGCCGGGCCCCCTGCGGCGCGGACTGTCGAATTTTGCCAAGAACCTTGCAGTTCCGAACGACATCGTGAACAACATCCTGCAATTGCGGCTGGGCAAGGCGGTAGAGAACACCGTGCGCTTCGCCGTGAACAGCACGCTGGGTCTTGGCGGACTGATTGACGTTTCGACGGCGGCTGGGCTGCCTGAGCAGCCGACGGACTTCGGCGAGACGCTGCATGTCTGGGGCTTCGGCGAGGGAAACTACGTCGAACTGCCGGTGTTCGGACCGTCGACCGAGCGCGACATGTTCGGCCGGATTGGCGATCTGGTGCTCGATCCGATCTGGTATGTCCTGCCAACGGGTGAAGCGTTGGCCGCCTATGGATTGGTCGTGGTTGACGATCTCAACTATCGTGACAGGTATTCAGCGACGATTGACTCCATCCTTTACGAGAGCGCTGACAGCTATGCCCAGGCCAGGCTGCTCTATCTTCAGAACAGGCGCTATACCTTGGGTCAGACCACCAGCTCGGACGGAGCAAATGGCTTTGAGGACCCCTATGCAGATGACAGTTTCATCGACCCCTACGAGGACAGCAATGGCAACTGAAACCAACCGCCGGGCGGTGCTGGGGCTTGGCCTTGGCGCGGCTGCCGTTCTGGTGCTGGCGCCGGCCGCAGCGCGGGCGCTGACCGTCGACCAGGCGCGGGCGCTGATCGACGAGGTCACGGGACAGGTGACCAAGGTCATCAACTCGGGCGCGTCCGAGGCGCAGATGCTGGCGAAGTTCGAGCAAATCTTCGCCACCTATGCCGACGTTGCCGCGATCGCACGTTCTGCCCTGGGGCCGGCGGCGCGGCAGGCCAGCCCGGCGCAGATGAAGTCCTTCACCAAGGCGTATCAGGGCTATATCTCGCGGAAATACGGTCGGCGCTTCCGGGAATTCATCGGCGGGCGCATCGAGGTGACCAGCGCCCATCCGCTGAAAAGCTATTACGAGGTGATCTCGACCGCCTACCTGCAGGGCGAAGCGCCGTTCGATCTGCGCTGGCATGTGTCTGACAAGTCCGGACGCAACCTGTTCTTCAACCTCATCATCGAGGGAGTGAACATGCTGTCGACCGAACGGACCGAGATTGGAGCGATGCTTGACCAGCAGGGGGGCGACATCGACAAGCTGATCGCACAGCTGAACAAGACCTGACCGCGCGGCGCCAAGGGATGGAAAAAGGGGCGGCCTTGGTGGGCTCGCCCCTTTTTCTTTGCCGCGTCAGTCCTGCTTGTTCTTTCCGAAGGCACTGAAGACCTGCTGGAAGAAGCCGCCGTTGCCCTGGTTTCGGTTGCCGCCCGCTGATTGCGCGCTGCCATTTCCGCCGCCTTGCGAGGCCTGCGCCACGGGCGGAAGGCGCGGTTCGGGTATGATCATCGGCAGCGGCTGGGGTGGCAAGCCTTCCTCGACCCGTATCATCACCTCATGCCAGATCTCCGCCGGCAGACCGCCGCCGGTCACACCCTGCATGGGGGTGTTGTCGTCGTAGCCCATCCAGACACCGGTCACATAATCGGCCGAGAAGCCCAGGAACCAGGCGTCGCGTGCGGCTTGGGTCGTGCCCGTCTTGCCGGCCACCTGACGGTCGGACAGCATGGCGCGCCGGCCTGTGCCGCGCTCGACAACCTGTGTCATCATGTAGGTGAGTTCACGTGCCGCCTGCTCCGAGATGACACGTTCGCCGAGGCCGCCCTCCTGCCCCATCAGCGGCGTGTCATCGCCCATCAGGCGCAGGTCGGTCAGGCCATAGGGTTGAACGGCCGTGCCGCCGTTAAGGATGCCGGCATAGGCGCCCGTCATGTCGATCAGTGTCGCTTCGGACACGCCAAGCGCCAAGGCCGGCCCGTCGGCGAGGTTCGAGGTGATGCCGAAGCCGCTTGCCACCCTGCGGACATTGTCGCGGCCTGCGGCCTCGGACACTTTCACGGCGGGGATGTTGCGCGATTCGGCCAGGGCGTCTGTCAGTGTGATGACGCCATGATATTCGTGGTCGTAGTTGTCGGGCGACCAGTTGCCGGACCCGGGGATATACAGGGTCAGCGGGCTGTCATCGACATAGTCCGCAGGCGAATAGCCGGCATCGAGAGCAGCGGCATAGACGAAGGGCTTGAAGCTCGACCCGGTCTGGCGCAACGCCTGTGTCGCGCGGTTGAACGCCCCCGCATCGGCGGTGTTGCGCCCGCCGACCATCGCCCGGACCGCGCCATCAGCGGACATGACCACGACGGCAGCCTGCGCCTTGGAGCCTTCCTTGAGCTTTGTTGCGAATACGTCGTTCAGGGCCGACTCGGCTGCCTTCTGGATGCGCCGGTCATAGGTCGTGCGTATGATCACGTCCTCGGTCGTGTTGCGGGTAAGGTAGGACGGGCCGGAATCCATCACCCAGTCGGCAAAGAACCCGCCGGAACGCGCAGCGGCCGCGGCGGAAAGCTGCGCGGGATGCGCACGCGCATCGTCGGCCTGTTCCTTGGTCAGGTAGCCTTCGTCTTCCATCAGGCCGATGATGATGTTGGCCCGCTCGCGCGACCGTTCCAGGTTGTTTGTCGGCGCGTAATAGGACGGCGCCTTCAGCAGGCCGGCCAGCATCGCGGCCTCAGCGGGCGTCACGTCGTTCGCAGACTTTCCGAAGTAACGCTGGGCCGCGGCCTCAAAGCCGCGGGTGCCCGCGCCAAGATAGGCACGGTTGAGGTAGATCGTCAGGATCTCGTCCTTGGAATACTTGGCTTCCAGAGCAAAGGCGAAGGGGACTTCCTTGATCTTGCGCACAACCCCGCCCGAGCGGCAGTCGGCCTCGTAATCTGCTTCAGATTTCCAGTTGGCCTGGTCGTAGGGCACACCGAGACACAGGAGTTTTGCCACCTGCTGGCTGATGGTCGAGCCGCCGTTGCCCTCAAGGGGCCCGCGGCCTTCGGACATGTTGATGCGGATCGCCCCGATGATGCCGCGCGGGCTGATGCCGAGGTGATGGTAGAACCGTCGATCCTCGGTCGCCACGATGGCGTTGCGCAGGTTGGGAGAGACATGCTGCGCGTCGATCTGGCCACCGAAGGTCTCGCCCCGCCAGGCGAAGACCTCGCCGTTGCGGTCCAGAAGGGTGACCGAACCGCGCGCCCGGCCATCCAGAAGCTCCGAAAGCTCGGGCAGTTTCTGGTAGAAATAGAGCGTGGATGTCCCGACCGCGATCGCCAGCAGGAAGCCGACGCGCCAACCGATTCCCCAGATAACCCGGGCGATCCAGCGGAAGATGCCGCTGAAAAAGGCGACAATCGGGTTTCTGCGCGGTGGGCGACCCTTCGGCGCAGAGCGAGACCCGGAAGACGGAGGCTTGCGTCCGCTGCCGCCAGAGCCACGTGTGGCGCCGCTTTTTGCACGGGTCGTGGAAGTCTGTGCCATGTAGCGCCGATCCGCCACCAGGGGTGGACGCCAGTCGCCAGTACTGCTCATGCCTGTTTCGCCCGTTCGTTGCGTGCGCCTGCTTTGACGGCGACTCTAGCCTGTCCTGTCACGAATGTGGAGCGCGGACACCAACGATTCGCGTTTGTGGTGTGATTAATTTTTAATCGAATAGATGAAAATGTGTAATTTATGGGCAGTTCGATGAGCCGCTTGCCCCGGCATGCCCGCCCCCAACTTGTGTGGAATTCCATCAAGTCTCCTTGATCTCGCAGGGGACGCGCTGGGTCGCCCACCAACCATGAAGGGGATGGTCGTGAAACTCATTATTGCAGCAATCAAGCCGTTCAAGCTGGAGGAGGTGCGCGAGGCGCTCACCGCCATCGGCGTTCGCGGCATGATGGTAACCGAGATCAAGGGGTTCGGATCCCAGTCCGGACATACCGAGATCTACCGGGGTGCTGAGTATGCGGTGAACTTCGTGCCGAAGGTCCGCCTGGAAGTCGTTGTGAGCGACAGCCTGGCAGAAGCTGTTGTCGAGACGATCCGGACGACGGCCAAGACCGACAAGATCGGCGACGGCAAGATCTTCGTCCTTGACGTTCTGCAGGCTGTCCGTGTGCGGACGGGCGAAGTCAACGACGACGCGCTGTGACGCGACTGGTGGGGATAGAAAGAGAAATGACGAAATCAATGAAAGCTTACGCGCTTGGCGCAGGAGCGGCCGTCCTAGGCGCGCTGCCGGCCTGGGCGCAAGACGCCACCGTCGAGGTTGTGACCGGCCCGATCAAGGGTCCTGACGCCGCCGCAATGGCCGGCATGGTCGACAAGGGTGACACGACCTGGATGCTGGTCAGCTCGGCCCTGGTGCTGCTGATGTCGATCCCGGCGCTCGCCCTCTTCTACGGCGGTCTCGTGCGGTCGAAGAACATGCTCAGCCTGCTGATGCAGGTCTTCATGATCGTGTCGATCGGGGCGCTGCTGTGGGTCTTCTACGGCTACAGCCTGGCCTTCACCGGCGGCAGCCCCTATGTCGGCGGCTTCAGCAAGGCGTTCCTCGCCGGGGTCAGCACCGGCACGTATTCCGCGACCTTCTCGAACAACGTCTATATCCCGGAATATGCCTTCGTCATCTTCCAGATGACCTTTGCCTGCATCACACCGGCCCTCATCGTCGGCGCCTTCGCCGAGCGGGTGAAGTTCTGGCCGCTGATGCTGTTCGTGGTGCTGTGGTCCACCATCGTCTACTACCCGATTGCGCATATGGTCTGGTACTGGTCCGGCCCGGACTTCCTGGTCGATAACCCCACCGACTACGGCATGCTCTGGGGCATGGGCGCGCTCGACTTCGCCGGCGGCACCGTGGTTCACATCAATGCCGGGATCGCCGGCCTGGTGGGCTGCCTTGTCATCGGTCCGCGCCTTGGCTTCGGCAAGGAGGCGACTCCGCCGCACAGCCTGGTGATGACGATGATCGGCGCCTCGATGCTGTGGGTCGGCTGGTTCGGCTTCAACGCCGGCTCGAACCTCGAGTCGAACGGCCTTACCGCGCTGGCCTTCCTGAACACCTTCATCGCAACCGCGGCCGCCGCCCTGTCCTGGAGCCTGGTCGAGCAGCTACATCATGGCCGCGCCTCGATGCTGGGTGCCGTGACGGGCGCCGTCGCCGGTCTCGTGGCGATCACCCCGGCTGCCGGCTTCGCCAGCCCGATGGGTTCGGTGCTGCTTGGGCTGATCGTTTCGCCGGTCTGCTACTTCTTCGTCTCGACGGTGAAGACCAAGCTGAAATACGACGATACACTTGACGTCTTCGGCGTGCACTGCGTTGGCGGCGTCCTGGGCGCGATCGGCACCGGCTTCCTCGCCGCGCCCTCGTTTGGCGGTCAGGGCTGGGTCGATTACACCGTGTTCCCGGCAGTTGCTGGCGAATACGATATGGCTGCCCAGGTCATCACGCAGATCAAGGCCGTCCTTGTGACGCTGGTCTGGTCTGGTGTCGTGTCGTTCATCCTCTACAAGGTGATCGACCTGCTGTTCGGCCTGCGTCCGAGCCCGGAAGACGAGCGTCAGGGTCTGGACCAGACCTCGCACGGCGAAAGCGCCTACAACATGTGACCTGGTTTCGGCCTGCCGCCTCCCGGCGGGCCGTTTCCTGCGCGGAACTCCTCCCCCGCGCAATCTACGGCCCGGACGAGCCTCTCCCTCGTCCGGGCCGCCTTGTTTTCAGGCGACGATATCGGCGATGGCGCGCGCCAGCACCGGAACGGTGTCGGCATTCAAGCCAGCGATATTCAGGCGCGAATCCCCGACCATGTAGATGCCGCGTTCGACCCGCATCCGCTCGACTTCTTCCGGTGTCGCCCCGATGCGCGAGAACATGCCGCGGTGATCGGCGATGAAGTCGAACCGGTCGGAATTGGTCAGGCGGCGCAGTTCCTCGGCCAACTGGCGGCGCAAGCCAAGCATGTTCAGCCGCACCTCTTCCAGTTCTTCCTGCCACATCTTCCGCAGGGCCGGATCGGTCAGGATCATCGTCACCAGCCGCGCCCCGTGGTCGGGCGGGAAGGAATAGTTCTGCCGGTTGAGGAAGGCGAGGTTGGCCTGCACCGTGGCTTTCTTGGCCGCATCGCCCACGGCCAGCAGGATCCCTGTCCGTTCGCGGTAGATGCCGAAATTCTTCGAGCAGGACGCGGCGATCAGGACCTCTGGCAACCGCTGCGCGATCAGCCGAGTAGCGGCTGCATCCTCGTCCAGCCCGTCGCCGAAGCCCTGATAGGCAAGGTCCACCAGCGGCATCGCGCCCTTCTCGGCAAGCAGGTCGGCGATCTTCGCCCATTGGGCCGGGGTCGGGTTGGCACCGGTCGGGTTGTGGCAGCAGCCATGCACGAGCACCACGTCGCCGGGCTTGACCCCTGCTAGGTCGGCCATCATCCGGTCGAAGTCGAGCCCGCGGGTGGCCGCGTCGAAATAGCGGTACTCCGCCATCGGCATGCCGAGATAGCGGATGATCGAGGGGTGGTTCGGCCAGGTTGGATCGCTGATCCAGACGGTGGCCTGCGGCGAGGCCAGCTTGATAAGCTCCAGCGCCTGCCTGACCGCACCCGTGCCGCCGGGCGTGGCGATGGCGGCGACCCTGTCAGCAGCGATACTGCTGCCCAGGATCAGGTCGATCATCGCGGCGTGGAAGGCGGGCTCGCCGGCGAGGCCGGTATAGGTCTTGGTCTTTTCCTCGTCCCACAGTTTCTTCTCGGCCGCCTTGACCGCGTGCATGACCGGGGTCAGCCCGGTCGCGTCCTTGTAGACGCCGACACCGAGGTCGATCTTGCCCTCGCGCGGGTCGTCGCGGAACATCTGGATAAGCGCCAGGATCTTGTCCTGCGCCTGCGGCTTCAGCGCCTCGAACATGGGTCTATCCTTTCGCGACCTTCAGGTCGTCATACATGCCCCATTCGGCCCAGCTGCCGTCATAGAGCGAATGGTTCCGGTGGCCGATCCGTTCCAGCGCAAGGCTCAGGATCGCGGCCGACACACCCGACCCGCAGGTGGTGATGACCGGCTTGGCCAAGTCGACACCGGCGGCCACGAAGGCAGCCTTCAGTGCCTCGGGCTCCTTCATTGTGCCATCGGCGTTCAGAAGTCCGTTCCAAGGCAGGTTCTTTGAGCCGGGAATATGGCCCGATCGCAGACCCGGGCGCGGCTCCGGCGCTTCGCCCTTGAAGCGCGCGGCGGAGCGGGCATCGACGATCTCGGCATCCCCCAGCTTGCTGGAATGGGCGACCTGGGTGACGTCCTTTACCAGACTGGCCTGACGCTGGACGGTGATGTGGCGGTCGCGCAGGACCGGGGGCATGTCCTCGATCGGCCGCCCCTCGGCGCGCCATTTCGGCAGACCGCCGTCCAGAACCGCGACATCGGTTTTACCCATCAGACGGAATGTCCACCAAACCCGCGGCGCAGAAAAGAGTCCCGCACCATCGTAAATGACAACCTGGTGGCCATCGCCCACGCCCATCGCCCGCATCCGGCTGATGAACTTCTCGGGCGGCGGCGCCATGTGGGGCAGGGACGACCGCTGGTCAGAGATCTCGTCTATGTCGAAAAACCGCGCGCCGGGAATGTGGGCCGCCAGATATTCGCCTTTCGGATCGCGCCCGGAATCCGGCATGTACCACGAGGCATCAATGACGCGCAGGTCGGGATCCTGCAGATGCGCCTCGAGCCAGGCAGTTGAAACCAGTGTCTTGGGATCATCCGTGGCCATCAGCGCCCCCATGAAGTTGCCGAACAACCCATAGCGGGCGGTGGCGGGTCTGGGCAAGACGTGACGGCAGTGGCCCGCGGCTTGGCTTGCCGCGGGCCGGTTGCGCTTACGCTGCGCGGTTCTTCAGCATTCCGACGATTGCGGTCAACACTGCGCCGCCAACGCCGCCTGAAGCGAGGTTCGCCACGATCGAGCCGATGTCGACGCCGGCAGCGCCCGCCGCGGCATCGACCGCCCCGCTGGTGAAAAGCGCCTGGACGATCTGGCCGAGGATGCCGCCGCCGACAAGCCCCGCAATGGTATTGCCGAGTGTGCCAAGATTGGCATTCGGCACGGCCTTGCCTGCCGCGTTGCCGCCGATAGCGCCGGCGACAAGCTGGATAATCAACTGTTCCATGTCTTCCCTCTTGGGGGCTGATCACAGTCTGCCGGTCGCGTGCCCCTCGCGCCGGCCAAAGTTACTATGCGTCAAATTGTCTAAAATGTCAGCAAAAAGTGTGGATTATCCGCCGTGCTTCAACAAACGGGCCTTTTCGCGGCCCCAGTCGCGCTTGGCTTCGGTCTCGCGCTTGTCGGACAGCTTCTTGCCCTTGGCCACGCCGAGCTTGAGTTTCACCACACCGCGATCGTTGAAATACATGGCGATCGGCACGATGGTCATGCCTTCGCGTGCGGTTGCGTTCCACAGGCGCGACAGTTCCTTGCGGCTGACAAGAAGCTTGCGGCGACGACGTTCCTCATGCCCCCAGGTCTTGGCCTGCAGGTAAGGCGCGATGTAGCCGTTGATGAGCCACAACTCACCACCTTCGACGCTCGCATAGCTTTCGCCGATATTCGCGCCGCCCTGCCGAAGCGACTTCACCTCTGACCCGGTCAGCACGATGCCTGCCTCTAGATCGCTCTCGATGAAGTAATCGAAGCGCGCCCGGCGGTTTTCGGCGATGAGTTTCGAGTTGGGATCGGATTTCTGGGCCATGGCCTGCCCGAGATAGGCGAGGGAGGGAGACGAGTCCAGTCATCTGCCGCGCTGGCACGCCCTCGGTGGAAAACTGGCCGGACCGATCCCCGCAACACCGGCGTGGCCGGAAGGCCACGGCGTCGCTCATGAATTGGGCAACACCTTGGGGAGGAACATAAGGGCGACATATCTTCGAAGGAGGATGTGTCGCTGACGGCGCGGGAGGGTATCGCATGGCTTTGGAGATCGGGGTGGGGACACTGCTTCTCATCCTCAACATCACCATTGCTGCGTTGGCTGCCATGGTGCTCGAGGTTGTATTCGTCCGAATGCACCCGTGGCTGATCAAGCCGCCTCACCGGCCGAAGCTCGTCTTGCTGGTGGCGAGCGTCTCGCTTTTGGTGTTGGGCGTGATTACGGCAGGTGTCTGGATATGGGCCGGGGCCTATGTGGTCATGGGGGCATTCAGCACGCTTGAAGAAGCGGTCTATTTCTCACTGGTCTGCTTCACCACCCTTGGGTTGGGTGACATCGTCTTGCCCAAGGGGTGGCGCATCCTGTCGGGGATGGAAGCGGCGAACGGCTTTCTGAACTTCGGCCTGCTATCGGCCTTGTTGATCGAGGCGCTGCGGCAGATCCGGTTGAGCCAGGTCGAAAGCCGGCGCAAGTCCGGCTGAACGGCCCGCTCCCTGGCCTCAGGCGCTGGCCGGCGTCGACTCTGCCGCAAGGCGTCGTGCCAAGAGGCGATAGCCCCGTTCACGCGGCAGGCGCGGGAAGAACCCCGGCAGAGATGCGCGCGCCGACGTGCCGACCGCACCGGGACAGTGCATCAAGAGTCCGCCCTGGGTGTGAACCACCTCTTCCTCGGCAAAGATCGGCGTCACGATCTCGGTCGCTTTTCCCGCCGTCCGGACAGAAGTGCCGGCCAACCCGATCAGGGCCGCTGCAGGAACAAGTGCCACAACCGCGCCGTCAAGTCCCTCCTCGTCCCAGCAGTCGATGAGCAGGGCCTGTCCCGGCATCATCGCGACCGCGTCGCAATTTCCCAGGACCCCGCCCGGCAGCTTGACGAGCTGGACCTTGCCGGGAGCGAGCCACTGGCGATCCATCGCCACGATTTCACGCAGGCCGCCGTCAAAGCTGTGGACGAGGTCACCCCGCCGCAGTTCTTCGGCAGGGCGCCAACCTCCGGCGGTCTCGACCAGGGTTCCGGCGACCAGTCCGGTCCGAGGCAGCGCGCGGGCCACGGGCATCGGGGTGGCGCGGGCGATGAGGCGGGTCATGTCCTGCATGAACATCTGCGTAATCCTTTCTGATTAAGTCTTGTGGCGGCCGGATCGACCATGTGCCCAAGAAGCACCCGGATTTCGCCATTTTTTCGTCACGCTGGCGGCCAACGGACGGCATCGTTTCCCTGCCATCCACGGTCAATGAGCGCGGAAGCCATCGTTCCGAGCGTTCACGCGCATTAACATTCGATTAAGCATAAATCCGGGTCCGGCGACCGGATTGTTGCCCGCGGCACCGGGTTTGATTCGCCCTATCGGCTGCGGCTGCGCAGAAGGGCGTAGACGCCGCTGGCAACGATCAGCACTGATCCGGCGACCGTCATCATGTCTGGCCGCTCGGCAAAGACGGCCATACCAAGGATCATCGCGAAGATCAGGCGTGTATAGCGGAAGGGTGTCACGACCGAGACATCGCCCGTGCGCATCGCGCGGGTCAGGGCGTAGTAGGCCGATACGCCGATGGCCGTGGCGCAAACAAGGTCCGCCGCTGCATAGGTGTCAGGAACCTGGGCCCCGCCGGAAAGGCCCAGCAGCAGCGCCCCGGCCGGTACCATCATCGCAAAGCCGTAGACGCCAAGCTGGAAATTGGACAGGACAGGCGGTGCCGCCCGCGTGGCAAGGTCGCGCCCGGCAAAGCCAATGGTGCCGATCACTGCCAGCAGCGCCAACGGAGTGAAACCCTCAAGGCCAGGACGCAGGATGATGAGCACGCCGAGGAAGCCCACCGACACCGCCGTCCAGCGCCGCCAGCCGACCCGCTCGCCAAAGACCAGCGCCGCCCCGGCGATGACCACAAGCGGAGTCGCCTGAAGGATGGCCGAGGCGTTTGACAGTGGCGTCAGCGCGATGGCCAGCGTGTAGAACAATCGCCCCGTCACCTCGAACAGGGCGCGGATCAGGATGACCGGGGCCAGGATTGCCGGGTGCAAGACGCGTTCGCCCCGCCGCTTGGCCAGCGCGGCGAAGACCAGCATTCCGGCGCCGCCAAACAGGATCAGGATTTCGCCCACCGGCAGCGTCTGCGCCGCTGATTTCAGGAACATGTCCTCGACGGCGAAGCCCGCCATCGCCGCGACCATCCAGAAGCTGCCGTGGAGGTTGGCCCTGGCGCCCGTGGCGACGGCAGAGAGATCGAAGCTCAGTTCAGGATCCCCGCATGACGCATCGCCGCGTCGATGCGCGCCTTGGTGCCGTCGGTCAGGCCGACGAGCGGCAAGCGGACCTCTTCCGAGCAAAGGCCTAGCCGCGACAGGCCGTATTTCGCCCCCGCCAACCCCGGTTCAAGGAAGATCGCCTCGTGCAGCGGCATCAGACGATCCTGATACGCCAGCGCCTTCACATAGTCGCCGGCGAGCGTCGCCGCCTGGAATTCGGCGCAGAGCTTCGGCGCGACGTTGGCCGTCACGCTGATGCAGCCAACACCGCCATGGGCGTTGAAGCCGAGTGCGGTCGCATCCTCACCCGAAAGCTGGATGAAGTCCTTGCCGCAGGTGGCGCGCTGCTGGCTCACGCGCTCGATCTTGCCGGTCGCGTCCTTGACCCCGATGATGCGGGGCAGCTTGGCGAGAACGCCCATTGTCTCGGGCGTCATGTCGACCACCGACCGGCCGGGAATGTTGTAGATCACGATCGGCAGGCTGCAGCAGTCGTGCAGCGCGGTGAAGTGGGCGATCAGTCCCGCCTGGGTCGGCTTGTTGTAATATGGGGTCACGACCAACGCCGCATCGGCGCCGACGCGCTCGGCATGGCGGATCAGGCGGACGCCTTCGGCGGTGTTGTTCGACCCCGCCCCGGCGATGACAGGCACGCGTCCGGCGGCGGCTTTCACCGTCTCCTCGATCACACGCTCATGCTCTTCATGGCTCAGCGTCGGGCTTTCGCCCGTGGTGCCGACGGGAACGAGGCCGGTCGAGCCTTGCTCGATGTGCCATCCGACCAGCTTCTTCAGCGTATCCAGATCCAGCTCGCCGTTCTTGAACGGCGTAACCAGGGCAGGGATGGACCCCTTGATCCTTTCGATCATGGCACGCGTCTCCTCGAGTGGTCGGGCAGATGAGTCGCCCGGTTGCAAATGGGGCTTTCCTAGCGGCCCCGGTGCCGATTGCCAACAGGCGGAAGGCCCTGTGGATAACTGGCACATTTGTGTGTTGCGGCGCGACTCGGGGGAAGGCAAAAAGCGTTCATGCCGAAGCATCGACCCAATCCCGTCCGCCAGACCCTGTTCCGGCCGTTCCTGCGCCCGCTCGTCGTGGCGCTTGCCATCGTCGCTGCGCCTCCAGCCCATGCCGACAAGGCCGGCGCCCTGCGCAGCGCGCTGGCCGAGGCGCGCACCGGCGACTGGGCCGGCGCCGAGGCGACGGTCGAGGATCCGATTTCCCGCGACATCATCGAATGGTTCCGCCTGCGCGCTGGCGATGCGACGCTCAGCGACTACGAATCCTTCCTTGAACGCCGCCCGGATTGGCCGGGCCGCAAGATCATCCGCATCAAGGGCGAAGAGGCGGTTGCCCGTTCAAACACGCCCGAACGCGTGATTGCCTATTTCGCCGAAGCGCAGCCCGCCACCGCCAAGGGGTCAATCGCCCTGATCAAGGCCTTTGCTGCAACCGGCAACAGCGAGGCCGCGCAGGCCGAGGCGATGCGCGCCTGGATCGCCCTGTCCTTCACCGTGGATCAGGAAGACCAGCTTCTGTCGATGTATCCCAAGGCGCTGGCCCGGGTGAACGAACAGCGGCTCGACCGGCTGTTGTGGGATGGCGACACTGACGAAGCGGCGCGGATGCTGCCCCGCGTTTCGCCGGGCTGGGCGGCGCTCGGCAAGGCCCGGATTGCCCTTCGGGTCGAAGCGCCCGCGATTGATGTCAGGCTGAAGGCGGTACCGGCCAAGCTGGCCAACGACCCCGGCCTTGCCTACGAGCGGTTTCTCTGGCGGATGCGGAAGGACCGCTACGAGGATGCGGCCGAGACCATCATCGCGGCCTCGGCCAGCGACGCGACGCTTGGCCAACCCGAAGAATGGGCCGAACGGCGCGCGTTGCTGGCGCGGCGTCTGCTGCGCGACGGCGATCCGCGAACAGCCTACAAGGTGTCCTCTTCGCATCACCTGAGCGGTGGTGCCGATTATGCCGAACTTGAATTCGTCTCGGGCTTCATCGCGCTGCGCAGCCTGCACGACTACGGCGCGGCACTGAGCCACTTCCAGAACCTCACCGCGTCAGTCAGCACGCCGATCAGCGTGTCGCGCGGCGCCTACTGGGAGGGTCGCAGCTACGAGGCGATGGGCAAGCAGGCCGAGGCCCGGGCCGCCTATGCCCGCGCGGCGAGGTACCAGTCGGCCTATTACGGTCTTCTGGCCGCCGAGCGGATTGGCGCGGATCTTGACCCGAAGATGCTTGGCAAGGACCGCTATCCGGACTGGCGCCAGGCCCCCTTTGCGAAGTCATCTGTCCTCGCCGCGGCCCTGCTTCTGGAAAAGGCGGGCGACAAGGCCACGGCGAAGCGGTTCTTCGTGCAACTGGCCGACGGCCTTGATCCGCCGGAACTGGCGCAGCTTGCCGAACTTGCGCTGGATATCGACAACCCCCATGTCGCCGTCGTCGTGGCAAAGGAAGCCGCGGATCGCGGCGTGATCCTGCCGCGGGCCTATTTCCCGGTGACGGGCATGGTCCCGGATGGATTGCCGGTCAGTCGGGCGCTCGCCCTGTCGATCGCCCGGCGCGAAAGCGAGTTTGATCCGACCGTGGTCAGCAGCGCTGGCGCGCAGGGCCTGATGCAATTGATGCCCGAGACCGCCAAACGCATGGCCAGCCAGACGGGCCAGTCCTTCGTCGCGTCGAAGCTGACGACAGACCCTGACTACAACGCGTCGCTCGGCTCGGCCTATCTTGCCCAGATGGTCGACCAGTTTGGTCCCTCGGTGGCGCTGATCGCCTCGGCCTACAATGCCGGGCCGGGGCGGCCGAAGGCGTGGATGGAACAACTGGGCGATCCCCGGCGCGAGGATGTCGACGTGGTCGACTGGGTCGAGATGATCCCGTTCAAGGAAACCCGGACCTATGTGATGCGGGTGTCCGAAGCGGTGGTGGTGTATCGGGCGAAGCTCAAGGGCAAGGCCGGCCCGGTCAACATCACGGGTGAACTCAAGGGGTGAGCGATGGCCCCGGCGCGATCGCCCTGAGCGCAAGCGCAGGGTCGGGCCACGCTTCCTGCCGGGTCAGGACTGCTGCTTTGCCCGAATTCGCTGCCGCCAGAGCGTGAACAGACCCGCCGAGACCACGACCGCGGCGCCGATCACCACGTTCGTCCGCAGCGTCTCGCCAAAGACGCCAAGACCGATGATCGAGACGAAGACCAGTTGCAGGTAGGCAAAGGGCTGAACCGCGCTGGCCTCGGCGACCTCATAGGCGCGGATCAACAGCCAGTGGGCCGTCGCCGCCGTGGCACAGAGCAGCGCCATCCAGCCCCAATCGCCCGCCGTCATCGCCTGCCAGTGCAGGAGGCCAAGCGGCGTCATCGCCGCCGCGCCCACCGTCCCCGTCCAGAAGAAGCTGACCGAGGCACTGTCCCCCCGCGCAACATAGCGTGTCAGGAGCCCGTAAAGCGCGAAGAGGAAAGCCGCCAGCAGTGGCACCAGCGCATAGGGCGAAAACACCGCCACTCCCGGCTGCAGGATGATAATCACACCGACAAAGCCGATGCCGATGGCCGACCAGCGCCGCCAGCCGACCTTTTCGCCCAGCACGGGGCCGGACAGTGCGGCGACAAGCAGCGGGTAGCAGGTGAAGACAGCATGGCTTTCGACAAGGCCAAGCAGGGTGAAGGCCACGACCATGACGCAGACCTCGGCCACCAGCAGGAGCCCGCGCGAAATCTGGATGACGGGATACCGGGTATGGACTGCTGCGCGCAGCCCGCCATCGTTCCGGGCGGCAAGGAAGGTCACGAAGGCAGCGAAGAACCAGAAGCGGATCATCACGACCATGTAGACATTGTAAGTCGCCGCAAGATGCCGCGAAATCCCGTCCTGAAGCGCGAAGATCGCCGTAGTGGCGATCATCAGCCAGATGCCGAGGCGGGTGTTCTGCTCGGTCTTCATACGGCGGATTCGGGAACAGGCGGCAGGCTGCGCCGGCGCTCAAGCATCAGCGCGGCAAGGCCTGCGCCGACGACGATCACGACGCCGATCGCTACGTTTCGGGCCAGCGTCTCGCCGAAGATGACGATGCCCACGATGCTGACGAAGACGATCTGCATGTAGGCATAGGGCTGCACAGCATTGGCCTCGGCCACCTCGTAGCAACGGATCAGCAGCCAGTTGGCAAAGACCGCGACCAGACCGTACATCGCCATCCAGCCCCAGTCAGCGCCGGTCATCGGTTGCCAATGCGGCAGGCCGATGACGGTGACCAGCGCGGCCCCGAAGATTCCCGACCAGAACAGGCTGAGGAAAGCATCCTCGGCCTGCGTCGCCCGGCGGGTCAGCAGACTGTAAAAGGCGAACATCGTCGCCGAGGCGAGCGGTAGCAGCGCGGCGGGCGTGAACACACCCGATCCGGGTTGCAGGATCACCAGAACCCCGGCAAGCCCGACGCCGATGGCGATCCAGCGGCCAAGTCCGACCTTCTCGCCCAGCACCGGCCCGGACAGGCCCGCGATCAGGAGCGGGCAGACGGCGAAGACGGCATGGGTGTTAATGAGGCCGATCAGGGTATAGGCGGTGACGATGACGCAGATCTCGGCGATGAGCAGCGTGGCGCGGGTCAGGTGAAGCCAGGGGTGACCTGTGCGGATCCCCCGGCGCAAGCCGCCCGGCCGACGCAGCGCCAGCATCACGACGAAGCCGGCATAGACCCAGTAGCGGATCATCACCACCATCAGCGGGTTATAGGCGGCGGCGAGGTGCTTCGACAGCGCGTCCTGCACCGAAAAGGCAAAGACCGCCGCGATCATCAGCGCGATGCCAAGGCGGGTGTTCTGGCCGGGCCGGGTCATCAGGCAAGGACACCGGTCGTCATGTGGCGCTTGGTGCCGAAGCCCGGTCGGCGCTCCACCCTGAAGCCCGCCTCGGAAAGCCCCCGCCGGATGCCGCCGGCGGCGCTGTAGGTGGCGAAGGTGCCACCGGGCGCTGTGTGGCGGGCAACGCCGGCCATCAGGTCGTCGGACCAGAGGTCGGGGTTCTTGGCGGGCGAGAAGCCGTCAAGAAACCAGGCATCGGCGCGGCCCTGCCAGGCGGGCAGCATCTCGCGTGCGTCACCGAGGACGATTTCGAGCTCCAGCCCGTCAAGGGTGATCCGGGTTCGCCCCTCTGCCCATTGCGACAGAAAGGGCGCGGCGGCGGCTTCAGCCTCGGGAAAGGCGGACAGCGCGCGGGCGATGTCGGGCGCCGCCATCGGGTAGGCCTCGAAGGAGGTGAAGCGCAGGGGGCCTTCGGTGCCGCTCTCGCGCCAGGCGATCAGCGCCGCCAGCATGTTCAGCCCGGTGCCGAATCCAAGCTCGGCGATGTGGAAGTCGGGTCGGAATCGGGCGGGCAGGTCATTTCCGGCCAGGAAGACGTGGCGCGTTTCGGCCAGACCACCGGCCAGCGAGAAATAGGGATCGTCGAAACGGGTCGAGACCGGGATCGCGCCATCCCGCCATTCCAACTCTGCCGTCTGGCCCGTCGCCGTCATTTGCCCTACACCCCGGATCGCGGCGGACAATGGTCAAGGGCGCGGGGCATGGCAAGGGCCGATCTGACGGTGATGGGGGCGGGTGTCTTCGGGCTTGCCTGCGCCTGGGCCGCCGCCCGGCGCGGCGCACGGGTGCGGGTGCTCGAACGGGACAGGATCGGGGCTGGAGCCAGCGGAGGGCTGGTCGGCGCGCTGGCGCCGCATGTGCCCGAACAGTGGAACCCGAAGAAGCAGTTCCAGTTTGAAAGCCTTGTCATGGCCGAGCGCTGGTGGGCCGAGGTCGCTTTGGCGGGCGGCCATGGCACGGGCTTCGCCCGGCAGGGCCGGCTGCAACCGCTGGCCGATTCCGCTGCCGTGACGCAGGCGTTGGCACGGGCAGACGGAGCGGGGAAGCTCTGGCAGGGGTTGGCCGAATGGCGCGTGACCGAGCAGCGCGGCAGTTTCGCTCCGGACAGCCCGACCGGCCTTTGGCTTTGGGACAGCCTCTCGGCGCGATTGCATCCCCGGATGGCGGCGGCGGGGCTGGTGGCGGCGATCCGTGCCAAGGGCGGCGAGGTGGTCGAGGGCGTCTCGGAACCAGACGGATCCGGGCCAGTACTCTGGGCGACCGGAGTGGGCGGGCTGGCCGACCTGTCGCGCGATCTGGGGCACGAGGTCGGCGGAGCGGTGAAGGGGCAGGCGCTGCTGCTGCGCCATGATGTCCGAGACGCGCCGCAACTTTTCGTGGACGGGCTGCATGTCGTGCCGCACGTCGATGGCACCGTGGCAATCGGCTCGACCAGCGAGCGCGAATGGGACGATCCAACCGCGACAGATGATCAGTTGGAGGCGTTGCACCACAAGGCAGTGAGCGCCTGCCCGACGCTGCGGGGCGCGCCAGTGGTCGACCGATGGGCAGGCCTTCGGCCGCGGGCCCGGTCGCGTGCGCCGATGCTGGGGGGATGGCCCGGTCGGACCGGGCAGTTCATCGCCAATGGCGGCTTCAAGATCGGCTTCGGCATGGCGCCGAAGGTGGCCGAGGTCATGGCGGACCTGATCCTCGACGGGCACGACGAGATCCCCGCCGACTTCCGCGTGGAGGCGAGCCTGAAGCGTTGAGCCTCAGCGACGGTAGGTGGGGTGGAACAGGCCGCCGGGCGACAGGGTGAAGATGTCGCAACCCGTCGCGGTGACGCCGACCGAATGTTCGAACTGCGCAGAAAGCGACTTGTCGCGCGTCACGGCTGTCCAGTCGTCGGCCAGGATCTTGGTCTCGGGCCGGCCAAGGTTCACCATTGGCTCGATGGTGAAGAACATGCCCTCTTCCAGCACCGCACCCGTTCCGGGGCGCCCGTAATGCAGCACGTTCGGCGGGGCGTGGAACACCCGGCCCAGACCGTGACCACAGAAGTCGCGCACGACGCTCATGCGGTTGGACTCGACATAGGACTGGATGGCATGGCCGATGTCGCCGAAGGTGTTGCCGGGCTTGACCGCCTCTATCCCCTTCATCAGGGCGTCATGGGTCACCTCGATCAGGCGTTCGGCCTTCCGGTTCAGTTCGCCGGCGACATACATGCGGCTGGTGTCGCCGAACCAGCCGTCGACAATCACCGTCACGTCGATGTTCAGGATATCGCCGTCCTTTAGGAGCTTCGGCCCGGGGATGCCGTGGCAGACCACATGGTTGACGCTGATGCAGGAGGCATGGCGATAGCCCTTGTAGCCGATCGTGGCCGAGGTCACGCTGCGCCGCTTCACTTCTTCGGTGATGAAGTCGTCGATCGCCTCGGTGGTGACGCCGGGCTGGACCAGCGGAACCACGGCATCGAGGATCTCGGCCGCCACGCGGCCTGCCGCGCGCATTCCGGCAAAATCCGCGTCTTCGTAGATCCGGATGCCATCCCGGGTGATGCGGCCTCTGGTTTCGTCCAACGTCATGGTCCTTGTTGCGACCCTCTAGATAGTGAAAGCCTTCCGCCTTGGCCAGAGGGCCGACCCGGCCTATACGGAGGACCGGACCCGAAACTGCGGAGTTGTCATGCCGAACCCCACCGCCGCCATGCTTGTCATCGGGGACGAAATCCTGTCGGGCCGCACCCAGGACGGCAACACCCATTACCTTGCTGGGCAGCTGACCCAGCACGGCGTTTCGCTGCGCGAGGTGAGGGTCGTTGCCGACGATCATGCCGCCATCGTTGAAGCGGTGAACGCCCTGCGGTCAGGCCATGATCATGTCTTTACCAGCGGCGGGATCGGGCCGACTCATGACGACATCACCGCAGAGGCGATCGCGGATGCCTTTGGCGTTCCTATCGGCATCCGCGCGGACGCCCGCGACCTGCTGGCCGCCCATTACGCGCGGCAGGGGCTGGAGTTCAACGCCGCGCGCCAGCGGATGGCCCGCATCCCGGATGGCGCCACGCTGATCGACAACCCGATCTCTGTCGCGCCCGGCTTCACGATCGGCAATGTCCATGTGATGGCCGGCGTACCGACCATCTTCCAGGCAATGGTGGCCTCGGTCCTGCCCGGCATTACCGGTGGCGCGCCGCTGGTCAGCAAGACGCTTCGCGTCGAACGGGGCGAGGGCGAGATTGCAGCGTCCTTCGGCGCTTTGGCCGACGAGTTTCCTGAGCTCTCGATGGGATCCTATCCGTTCATCAACAACGGCCGGCACGGCACGAACCTTGTGATACGCGGCACTGATCCGGCACAGGTCGACACCGCGATGGCCCGGCTGACCGCGCTGTTTCCGCCGGCATGACGGCGCTGCCCGAAGAAGAGGCGTTCGTCGCCGCGATGGAAGCGACCTGGCCCGCAGCGGCCCGGCGGCAGGTCGGAGCCTTCATGATCCGGGAGGGGCAGGGTGGGGGCAAGCGCGTCTCGGCTGCTACCGCCGTGGGACCGGTTACTGCCGCCGACGTGGAGTCTGCCGAAGCCGCGATGCGTGACCTTAAGCAGGATCCGCTCTTCATGCTGCGTCCGGCGGATGCGGAGCTGGACCGGATGCTTGAACGTCGCGGCTACGGGATCGTCGATCCGGTAGAGCTTTTCGCCGCGCCCGTGGATCGTCTCGGACCGCCGCCCGGCGACATGGAGATCTTTCCGCATTGGCCGCCTTTGGCCATTGCCACGGACATCTGGCAGGAAACGGGAATTGGTCCGGCCCGGATCGCGGTTATGGGCCGCGTTGCCGGGCCAAGGACCGTGCTTCTGGCAAGAAACCGGGACCGGTCGGTCGGAGTTGCCTTCGCTGCGGTTCACGATGGACTGGTCATGCTGCATGCGGTCGAAGTGCCGCCCGAAGCGCGGCGGCGCGGGGTCGGAAGCCAACTGGTGCGCGGTGCGGCAACCTGGGGGGCGGCCCACGGAGCCCGAGTGCTGGGTTTGGCGGTCACGCGCGCCAACGACCCTGCAAAGGCACTCTATACTTCCCTCGGCCTGCGGGTTGTGGGAGGGTATTTCTATCGTCAAGGATGAGCCCGAAGTGGCCAGCGCAGTTCTCCGATCCCCATCCGTCTCCCGCCATCTCGTCCTTCTTCTGGCGGGAAGCCTCTGTCTGGCGCAGCCTGCCGGGGCAGTGGACCTGACGATGCCGTCGACGGCGACGCTGATCGCCAATCAGTCCGATGCGGTGGGCAGCTATGACCTTCCGACCGGACCTTGGGCCGATGGAACGGTTCCGACGCAAGCCTTCGAAGGCGGGGTGACGCGCCGGGTGTGGCGGATCGAGGGCCAGCCCAAGACCACGCTGCAGATTTTGGCTCCCCTGCGCGACCAGCTCGCGGCACAGGGGTTCCGGGTTCTCCTTGATTGCGACACCGATGCCTGCGGCGGATTCGATTTCCGTTTCGGCACGCAAGTCCTGCCCGAGCCGGACATGCATGTGGATCTTGGGAATTTCCGCTTCCTGTCGGCCGAGCGCGACGGTGCGGACGGACCCGAGGCCGTAAGCCTGTTCGTCAGCCGGTCGGCGGTGCATGGCTTCGTCCAGCTCATCACGGTCGGCCCCGCCGCGCCGGTCGTCGAGGTCGAGCCCGCGACGGTTGCACCCGTGACGGCCGCTGAAGCCGCACCGGCGGAGGGGATGCCGAAGACACAGGCGGATATCGCGGCCGGCCTTGAGCGGACCGGATCGGTTGCGCTTGATGATCTGGTCTTCGCCTCGGGCGCGGCGCAACTCGATGCGGGCGACTATGCGTCCCTTGCGGCGCTCGCCGATTGGCTTCGTGCCAATCCCGGCTACAAGGTCACGCTTGTCGGCCACACCGATGTCTCGGGCGGATTGTCAGGTAACGTGGCCCTGTCGAAGGCCAGGGCTGCTTCGGTAAGGGACCGGCTGGTTCAGTCCTATGGCGTCTCGGCTGATCGGATCCTGGCGGATGGCGTGGGATATCTTGCCCCACGCGCACCCAACGTTACCCCCGAGGATCGCGCCCGCAATCGCCGTGTCGAAGTGATGATTACGGCAAGCCCGCCCGGCTAGGTCTGATAAGACAAGGGCCGCGCAAGGCGCGGCCCCAATCATTGCCTGATCCGTTCGGGATCACCAGTTGTCGGGACCCTTGTCCATGTAGCGCCGCGCCAGGAAGTCGATGAAGGCGCGCACCTTCGGCTGGGTGAACCGGCCCGGCGGGTAGACCGCGTAGATCCCGAGGATCTCGGTCGGAAGGCCCGGGATCGCTTCTTCCACGAGGCCTTGGCGCATCGCATCGGCGAAGAGGAAGCTCGGCAGGTAGGCGATGCCCAGGCCCGAGATCGCGGCGTTCAGCAGCGACTGGCCATCGTTCACCGTCAGCCAGCCTGCGGTGCGGACCTGGCGGCGCTCGCCCGAGGGGGCGATAACCTTCCAGACGTTGCCGTTGGCCTGGTTCGAGTAATGCAGAAGCTTGTGCTCGTTCAGGTCGTCGATCTTCTGCGGGCGTCCGTATTTCTGGAAATAGGCCGGCGAGCCGATCATCCGCCGCGTGGTTTCGGTCAGCTTGCGGGCCCGCAGGCTGGAGTCTTCCAGCTCGCCTACCCGGATGGCCATGTCGAAGCCTTCGGAAATCAGTTCAACGTATCGGTTGTTGAGAACCATGTTGACGGTGATGTCGGGGTATTCGAGCAGGAAATCCCCGAGGATCGGCGACAGCAGATTGACACCGAAATCCGTCGCCACCGAAATTCGCAGCAAGCCTGAAGGCGCCGACTGCATCGAGGTGACAAGGGCATCCGCTTCGCCGGCGTCGTTCAGGACGCGGCGGGCGCGGTCGTAATAGGCAAGTCCGATCTCGGTCGGGCTGACCCTGCGTGTTGTCCGGTTCAGAAGGCGGGCCCCCAACCGCGCTTCCAGAGCCGAGACATGCTTCGACACGGCGGATTTAGAGATCCCCATCTTCTTCGCCGCGTCGGTGAAGCCGCCTTGGTCAACGACCGTGGCGAAGGCTTCCATCTCGGTGAGTCGATCCATTGTCGTCCTCTGGGCTGGCAGCAGTTGCTTTCGCCCTTTCTAGCCCCCCAATCACGGCAAGATTGAGATCAGATGCGGTCAAGTACGGGGTTTTGTCGCGGATCGTTTTGGGCGTGGAAACGAAAATGGTCACAATTGGGCGGCAAGACGGGCTCCCTGATCAATGGCGCGTTTCGCGTCGAGCTCCGCTGCGACATCAGCCCCGCCGATCAGATGATAGGGAATTGCGGCCTTCTCAAGCAGTTCAGCAAGTTCCCGCCGAGGTTCCTGACCAGCACAGATCACGATGGTGTCTGCCTCAATCTCGACAGGATTCGCGCCTGCAATGCTGACCTCGATCCCGCTCTTGGTGATGCGCAAATAGTCTGCGCCGCCCTGCATGCGGACGCCCTTCATCTGCAGGCTGGCCCGGTGGATCCAGCCCGTCGTCTTGCCCAGCTTGCGGCCGGGCTTCTCGGGCCTGCGCTGCAGCAGTGTCACCCGACGCGCTGCAGGGTCGGGATGCGGGCCGTCCGGGGCCAGGCCGCCAGGCGTGAGGGCGGGATCACCGACGCCCCATTCGCGCCGCCAGAGGCTGGCGTCCAGTGTCGGGCTGACACCATCCTGAACCAGAAACTCGGCAACATCGAAACCGATGCCCCCTGCCCCTATGAGCACGGCTTTCTGCCCCACCTTCGCGCCCTCCAGTACCTCCGCATAACTCAGGACCGACGCGCCGGGTTCCGTGGGAATGCCCGGGTCGCGCGGCTTGACGCCGGTTGCAAGGATCACCTCGTCGAAGCCGCCGAGATCGGAGACTTCCGCCGGGTGGTTCAGCCGCAGGTCGATCTTGCGCACCTCCAGCATGGTGCGGAACCAGCCAACCAGGCCGTCGAATTCCTCTTTTCCCGGCACGCGCCGCGCGAGGTTCAACTGGCCGCCGATCCGGTCGGACGCCTCGAACAGCGTCACCTCATGGCCACGCTCGGACGCGACCAGTGCCGCCGACAGACCGGCGGGGCCAGCGCCGACCACTGCGATCCGCTTCGGCCCTTTGGCCGGGGCATAGACCAGTTCGGTTTCGTGGCAGGCCCGCGGGTTGACGAGACAGGAGGTCAGCTTGCCGCCGAAGGTATGGTCAAGGCAGGCCTGGTTGCAGGCGATGCAGGGAGCGATCTCGACGGCACGCCCTGCGGCGGCCTTCGCCACGAATTCGGGATCGGCAAGGAAGGGACGGGCCATCGAGACCATATCCGCCTTCCCGTCGGCCAGGATCTGCTCGGCCACGTCGGGCATGTTGATCCGGTTGGAAGTGATGACCGGGATTCCGACCTCGGGGCGCAGCCGCGCGGTCAGCCAGGTGAAAGCGGCACGGGGGACCGAGGTCGCGATGGTTGGAATCCGTGCCTCGTGCCAGCCGATACCGGTGTTCAGCATTGTCGCGCCCGCGGCTTCTATGGCGCGGGCCAGGGTTACGACCTCGTCCCAGGTCGAGCCGTCGGGCACGAGGTCAATGAGTGAAATCCTGTAGACGAGTATGAAGTCGGGCCCGACCGCCGCCCGCACCCGGCGCACGACCTCGACCGGCAGGCGCATCCGGTTGGCATAGGCGCCGCCCCAGTCATCGGTCCGCCGGTTGGTGTGGCGGACGAGGAACTGGTTCAGGAAATAGCCCTCGCTCCCCATGATCTCCACGCCGTCATAGCCCGCCTCGCGGGCGCGGGTGGCGGCGGTGACGATGTCGGCGATCTGTTTTTCGATTCCTTCGTTGTCGAGTTCACGCGGCGGAAAGGGCGAAATCGGCGACTTGATCGCACTCGGGGCCACACAGTCAGACCCATAGGCATAGCGGCCGGCATGCAGGATCTGCATGGCGATGCGCCCGCCTGCCGTGTGGACGCGATCCGTGACCATCCGGTGATTGGCGATGTCCCGAGGCGTGAACAGCCCGGCCGCACCGGGAAAGACCCCGCCTTCGCGGTTGGGGGCCATGCCACCGGTCACGATCAGGGCCACACCGCCGCGCGCCCTTGCGGCATAGAACTCGGCCACCCTGTTCCAGTCACCTGTTTCCTCTAGATTGGTATGCATCGACCCCATAAGCACCCGGTTCGGCAGGGTGACGAACCCCAGATCGAGCGGTGCGAACATGTGCGGATAATGGGTCATCGGCGGTCCTCCTCGGTTGGACCAGACCATGCAGGGCGGCAGGCGTGCTGTCATCCTCAACGCGGCGTCATGGAGAGCTGCTTTCCTATGCGTCGGGCGATGATGCATTGCAGAGAGTGCATGGCGACGCTGCAAATTTGGCGCTAACAGCTGTTTTGTCAGCGGCTTATCTGACGGCCACTGAAGGAGACTACGATGCTTGACCTGCCCCAGAAACCCGAACTCAACTCGATCGTCATTCCGCTGCCGCGCCGTGAAGAAGCGGCGAAGGAAGTTCTCAGCGGTTACGAAGCCTATTTCAACGCTGCGCCCACTTCTGGCAAATCGGCGCCTGATCTGACTCCACTTGAGCTGATGTACGCCTATTACGACGCGGCCTGAGGCTGCGGATGTCTTGATGTCCGGAGGGGGCGAAGCTATCCCTCCGGTGTGCGTTGCGTGGGAACCCGGATGTGGGATCGGCCCGGCACAGTCAGACAAGACGGTGCCAGATGCGCAAACCCCTAGACAGAATTCGTCACGCCCTGAGTTTCGAAGTTATTGGCATCCTGTTGGCGACGCCGATCGGCGCGAAGCTGTTCGGTTTTCCGATGATGGATGTCGGTGCGGTCGCCGTCATCAGCGCGACAATCGCGATGGCGTGGAACTACATCTACAACTGGATCTTCGATCACCTGCTGGTGCGGGCCACCGGCACAAGTCTGAAGACGACATGGATGCGTGTGGTCCATTCGGTGTTGTTCGAAGGCGGGCTGCTTATCGCGCTAATCCCGGTCATCGCCTGGTATCTGCAGATCGGGATGGTCGAGGCGCTGATCCTGGACGTCTCGCTCAGCCTGTTCTTCCTCGTCTACACCTTCGTCTTCAACTGGATCTATGACCGGCTCTTTCCGCTGCCGGAGTGGAACAAGTCGCGCGCCTGATCTTCAGGCGCCGCCGCCCGTCCCGGTTTCGACGCAGTGCCGGCGGAAGGCGCGCTTGAGCATGTCCAGTTCCGCTCGCAACAGATCCAGCTCCGCGCGGATGTCATCTTCCATGGCGACGCCGGCGATAAGGGTGAAATGCCCGGCGACCGCGCCCGTCGCCGCATCGCGCAGTACGACCGTCTGGACCCCGTCCGACAGAAGCGTTGTCGGGACGGGAAGGCGCAGCGACCACAGACCCTGACCCGCGGAGGCGATTGTCAGGCCGGGAAGGACCCGCCCTTCGTGCACGGCCTCGATCGCCGGCATCGGGCCCTCCGACCGCAGTGCGCCCTGCCAGATCCCTTCCCGCAGGGTGCTCGCGCTGATCTTCAGGCTGACGGATTCCGGCTTCACAGCTCGGCCCTCGGGCGGCGGGTGAAGGTCACGTCGCGCAGGATGATCTGGTTCATCTCCGGTCCTTCGAAGATCAGGTCGATCCACAGCCTTTCGACCCGCTTTTCGTTCAGCCGGGTATAGGCCAGATCGAACTCCATCTCTACCTCCTCGCCGGTGATCGGGATCTCGCGCACAACCTGTTCGGCGTTCGGGCCCTGCTTGATGTTCAGCCGTGCGAAAAGCTCGAGCGGTTTTTCAAGCTCCAGGATAGCGGCGAGGCGGATGATGTGGCGCTGCTTCAGGCCCTGCACGACCTCGGGCGGCAATTCGAGCGTCAGGGCAAGATAACTGCCGTCGAAGCGGAACACGTCCATCCGCATGCCGAAGGGGGCCAGATCGGCCTCACGTTGGTTGCGAATCTGGCGCACGGTCAGTTCGCTGCGGCGGCAATCGTGATAGATCGTGGTGCCTTCGCAGATCTGCGCCTTGCCGGACACGCTGGCCTGACCGGGAACGGCGATCTTTCCCCGCCACAGCGCGGGCCGCCACGCCCAGTCTGTGCCCATTGGCCGGACGATGGCATTTGGGCCGATCACCGGCAGGGCAAGGCGCCCCTCTGCCTCGTGCAGGACGCGGTCGACCTGCCGGCGCAGGCTCCAGGCGCGTCCGCGCAGCATCCGCAACTCCTCAAGATCCATCGAACCGGATCGGTCGGCGAGACGCGACCAGCGCCGCGCGGCGCCGCGGGTCCAGAAGCGGTCGATCATCCTGTCCAGAGTTGCGCTCATCCGATCCTTCGTCCCGCAGCATCGTTTCGGGATGGTAAACGATTCTCCTTATTGCGCCGTTTTGGCAATGCTTCCACCCCAAAGCCTTGCGCGCGGGTGTCAGAGTTCAGCCACGGCGTGCAGGCCGGCAAGCGTGCGCCGCAGGCGGTTCACGCTGACGAATTCCGGCCAGGTCGACAGTTTGACCGCGATCAGCCCCTTGTCGGGCATCACATACAGCAACTGGCCGAACACCCCCCGCCCCATGAACCGCCCCAGGGTGCTGTCCTCGATCCAGAACTGGTTGCGGTATGACCCGTTTGGCAGCGTTGCACGGCCCGTGTCGTTGAAAAGGCCGTGCGCGCCGTGGCGGGTGTCGTCGATCCAGAACTTCGGGATCACGCGCCGTCCCTCGACCAATCCGTCGTTCAGCAGCGCCAGGCCGAAGCGCGTCATGTCGCGAAGCGATGCGCTGATCCCGCCCGAGGCGGTGCCATAGCCGGCCGGATCGAGGATGATGTTAGCATCCTCGGCACAGCCGAGCGGTTGCCATAGCCGCTCTGACACGACATCCGCCAGCTTCCGCCCCGTCACCCGCTCCACGGCATGCCCCAGCACATCGGTCTCGATCGAGCGGTATTCGAAGCGCTGGCCATGAGGGGCCTCGGCTGCCTTGAGCGACAGGATTTGTTCCCAGGTGCTTTTCGGCCATCCTGACGTGTCGATCCCGTCCGGGGGCAGTTTCCAGCCTGCCGCGACATCGAGTTTCCCCGCGTCGCCGTCGACCTGTTCATAGCTTTCGTCGAAGCGGACACCGGTCGTCATGTCGAGCACCTGCTGCAGGGTCGCCCCCTTCCAGGCAGTCGCTTGAAGCTCGGGCAAGGCGTCGGTGATCGGCGCCGTGGGGTCGAGCCGTCCTTCGTCGATCAGCGTTGCGGCGGTGGTCGCAACGATGGACTTCGATACCGACTGCAACAGGTGGACAGATCGCGCATCCATGCCGTTGTGATAGCTTTCGTGCAGGATGCGACCGTCTTTCCACACCAGCATGGCATCGGTGTAGGTGTCGTCCAGCATCTCGCCGAAGGTAGTGCGGCGGCCCTCCGGCGTTTCGAACGGGACGTCGTCGAGACGGCCGACCGCCTCTGGCAGCGACGAAGGTGTCAGCGCGTGCCGGATACGGGCGGTCGGCAGGATTTCGGACACGCGCTGGAACGTCCAGCGGTTCCAGGGGGCGCGGTCCCAGGCGTCACGCGGAACCCGCCATTCCGGCGGCGGAGGCGATCCGGCCATGATCGGCGGGGCGGTTTCGGAATTGCGGTAGCTGCTTGGCATCGGGTCCTCTCCTGACCCGTCGAGATCACGGCAGCAAGGCGCGTCTGTCTTGTCTGGGACCGACACGCGCGGCGGCGCCGCGCCAAAGAGAAACGGCGGCCCGCCGGGACCGCCGTTTAGGACACCGTGACGGCAGTGTTCCTTACTGGTCCATATAGACGTGCTTTTCGTCCTTCGCGCCGGGATGGGTCACAGCCCCATAGCGGGCGCCGCCCACCAGCTTGGCATATTTCCACAGCGCGCCCGTGGCATATTGCGTCGGGCGCGGGCCTTTCCATTCGGCCTTGCGCTTTGCCAGCTCCTCGTCGCTGAGCGCGACAGACAGCTCGCCGGTCAGGGCGTTCAGCGTGATCACGTCGCCGGTCTTCAGCAGCGCGATCGGCCCGCCATGCGCCGCCTCGGGGCCGACATGGCCAACGCAAAAGCCGCGCGTCGCGCCCGAGAAACGGCCATCGGTGATCAGCGCCACCTTCTTGCCCATGCCCTGACCCGACAGCGCCGCGGTCGTGGCCAGCATTTCGCGCATCCCCGGACCGCCGGCGGGCCCTTCGTTGCGGATGACGATGACCTCGCCTTCCTTGTAGGCGCGCTGCTTCACTGCCTCGAAGGCGTCTTCCTCGCATTCGAAGACGCGGGCCGGGCCGGTAAAGACCTGTTCCTTCTCGGTCATGCCGGCGACCTTCACGATCGCCCCGTCGGGCGCGAGGTTGCCTTTCAGGCCTACGACGCCGCCGGTCTTGGTCAGCGGCGTTTCAATCGGGTAGATCACGCGGCCATCGGCCTCGCCGGTGATCTCTTCAAGGCTTTCGCCAAGGGATTTGCCGCTCGCGGTGATGCAGTCGAGGTGCAGGAGGCCCGCCTTGGCCAGTTCCTTCATCACTACCGGCACGCCACCGACTTCGTACAGGTCCTTGGCCACGTATTTGCCGCCAGGCCGCAGGTCGACGAAATAGGGCGTGTCGCGCATGATGTCGGCCACGTCGAACAGGTCGAACTCGATTCCCGCTTCGTGCGCGATGGCCGGCAGGTGCAGGGCGCCGTTGGTCGAGCCGCCGGTGCAGGCCACGACGCGCGCGGCGTTTTCCAGCGCCTTGCGGGTGACGATGTCGCGGGCGCGGATGTTCTTCTCGATCAGGGTCATCACGGCGACGCCCGACGCTTCGCCATACTGGTCGCGGCTTTCATAGGGGGCCGGGGCGCCCGAGGAATTGAGCAGGGCCAGACCGATCGCCTCGGAAACACAAGCCATCGTATTGGCGGTGTACTGCGCGCCGCAGGCGCCCGAGGACGGGCAGGCGATCCGCTCCATGATGTCGAGTTCCGCTTCGGACAGGGTGCCCGCCTGGTTCTTGCCCACGGCTTCGAACATGTCCTGCACGGTGATGTCCTGCCCCTTGTAACGACCGGGCAGGATCGAGCCGCCGTAGATGAAGACCGAGGGCACGTTAAGGCGCACCATCGCCATCATCATCCCCGGAAGCGACTTGTCGCAGCCGGCAAGGCCCACCAGCGCATCGTAGCAGTGCCCGCGCATCGTCAGCTCGACCGTGTCCGCGATGGCGTCGCGCGAAGCAAGCGACGAGCGCATGCCCTCATGGCCCATCGCGATACCGTCGGTGACGGTGATCGTTGTGAATTCGCGTGGCGTCCCGCCGCCCTTCTTGACCCCGTGCTTGACGATCTGGGCCTGGCGGTTCAGGGCGATGTTGCAGGGGGCGGCCTCGTTCCAGCAGGTCGCCACGCCGACCCAGGGCTGGTGGATTTCTTCCTCGGTGATCCCCATGGCGTAGAAGTAGCTGCGATGCGGCGCGCGGGCGGGGCCCTCGGTCACATGGCGGCTCGGCAGCTTCGACTTGTCGAAACGGGTGTTGACGGTCATGGCGGCTCCTCCGGGAATGGCTTGGAGGCAAGGGATAAAGCCCGGTGCCGGAAGGGGCAAGGCAAGGAAACATCTCGCGGCCAAGGATTTTTGAGAATCCTTGGCAAAACTCTTGAAAGAGTTTTGCGCCTAGACCCGCAGTTGCGCCAGGTTCCAGCGACCGACCGCCTGCACCATGTCGTCCCGACCAGAGAGCGGCCCAGGGCGGAACTTGACCGAGGTCAGGGCCTTCTGCTGGTTTTCGAGGACGCCCATGTCCTCTCGTGCGACCCGCTCCCACCGTTCTTCGTAGGCCTTCCGGTGGTGGTCGAAGTCCGGCAGGGACAGGCTGCTTTCGGGGAAACACCCGCCCAGTTCGAGAATCGAGCGATCCGCGGTGAGCGGCAGGACGTTCAGCCACCACATGCAATCCTGTGACACGGCGAACTGCACATTCGGATGGATGACCGAGAAATAGGTGCCTTCCAGCGCATCATCGTCCAGCCCCGCGATCTGTGGCAGGGGCGGGACGGTCGCGGACATCGTTCCGATCGAGCGGCGGCTGAGCACCTGCATGCACAGCCACTCGCCCGTCGTCGGAATCGGCCGCTGTACCTGTGCGCCGACCGTATCGCGATGGACCGTGCCGGTATGATAGGTCTCCATCGCGTTCTCTAGGATGAGCTTCCAGTTACACGCGACCGGGATCGACAGCGTCCAGACACAGCGCATCCGGTCCAGGCGATGCGAACCGAAGCGTTGCGGCAGGTCGCCGAGATGTTCGATCAGCGGCGGTGCGTCGTCGCGGAAACAGGCGAAGACAAAACCGGCCCAGCTTTCCATCCTGACCGGGACCAGCCCGTTCTCTGTCCGATCGAAGCCTTCTGCGTCCTTCATGTCGGGGCAGCCATAAAGCCGCCCGTCGCTGAAATAGCTCCAAGCGTGATAGGGACACATGATGCGCGCCCCGCAATTACCCGAGCCCTGCAGGAGCAGCGATCCGCGGTGGCGGCAGTAGTTCGCAAAGCACCGCAGTTGCCCATCCTGACCGCGAACAAGAATGATCGGTCCGCCAAGCGTGTCGAAGGTCTTGTAGTCGCCCTTTTCGGGGACCTGCTCTTCACGGCAGAGGAAGAACCACGTCCTCAGGAAAATCCGCTCACGCTCCAGCCGGAAAATCTCGGGCGAGGTGTATAGCTCGGGCGGCATGGACTTGGCGCGTCTCAGGGGCGCAAGAGCATCCTCAAGGGCCCCGTCAGTCAGGGCGACGGAATCGTGGCGGGTCATGGGGGCCTCGTTCGATGGACGTTGCGTGAGCCTAGCTCCAGCCGGAACCACCTGTCATCCCGGACCATGTCTTCTCCAGACGACTTTGCGCACTCGCGGCTGACGCGATCGTCAGGTGCTGCTTCTGTCAGCACCTTCCAGCTTGCGGCGGGTGACATACTGCATGCCGCGATTCACCTCGAGCACGTCGCGCAGGTAGATCGACATCGCGGCAGCGTAGAACAGGACCGCCGCCGAAAACACGATCTCGATCATGGGTGCCAAAGACAGCTGCGTTTGCGCATCGATGAACAGAAGCACAACGACGAGCGCGACGCTTATCCCGGCCGTTGTGCAGCAGATCGCCGCCCGCCCGATGCGGCGGGTCCGGCCCAGATAGAAGTCGAGCTCTTCCGTCCCGTCTGCTGCCGACATGTTATGTGCAGTCATCTGCGCCTCGATGACCCGGATACGGTCGACAATCCGGTTCTGACGCGTGTCCACGACGGCAAGGGTTGCGCCGATCGCCGTCAGAAGGAAAACCGGAGCAAGAGAGGCCTGGATCAGCGGCGAAATGGTCGAATGAAGTTCGGGGCTCGGCATGGTTTTTCCGGAATCGGGTGGATGGCAAAGTTGACCTGCCGATCAGCTCGCTGGCAAGACCATGTCGTGTCTTTGCAGGACTGGACAGAGGCCCGCCGACCTGCGTTCACTCGACATCATTTGCATCGGGAGCTTCCCATGACCATCGAAACCTGGCTTGCCTTTGTCGCCACTTCAACGGTGCTTCTTGTCATTCCCGGTCCGACGATCCTGCTGGTCGTGTCCTATGCCCTTGGCCAGGGATGGCGGGCGGCCTTGCCGACCGCGATCGGCGTGGCGCTTGGCGATTTCACCGCGATGACGTTGTCGATGCTGGGAATCGGTGCGCTGCTTGCGGCTTCGGCGACCCTGTTCACGGTGCTGAAGCTTCTTGGCGCGGGTTATCTTGTCTGGCTTGGCGTCAAGCTCTGGCGGGCTGGCGGAACGATGGATGCGAGACCGATCACTTCGGCCGCGCCAATGGTCAAGATGATCGGCCACGCCTGGCTGGTCACCGCGCTCAATCCGAAAAGCATCACCTTCTTTGTGGCCTTCCTGCCGCAGTTCCTCGATCGAAGCGGGGATTTCTGGCAGCAGATGCTGATCTTCGAGCTGACTTTCCTGACGCTCGGCTTCGCCAACGCGCTCGGCTACGGCCTTGTCGCCTCGCGCGCCCGGTCGCTGGTGCGCAGCGAGCGGGCGATCCGGGCCATCAACCGCACCGGCGGGTCGCTGCTGATCGGGGCGGGTGTGCTGACCGCGACGGCCCGCGCTGCCTGATCAGCGGGCCGATCTGCGGGCGAGACGGTTCTTCGTGGGAAGAATGGCAAGCCCGGCGATCACACTGGCGAACAGGGGAAGTGCAGGCGGCAAGGGCACCTCTGCGGTTTCCGGGACCGGGGCGGCGGCGGGCGGCGGGGCGGCAAATCCGACGTCAGCCACCACAGTCTGCCCGGTGCCGTAGACATGCCCGACGAAGTTGAAGCTGATCATGTTGCCGATCTTCGAGACGATGCCAGCCGGGCCGCTGGATTGTGCGACCGTGTCGATGGCTGAGTCGATCCCCGACAAAACAATCCCGTCGAAGATTGTGCCGGTAAACCAGGTGTTCTGCAGGAAGGTCACGATGACCGACTGCGCCTCGATATCGACGCTGAAGTAGGGACCGCCGGGGAAGCTGTCCTTCACCAGATCCGAGGTGCCGGCCGCGCCGGTCACCGTCAGAGGGAAGCCGCCGCCAAGATATTCGTCGTCAATGGTCGGGTAGAAATACTGCATCGTGATCGTATCGCCGATGAGCGTTGCCGCCGGCGAGGGCACGACGAGCCCGGCGAGAGCAGCCATAGCCATGACTGGCAGGCATTTACGGGAGAGTGACATGCAGACTAACCTTTCCGCCCGACGGCGACCATCGTTCTGATCCGATGTTTGGCAGCGCGCTGTGGTCGTTCTTGGCCGGCATCACGGAAAGATTGTGATAACCAATCCCGTCTTGCCCGGACTGCGCCATAATCGGGCAGTGCCGCCGCAGGCCACCCGTTCCGAATTGCATTCCGGCCCGTCGCGGCTTATCTCGGGCGCTGACCGCCGCGACCGAAGGGCCAGCCCGCGATGAACTGGATCTCCAACTATGTCCGCCCCAAGATCAACTCGCTGTTCTCGCGGCGCGAGGTTCCCGAGAACCTGTGGACCAAATGCCCCGAATGCGGAACCATGCTGTTCCACCGCGAACTGGCGGACAACCTGAACGTCTGCACCAACTGCGATCACCACATGGCGATCAGCCCGCGGGCCCGTTTCACCGCGCTGTTCGATACCGGCATCTTCACCGAGGTGAAGGTGCCCGAGCCGATCTCCGACCCACTGCATTTCCGCGATCAGAAGCGTTATCCCGAACGCCTGAAGGCTGCCCAGAAAGCCACCGGCGAGAAAGAGGCGATGCTGGTCGCCGAGGGCGAAATCGGGCGGACCCCGGTCGTGGCCGCCGCCCAGGACTTCGCCTTCATGGCCGGATCGATGGGTATGTATGTCGGTAACGCGCTGATCGCGGCCGCCGACCGGGCGGTCAAGCTCAAGCGTCCGCTGATCGTGTTTTCCGCGGCGGGCGGCGCCCGGATGCAGGAAGGCATCCTGTCGCTGATGCAGATGCCGCGCACCACTGTCGCCGTGCAGATGGTCAAGGATGCGGGCCTGCCCTACATCGTGGTCCTCACCCATCCGACCACTGGAGGCGTCACTGCCTCCTACGCGATGTTGGGTGACGTGCAGATCGCCGAACCCAATGCGCTCATCTGCTTCGCCGGGCCGCGCGTGATCGAACAGACGATCCGCGAGAAGCTGCCCGAGGGGTTCCAGCGCGCCGAATACCTACTGGATCACGGGATGCTGGACCGCGTCACCCATCGCAAGCAGCTGCGTGACGAGTTGATCGTCATCATCCGGATGTTGATGAATCAGCCGCCGGCGGTGAAGGGCGATCTGCCCCCGCCCGGTTCGCCCAGTTCCGACGCCTCAGAGGCCAAGGCGTGACCACGGGGTCCGACGCGATCCTGGAACGGATGATGACCTTGCACCCGAAGGTCATCGACCTGACGCTCGGGCGTGTCGAACGGCTTCTCGCGGCGCTTGGCCATCCCGAAGAAAAGCTGCCGCCGGTGATCCATATTGCCGGGACCAATGGCAAGGGCTCGACCCAGGCGATGATCCGCGCGGGGCTGGAAGCCGAGGGCGAAACCGTCCACGCCTATACCTCGCCACATCTCGCCCGGTTCCACGAGCGCATCCGCCTGGCTGGCGAGCTCATCTCGGAACCGGCACTGACCGCGCTGCTAGACGAATGCGTGGCGGCGAACGGGGGCGAGGAGATCACCTTCTTCGAGATCACCACCTGCGCGGCCTTCCTTGCCTTTTCGCGCACGCCTGCCGACTGGACCCTGCTCGAGGTCGGTCTGGGCGGTCGGCTTGATGCGACGAATGTGGTTGCAAAGCCGGCGCTGACGATCATCACCCCTGTCAGCTTGGATCATCAGCAGTATCTGGGCGAAACGGTGCGGGAAATTGCGGGCGAAAAGGCGGGTATCCTGAAGCGCGGGGTCCCCTGTGTCATCGGTCCGCAGACCGAGGAAGGACTGGCGGCGATCGAGGCAAGGGCCTACGCGATTGGCGCCCCCCTCTTCACGCATGGCGAGCACTGGCATGTCTGGGAAGAGCGCGGCCGCATGGTCTATCAGGACGAGAACGGGCTTCTCGACCTGTCGCTGCCGAACCTGCCCGGACCGCACCAGATCCAGAATGCCGGGGCGGCGCTCGCAGCACTCCGGCTGCTCGGCTTTGGCGTCGTTGCCGCGGAGGCGGCCGTGTCCAAAGCGCAATGGCCGGCACGGATGCAGCGGCTGAAGCAGGGGCCGCTGGCGACATCGGCGCCGCATGTCGAGCTTTGGCTGGACGGCGGCCACAACCCCGCCGGGGGCGAGGCACTGGCCGCCACGTTGGCGCGGATGCCGCCGCGGTCGACGCACCTGATCTGCGGGATGCTGAATACCAAGGACATCGGCGGCTATCTTCGGCCCCTGGCCGCGCAGGCCGACAGCCTGACCGCTGTCTCGATCCCAGGCGAGAAGAGTACCCTTCCGGCCGAGGAAACCCGCGACGCGGCGCTGAAGGCAGGGATGGAGGCAACAACCGCCCCTTCGGTCCAGGCTGCGCTTGATGCGATTGCCGCACGCGATGCGTCTGCGCGTGTGCTGATCTGCGGGTCGCTCTATCTTGCCGGACAAGTGCTGAAGGAAAACGGCTGAAGGCGCGCTCGGCCCCTCGCCGCCGCACATCGTCGCGCCATAGGGGCACAGTGCCGGATGTTGCCGGAAGCTTGGCAGAAGCCTAGGTTCAGCAGGTATCCCGGATGGAGGTTCGCCCGTGACCCATACGCTTTCCCTTGGCCTCGACACCTTCGGTGATGCGACGGTGGATCTGGATGGAACCCCTCTGCCGCACGAGCAGGTCCTTCGCAACGTGGTGGAACAGGGGGTGCTGGCCGATGCGGTAGAGGTCGATTTTCTGGGCATCGGAGAGCATCACCGCGACGACTTCGCCGTTTCCTCGCCCGAGATCGTCATGGCTGCCATCGCAGCGCGCACATGCCGCCTGCGGCTTGGCACCGCGGTTACGGTCCTGTCCTCGGATGATCCGGTGCGGCTGTTCGAACGCTTCTCGACCCTGAATGCCGTTGCCGGCGGGCGGGCCGAAGTGATCCTCGGCCGCGGTTCGTTTACCGAGAGTTTCCCCCTCTTCGGCTACGACCTGCACGATTACGAGGTGCTGTTCGAGGAAAAGCTCGACCTTTTCGTGAAGCTCATCCGCGAGCCGGAAGTGACCTGGTCCGGCAAGACCCGGCCGGCCTTGAACCGCCAACGTGTATTCCCGACCCTCGGTGACGGGCTCGTCGTATCGGTTGGTGTGGGGGGGAGCCCGGAATCGGTGGTGCGGGCCGTTCATCACGACCTGCCGATGATCCTTGCGATCATCGGTGGCGATCCGCGACGGTTTCTTCCCTATGTCGATCTCTACAAGCGCGCCTGCTCGCAGATCGGCCGTCCCGTCCGCCCGCTTGGTGTCCATTCTCCGGGTCATATCGCGACGACGGACGAGGAAGCACAGGAACAGCTCTGGCCGCATTACCGCAAGATGCACGACCGGATCGGCGGCGAGCGCGGCTGGCCGCCAACCTCAAAGGAGAGCTTCCTGAACGAGGTCCGACATGGCTCGCTTTATGTCGGGTCGCCTGAAACCGTCGCGCGGAAGATCGCGGCAACTGTGTCGTCGCTTGGCTTGGGGCGGTTCAACCTGAAGTATTCCGGCGGGCCGACGCCGCACGAGCATTCGATGGAATGCATCCGCCTTTATGGCGAGAAGGTCATTCCAATGGTGCGGGATATCTTGGCCAGCAAGGCGGCCTGACGCCAGTCAGCCCCGTCACTCGATCATCGGCAGGGCCATTACGAAAACGAGCAGGAATGCCAGACTGATCTTCAGCCAGTTGCTTTTCATGCAGGGTGCTCCCTTTGCCGGTCCCCTTCGAGATGGGAACGCGGACGGCCGATCTCAAGTCCGGTCGAGACCCCAGTCGGCCCCCTGCATTTCACGCAGGCGGCTCGCGGTGCGCTCGAACTCGAAAGCGCCGGCTCCTTCGATGTATAGCCGCTCCGGTTCATCGGCGGCAGAACAGATCAGGCGAACCTTCGCCTCGTAAAGGGCGTCGATAAGAGTCACGAAGCGCTTGGCCTCGTTGTAGTTCGACGCGGAAAGCTGCGGCACATCCTCGAGGATTAGCACCTTTGCCGCGGCCGCGATCGCCAGATAGTCGGCGGGTCCGAGCGGTCGGGCGCAAAGCTCCCAGAAGCTGGCGCGGGCGACGCCATTTGCGAAAGCAGGCAGTTCCACCTCGCGCCCGTTCACGGGCAGTACGAGCGAATGTGCTGGCGCGCCGCCGATCAGGTCGGCCCATATTCCGTTGAGCGCCGCCTTGGCTTCGTGTCCGGCGGGACTGAAATAGACCTTGGCGCCAGTCAGCCGGTGCTGGCGGTAATCGGTCGGGCTTTCCAGTTCCGCGACTTCCAGCCGGTCGCGCAGGAAGGCGATGAAGGGCAGGAACAGCGCGCGGTTCAGACCATCCTTGTACAAATCCTCGGGCGGGCGGTTCGAGGTGGTGACGATCACCACGCCGGCGCCGATGAGCATCTCGAACAGCCGCCCGACGATCATCGCATCGGTGATGTCGGTGATCTGCATCTCGTCGAAGGCGAGAAGCCGAACCTCCTGCGCCACGGCCTGGGCAACCGGAGCCAGCGCATCGTCGACGCCGCGCTGCCGCGCGGCATGCATGCCGCGATGGATTTCCTGCATGAAGGCGTGAAAATGCACCCGACGCTTGCCGGTGATCGCGGTGGCACCGACGAACAGGTCCATCAGCATGGACTTGCCGCGCCCGACCCCGCCCCAAAGATAGAGGCCCTTCGGCGGTATCGGCGGCTTGGCGAACAGACCGCGAAGCCCGCGCGGACGCTCGGCGTTCTGTTCCAGCCATTCGCGGATCCGCTCGAGCATCGGCAGGACGCCATGCTGGGCAGGATCGGCCCGCAGGTCGCCGCTTGCCACTCGGGCCTCGTAGATCTCGGTCAGGGTCTCGCGCATATGCGGTGCTTAACCCTCGGAGTCGGATCGGAAAAGAGGTGCAGTCCCGTCTGATCCATCACGATCCGTCATGTGCCGCATCACGGCAACGGCTCTTGACCCGGCCGCTGCGTCTTAGCAGGCTGCGTGTCCGCTTCCTCCCCAGTCCGAGCATTTCCATGACCAAGGCGCCCGTCTTTACCCCGGTTCTGATCGGGGGTTGCATCATCCTCATGCTTGGCTTCGCCATCCGGGCAAGCTTTGGCGTGTTCCAGATCCCGATCGCCGAAGAGTTCGGCTGGCCGCGCAGCGAATTCTCCATGGCGATCGCGATCCAGAATCTCGCCTGGGGCTTTGGCCAGCCGATCTTCGGGGCGATGGCCGAGAAATGGGGGGACCGCCTGGCGATCGTCATCGGCGCTGTGCTTTACGCGCTGGGGCTGGTGCTGTCGGCCTTTGCGGTGACGCCGGGCCAGATGCAGCTTCTGGAGATCCTTGTCGGTTTCGGCATCGCCGGTACTGGGTTCGGCGTGATCCTTGCGGTGGTCGGCCGTGCCGCGACGCCCGAGAACCGCTCTCTTTCGCTCGGCATCGCCACGGCTGCAGGATCGGCAGGCCAGGTCTTCGGTGCGCCGGTCGCGGAACTGCTGCTGATGTCTCACCCGTGGCAGACAGTCTTCATGATTTTCGCCGTGGTGATCCTGTGCGCGATGCTGGCCCTGCCGCTCCTCCGCAGCCAGCCGATGGCCTCGAAGGCCGAACTGGAGGAAGGCCTTGGCACCGTTCTGGTGCGGGCGTTCCGTGATCCGTCCTATACGATGATCTTCCTCGGCTTCTTCTCGTGCGGTTACCAGCTTGCCTTCATCACCGCACACTTCCCGGCCTTCGTCGCCGAAGCCTGCTCGGGCATCGACCCGAACGGACCGCTGGCAGCGATCGGGATCACGACGACATCGGCTCTCGGTGCAGTTGCGATCTCGGTCATCGGGCTGGCAAACATCGCCGGCACGATTCTGGCGGGGTGGCTTGGCAAGCGCTACACCAAGAAATACCTGCTGGCAGCCATCTATACCGGCCGCACCATCGCGGCGGCGCTGTTCATCATGATGCCGATGACCCCGGCGTCGGTCCTGCTGTTTTCCTTCGCCATGGGGGCTCTGTGGCTGGCCACGGTGCCGCTGACCTCGGGCCTCGTCGCCTATATCTACGGCATCCGTTACATGGGGACGCTCTACGGTCTGGTGTTTTTCAGCCACCAGCTGGGCAGCTTCCTGGGCGTGTGGCTGGGGGGGCGGATGTACGACGCGACCGGCAGCTACAACACCGTCTGGTGGATCGGGGTCGGCGTCGGCGCCTTCTCGGCGCTGGTCCACCTGCCGATCCGCGAACGTCCGATGACGGCGCAGCCTGCCTGATCATGCGCGCCGGCATCGCCTGTCTTGTCCTGGCTTATGTCCTCAGCCAGTTCTACCGCGCCTTCCTCGCGGTGCTGTCGCCCGTGCTGATCGCCGATCTGGGGCTGACACCGGAGCAATTGGCCTCGGCCTCGGGCTTGTGGTTCCTGGCCTTCGCGCTGATGCAGATCCCGGTGGGCGAGGCGCTGGACCGGGTCGGGCCGCGGCTGACGTCGGCCGTGCTGCTGTCGGTCGGCGCCGTGGGAGCCGGGCTGTTCGCCGCTGCGAAGGGCGCCTTAGCAATCAAGGTGGCGATGGTGCTGATCGGCATCGGATGCTCGCCGGTTCTGATGGCCGCCTATTACATCTTCGCCCGCAGCTTTTCGCCGGCCGTCTTCGGGACCCTGGCCGGAGCGGTGATCGGCGCGGGTTCGCTTGGCAACATCGGCTCAGCCCTGCCACTGGCCTGGTCGGTGGAGCTGGTCGGATGGCGAGGCAGCGTTTCGGCCCTCGCCGGGGTGACGCTTGCCGTGGCCCTTGCCATCGCGGTCTTTGTCCGTGACCCGGAACGGGTTGTGGGGCACAGCAAGGGATCGGTCCTTGACCTGCTCCGAATGCGCGCGCTCTGGCCCGTCTTCGTAATGATGGCTGTCTGCTATTATCCCGCCGCAGGCCTGCGTGGCCTGTGGATCGGGCCCTATGCGCGCGATGTCTTCGGCGCGGGGCCGGGGGCGATCGGCAGGCTGACATTGGTGATGGGGCTGGCCATGGTCGCGGGCAACTTCGCCTATGGGCCACTCGACCGGTTGCTGGGCACGCGCAAGGGACTGGTGCTGGGCGGAAACCTTCTTTGTGCTCTGTGCCTCTTGGCGCTCTGGCACTGGCCGGCGCTTGGCAGCTGGCGCACGGCGGCTCTTCTGGCCGGGGTCGGGTTCTTTGGCGCCTCGTTTCCGATGGTCATCGCGCATGGCCGTGCATTTCTGCCGCACCATCTGGTCGGGCGCGGGGTGACGCTTTTGAATTTCTTTGGGATCGGGGCGGCCGGGTTGGCGCAGATCATCACCGGTCGCCTGTACGCCGCAGTTCCGGCCGATCCGCCATCAGCCCCGTATGAGGTGCTTTTCCTGTTCTTCGCCCTCAGCCTTCTGGCGGGGCTGGCCGTCTATCTTCTGGCAAAGGACCGGACTGACTAGACTGCCCTTGCCAATTCCCGTCAGTCGGTCAAAGGTCGTGAGCCTAGCCTGCCGTAGCGGAAATGCGATGCGCGTCGGACTGATCTGCCTCGTCCTGGCCTATGTGCTGAGCCAGTTTTATCGTGCCTTTCTTGCCGTGCTGACACCGTCGCTGGTGGCCGATCTCCACATGACGGCCGAGCAGTTGGCCCTCGCTTCGAATTTGTGGTTCGTGGCCTTTGCCCTGATGCAACTTCCCGTGGGTGAGGCGCTCGACCGTGTCGGTCCGCGCCTTACGGTAGGGACCCTCTTCTTCTTCGTGGCGGCGGGCGCGGCCCTGTTTGCCAGCGCAAACGGCCCTGGCGCCATCATGGCGGGAATGGCTCTGATCGGCATCGGCTGCGCGCCCGCGCTGATGACCGCCTATTTCGTCTATGCCCGCAACTATCCGACAGCGGTCTTTGGCACCTTCGCCGGGATCGTGGCCGGTTTGGGGTCGCTTGGAAACGTCGCCTCGGCGCTTCCGTTTGCCTGGGCGGTCGAGGCGTTCGGCTGGCGCATGTCGGTCTGGGGACTGGCCGCGCTGAGCCTTGCCATTTCCATCGCAACCGCCGCCCTGATGCGCGACCCGCCTCGGGTCGAAGGCGGCCACAGCGGATCGCTGCTGGACCTGCTGCGCGACCGAAGGCTTTGGCCGCTCTTTGCCATGATGGCGGTCTGCTACTATCCCGCCGCCGCATTGCGAGACCTCTGGGTCGGACCCTATGCTCGCGACGTTTTCGGCTATGGAGATGACCGCATCGGTCAGCTGACCCTGGTCATGGCGGTAACCATGGGGATCGGCAATTTCGTCTATGGGCTGCTTGACCGTTACAAGCCACAACGCCGCGCGATCATCCTGTGGGGCAACCTGCTGTGTGCCGCCGGAATCCTCGCGCTTTGGGTGTGGCCAGATACTGGGCCAGTTCCCGCGATCGCCCTTTTGGGTGTCGTCGGATTGTTCGGCACGTCATTCCCTCTGGTCATGGCCTACGGGAAGGGGGACCTGCCGAAGGCCATGCTCGGAAGGGGCGTGACGCTCCTGAACTTTTTCGGGATCGGTGCGACCGGCATCGCCCAAGCCGCCACGGGTCAGATTTATGAGGCAAGCAGCGGATCCCCCGCCCCTGACCGCTTTGCCCTGGTGTTCCTTTTCTTCGGACTGACCTTGCTCGCCGGACTGGCTGCCTTTGCGTTGGGCCGCAGGAAGGCCCGCTGAATCACCCTTTTCCCCAAGGTCCATATGCTCTAAGGGGGCCACGTTTGACGTGAAGGAGACCCCTGATGGGCTACAAGGTCGTCGTCGCGGGCGCCACGGGCAATGTGGGCCGCGAAATGCTGAACATCCTCGCCGAGCGCGAGTTCCCGGTGGACGAGATCGCGGCGCTGGCGTCGCGCAGATCGCTCGGCACCGAAGTCAGCTTTGGCGACAAGACCATCAAGACCAAGGATCTCGACACTTTCGACTTCACCGGCTGGGACATTGCGCTGTTCGCGGTCGGCTCCGAGGCGACGAAGATCTATGCGCCCAAGGCCGCCGCGGCGGGCTGCGTCGTGATCGACAACTCTTCGCTCTACCGCTACGACCCGGCCGTGCCGCTGATCGTTCCGGAGGTGAACGCCGACGCGATCATGGGCTACAAGAACAAGAACATCATCGCCAACCCCAACTGCTCGACCGCGCAGATGGTCGTGGCGCTGAAGCCGCTGCATGACCGCGCCAAGATCAAGCGCGTCGTCGTCTCGACCTACCAGTCGGTCTCGGGTGCCGGGAAAGCCGGCATCGACGAGCTGTGGGACCAGACCAAGGGCCTTTACGTGCCCGGTCAGGAAGTGGCGCCGAAAAAGTTCACCAAGCAGATCGCCTTCAACGTGATCCCGCATATCGACGTCTTCCTCGACGATGGCTCGACCAAGGAAGAGTGGAAGATGGTCGCCGAGACCAAGAAGATCCTCGATCCCTCGATCAAGGTCACTGCGACTTGCGTGCGCGTGCCGGTCTTCGTCGGCCATTCGGAATCGATCAACATCGAGTTCGAGGAGTTCCTCGACGAACACGAGGCCCGCGACATCCTGCGCGAGGCGCCGGGTGTGCTGGTCGTCGACAAGCGCGAGCCGGGCGGCTACATCACCCCGATAGAATGCGTGGGCGACTATGCCACCTATGTCAGCCGTATCCGGCAGGACTCCACGATCGACAACGGCATCTCGCTGTGGTGCGTGTCGGACAACCTGCGCAAGGGTGCGGCGCTGAATGCGGTGCAGATCGCCGAAGTGCTTGGCAACCGGGTGCTGAAGAAGGGGTGAGGCACGCCCGGACGATCTTCAAGTGGAAGATCGTCAGTGCGGAACGCCCGATCCGCCAGAATCGGGCGGGGGACGGTCAAGCGAATTGCTGCGCTCGGTCCGCATGGACCGGGCGCTTTGCATTTCAGGTTTCATCCGCCTCTGGTCTTGCCATTCAGGTTCGCTCGATCTACCGCTTTCCGGTCTGGTGCCTCGGCGATTTGTCTGGGGATAATCGGGAACGCGGTGAAACCCCGCGACGTGCCCAACGCTGTAAGGGGGAGGGGCAGCGGATGCCACTGGCCGTCGGCCGGGAAGGCGCTGTCTCCTGTGAAGCCAAGTCAGAAGACCGGCCAGACGACAACAGGGGCGCCCGCGCGGACGGTGGGCGCGCCGCATGTTGCCGGACAGGGGATATGTCATGCCGCAACCCGAAACGCTTGCCCCGGCCGGGGCGTTCTCTGACGTCGAACGCGCCGCGGTCTACCGCGCCATCCATACCCGCCGCGACGTGCGCAGCCAGTTCCTGCCTGATCCGATCGCCGAAGAAGTTCTGGCCCGCCTGCTGCTCGCCGCGCACCATGCGCCCTCGGTAGGCTTCATGCAGCCCTGGAACTTCATCGTTATCCGCAGCGCCCGGGTCAAGGCAGGGGTCCGCGCCGCATTCGCTCGCGCCAATGACGAAGCTGCCGCGATGTTTCCCGACGAGCGCAGGGCGCTCTATTCGGCCCTCAAGCTCGAGGGCATCGTGGAGGCCCCTATCAATCTGTGCATCACCTGCGACCGGTCACGCGGCGGCGAGGTGGTGTTGGGTCGGACGCATAACCGCGACATGGACCTCTATTCCTCGGTCTGCGCCGTGCAGAATCTTTGGCTCGCAGCCCGGGCGGAAGGGATTGGCGTCGGCTGGGTCAGCATCTTCCACGAGGCGGACATCCGCGAAATCCTCGGACTGCCTGAAGGGGTTGTCCCAGTGGCCTATCTTTGCCTCGGCCGGGTCGCGGAACTGCACTCCGAACCCGAGTTGCAGGCCCGCGGCTGGCAGCAGCGGCTGAACCTCGACGATCTCGTATTCGACGATGAGTGGGGCAGTAAGGCGAACACTCAGGATGAACCTGCGGGCTAAGTCTCGGTTCAGACGGAGACGAACCCGCCAAGCGCTGGATCGTATTGTTCGAGGCCGCCTTCGCCGGTGTTGGTCCAAAGGCCGTGCAGTGTCAGGCGTTCATCCTCGACCGCCTCGCGGACGAAGGGGAAGGTCATGAGGTTCTCAAGGCTGATGAGCACCGCCTGCTTTTCGAGTGCGGTGATCCGGCTGGCGACCGGCTCGATCCCTTCGGTCCGCAGGTAGCCGGGTCGCAGGATATCCATCCAGCGCCCGACAAAGCTTGATTTCTCTTCCAGCTGCGGCGCAAGGCCCGCGCACATGTCATGGCATCCCTTGACGCCGCCACAGTTGGAATGGCCCAGCACGACCAGATGAGCGACCTTGAGCGCCGTAACAGCGTATTCCACGGCAGCTGAGGTGCCGTGGTTCTGACCGTCGGGATTGAAGGGTGGAACAAGGTTCGCGACGTTGCGATGGATGAAGAACTCGCCTTCGTCGGCGCCGAAGATCGACGTGACATGGACCCGGCTGTCACAGCAGGAGATAACCATCGCCCGCGGCATCTGACCCGCTTCCGCCAGCCGACGATACCATGCCTTGTTTTCCTGATAGGTGGTTGCGCGCCAACCGTGGAAGCGCTGGATCAGATAGGTGGGCAGCGGTTTGGCAATGTCCATGGCGTGCATCCTTCCGGTCTGTTGGCCTTGGTAGGCTGCAATTGCAGAAATTTCGAGCGGTTTCTGTCGCTGCCGGCAACCTTTTCTTCAGGGGGCTGCACCCAGGATGGCCTTGGGTATGCGTGGGGGCGCAGCGAAGGGTGATGCTGAAATGTCGGGCAATGTCACGGTCCTGCGACCGGTTGAGCGCGTGCGGCTGGACGCCGCGCCGATTGCGGCGATCTACCGGAATCTCGGTCCAAGCGGCGCCGAGCAGGTGGTGAGCCGCGCCTTGGGGGAGGTGGCGCTGACGCTGGCGAGCCTGGCCGAGACGGTGCGCCAGCACGATTTCTCTGACATGGACCGCCAATTGCGCCGGTTGCAGCGAATGTCCGAGCATCTGGGCATGATGAGCCTTGGCGCCACCTGCACCGACCTGCGGTCCTGTTCCACGGGCGGCGATCCCACGGCCTTCGCTGCCGTCTGGGCCCGTCTTCTGCGGGTGGCGGAACGCTCGCTCGCCACCGACAAGGATATGCGCGGCCAGACGCTGTAGCGCCCTTGCAGCCGGTGGGCGAGGCGCTAGGCTGGCGCCGAACCGACCCTAACCGAGCCAAGAGATGCCTCCTCGTTTCGCTTCCGCCCAAGACTCCTCGCGCCCGCTGCACGTCATTGCGCAGGAGAGATTGCCGGACTGGCTGGCGGCGCAGGCGCCAGAGGTCGCGATCTGGCTCAAGGGAACAGGGTTCGGCGCGGCCCTTGGCGAGGTACAACTGCTTCCCGGCGCAGATGGTTCGGTGGCGGGCGCGGTCTTCGGCTACGGTTCGGCCCCGGCGCGCGCGCGCGGGCGGTTTCACCTGGCGCGCGCCTTCTCGGCACTGCCCGAGGGCGCCTGGCATCTGGTCGCCGATCTGGGCGCGGAAGAGCGCGACGAAGCAGCGCTTGCGGCATTGTTCGCCCAATACCGGTTCGATCGCTATCATCCTGTCCCGGCAAGCCGTGCGATGCTCAAGGCGCCGGAAGGGGTGGACGCGGCCCGCATTGAAACGGTTGCTGCGGGCGAGTTCCTGACCCGTGACCTGGTGAATACCCCCGCCGCCGACATGGGGCCGCAGGAGCTTGAAGACGCCGTTCGCACCCTTGCCGGGCAATTTGGGGCCGAGGTGCATTCCGTCGTGGGCGAGGATCTGCTGCGGGCGAACTTCCCGATGATCCATGCGGTTGGCCGCGCCTCTGACCGGGCTCCACGGTTGCTTGATCTGCACTGGGGCGAGACCGGGCCGCGCCTGACCTTGGTCGGCAAGGGCGTGTGCTTCGACACCGGGGGCCTCAACATCAAGCCGACCGCAGGCATGCATCTGATGAAGAAAGACATGGGCGGGGCGGCCACGGTCCTGGGCCTTGCCCGGATGATCATAGCGCTTGGCCTGCCTGTCCGATTGCGGGTGATCATCCCGGCGGTCGAGAATGCGATTTCGGGCCGCGCCCTGCGCCCGCGCGATATTCTGACCTCGCGCAAGGGCCTGACGGTCGAGGTCAATGACACCGACGCCGAGGGGCGGCTGATCCTCGCGGACGCGCTCGCGCTCGCGTCCGAAGAGGAAACGGACCTGCTGGTCTCCATGGCGACGCTGACCGGGTCGGCGCGGGTTGCGGTCGGGCCGGACCTCGCGCCCTTCTACACTGATGACGAGCCGCTGGCGGCCACCCTTCAGCGCGCGGGCAGTGCGGTGCGCGATCCGGTCTGGCGCCTGCCGTTCTGGACGCCTTACGAGCCGATGATCGAACCGGGCATCGCCGATCTCGACAACTGTCCACCCGGCAGCTTCGCCGGCTCGGTGACCGCGGCACTTTTCCTGCGCCGGTTCGTCGAAGCGCCGCGCTATCTGCATTTCGACCTTTACGCCCACCAGCCGACCGATGCGCCCGGACGTCCAAAGGGTGGCGTCGGGCAGGGTGCACGCGCGGTGCTGCAGGCTTTGCCGGAAGTCTTGGGTTTGTGATGGAAAGGCGGCTGACGCCCGCAACCTATCGTGTCGCCCTGGACAGCCTGCGTGGGTTGGTTTCGGGTCGCACCTTCGTGCCGGGCGAGGCCGCCTGCGTTTCTGCGCCGCTGGTGGATTTATGCGCCAAGATTGCCGGGAACCGCGAACGGCAGGTCCTGTATGGCGATTCCCTCGCCGTGGTCGAACGGCGGGAGGGCTGGGCGTTCGTGCAGATGGCGAAGGACGGCTACTGCGGCTGGTTACAGGAAGACGCGCTCGCTGCGCCACGAGCGGCCAGCCATGTGGTAACTGCCCCCTCGAGCCACCTTTACCCGGAACCGAGGGTCCAGGCGCGCGAGCGATTTGCGTTGCCCTTTGGTGCTCGGGTCGTGGTGGTGGGTGAGACCGGCGCCTTCGTCGAGACGCCTGAGGGGTTCATCCCCCGGTTCCACCTGCGGCCGGTGGATCAGCCGATGACCGATCCTGTCGCGGTTGCGCGGTTGTTTCTTGGCGCTCCCTATCTCTGGGGCGGCAACAGCCGGGCGGGGATCGACTGTTCGGGTCTGGTGCAGGCGGCGCTGCTGGCCTGCGGCAACCCCTGCCCCGGCGACAGCGACCTGCAGGAAGGCCTCGGTCGGGCGATCGGCGATACTGAGGCGCTGGTCGCTGGCGATCTGCTGTTCTGGCATGGGCATGTGGCGATGGTCTCGTCGCCGGGCAGCATCATCCATGCGACAGGCCATGTCATGTCGGTGATCGAAGAGCCCCTTGACGCTGCGATCGCCCGCATCGCCGCCACTGGGAAGCCGGTGATCGCCCGCCGCCGACCCTGAGATCAGTCGATCGGCCGGATCAGCTTGCGCTCCAGCACCCGCAGTACCTGCGCCAGGTCATGGCCCCGGCGCAGCACCTGGCCATCCATCCCGATCACCGCGTAAAGCCCCTGCCGCGCGCGCAGGCGCGGCCGCTTCTCGATCCGGTAGAGCGGATATTCGGCGGTGCGGCGGAACACCGAAAAGATCGCGACCTCACGAAGGCAGGAAATCGCATAGTCCCGCCATTCCCCCGCCGCGACCATCTGTCCGTAAAGCGACAGGATGGTGCCGAGTTCCTTTCGGTCGAAACTCACGTCGTCAGCCAGGCGGGCTGCGAGTGGAAATGGGGTCGGTGGCTGGACCGTCATGACGCGATGATGACGTCCGCCATAATTCAAATCAAGTCGCCTGATTTGCGCCTTGGAATGACCCCTGAAAATCCCCTGCAGCTTCGAACCGCCGCCGCAAACCAGAACGATAACGATCATGTAGCGAGTGAGACGAAGCCCGGTGGCGCGGAATGATTAGCCCCCACCCATACCGCGTCGCCGGGTGACTCGCTGAAACGGATGGCTCCTGCGGTCCCGCAGGAGCCATCTTTCATTTCCGGGGCAAACCTTTGCGTGGTGTCAGGCGAGATAGGCGCGGAAGGACTTGACCACCTCGTCGTAGACTGCGCGCTTGAACGGCACGATCCCCGCGACCAGCTCGTCCACGTCGATCCAGCGCCAGGCCGAGAATTCGGGGTGCTCGGTGGCGATGCGAATCTGGTCGTCAGTGCCGAGGTAGCGGAACAGGAACCATTTCTGGCGCTGGCCGCGATACTTTCCGCCCCAGACCTTGCCCAGAAGTTCGGGCGGAAGGTCATAGGTTACCCAGTGGTGGGTCTTGGCGACGAATTCCACCAGGTCTTCGGTGATGCCGGTTTCTTCCCAGAGTTCGCGCAGCGCTGCCTTGCGGGGCTTCTCCTCTTTGTCGATTCCGCCCTGCGGCATCTGCCAGGCCGCGGAAGGGCTGTCGAGACGTTGGCCCGCGAAGACAAGGCCCGCAGAATTCATCAGGACGACACCGACGCATGGCCGGTAGGGAAGGGTTTGGGGATCGGTCATGGAGGGGCCGGAAGATGAAAAGGGGGCGGCACGGGCCGCCCCCGAGGCGTTATTGCTTCACGGCTTCGGTGGTCTGCACCGGGGCCGGCACGATGACTTCAAGACCCTTCAGGATGTCGACGGCATAGGCGAGCTGGTAGTCCTCGTCGCGCAGCTTGGCTGCTTCCTCGGCGCGCTTCTGCTCTTCCTGATAGGTCTTCTTCTCTTCCTCGGTCATCGAGTCATTCGACAGGATGCCCTTCAGATCGGCTTCCGACCGGATGTCCTGTTCCGGATCCGCCTTGGCCGCCGCATCGGCATCGGCCGCCTTGACCGGCTGTTTGACCACGATGTCGGGTGACACGCCAAGCGCCTGGATCGACCGGCCCGATGGCGTGTAATAGCGCGCGGTAGTCAGGCGCATCGCGCCTTCGCCCCGCAGCGGCACAAGGGTCTGGACCGAGCCCTTGCCGAAACTCTTGGTACCCACGACCACGGCGCGATGCTGGTCCTTCAGTGCCCCCGCAACGATTTCCGACGCCGAAGCCGAGCCGCCGTTGATGAGAACGACGATCGGTTTGCCGTCGATCAAATCGCCCGGGGTCGCATTGAAGCGCTCCGCATCCTGCGGGTTCCGGCCACGGGTCGAGACGATCTCGCCCTGATCGAGGAATGCGTCAGACACCTTGATCGCCTGGTTCAGCAGGCCGCCTGGGTTGTTGCGCAGGTCAAGTACGACGCCGCTGATCTTGTCGACTCCGCCAAGTTCATCGATCGACTTCTTCAGCCCTTCCTCGAGGTTGGGATAGGTCTGGTCGTTGAAGGTGGTCACGCGCAGGACGACCGCATCGCCGACAACACGCGCCTTCACGGCGGTCAGCTTGATCGTGTCACGGGTCAGGGTGACATCGAAGGGATCTGCGACGCCCTCGCGCACGATGGTCAGGGTGATCTGCGAACCGACCGGGCCGCGCATCTTGTCGACGGCTTCGTCAAGCATGATGCCGGACAGGCTTTCACCGTCGACCTTGGTGATGAAGTCACCCGACTGGATGCCAGCCTCGGCGGCCGGGGTGCCGTCCATCGGCGAGACGACCTTGATGAAGCCGTTCTCTTCGGTCACCTCGATGCCGAGACCGCCGAATTCGCCATGGGTCTGCACCTGCATGTCGCTGAACTGGTCAGGCGGCAGGTAGCTGGAATGCGGATCGAGCGAGGTCAGCATGCCGTTGATGGCGGCCTCGATCAGTTTCTGCGAATCCGGCTGTTCGACATACTGTGCGCGGATGCGTTCGAAGATGTCGCCGAACAGGTCGAGCTGTTCATAGACAGAGGCCGACTTGTCAGTTTCCTGGGCGATCAGCGGTCCGGCCAACTGGGTCGTCACCAAAACGCCGGCCACCGTACCGCCAAGGGCGGCCATCACGAATTTCCTCATCGGGTCTCGTCCTATCCGTCTATTCCGTTGTTCCCGCGAACCACTCGGTCGGGTCGACCGGATCCGCGCCTTTTCTCAGTTCCAAGTAAAGCGTCTCTGATCCGCCGGCGCCACCGCCTTCTGCGCTCGTCACCAGAAACTCTCCCGCCGTCGCCTCCGGGCCGCCCATAAGGCCCAGGGCCTCGCCCTCGGGCACGACATCGCCGACGTCACCATAGACCGTCTCCATCCCCGCGAGTATCAGCAGATAGCCGTTGCCGGGTTCAAGTATCATCACATTCCCGTAGTCGAGAAGCGGTCCGCGATAGCGGATGGTCGCAGGCCATGGCGCCGTGACCAGCGCGCGCGGACGGGTCGCGATGATCAGGCCCGGGCGGCGGACGCCGCGGGCGTCGGCCTCGCCCGGCCGGCGGATGATCGTGCCGGTTACAGGCAGGGGCAGGGTGCCCTTCATCGTATCGAAGGCCACGCCCGCGTCCGGATCGTCCAGAACCATCCCCGCGGCAACGGCATCGAGCGTATCGGCGCTTTCCAGAAGCGTGCGCAAGGCGTCTGGGTCGTCAATGAACCGCTTGGGCAGGTCAGTCCGGTCCGAGATAGCCTGGCTCAGCGCTGTCCGCGCCTCTTGCGCGGCGCGGAGGCCGTCGGCCAGCGTCTGCGCGGCCGTCTCCTGCACAAGTTGCAGATCGCGCAGCTCCTGCAATTCTGCACGCAAGCGGTCGGCCTCGGCCTGAAGTGCGGGGGTTACCTCGGTCAGGATCATCCCCGACCGGGCCATGCCAAGCGGACCGTCCGGGTGGAGCAACAGCAACGGGCCGGGATCGGCGGGCATGCTGGCCAGAACGCCGACAAGTTGTGCGACGCTGTCGCGTTTGGCTTCGAACTGCATCTCGAGTGCAGAGGTGCGGATGGTGACCTGCCGTAGCCCTTCGCGCAGGGCGTCCAGCCCCTGCTCATAGGCGCGGATGGTCTTCGACAGCGCCGCAACCCGGTCCTTGCCGCCGGTCGCGTTTTCCATGGCGCCGATCGCTGCCTGAAGGTCTGCCGCCGCCTGTTTTGCCTGTGCCGCAGCATCTGTCTGCGCCGCGGCAAGGCCGGGCAGCAGCAGTGCAAGGGCGAGGGCGGCGGCGCGGATCATCGGGTGATGAGGCTCTCGCCGGTCATTTCGGGCGGCTTGGGCAGATCCATGAGCTCCAGCAGGGTCGGGGCAAGGTCGGCCAGCCGACCCTTGCGCAGCGAAACGCCGGGCGGGCCGCCGACAAGGATCACCGGCACCGGGTTGGTGGTATGCGCCGTGTGCGGCTCACCCGTCACGGGATCGACCATCGTCTCGCAGTTGCCGTGATCGGCGGTGACGATCATCGCGCCGCCGGCCTTCTCCAGCGCCTTCAGCGCCCGACCAAGACCGTGATCGACGGCTTCGCAGGCCTTGATCGCGGCAGGCAGGCTACCGGTATGGCCGACCATGTCGGGGTTGGCGAAGTTGACCACGATCAGATCATAGCCCTTCTCGATGGCGGCGACGAAATGGTCGGCCACTTCCGGCGCCGACATTTCGGGCTGCAGGTCATAGGTCGCGACCTTGGGCGATTTCGGCATGAACCGGTCCTCGCCAGGCCAAGGCGCCTCTTTGCCGCCGTTCAGGAAGAAGGTGACATGCGGGTATTTCTCGGTCTCGGCCAGCCGGAACTGGGTCTTGCCCTGTGCGGCAACCCATTCGCCGATGGTGTTGCGAATGTCCTGCTTGGGGTAGGCAGTGGTCATGTAGGCATTGTGCTCGACTGAATAGTCGACCATGCCGAGCATCACCGCCCAGTTCGGCCGCCCCGAGACGTCGAAGGCGGAAAAGCCCGGCGCGCCGAGAGAGGCAAGGATTTCCCGTGCGCGGTCGGCACGGAAGTTCAGGCAAAAGACACCGTCGCCGTTCTCTGCCCCGGTGTAGCCCGAAAGGACCGTGGGCGCGATGAATTCGTCGGTCACGTCCTTGGCGTAAGATTGGGACACAGCAGTGGCGGCGTCAGGGGCGGCATCGCCCTTGGCGCGGACAATGGCGTCATAGGCGCGCGAAACCCGCTCCCACCGGTTGTCGCGGTCCATCGCCCAGTAACGGCCGGTGACGGTACCGATCCGGGCACCGTCCGGCAGGCCATCGACCAATTGTGCCATGTAGCCCGCAGCCGAAGAGGGCGGCACGTCGCGCCCGTCAGTGATGGCATGGACGACAACCGGGATGCCCGCGCCGGTCAACGCACGCAGCGCGGCGAGAAGGTGCAGGATATGCCCATGGACGCCGCCATCCGAGACAACGCCCAGCACATGCGCGGTGCCGCCGCTCGCCTTGAGCCGAGAGATGAAATCAAGAAGCGCGGGGTTGCTGAAGAATGTGCCCTGCTCGATCGCGAGGTCGATGGCGCCAAGGTCCATCGCCACGATCCGGCCTGCGCCGATATTGGTATGGCCGACTTCGGAGTTTCCCATCTGGCCGGACGGCAGACCGACATCGGGCCCGTGCGTGACCAGCGTCGCATGCGGGCAGGTCGCCCAGAGGCGGTTGAAGTTCGGCACATCGGCAAGTGCGGGGGCATTGGCCGTCTTGTCCTCGCGTAGTCCCCAACCATCGAGGATGCAAAGGACAACGGGTCTCGGTGCGGGCATGGGAGGGGCCTTTCGCAGGGGTCGCGACGGTTCTACGCCCGGTTGCGATCCGCGGCAACGGCCTCAGGCGCGGTGATAGGGGCTGCCCGACAGGATCGTCGCGGCGCGGTAGACCTGTTCGGCCAGCATCACCCGCACCAGCATGTGCGGCCAGACCATCTTTCCGAACGAAATCGCAAGATCGGCCCGGTCGCGCAGGGCGGGCGCGAGCCCGTCGGCCCCGCCGATGAGGAAGGCCAAATCCTGCCGACCCTCGTCGCGGAAAGCGGCGAGGCGATGGGCGAATTCAGGCGAGGTCAGGGTCAGGCCGCGTTCATCCAGCGCGACAACCACGGCGTTGGCGGGAAGGGCGCGCGACAGGAGTTCAGCCTCTGCCGTCATGCCGCCGCCCTTGCGATCCTCGACCTCGTGCTCGGTCAGCGGGCCAAGGCCAAGGGGGCGGGCTGTCCGGTTGAACCGTGTGACGTAGTCATCGACAAGCATGCGTTCCGGCCCGGCGCGCAGCCGGCCCACGGCGCAGATCGCCAGACGCATCAGGCGCCCTTGGGCATCCGGCTGCCGGTGGGCAGCCACATCTTTTCGAGCTGGTAGAACTCACGCACTTCCGGGCGGAAGACATGGACGATCACGTCGCCCGTATCGATCAGCACCCAGTCGCCGGTTTCCTTGCCCTCAATCTTGCACTGGCGGCCATGGTCCTGCTTCAGGCGGTCGACCAGCTTTTCGGCAATCGACGACACCTGGCGGGAAGACCGGCCAGAACAGATGACCATGTAATCCGCCATGTCAGAACGACCGCGCAGATCGATCGTCACGACCTCTTCGGCCTTGTCGTCATCAAGCGAGGCGAGGATGGCGGCCAACAGCGCTTCACTGGACGGTTCGACCGTCTTGGCCTGGATCGGAGCGGTCATGACGCCCGCCCGCGGTTCGGCCGAAGTCCCGGCCGAAGGGTCAGAATGAGACAGGACATCGTCCTCCCGGGTTGCGCGCCGCATTGGCCCCGGCGCGGGGCATGGACCATAGATAGCATTGCCCTAGCCGAATCTCAACGCGCGGGGGCAACGAAAGGGGGCAGCCCATAGCGCCATTCCCCGGGGCTGTCCACCGCCGGTGTTGCGGCGCGCTTGCTTCGCGATGGATTCGGGCCTATCTAGCCGCCATGATCCGCTTCTTCGACATGGATGACCGCGCCCGGCTGCCCTGGCGGTTCTACGGCGCCACCGTTTCGATCCTCGCCCGACTCTGACGGTCGGCAGCGATGCGGTGCCTCTTGCGCCCGCGACCGAATTCCAGCCAATCGCCCGAATATCCAGAGGAAGACCCATGTCTCCGAAAACGCTCTATGACAAGATCTGGGACGCGCATGTCGTCCACGAAGCCGAGGACGGCACCTGCCTGCTGTATATCGACCGCCAACTTGAGCACGAAGTGACCAGCCCGCAGGCCTTCGCAGGGCTGCGCATGACCGGCCGCAAGGTGCGCGCGCCGGAAAAGACCATCGCGGTGCCGGACCACAACGTGCCGACCACGCCCGGCCGTGACAAGCATATCGACAACGAGGAAAGCCGCATCCAGGTCGAGGCGCTCGACAAGAACGCCAAGGATTTCGGCATCAACTACTACCCGGTGTCGGACATCCGCCAGGGCATCGTCCACATCGTCGGCCCGGAACAGGGCTGGACGCTGCCGGGCATGACCGTGGTCTGCGGCGACTCGCATACCGCAACCCACGGCGCCTTCGGCGCGCTGGCGCACGGCATCGGCACGTCGGAGGTCGAGCATGTGCTGGCCACCCAGACGCTGATCCAGAAGAAATCGAAGAACATGAAGGTCGAGATCACCGGGTCGCTCCGCCCCGGCGTCACGGCCAAGGACATCACGCTGTCGGTGATCGGCGAAACCGGCACGGCGGGCGGCACCGGCTATGTCATCGAATATTGCGGTCAGGCGATCCGCGAGCTGTCGATGGAAGGCCGCATGACCGTCTGCAACATGGCGATCGAAGGCGGTGCGCGCGCCGGCCTCATCGCCCCCGACGAGAAGACCTTCGCCTATGTGATGGGCCGCCCGCATGCGCCGAAGGGCGCGAAGTGGGAAGCGGCACTCGCCTGGTGGAAGACGCTCTACTCGGACGAGGGTGCGCATTTCGACAAGGTGGTGACGATCCGCGGCGAAGACATTGCGCCGGTCGTGACCTGGGGGACCAGCCCCGAGGACGTCCTGCCGATCACGGGCGTCGTGCCCGATCCCGAAAGCTTCACCGGCGGCAAGGTCGAGGCCGCGCGCCGGTCGCTCGACTATATGGGCCTGAAGCCGGGCCAGAAGCTGACCGACATCAAGATCGACACCGTGTTCATCGGCTCCTGCACCAACGGTCGGATCGAGGACCTGCGGGCGGCTGCGGCGATCCTGAAGGGCAAGAAGATCAAGGACGGCATGCGCGCGATGGTCGTGCCGGGCTCGGGCCTTGTCAGGGCGCAGGCGGAAGAGGAAGGTCTGGCGCAGATCTTCATCGACGCGGGCTTTGAATGGCGGCTGGCGGGCTGCTCGATGTGTCTGGCTATGAACCCAGATCAGCTGAGCCCCGGCGAGCGCTGCGCCGCCACCTCGAACCGCAACTTCGAGGGTCGTCAGGGCCGTGGCGGCCGCACGCACCTGTTGTCGCCCGCGATGGCGGCGGCGGCGGCGGTGACCGGCCACCTGACCGATGTGCGCGAATTCATGGCGGAGACCGTGTGATGGACAAATTCACCACCCTGACCGGCATCGCGGCGCCCATGCCGCTGGTCAATATCGACACAGACATGATCATCCCCAAGCAGTTCCTGAAGACAATTCAGCGCTCGGGGCTTGGCAAGAACCTGTTCGACGAGATGCGCTACACGCAGGACGGGGCCGAGATCCCGGATTTCGTTCTGAACCAGCCGGCCTATCGCAAGGCGGAAATCCTTGTGGCGGGCGACAACTTCGGCTGCGGATCGTCGCGCGAACATGCGCCCTGGGCGCTGCTCGACTTCGGCATCCGCTGCGTCATCTCGACCAGCTTCGCCGACATCTTCTTCAACAACTGCTTCAAGAACGGCATCCTGCCGATCGTCTTGCCGCAGGATCAGGTCGCAGTCCTGATGGAAGACGCGAAGAAAGGGGCCAATGCCCGGATCACGGTCGACCTCGAGGCGCAGACCGTCACCAGCTCGGACGGACAGAGCTTCCATTTCGACGTGGACCCATTCCGCAAGCACTGCCTGCTGAACGGACTCGACGATATCGGACTCACGCTGGAAAAGGCGGCGTCGATCGACGCCTACGAAAAGACCGCTGCCACAGTTCGCCCTTGGGTCTGACCTGGCGCTCAACCGCAAGATGTGGGGCCGCCCTGTGGGCGGCCCCTTTTTCATCGCCTATTTGATGCAAAGTCGCGACACATTCTCCGCGAAAGCGCCACATTTCCCGGACCTTATTAACAAGTCGTTGCTGGACCTGGGGAAAGAAGGCAAGAATTGGGCAAGATTATGGCAGCCCGCCACAAACTGGGGGGCATCTTTGGGATAAGGCCCCGGCAAAGTACCGGCGCCGTCCGTGATGAGGGCAGAAGAGCAGTGGTGTCGCGGCTGACCGGCGCGATCGTTCGTGCCATTCTGGTGATGGTCCTTGTGGCCACGCCGTCCATCCTCCTGCCGGGCGCTGCCTCGGACGGCAAGGAGATGGTTGCCCTTGTCGCGCTGTTCGCCGGCTTCCTGACCTTCATCGAATACAATGCCGCCTATCCCGGCCTGATCGAGTTCCGCGACGCGCCGCCGTTCAACCGGGTCCGTTTCCTGATGCTGTTCGTGACGATCTTCCTGCTGACGATCATCGCGCGCGGCGAGTCCCACCCGACGACGCTGACCGTCTTCGTCCGTGCCGTGGGCGGCCTGATCGGCACCGCCATGGATTTCCCATTTAGCCCGGTCCGGCTTGCGACACTGATGATCAACGATGGCACGCCGGATGGCGACACCAGCTTTGTCCGCATCGCGACGGGGCTGAGCTATCTGACCTCGCTGATGTCTCTGTCGATCTTCGTGGTTCTTCTCAAGTTCTACAACTGGCCCTCGCGTTCGGGTGCCTTCAACGTCTGGGTCAACCTGCCCACCTTCGACCCGACGGCGGGCGGCGACGTGGTCGACCGGCTCGACCGCGATGCCCGCATTAACATTGCGTTAGGGTTTCTTCTGCCATTCCTGATTCCGGCCGTGGTGAAGGCCGGGTCGAGCGGGTTCGAACCGGTGACTTTCACCTCGCCTCAGACCTTGATCTGGACGGTGGCTGCATGGGCATTTCTTCCGGCGAGCCTGTTCATGCGCGGCATCGCGATGGGCCGGATCGCCGACATGATCCGACAGAAGCGCCGGCAGAACAGCCTCGCACAAGGGCATCCCGTTCCGGCCTGATCGCCGCTTTCCTGCTTGCTACACCAGCCTCTGCCGATGCCTTGCGCATTGCCACTTATGACGTGGAACTGACGCGCGCGGGGCCGGGGCTTCTCTACCAGTCGATCCTGTCCGGGGGCGATCCCCAGGTCGGTGCCGTGGCAGCCGTGATCGCCCGCGCCGATGCCGACGTGCTGGTGCTGCAGGGCATCGACTATGACCTGGACCTTCGCGCGCTGACCGCGCTAGCGGATCAGCTGCGGCGCAAGGGCCTCGACTATCCCTACCGCTTCGCCTGGCGCCCGAATTCCGGTCTGGCAACCGGGCTGGACCTTGATGGCGATGGGCGAAGGGGCGGGCCACGCGATGCTCAGGGCTATGGCGACTTCGCCGGGGCTGGCGGGATGGCGGTGTTGTCGCGCCTGCCGGTCGATGCCGGAGCCTCGCACGACTTCTCGGCCCTGCCGTGGAGGGACCTACCGCAGGCTGATCTTCCCCCCGGCTGGAGCGCCGAAGTGGCGGCGGTGCAGCGACTGTCCAGCACCGGGCACTGGGACATTGCCGTGACGCTGCCCGACCAGCGCATGCTGCATCTCCTTACCTGGAACGCCACGCCGCCGGTGTTCGACGGGCCGGAGGATCGCAATGGCCGGCGCAACCAGGACGAAACGGCTTTCTGGCTGCGGCTTCTGGATGGTGCGTTGCCATGGCCTTCCCCCACGCAGCCCTTCGTCATTCTCGGGGATGCCGAGTTGGACCCGGCGAAGGGCGAAGGGCGTCCGGCGGCCCTGACCGCGTTGCTCGCCGATCCCCGGCTGCAATCGCCGCTGCCGCCCGGAACCGAAACCGCCGACTTCCGGCCGACTGGCGGACCGGGACCGCTGCAACTGGACTATGTGCTGCCGAGTGCCGCGCTGGACATCCATTCCGCCGGGGCGATGCGGCCAGAGCCGGGCGACCCCCTGGCGGGGACCATCCTTGCGGCATCGCGCCACCGTCTTGTCTGGGTCGATCTGGATCTGCCGGGTCCTGCCGCGCCTTGACCCTTGGGCAGGGTTTGGCTAGGCCTCGCGCGACATCACGCCATATCCCGAAGGGAGTTCATCTTGGCCAATCCGAGCCTTCTCATCCTCGCCGGCGACGGCATCGGTCCCGAAGTCATGGCCGAGGTGAAACGCATCATCGCGTGGTATGGCGACAAGCGTGGCATCAAGTTCGACGTGTCCGAGGATCTGGTCGGCGGTTGCGCTTACGATGCCTATGGTGTGCCTCTGGCCGACAAGACCATGGCCAAGGCGCAGGAGGTGGACGCGGTCCTTCTCGGCGCCGTGGGTGGCCCGAAATACGACACGCTCGACTTCAGCCTGAAGCCCGAGCGTGGCCTTCTGCGCCTGCGCAAGGAGATGGACCTCTACGCCAACCTTCGTCCCGCCCAATGCTTCGATGCGCTGGCCGATTTCTCCTCGCTGAAGAAGGACGTGGTTGCCGGTCTCGACATCGTCATCGTCCGCGAACTGACCTCGGGCGTCTATTTCGGCGAACCGCGGGGCATCTTCCCCGACAACGAGGGCGGCCGCGTCGGTATCAACACGCAGCGTTACACAACCGACGAAATCCGTCGCGTCGCCCGTTCGGCCTTCGAGATGGCCCGCCGGCGTGCCAACAAGGTCTGCTCGATGGAGAAGGCCAACGTCATGGAATCGGGTATCCTCTGGCGGGAAGAGGTGCAGTGGGTCCATGACAACGAATACCCGGACGTGGAACTCAGCCACATGTATGCCGACAACGGCGCGATGCAGCTTGTGCGCTGGCCCAAACAGTTCGACGTGATCGTGACCGACAACCTGTTCGGCGACATCCTGTCGGACTGTGCGGCGATGCTGACCGGTTCGCTTGGGATGTTGCCCTCGGCGAGCCTCGGCGCACCGATGGCGAACGGCCGGCCCAAGGCGCTTTACGAGCCCGTCCACGGCTCGGCTCCTGACATTGCAGGGCAGGGCAAGGCCAACCCGATCGCCTGCATCCTGAGCTTTGCGATGGCGCTGCGCTATTCCTTCGACATGGGCGACGAGGCAGCCCGCGTCGAACAGGCTGTGGAAAAGGTGCTGGCCGACGGCGTGCGCACCGCCGACCTGATGGGCCCCGCAGGGGGCACGCCGGTTTCGACCCAGGGTATGGGCGACGCGATCCTCGCGGCCCTCGACGCGAGCCTCTGACCGCCCGCCCCTCCGCCCGCCGGCGCATCGTGTCCGGCGGGCAAATTTTTACGTGCGTCCATCTTGCCAGCGGCGCAGGACGGCGCGAAAAGGCGGACAGGCGCCGGACATTGGAGTCCGGCCGGGACTCCACCGATGGCGATCCAGAATTCGAACCTCCGCGGGGCGCTCATGGCGCTGCTCGCCTTTGCGATCTATTCCACCCATGACGTGGTGGTGAAATTCCTGGGCGGGCTCTATTCCCCGGTACAAATCATCTTCTTCAGCACGCTGCTGGCGTTTCCGCTGGTGACGCTGATGCTGATCCAGGATCGCCGCGATGGGAACCTGCGACCGAAACATCCCTGGTGGTCCCTGGCCCGCACCGTCTGCACGGTCATCACCGGCCTCTCTGCATTCTACGCCTTCTCGGTCCTGCCGCTGGCCCAGACCTACGCCATCCTCTTTGCCGCGCCTCTGCTCATCACCATCCTCGCCATTCCGGTCCTGGGTGAGCGCGTGGGGATTCGCCGCGGTCTTGCGGTCATGGTCGGCCTCTGCGGTGTGCTGGTCGTGTTGCGCCCCGGTCAGTCTTCGCTGGAACTCGGGCACTTTGCGGCGCTGACGGCTGCCGTCACCTCATCTTTCGCCTCGATCATCGTGCGCAAGATCGGACAAGACGAGCGGAGTGCGGTCCTGATCCTTTATCCGATGATCGCGAACTTCGTCGTTCTCGGTCTGGCGCTGCCGTTCGTATACCATCCTATGCCGATCGAGCATGTGGGGATGCTGGCGATCATCGCGAGCTTCAGCTTCGTCGCGTCACTCCTCGTGATCGCGGCTTATCGCGCGGCGCAGGCCGTGGTGGTGGCGCCGATGCAGTATTCCCAGATCATCTGGGCGGCGATCTATGGCGCGATCTTCTTCTCGGAACGCCCCGACCTTTACACCGGCATCGGCGCGGCAATCATCATCGCGAGCGGAATCTACATCGTGCTGCGCGAGGGCGGCGGCAAGGTCGAGACGCAGCGGCCTGTCCTGGAGTCAAAGTCACGCCCGGAGACCGGGATCGTGCCACGGATCAGCCTGATCCTTGCCCGAGTGACAACGCGCGATATCGCCGACTGATCGCGCCAGAAGCCCCCTTGCAAATGCCCTGCGGACGGTTTAACCCCCCGCCCACGGTCGGAGCGTAGCGCAGCCTGGTAGCGCACCTGCTTCGGGAGCAGGGGGTCGGAGGTTCGAATCCTCTCGCTCCGACCATTTCCCGAAATCACGAAAAATCCAGATGGTGGGCGACCCTAGTTTGCCTCGGCTGTAGTGTTTTCGATCCCATCCGCGCCCATGAAGACCGCAATGAGACGCACGTCGTCCTTTCCAGTGTTCCGTCCGTTGTGAGGGGACTGATAGGCTTCGACGAGGGAATCTCCCTTGTGATAGACCTTCGTGCCTTCGGATCCGTAATCGACCGTCAGTTCTCCGTCCAGCATCCAGGCGAAGAGTGGGACATTGTGCTTGTGCCACCCGGTTTCCTGCCCCGGGACAATTGTGACGAGTGCGGCGGTGATCTTTGCCTTGCCGGGAGGATAGGCAAAGGGCTGTCCGATCACGGTCGTGGAGGTGTACAAGAGCACATCGAGCGGGGGATAGCTTGCCCTCCCGAGGGCGATGCCGCCCGACACGCCAACCAACCCCGCCGCGCCTGCGATCAGCCAGAGGCTGCGTCTTGAGTTCCCGGTCATGCATTCCTCCCTAGAGCCAGTGCCGCCCTCGTCACGGGCAAGTCATCGCCCGCGCCAGGCGCCGAGGATGTAGGTCGCCGTCATCAGGTCAAGATGCGCGCCGCCGCCGTTCTTGGCGATGGTGATCTCGTCGGGCGAGCGGCGAGCAAAGGTCCCTTTTTCCAGATCGTAGTAGTCTGCGATCACGTCCGCCTCCGAGATCACGCCGCGCGCGATCGGGTCCTTCAACTCGCCGATGTGGTGAATGGTCGTCGCCCGGGAATCGACGAAGATGCGGGCGCGTGTCAGCGCCTCGTCATCGACCTCTCGCATGTCGGGGCGATAGGCGCCAATCAGGTCCAGATGTGTCCCGGGTCTCAACCATTCGCCGTGGATGACCGGCTCGTGGGTCATCGTGGCGGTGGCGATGATGTCGGCCTGTTCCACGGCAATCGCCAGATCGTCGGCGACCTCGGCCCCAGTTGCGGCCGCCGCCGCTTCCGCACCCGCCCGGCTGCGGTTCCAGAAGGTGAAGCGCGCCTCGGGGAAGGCGCTGCGATAGGCGCCGACCAGCGACCGCGCCACCGTGCCCGCCCCCACGATGAGGATATTCCGGCTGTCGGGTCGCGCCAGTTCGCGCGTGGCCAGCAGGCTGTCACCCGCAGTTTTCCACTTGGTGACCAGGTGAAAATCGATCACCGCCTCCAATTCGCCCGCGCGGTCGTCATAGACCGTCACCGAGCCATTGACGCTTGGCTTGTCCAGCGCGGCATTGTCCGGAAAGATCGTTGCAGCCTTGACCAGAAGCCCGAGCCCGTCAATCCAGGCGGCGCGGTTCAGAAGCGTGTCCTTGCCGCGGTAAAGCAGCGTGTCGCCGATCTCGGCCCGGGGCAGCCGGTGGCCGGCCTTGAAGGCCTCGACCAGCCCGTTCCAGCTCAAATGCGCCTCGGCATCGGGTCCGATGAATTCAACGGTCATAGTCCAGCCTCGCTTTCGGAAAGAAGTCCCGCTTCGACCAGCCGGCGCGCCCAGCCCACCGGCCCTTCGAAGTGATGGGTCTGCCAGCCGCGCGCCTGCGCTGCGGCGATGTTGTCGGCCCGGTCGTCGGTGAACAGGAGACGACCGGGCGCGATGCCGCAATCCTTCTCGACCATCTCGTAGATCCGTGAATCGGGCTTGATGACCCCCATGTGCCCCGAGACATAGGGGCGGTCGAATTCGTTCAGGAAGTCGTACTGCGTCTGGGCATAGGCAAAACTGTAGATGCCGAAATTGGTCAAAGCGAAGACCGGAATGCCCTTGGTCCGAAGCGCACGAAGAAGCGCGATCGAATGGTCGATCGTGGGCGACGCGATGTCGATCCAGTGGTCGTGCCACCAGCGGATCTGCTCGGCCCAGTCGGGATGGGCGTCGGCGGTTTCATAGATCGTTTCACGGAAGAGACCGCCCGCATCGACCTTGTCGTTCATTCCGTGCAGATCGACTTCGGCGAACATCCTCTTGCGCGCCTCGCGCCCGATCCGGCGGTCGTAGTAGCGTTCTGGGTTCCACTCGATCAGCACGTTGCCGATGTCGAAGATCACCGCCTCGGGGGTCGTCATTCGGTCCTGCTCCTGTTCACGGCCTCGCGCCAGAACATGTACAGGCCGCCGCCGCAGATCAATGCGATACCGACCCAGGCGTGCAGATCGGGCCAGGTGCCAAAGACCGTGGCGCCCCAGAAGATCGCCAGCGGCATGGAGGCATATTCGAAGGGCGCGACGAGCCCCGCCTCGCACAGCCGGTAGGCCTGGGCGATCAGGAAGCCGCCGATGGCGCTGGCGGCGCCCGAGGCCAGGAAGATTGGCCAATCACCCGGATGCGGCCAGGTCCAGCCACGGAACAGGAAGGCGAGCGACGGATCGCTTTGTGCCGCGAGGTGGCCGTCGCCGACGGTAAAGCCCATCCCCAAACAGACGACGATAAAGGTCAGCTGCACATAGAAGGCCATCGTCACGGCCTTTTCACTGATCCCCATGCGCCGGGTCATCATATGCATCATCGCGTAGAAGAGTGCCGACAGCACCGGGAGCAGTGCGGCCCAGTGAAATCCGCTCTGCCCCGGGCGCATCATCACGATCACGCCGAGAAGGCCCACTCCCACGGCGATCCAGCGCCGGATCCCCACCTTTTCGCCCAGCAGAGGCACGGAGAGCGCAGTGATAAGCAGCGGCGCGATGAAGAAGATGGCCACAGCATCGGCCAGCGGCATCGCCGCAAGGCCCAGGAAGTAGAACAGGTTGGAGCAGACGACGAACAGCGCCCGCATCAGGTGCATGGGCAGCCGCTGTGTCCGCAGGGCCGGCAACCCGCCGTGGAAGGGCAGGACGACGCAGAGCATGATCATCAGCCCGACGGACGAGCGGATCAACACCACCTCGTGCAGGGCATAGCTGCCACTCAGAAACTTGATCGAGACGTCGTTGATCGAAAAGACCAGCGATCCGCCGACAGCAGACAGGATGCCGACGAGCGCAAGGCGGTGGGGCTGGGAAATTTGGGTTGTCACAGGCGAAGCTTGCCCCGGCCGCGACAAGGCCGTCTGTCCCGCCCGCGACAGGCGCTATCCCGCCCGCGCCGCGCGGACAGCCCGTTCCAGCGTGTCGAGAAAGCGTGACCGGTCGAGCTTGCCGAAGCTCTTGCCACCGCCCTGCCGGAACGGATCTGCTGCCCGCAGGTCGGCGGCCAGATCGCGCGCCGCCAGCGCCATGCCGACATTGGCCGACGTCAGCATCTCGCCGTTCGGCTTCACCACCCTGGCTCCCGCCGCCACGCATTTCGCGGCCAGCGGAATGTCGTTGGTCACCACGACGTCAGCCGGTCCCGCCGCCGCCGCGATCCACTTGTCAGCCTCATCCGGCCCGTCCGCGACATAGACACTTTCAACCAGTGGGTTCGCCGATGGTCTGATGCCGCCGTTCGAGACTAGGATCATCCGCAGCCGGTGCCGGGTCGCCACCCGCTCGGTCTCGTCCTTGACCGGGCAGGCATCGGCATCCACGAGGATGCGCGTTTCAGTCATAAAGCGCCCTTGCGTGGAAGCCGACATGTTCTTCCATGAAGCTCGCCACGAAGAAATAGCTGTGGTCGTATCCCTTCTGCATCCGGAAGACACCGTTCTGCCGCCGCGCCATCATCGCTTCGGCCAGCGCCTCGGGTTTCAGCAGGTCAAGGAACTGGTCGGAGCCGCCCTGGTCGATCAGCATCGGCCCGTCGAACCCGCGCCGCCGCATGAGGAGCGTGGCATCATGCGGGGCCCATTTCGTCTCGTCGCTGCCGAGATAGGCGGTGAACTGCTTGCGCCCCCAGTCGCTCACCGTCGGGTTGGTGATCGGTGCAAAGGCCGAAACCGACTGGAACCGGCCCGGAAAGCTCATGGCGATGGTCAGCGCGCCGTGGCCGCCCATGGAGTGACCGGTGATCGCCTGCCGCTCCTCGGCAACCGGGAAGGCATTGAACAGAAGGCGCGGCAGCTCCTCGGTCACATAGTCCCACATGCGGAAATGCGGTGCCCAGGGCTCTTCCGTCGCGTTCACGTAAAAGCCAGCACCCTGGCCAAGGTCGTAGGCCGGGTCATTGGCCACATCCTCGCCCCGCGGGCTGGTGTCGGGGAAAACCAGTGCGATTCCGGCCTCGGATGCCCATTTCTGCGCCCCGGCCTTAACCATCGCATTCTCGTGCGTGCAGGTCAGGCCTGAAAGGTACCACAGGACCGGAACGGGCTCCTTCTCGGCCTCCTCGGGCAGGAACAGGCCAAAGGTCATGTCGCAGCCGCAGGCGTCCGAGGCATGGGTATAGACCCCCTGCACCCCGTTGAAGGCGCGGTTCTCCGAAATGGTCTTCATGGCGTCTTCCTTTCGTCAATGCGCCGTGACCCAAGCGATCACGGCTGAGACGGTCAAGATGCTGACCGCCGTGGAAATCAGGATCGAGGTCGAAACGCGCTGCGGCGCGACCCCGAAATGTTGGGCAAGGATATAGACATTGCCCGCCACGGGAAGCGAGGCCGCCGCGATCATCACCCCTGCCTGTGACTTGTCGACCCCGTAAAGCACCAGCGCGGAAAACGCCACCAGCGCCGGATGCAGGATCAGCTTCGCCGCGCTGATCCAGACCGCCACCGACAACCGCTCGGCCGACCGGCCGGCCAGCGAGGCGCCGATGGCAAAGAGCGCCCCCGGCGTTGCCGCAGCGCCAAGTAGCGTGAGGAAATCATTCACAGGCGGCCAGAGCGTCCACCCGGTCGCCGCCCAGCCCAGACCAAGCGCCATCGACACGATCATCGGGTTGCCCAGCAGCCCGAGCGCCAGCACCCGCACCGTCGCCCACCGCATCCGTCCCTCGCGCGCGGCGGTGACGAGCAGCGTCACGAGGGTCGAGAACACGATCAGGTCGATGGTCAGCACCATGAGCACCGGCCCCGCCGCCTGCGCGCCCATCAGCATCACCAACATCGGGACGCCGAGGAAGCCGGTATTACCGGTAATTGCGCAATGGGCCTCCATCGCCGCTTCGTCCATGCGGCCGTGACGCCAACGTGAGATGATGAAGGCAATCGCCCAGAGGACCAGTGAACCTGTCAGATAGGCCAGCAGGAACCGGGTCGAGAAGATCGCGGAAAGCGACAGGTTTGCGGCGAAGCCAAACAGCATGGCCGAAAGCGCGAAATAGAAAACGAAGCGCGTCAGGCCCGCCACCGCTTCTGTCGAGATGAAGCGTGTCCGGGCCGCCGCAAAGCCCAGGCCGATCAGCGCGAAGAAGGGCAACGTCTTCAAAAGGATCGGCAGCATCGGCACTTCCGCGGCAGGTCAGGTCAAGGCTTTCCATGCCTGCGCCGGGGATGCAAGTCAGCGAGAGCCTGGTTGGTTCCCGCTGTTTCATCGTGGTGCAGTTAACCCCCGGTGGGGTGCGACGGTGCAAAGCCCCCGTGCGCTTTCGCGAGCGCGTCAGCCGCCGCCGATCAGGACCCCGGCCGCAAAGACCAAAGCACCTCCCAGCACCACCTGGAAGGCTGCACGCAGGAATGGCGTCTCCATGTAGCGGTTCTGGATCCATGCAATGGCCCAGAGTTCGACAAACACCACCGCGATGGCGATCGCGGTCGCCGTCCAGAAATCCGGGATCAGGTAGGGCAGGGCGTGGCCCAGCCCCCCCACCGCCGTCATGATCCCCGACGCAAGGCCGCGCTTGATGGGAGAGCCGCGGCCCGACAAGACGCCGTCGTCATGCGCCGCCTCGGTAAAGCCCATAGAGATACCGGCACCGACCGCCGCGGCCGTGCCGACCAGCAATGTCGTGTGACTGTTCTGAGTGGCGAAGGCGGTGGCGAAGATCGGCGCAAGGGTCGAGACCGAACCGTCCATCAGCCCGGCGAGTCCCGGTTGGACCCAGGTCAGAATGAATTGCCGCCGGGCGCTCGCATCCTCGGCATCGCGCTCGTTCTCGCCGAGGTGCTTCTGTTCCAGTTCGTCGGCCGTGCGTTCATGCCCGGCCTCGGCGGCGGCCAGATCGCCCAGCAGCCGGCGTGTTGCAGCGTCGGATGTGGCCTGTGCTGCGGTCTCATAGAACCGCTGTGCCTGCTTCTCCATGTCATGCGCCTCGCCCCGGATCTGGTCGAGGGTGAGGGTGGTGGCCAGCCAGATCGGCTTGCGTGCATAAAAGCCGGCAACATGCTCGCGGCGGATCAGGGGGATGCGATCGCCGAACCGCGCCTGGTGCAGCTCGATCAGCCGCTGCCGGTGAATGTCTTCTTCCGCTGCCATACCGTCAAACACCGCGGCCGAGGCCGGGAACTGATCGGCCAGACGCGCCGCAAAGGTGCGGTAAATTCGCGCATCATCCTCTTCGGATGATATGGCGAGGGACAGAACCTCCTGCTCCGTCAGATCGGAAAAGCGGCGGCGTTGGGTCAGCGCTGACAGCATCATGGGCCTCAGTTTGGAATCATTCTAAAATATCGGGATCACAACCATGCGCAAGGCGGGATCGCGGCCCGGGCGAGGCTTGATCCGAGCCTCTGTGATAGTCACATCTGCAGCCGGATCAGGGTTCCGGCAACCCGGGAACGTATCATCGCACTGACGACATGCTTGTCCGCCGGGGGCTGGCTGACTATTGTCGCGGCAGGAGACATGCATGGGCAGCGCCGAGCCGATCATCAAGCGCGGACGAAAATATGAACAGGTGTTGAACGGCGCCTGGCATGTTTTCCGTCGTGACGGATTCGAAGGGGCGAGCGTCGACGACATTGCCCGCGAAGCCGGCGTGTCAAAGGCGACACTCTACAGCTATTTCCCTGACAAGCGGCTGCTCTTCCTTGAGGTGGCTCGCGGTGAATGCTGCCGTCAATCGCGCGAGACGGCCGACCTTATCACCTCGGGCAGCGGTCCGCGGGATGTGCTGACGATCTGCGCGTCGCGGATGCTGGACTTCCTCCTGTCGGATTTCGGCTTGCGCATCTACCGGATCTGCGTTGCAGAGAGCGACCGTTTCCCCGAGATCGGCCGCGAGTTCTACGAGAACGGTCCGAAGATGATGCGCGCGCGGCTGGTCGAGTATTTCCACGAGGCCGAAGATCGGGGCGAGTTGCAGATCGAGGACAAGGAGCTTGCAGCCGGCCAGTTCCTCGAGCTTTGCAAGGCCGATCTCTTCCCTCGGCAGCTGATGGGCATGGGCCGCAAGATCGCGCAGGCTGATCGCGAGCGCGTGGTGACTGGCGCCGTGGACATGTTCCTTGCGCGGTATGGCGTGGTCTCAATGCGGCGCAGTGCGGTCTGAGGCAGCTTTGGAGCAAGCCGAAGCCCGACCTGGCGAGATAAGTATTTGCTTCGAATACCCTCAGCGTGGCCGGATTGTACTAAAGTGTCTTCGCCAGCCGCCAGTGCGTGTTTGGCGGCACAGGGCAGAAAGCCCAGATGGATCAGGGGCATTTCAGGCGTACGCGGGCCTCCGGCCCTTTGGGATCGCAGACATAGGTTTCCGGCCGAGCCAAGAAGTACGATCGCCAAGTTTTTTCTGACTGTTGACTGATCTTGAGATCGGTCAAGGCCCTAACCAGAACATTGATTTCGGTCAGCAAGACACCTTGCTTGGTCGGGAAACTACGAACAACGCGCAGGACTGTCTCATGGAACGGCGCAGTGGCACAACCGGGCGTCGCTGAAGCGGAAGGAGGCTGACTGTTGGGCGCGGGATCCGGCTCGGGCCTTGCCACTTCGTGGAAAGCACTGCATGCCTTGCGAAACGTCTCGCTCGTTTTCCCTTCGCCAATCCCGACGACCGTTGTTCCCCGCTCCCTGAGGAACGTCGCCAGATGAGTGAAGTCCCGGTCTGACGATGCGATGACAACGGTCTGCAGCTCGTTACGCAGCACGAAATCCATCACCTCGATCGCCAGCAGCAGATCGGTAGCGTTCTTTCCTATCCCGGAATGCACCAGGCGAAAACCGGGCGCAGCGTCCCATTTCGGCATCTTTGCAGCATTGCCGTAGACGCGTCGGATTGCCAGCGATCCATAGCAGAGCGATCGCATGATGATTCGGCCAGCGTGATCCTGCGAGATATTCTCTCCGTCCACGAAGACCCCGACCCTTGGGGCCACTGGAACAACGACAGGCTTAAATTCCATTGAACACCGGGCAACAACAACACAGCCGCACCGTCTCAGGAAAATAAGGCGTTATCAGGGCATTGCGGCTTCATGACACATCCCTCGCCAACAGCTGGCCACTCGGTCCCGCCTGCACCTCGAAGCGACTCGACAGCTTCTTGATGAGGTCCGAAAGCTTGGCGCTGCCATAGGTGCGCGTGTCGAAATCCGGATTCGCCTGGGTCAGGAACTGTCCGATCTGGCCAAGCGAATACCACTCGCCTTCGGGGTCGATGGCGCGCATGGCGGCGGCGATCAGCGGGATCGCCTTGGCGGGTGGCTCCTTGCCCGTGGGCTTGGCCGACGGCTCGGTCGCCTGCAGGTCACTTCCTGTGACCGGTTCGCTGCGGGATGCGGCGCGGGCAGGTTCGTCGGCGCTGAGGTTCTCGACATAGATGAACCGCTTGCAGGCCATGCGGAAGGCTTCCGGTGTCTTCTTCTCGCCGATGCCGTAGACATCCAGCCCCTGTTCGCGGATCCGAGCGGCGAGGCGGGTGAAGTCGCTGTCGGAACTGACCAAAACGAAGCCGTCGAACAGGCCGGAATGCAGGAAATCCATCGCGGCAATGACCAGACCGATATCCGAGGCGTTCTTGCCTTTGGTGTTCGAGAACTGCTGGTCGGCCACCAGCCCCAACGCCGCGACTTTGCGGGCCCAGACCTGCAGGCGCTGCGCCGACCAGTCGCCATATATGCGGCGCACGCTGGCCTCGCCCAGGCTCGCTATCTCTTCAAAGATCGCCTCGGCGTAAGAGGCCGGGACGTTGTCAGCGTCGATCAGCACGCAGAGACGGGGGGCGCGGTCCTCGGCCATGGGGGTCCTTTCCGGAGGCTTGCCCCGTTCTGGCCCAAACCGACCGTCGGCGAAAGGGCGGAATTTGCAGGCGCTCGACATCCGCCTCAGGACGCGGTCTGCTGGGCCGGGAACACGGAGGCACCAGATGAGCAATCCCGAAGCGACCGCGGCCCATATCGGGCTGAACATCCCCGATTTCGACCTGATGGGCTACTACGGCGCAAGCTATGGCACGATGAAGCCCTATCACCGGGTCGGAAACCTGCTGTTCCTGTCCGGCCACGTTGCCCAGATCGGCGCCGAGATCACCCACAAGGGACGACTCGGCGCGACGCTGACCACCGAGCAGGGCTATGCAGCCGCTCGCCAGACCGGGCTGAACCTGCTTGGCGGCATCCGCCAGGCGGTGGGATCGCTTGACCGGGTGAAGTCGATGGTGCGAACGCTGAACTTCGTCGTCTGCACGCCCGATTATGAAGAGGTGCACAAGGTCTCGTCCGGCCTCTCGGACCTACTGGTCGAGGTCTTCGGCCCCGAGCGCGGTCTGGGTGGGCGAGCGACCATCGGGGTGATGGCGCTGGCGAACGGCGTCTGCTTCGAGACCTGGGCGACGGTCGAGGTGGAATAGGGGCCGACCCGCGGGCGGTGTGGCTCAAGGAGCGTCGTTCGCGCCGCCTTGTCCCCGGACGCACGGTTCTGCTTGGCGGTAAGGCCGAACATGCCGACGATCCGGCGAAAGCGGCTGATCCACAGGCCGCGCCGTGCGGCGCGCCGCGCCGACAGGTGCTCCTGGAGGTGGTGGGCATGGATGTCTTTCGGTCGGCCATTGGCATGATGGCGGGTCGATGCAGAAAGCATATCAAGGTTCAGATCATACATCGGCTTTCGTCCCACATGACATTTCATGCTGGAATCTCGCAACTAAAAAGCGAAAAATCGAATCAGGAATTTCCACAAGACGAAAGCTGAACTTACATGTCATCTCGGTGGCGGGACTTGCCGTCTCTTTCGGCCTTGCGGGCTTTCGATGCCACGGCACGACATGGTGGCTTTGCCGGCGCGGGACGGGCACTGAATGTCACCCATGCTGCCGTAACCCAGCAGGTCAGGGCGCTTGAAGCCGAACTCGGGGTTCAACTTGTGCGGCGCAGCGGGCGGACCGTAAGCCTGACCCCCGCGGGCGAGCGGCTTGCACAGGTGCTGGGCGAGGCATTCGGGGGCATGTCGGCCGGTATAGAGGGCCTCCGTCGCAGCGAAGAGCGGCGCATCCTGCGGGTGACCACGACAACCTTTGTTGCCGAGCAGACGATCATGCCGCGCCTGCCCGAGTTCTGGGCGCTTCACCCCGAAGTCGAGGTGGCGCTGGTGCCGACCCCGTCTGTCGTGGATCTAATCGAGGAAGGCTTCGACCTGGCTGTCCGCGTTCATGCTTTGGATGCGACCCCGCCACCGGGGACCGAGGTCCATCCGCTTTGCCACACACCGATCCTGGCGGTCTGCGCCCCGGAGTTGCTGAAGGACGGTCTGGTCGATCCGCAGGATCTGCCCTGGATCACCAGCGATCACGGTTGGCCGTGGGACCGAGAGAACCTGAGCAAGGCCGGCTTCGATACGAGCCGGCTGAAGCGCGTTCAACTGGGCAGCCCCCATCTGGAAATGTCGGCTGCCAGGCAGGGGCTGGGCATCAGTCTTGCGACCGAGATCATTTGCCGGCCAGATCTGGATGCCGGCAGGCTGGTCGCACTGCCAATCTCCGGACTACCCTCGGTGGATTATGCGGTGATCCTGCCTCGCGGACCGCGTCGCCCCGCGGTCGACCATTTTGTCAGCTGGCTGCGATCCGTCTTCGCCTGACCGAAATGGTGCTGGACTGCCCTCGGCTCTCAACCGTCCTGCGGTGGGCTCGTCGGCTCCAGGCTGCCGTTACCGGTCCAGGCCAGCAGCAGGTCGTAGAAGACCGAAAGCACGATCGGGCCAAGGAACAGGCCGATGAGACCGTAGCTGATCGTTCCGCCGAGGACGCCGAGAAATATCACGAGCGTCGGCGTGGTCAGGCCGCGCGACATCAGCAGCGGCTTGAGGATGTTGTCGATCAGGCCGATCGGGATCAACGTTACCGCCAGGAAGATGGCCCATTCGACCGGCAGCTTGAACCAGCCCCAGATCAGGACAACGGCGATCACTGGCAGGGCGCCGATCTGCATGATTGCGAGTGCGAGGATAAGAAAGGCTGCCAATCCCGCCGCAGGAACACCCGCCACCTGCATGACAATCCCCGCAAGGATCATCTGGATCGCCGCGACGCCCACGATCCCCCTCGATACGTTCCGGATCGTCGCACCGGCCATGTCGACAAACTGCGCGCCGCGGGGCTCGATCACCCGACCGGCCAGGCGCTTGCTTGCCTCGGCCAGACGATGACCCGGGACGAAAAGAAAGCCTGCCAGGAGGACAGCAGCCAGAAAGCCCATGAGGTCCAGCCCGACATGGGCAAGAATGCCAAGCACCGTCTCCCCAGCCGGAAGGAGGGTCGGCGCGATGCTGCGCAGGAAATCCTCGATGTTGGTCGAGGCGAGGTACCACATGTCATGCAACTGTGGGCCGATCAGCGGTATCTCGGCAATCTTGTCGACCGGACGCGGGATGCGAAGCTTGCCCTGATTGAAAGCGGTCACCAGTTCACCAAGCGTGACAACAAGGTTAGAGGCAAGCGCTGCGATCGGACCCATGACAACAAGAAAGGCGCCGCCGGTGACAAGGACGGCGGAGATGTGGCTTCGCCCGCCGAGGCGCGGCGTCAGCCACTGATGCAGCGGCGACAGCGCAACGGCGATCACCACGGCCCAGACGAAGATTCCGAGAAACGGCTCGACCAGTCGGAAGGCCGCGAAGATCAGGACAGCCAGAATCGCCAGGCGGATCAGGAAATCGGTCGCCCGCCCTTCGGGAGTCGAGGCCTGCAAGAGGTCGTCAAAGGGATGTCTGTCGGCCTGTTTCGGCATCTCGCCCCACTCGCGCATCGTGCCTAATGGCGTAGACCCTGCGCGGGGTTCTGGCAACGACCTGCAGCCTTTCTGACGTTCAAAGACGAGAGGTTGTCGGGAAATACGCCTTGAGCCGATTGATCGGCTGTTCCATCGCGTACCAGGACAGGGTCGAAATCGACATCGTGACGGCGCTCATCACCAGAAATGTCGTGAAACTGGTAGCTTCAAGTGCCGAAAACCAGTGCATCATGATGGCCCAGGCAAGCATGTGGTAGATGTACACGCCATAGCTGATCTTGCTGATGAACCGCGCAACACCGCAGCCAAGCAGCCAGCCCAGGATGCCACCATAGCCCTTGAACGCGCCAAGGACGAGGACGGCAAGACCCATGCAACTTAAAAGGCGGTAGGTCGTGCTGTCTCCGAAACCTTCCCAGAGGAAATAGGGGCTTGCGATGGCGATAAGGGCCAGGATCTTGGCGCCGGATGACGTGAGCATTTCCGATGCAGCCTCGATCTGCTGAAGCAGGAAAGCGAGTACGCCAAAGGCAATCGGATCCCAGCTGAGCACCAGGTAGTCCCAATCGTCGGCCAGGCCGATTTCATCTTGATGCTCGTGCAGGACATGCATCGAGAATATGATCGCGAAGGTGACGACGTAGATCCAGCGCAGGGGCAAGAACAAGATCACCAGTGGCCACAGGATATAGAATTGCTCGAGGACGTTCAGGCTCCATAACTGCGCAAAGACCCAGGGTGTCATGTCCCCGTTCATAGCAAAGCGCACGTTCGAAAGCTGGAACATGTGCCAGACAGCCTCGTGCCGGGCGCCGTCGACATTCAGGGCTGCGGCGACAAGGATCATGACCCAGAGGGCCGGAAGCAGCCGTAACGCGCGACGGGCGTAGAAATTCAGGACATTGATCTGCCCGCCGCGCTGCTTCGCTGTCCAGAGGATGAATGTGATGAGGTAACCGCTCACCACGAAGAATAGCGAGACCCGAAGATCTTCGGTCAGAGGGCTTGCATCGGTGTAATGGACGTAGAGCACCCCGAACATCGCCAACGCGCGCAATCCGTCAACCTGAACGCGCCGACCTCCAATCAGGGCCTCGTCCGAATTTGAGGCAGCTGACACGGCAACTTCGGCTGAATAGTCGGTCATGAGACCTGATGACCTTTGGGCAGTAATATGAACTGGCTCACTGATACACGAAAGCACGCAGCGCGGTGATCAATTGACGTTTCCCTACGGGGAATTAAGCGTTTACGTTTCCGCACCGACATTCCGATGCGGAACGAGAAAAGTGCAGGATCCGCAGGCCACCCCAAAGCGGAACTTCGGGGTGGCGTGGGGCATCAGAACACCACGACCGAGCGGATCGACTTACCCTCGTGCATCAGGTCGAAGCCCTTGTTGATGTCCTCGAGCTTGAGCTTGTGGGTGATCATCGGGTCGATCTCGATCTTGCCCGACATGTACCAGTCGACGATTTTCGGCACGTCAGTGCGGCCGCGTGCGCCGCCGAAGGCGGTGCCTTTCCAGACGCGGCCGGTGACCAGCTGGAACGGACGGGTCTGGATCTCGGCCCCTGCGGGCGCCACGCCGATCACGACCGAGACGCCCCAGCCACGGTGGCTGCATTCCAGCGCGTCGCGCATGACCTTCACGTTTCCGGTGCAGTCGAAGGAGTAGTCCACGCCGCCGATCTGGTCGAAGGGGGTCTTGGTCATGTTGACGATGTGCTGGACGATGGAGCCCTCGATCTCTTTCGGATTGACGAAATGGGTCATGCCGAAGCGCTCGCCCCATTCCTTCTTGTCGTTGTTCAGGTCGACGCCGATGATCATGTCGGCCCCGGCCATCTTCAGGCCCTGGATCACGTTCAGCCCGATGCCGCCGAGGCCAAACACCGCCGCCTTGGCGCCGGTTTCGACATTGGCGGTGTTCAGGACTGCGCCGATGCCGGTGGTCACGCCGCAGCCGATGTAGCAGATCGTGTCGAAGGGTGCGTCGTCGCGGACCTTGGCCAATGCGATCTCGGGCACGACGGTGTGCTGGGCGAAGGTCGAGCAGCCCATGTAGTGATAGATCGGTGTGCCATCGAGCATCGAGAAGCGGGTGGTGCCGTCGGGCATCAGGCCCTGGCCCTGCGTGGCGCGGATCGCCGTGCAAAGGTTGGTCTTGCGCGAGAGGCAGGACGGGCATTGCCGGCATTCGGGGGTATAGAGCGGGATGACGTGATCACCCGGTTTCAGCGTGGTCACGCCGGGCCCGCATTTCACCACGACGCCCGCGCCCTCATGCCCGAGGATCGAGGGGAAGATCCCCTCCGGATCGGCACCCGACAGGGTGAATTCGTCGGTGTGGCAAATTCCGGTGGCCTTGATCTCGATCAGAACCTCGCCCGCCTTGGGATCGTCGAGGTTCACCTCCATGATTTCCAGAGGTTTGCCGGCAGCAACTGCAACGGCGGCCCGGGTACGCATTGGTCTTCCCTCCCTGTGCGTTTTGGCGGCAGAGTGCTGTAAAGCGACCGGTCCTGCAACCGGCATTAGGTGAGGTTTCGCCGACTTGCCCCGAGGCGCGAAGCGGTCTGAGGAAGAGAAAGGGACAGGAGGATGGCCAGAGTCTTGATGTCAATAGCGGTGGCCATTGGGCTTGTGGGGTGCGTGGCGAACAATGCGCCACCGGCCCCCGACCCGGGGCCGGCGGGTCCTGATCAATGTGGCGCGGTTGACCTGCAGAATCTGGTTGGTCGCCCCATGTCAGATTTCGAGGCGCTGCAGTGGACGAAACATCCCGTCCGCATCGTGCGACCGGGCGAGATGGTCACCCTGGACTACAGCGCCTCGCGCCTGACGATCTGGGCAGATGACGGCGACAATATCAGCCGCATGAGCTGCGGCTGACGCGTTACATCTTGTAACTGCTGTGGCAGGCCTTGCAGGCGCCGCCGATGTCGCCCATGCCTGCCTTGAGCCCGTCGAGGCTTGAACTGTCCAGCGCTTCGGCGGCCTTGCCAAGGGCGGCAGCCTTCGCGGTGAAGTCGTCCCAGTTCGCCCAGATGTCCGGCTTGGCTTCGGAGGCTGGATCTTCGGCCTGATCCTTGAAGACAACCGGAATCTGCGCTGCATCGTCGATCAGCTTCTGTCTGGCCGCCCCGGCCGCAGCGGCGTCGAAGGCGGCTTTCCCCGCGGCCATGTCGCCCAAAGTCTTGGCGGCGGCCCCGTTCTGTTTCATCACTTGCTTCCAGGCGATTACGGTCGGGTTGGTGGCCTCCACCTCGGCCAGGGCTGCCCCCCCGGTCACCAGAAATGCGGCGGCGATGATCCTTGCTGCAGACTTCAAAGTTGCCTCCCTGATTCAAATATTGCGACGATAGCCGAGATCGGTCGTCCTGAGAACGACGGTTCGGATGTCCAGTTCATCCCGATGGATCAAGAAATTCTCTTGACCATCGCCGTGGTCGAGCGGAAGCCGAACACAAGGTGAAGCGGACCGATTGACTCCCGATGCAGCTCTTGGAACCCCAGGCGCTCGTAAAGCGCCCGTGCCCGCCAGTTGCTGTCGATGACATCCAGCCGCACCTCGCTGAAGCCGCGCGCCAGGGCCTCGTCGCAGATGGCTTCGACCAGAAGGCTGCCGATGCCTAGCCCGCGCGCCTCGCGCTGCACGCAGATGCCGTCCATCAAGAAGCGGTGGTTCTCGACGCTGCGGCCAAGCAGCCGAAGAAGGGCGGCGCGCCAGAGCGACCCCGCCACACCGTAGACGGCCCGCATGTCGTCGGGGGTTCCACCCGCGAAGGCCCCGTCAACTGTCTTGAACCCGGCGAGTCCCAGGAGTTCGCCCTCGTCGGACAGGGCGATGATCGCGTGATCGCCGCGGATCGCCCGGGCCAGGAAGCGGATGGCGCGATCCTCGGGCCCCATCACCGTCCCGAGCTTGCCCCCGAAGGCTTGCCAGTAAAGCGCCGCAGCGGCCTCGCGGTGTTCTCGGGGCAGACCCCGCAGGATGCGCACGGTCATGACAGCGCCTCGCGCAGTCCGGCGACTTGGCCGGCGACAGGGATCCCCCCCTCTTTCCTTGCGATCGCGGGGACGTTTAGCTTCTGCCCCACATGGCCCCGACGCGAAACCCGCAGCAGGGTGCGCGCCACGAGGCGGACCTGCGTCTCGTCCGTAATCGGGCCGGAATCGGCATCGAAGGGCAGGTCAGTGGCGGACAAGGCCCGTCTCCCGCAGGATGAAGTCGGCGACCGCGCCTGCATCGTTCAGGTCGAGGACCGGCACGGTAAGGCCGGGCAAGGCCATATCAGTCGCGACCGCGCGGACCATCCGATCACCGGGCTGGATCAGGTCATGCCCTGCCTCCTTGCGGAAAACCTCGATCTTGGGATGGGCATCGCGCTTGTAACCCTCGACCAGAACGAGGTCGACCGGAGCCAGGCGAGCAAGAAGAACCGACAACTCCGGTTCGGCCCCACGGTGTTCGGCCATGAGCGCGAAGCGATGGGCCGAGGCCAGCACGACCTCTTTCGCACCGGCGGCGCGGTGGCGCCAGGTATCCTTGCTCGGCTGGTCTAGATCGACGTCGTGATGAACGTGCTTGACGGTCGACACCGAGAAGCCGCGTCGGGCTATTTCGGCGACGAGCCGCTCCATCAGGCTGGTCTTGCCAGAATTCTTCCAGCCGATGATTCCGTAGACGTTCATCGGGTCCTGCCTTCCTCCGATCCCGCACGCATCATCGCCTCGGCGCGGACAAGATCGTCGGGGGTGTTGAGGTTCAGGAAAGCGCGCCCATCGGGAAAGGGGGCTGGAACGGCCCCAACTGCGCTGGCAAAGGCCTGAACCCGCGCCTCACCCCTTTCCAGCGCTTGCCGAAGAGTGGCGGCATGCCTCACAGGCCACAGGCCGAAGGTCGGGTGCAGGCGACCGCCGCTTTCGGCCACGGCAACCCCACCGGGCGAGGCCTCGGCGGCCAGCAGGAGATGCGGCACCAGATCCTCCGGCAGGTACGGCGTATCGACGGCCGCCGTCACCACATGGGAAGCCCCGAGCGGAGCCGCCCAGTCAAGGGCCGCCAGAAGACCGGAAAGCGGACCTTGCGAGGTGCTGTCCGCCAAAACCGGCAGTCCGGCATGGCCGAAACGGGCAGGATCGCCGTTCGCGCTGATCGCCAGTCGATCGACCTGCGGTTCAAGCCGGTCGATGACATGCGATAGAAGCGGCCGGCCAGCCAGCCGGATCAGCGCCTTGTCCGCGCCGCCCATCCGTCGGCCCTGTCCGCCTGCGAGGATGACGCCGAAGATCCGCACTGCCCGCCCTCGAAATACCGTTGCCGGACCGGCTTAAGCGCTGCTGCGTGTTGCGTCCAGCCCGGGCTCAGGGCCCGTCCTGCGCCTGAACCAGGAGGACCCCATGGTTCTTGTCCGCGTCGTTATCGGTGATTACCCGCTCGGTCACGCCCGGCAGCTGGCCAAACTGGTTCATCAGGTTCTTGGGGAACCAGGTGGTGTGGATCGACTCGAAGCCCGGGACGCTTTGCAGAACGCTGGAGGTTGCGATCGTGCAGAGCGACTTCTTCACGGCACCATAATTCAGTACCGCTTGCAGCGCGGCTTCGGCCTGTTCGGGTGTAACAACCAGTGTTTGTTGCACGACGTTGTAGGTCTCGCGTGCATGGTAATCGATGTAGAAGGCCACCATCTTGTCGGTCATGCCGAAATGCACGTCATTCCGCTCGGGAATGCGCGGATGCTCCCAGGTACCGGCCGGATCGAACATCACCCTTTGCGACGCGTTGATGAGCAGCCCGCTATGGGCGCCCTGATTGCGGTGCGATCCGACAACGGTGAAGAGCGTGATGCTTGGTGGCCCAGAGGCGCGGTACGCAGCCCGCGCCACTTCTGCATCGGGAGCCCATTTGGGCTCGGCCGCGCAGCCGGCAAGCATCAGCGCCGCCGCAAGACAAAGGATAAGTCGCCACATGGGGAGGAGGGCGCGGATCAGGAGTTGGCCAGGGCCATGAAGATCAGGACGGCGATGACAATACCGACGACCCAGACCACCATGCGGACAAATCCCTCGAACGTCTTCTCGTGATCGCGGATGTCCATCGTGCCGTGCTTGTACTCGACGTGGTCGTGCTGTGCCGCCATGATAGCCGTGGCTCCCTTCTCTCTGTTCGCTGGATTCCACTTAGCCGATCACGCGCGGCCTGTCACCTGCATTGCCGTGCTGGCACTTAGCTTCGCCGCCAGATCCAGGCCCCCTGTCGTTCCTCGCGCCGGGCGGCCCCGGTCCGCAGCAGGTGATTCAGGTGCGCCACCGTCTCTGCCAGCGCCAGCGAGAAACTCTCCCGGCCGATTTCCCGCTTGAAAAGCGGCGCGAAGCACTCGATGGCCCGCCGCGGGCTGGACAGGTGATCCTGCAGCCGCTCAAGCGCGCCATCATGGTTGTCGATCATCTGCGTCAGGCGCAGCGGAAGCCCGGTAAAGGGAAGCTTGTGACCCGGCAGCACCAGCTGGTCCTGACTAGCCAGCGGCCGGAAACGCCGGCACGAGTCGATCCAGTCGCTCAGCGGATCGGCTTCGGGCTCAGTCGGATAGACGCCGATATTGGCTGAGATCCCTGGAAGAAGTTGATCGCCCCCCAGAATCAGCCCATCGCTCTCGGACCAGAGCGTGATGTGGTCCGGCGCATGGCCGCCACCCAACAGCACCAGCCAGTCACGGCCCGCGAGCGTCAGGACATCACCTTCCTCGATCCCGAAGAACCCGACCGGCATCGGCGCAACGCAATCGGCAAAGTTGAAGGGACGCTCGGCCATCCGGCGCGCAATATCGTCTTCGCCGATCCCGGCCCGGCGCCAGAATTGCACCTGTTGCGCCGAGGGCGTCTGCTGTTCGTCCAGCACCAGCATCCGGGCATAAAGCCAGGCGGTCCGGGTGGTCCAAAGTTCCGTGCCTCGCGACTGGAACCAGCCTGCAAGCCCGACATGATCGGGGTGATGGTGGGTGACGATGACCCTGGCGACAGGGAGCCTTGCCAGCGGTCCATCGAGCAGCCGCTGCCAGATCGCGCGCGTCCGGCGGGTGTCCAGACCCGTATCGACCAGCGTCCAGCCGTCGTCATCTGCTAGCGCATAGACGTTCACATGGTCCAGCGCCATCGGCAGGGGCAGGCGGATCCACAGGATCCCGTCTGCGACCTCGACGACCTCGCCCTCGGCCGGGGCCTGGTCGAAGGGAAAGCGCAGGCCGCTCTCCTCGCGCATCCGCTCAGGCCGCAAGATCGGCGACTGTCACCGCATAAAGGCCGTCGGCCCCTTCGCGGGCTTCGGCGAGCAGACCCTGATATTCGGGCAGAAGGCGGCGGATGGCGATGCGGGCCAGCGGGAGCCGTGCCTCGTCCGCGAGCGCGGCGCGCAGGTGGGCATCCGAACCAAGCACCCGCGCAAAGGCGCGAAGATAGGGCACAGCGCCGGCAAAGCGATCGTTCGGGGCGCGCGTCAGCAGCCATTCTGTCGCCTCGCGCAGCGATTCCGCGGCGGCCCAGACATCGCCCGCCAGATCCGGCAGCCGCGCGCGCGCCGCCTCGGCATGGTCTTGCACCTCCTGGATCAGGCGGAAGGCGGCCTCGCCTCCGTCCGAAAGCTTGCGGCCGACCAGGTCCATCGCCTGGATGCCGTTTGTCCCTTCGTAAATCGCGGTGATCCGCACGTCGCGCAGGTACTGGGCGGCACCGCTTTCCTCGATGAAACCCATGCCTCCGTGAATCTGGATGCCCGCCTCGGCAGCGGCGATCCCGACATCGGTGCCAAAGGCCTTTGCGATCGGCGTCAGCAGCGCAGCGCGGGCATGCCATTCGGGCGCGTCCGTCGCCTTGGCCATGTCAAGCGCCACGGCGCAAGACAGGGCGATCGCGCGGGCCGAGAACAGGTCGGCGCGGCTGGCAGCCAGCATCCGGCGCACGTCGGCGTGGCCGATGATCCCCGGATCGCCCGTGGGCGTCGGACCCTGGACGCGCGTTTCCGCATAGGCCAGCGCGTGTTGCAGCGCCGCCTCGCCGACACCGACGCCTTGCGCCCCGACGGCGAGGCGAGCGTTGTTCATCATGGTGAACATTGCGGCCATCCCCTTGTGGCGTTCGCCCACCAGCCAGCCAGTCGCGCCGTCATACTGCATGACGCAGGTGGGCGAGCCATGGATGCCCAACTTGTGCTCCAGACTGACGACCTGAAGTGAATTGCGCCGCCCCGGTTTGCCTTCGGCATCAGGGATGAACTTCGGAACCAGGAACAGGCTGATTCCCTTGGTGCCGGGGCCGCCATCGGGCAGCCGCGCCAGCACAAGGTGGCAGACATTCGCGGTCACGTCGCTGTCGCCCCAGGTGATGAAAATCTTCTGACCGCTCACCGCGAAGGTGCCATCGCCGTTTTCATTGGCGGTCGAGCGCAGCGCGCCGACATCGCTTCCGGCCTGCGGTTCAGTCAGGTTCATCGTGCCCGACCATTCGCCCGAAATGAGCTTTGGCAGGTAGAGCGCCTTCAGCTCGTCCGAAGCATGGTGCTCCAGCGCCTCGATCTGGCCCTGGGTGAGCAGCGGGTTCAGTTGCAGTGCGATGCAGGCGCCCGACATCATTTCGTTCACCGCCGTGGCCAAAGCCATCGGCAGGCCCATCCCGCCGTATTCGGGTGAGGCAGCGACAGAGATCCACCCGCCATCGGCGATGGCTCGGTAAGCGTCGGCAAAGCCGGGGCTGCTGCGGACAATGCCGTTTTCGAGGCGTGCCGGGGTCTTGTCGCCCGAGCGGTTGACCGGGGCCAGAACCTCGTCGGCCAGGCGGGCCGCGCCGGTCAGGATCGCCTCGACCATCTCGGTCGTTGCGTCCGAGAAACGCTCGGTCGCCGCGACCTGTGAAAAATCGACGACGTGATTCAGCAGAAAACGATGATCTGCGACTGGCGCGCGAAATGCCATGTGAGTCCTCCGCTCCTGCCTTGGCAAGGGCGGACGCGCCGCGTAAGGCAGGTTCATATCGGACCGACAGTAGTGATTGGCGGTCCATCCTCAAGGGCTACGCTACGTCAGATCATGCCGGTCACCGAAACCCTGTCACCTGACACCGCCGGATTGAACCGCGCGGCAGAGCTGTTGCGGGACGGCGAACTCGTGGCGTTCCCGACGGAGACGGTCTACGGCCTTGGCGGTGATGCGCGCTCGGACCGGGCCGTGGCGCGCATTTACGAGGCAAAGGGGCGACCGCGGTTCAATCCGCTGATCGTTCACCTGCCTGATGTCGCGGCTGCCCGCGCGCTGGCCCGGTTCGACGACCGTGCCGAGCGGCTTGCCGCGGCGTTCTGGCCGGGGCCGCTGACGCTGGTCCTGCCGCTGCGTCCCGGTGCGGTCCTGTCTCCCTATGTCACGGCCGAGTTGCCGACGGTCGCGCTGCGGGTGCCGGCACATCCCGTGGCGCGGGCGCTTCTTCGCACCTATGGAGGGCCGCTGGCGGCGCCCTCGGCGAATCCCTCGGGCCGGGTCAGTCCGACGCGGGCCGAGCATGTGCTGGACGGGCTTTCGGGCCGGATCGCCGGCGTGGTCGATGGTGGGGCCTGCGCCGTCGGCGTGGAATCGACCATCGTCGGGCTGGACGGTCCGGCGCAGCTCTTGCGCCCCGGAGGCGTTACCGTCGAGGCGATCGAGGCAGTTCTTGGGGAACCGATTGTCGCGGGTGGCAGCACGACCAAGCCGACCGCGCCGGGGCAGCTCGCCTCCCACTACGCTCCTGGTGCGTCGGTGCGGCTCGAGGCGGTGACGGCGTTACCGGGCGAGGTCTGGATCGGTTTTGGGCCCGGATGTTCTGGCGCCGACCTGACGCTGTCGGCGACAGGCGATCTGGTCGAAGCGGCGGCGAACCTGTTCCACCTGCTGCGCGAGGCCGACCAGGTGGCCGGTCCCGGCGGGCGGATCGCCATTGCCCCAATCCCCGAAACCGGGCTTGGCCGGGCGATCAACGACAGGCTCCGCCGCGCCGCTGCGCCGCGTCCCTGATCGGGGTTCTTTCTCGCGCGGATCACCTTGAGGAAAGGCCCCGGGGCCGAGGAGGTGGAACCCCCTCGCGCAGGTCATCAGGCGCGGACGGGCTGTGTCAGGCCGCGCTGCACGGCTGGACGAGCCAAGAACCGATCCAGATAGGCCGGGACATTCCGAAGCCCGTCCCATCCCACCAGGTCGCCCGCCTTGTAGAAGTCCCGGAGGCCGCGCAGCCAGGGCCCGATCGCGATGTCTGCGATCGAGTAGTCGCCAGCAATCCAGTCCCGTCCCTCAAGCGCCTTGTCGAGCACCTTCAGAAGCCGCTCGACCTCGGAGCGGTAACGCTCCTTGGGGCGCGGGTCGTCGATCTCCTTGCCGGCGTAGCTGTGGAAGTAGCCCAGCTGGCCGAACATCGGGCCAATGCCTCCAATCTGGAACATGAGCCATTGCAGCACCTCGTAGCGGTCTGCCCGCGGCAGGAGCTTGCCGGATTTCTCGGCCAGATAGATCAGGATCGCCCCGCTTTCGAAAAGGGCCAGCGGTCGGCCGCCCGGTCCATCGGGGTCAAGGATCGCCGGGATCTTGTTGTTGGGATTCAGCGACAGGAAGGCCGGGCTGAATTGGTCGTTCCTGCCGAAATCCACCAGATGGGCGTCATAGGCGAGTCCCATCTCCTCGAGCGCGATCGAGATCTTCACGCCATTCGGAGTTGCAAGCGAGTAAAGCTGGATCGCGCCGGGGGTCCGGGGCGGCCAGCGGTCGGTGATCGGGAATTGTGAAAGAGCGGTCATTCTGTTTGCCTGGTAAGGTTCCTTCTTGCCAAGCTAGGCAGGGATTGGGCATCACCAAGATGGCGGAGCTGTGTGTTTCTGCAGTGCCGCATGTGCGCAGAAATCACCGCGCCAGAGGTCCAATTTGGGGGGCAGACTACAATGTTGAATGAATTCAAGGCTTTCATCGCACGCGGCAACGTCATTGACCTTGCCGTTGGTATCATCATCGGTGCTGCCTTCACGGCGATCGTCAACTCGATGGTCAATGACCTCATCAATCCGATCATCGGTCTCATCATCGGGGGGATTGACTTTTCCAACCTCTACTTCGTCATGTCGGGCAACGTTCCAGAAGGCGCGAGCCTGCAGGCCGCGCGCGACAGCGGGGCTGCCGTTTTCGCCTATGGTTCGTTCCTGAGCGCGCTGCTGAATTTCCTCATCATCGCTTGGGTGGTGTTCCTGATCGTCAAGGCGGTGAACAAGGCGCAATCGACGCTGACGAAACCGAAGGCGGCCGAACCCGAGGCGCCCAAGGGCCCGACGCAGGAAGAACTGCTTGCCGATATCCGCGACCTGCTGAAGGCCAAGGCCTGATACCTGCCGACGCTGCGCGAGTTACGGGTCATGCGGCCCGCCTTACCCGACCAAATGATAGGAACTTGCCGGCGCGCAGCCGGCAGGTTTTTCGATGGCTTTCCCTGGAAACTTTTCTGCGCTATATTTCCACAGGAAAGGAAAATGCGATGCGTCCAGCAAGCAGACCCGAAGCAGCACCCGACCGTGGCACCATCCTGACCAAGGCCGCCGTCCGCGCGGCAGAACGGCTCGACATCTCCGGTCGGCAACTAGCCGAGATCATCGGCGTGTCGGAGGCACAGGTGTCTCGGTTCAGGAATGGCGAGGCCGCGCTGCCTGGGCATGGCAAGCCCTTCGAACTTGCGGCGCTGCTGGTGCGGGCCTTCCGGTCGCTTGACGCGATCACCGGGGGAGACGAAAGGGTGGCGCGGGCCTGGCTGAACGCCCCCAACACGGCGCTTGGCGCCTGCCCTGCGGAACGGATCGTGTCGATACAGGGGCTTCTCGATGTCGTCGCCTATCTGGACGCCAGACGCGCTCCGCTCTGAGACGCGGCCCTTCGCCGGTCTCGCCTGGCGTCTGGTCGAGGCGCAGCACCGGGTCTCGACGCTGAAGCTCGTGGACAGCCTGCGCGAACATGACGTGCTCGAAGCCATTCTGGACGAGACCAAGCCCCCCATCCCCGAGGACTGCGGGCACCTTCACTATCTGCTGGCCACGCCCTTCCGCTATCGGCCCTATCCCCGTGGCTCGCGGTTCCGGCGGGCGGGACTTACGCCGGGCGTCTGGTACGGGGCCGAGCGGGCCGAGACGGCTGCCTCGGAAATGATATTCTACCGCTTCCTCTTTTATGCCGAGAGCCCGGACACACCTTTTCCGGATGGTGCCGCCGAATACACCGCCTTCTCGGCCGAATTGGACAGCCCCTTCGCGTTGGACCTGACAAAAGGCGCGTTGGCCGGCGCGGCGGACCAATGGACCCATCCGACCGATTATGGTCCCTGCCAGAACCTTGCCGATGCCGCGCGAGTAATCGGGGCCGAAGTTCTCCGTTATCAATCCGTCCGTGACCCGGAGCAGCGAGCGAATATCGCTGTTCTGACATGTCGTGCGTTCCGGAACCCCGGCCCGGTCGATCTGCAAACCTGGCACATCCGTATCGGCCCGACCGGCGCGCAGGCCCTGTGCGAGCACCCGCGTCTCGGGATCGAGTTCGCACCGGACTCATTTGCCGGGGATCCGCGTCTGGTCGGGATGAACTGGGCGCGACCCCGAGGCCGTTAGGCGCCCCCGGAAAGCGAAAGGGCCGCGGATTTCTCCGCGGCCCCTTGCATTAGCTTCGAGTGGCCTCAGGCGGCGAGCGCCAGTTTCGGCTCGATCACCGGCAGGTTCAGCGCGGCGCCAACCGCACCGTAGGTCAGCTTGCCGGCGTGCACGTTCAGGCCATTCAGCAGGTGCATGTCATCGGCGCAGGCCTTTTTCCAGCCCTTGTTGGCCAGAGCCATCATGAAGGGCAGGGTGGCGTTGCCGAGGGCCAGCGTCGAGGTGCGGGCCACGGCGCCCGGCATGTTGGCGACGCAGTAGTGCATGATCCCGTCGACTTCGTAGATCGGGTCCTGGTGGGTGGTCGCGCGCGAGGTTTCGAAGCAGCCGCCCTGGTCGATGGCCACGTCCACCAGCGCCGCGCCATGCTTCATCGTCGAGAGTTGGGCACGGCTGATGAGTTTCGGCGCAGCCGCACCCGGGATCAGCACCGCACCGATCACCATGTCGGCTTCGCGGATCAGCTCGGCAGTGGTGCCGGCGCTGGAATAGACCGCCTTGAAGTCACGCCCGAACACGTCATCGAGGTAACGCAGGCGGACCAGAGAACGGTCGAGCACGGTCACATCCGCGCCCATGCCCGCGGCAACCTTTGCCGCGTGGGTTCCGACGACGCCGCCGCCCAGAACCACGACCTTGGCCGGAGCAACGCCCGGCACGCCGCCGAGCAGCACACCGCGGCCGCCATTGGCCTTCTGCAGGGTCCAGGCGCCGACTTGCGGGGCCAGACGACCGGCAACTTCCGACATCGGGGCGAGCAGCGGCAGGCCGCCGCGGTCGTCGGTGACGGTTTCATAGGCGATGGCGGTCACGCCAGAGTCGAGCAGGTCCTTGGTCTGCTCGGGATCGGGCGCCAGGTGCAGGTAGGTGAACAGGACCTGACCTTCGCGCAGACGCTTGCGCTCCACCGGCTGCGGTTCTTTGACCTTCACGATCATCTCGGACGCGGCGAAAACCTCTTCCGCGGTCGGGACGATCTTGGCGCCAGCGGCGACGTAATCGGCGTCGGTGAAACCAGCGCCTTCACCGGCCTTGGTTTCCATCAGCACGGTGTGGCCGGCGTTCACGGCCTCGCGGGCGGCGTTCGGGGTGATGCCGACGCGGAACTCCTGCGGCTTGATCTCTTTCGGGCAACCGATCTTCATTTTGGGAAACTCCCTGCAAAACTCTCTGACGACCATTTTGCCGCAGGTGGCGCGCGAGTGCTTTGAAATCTTGATGGCGAAGATGGCGGGTTCTGGTAAGATTTACGAAGAAACCTCCAGACGGCAGGAAATTCTTGCGTGATGATTGAGCTCGACGCGACAGACAGGCGCATACTTGCCGCATTGCAGAAAGATGGGCGCATGACCAACGCGCAGTTGTCCGAGACGGCAAACCTATCTCCGTCGGCCTGCCACCGGCGCGTGCAGCGGCTCGAGGAGGAGGGGCTGATCGACGCCTATGTGGCCCTGCTCGATGCGCGCAAACTCGGCCGGCCAACGACGGTCTTTGTCGAGATCACCCTGTCGGGGCAGGCCGACGAGGTGCTGGAAGCGTTCGAGCGCGAAGTGAAACGAATTCCCGACGTTCTCGAATGTCATCTCATGGCGGGGACGGCAGACTATCTGCTCAAGGTCGTGGCGCAGGACACCGATGATTTTGCCCGCATCCATCGGCAGTATCTGGCGCGGCTGCCGGGCGTGGCGCAGCTTCAATCCTCTTTCGCCCTTCGGACCGTGTTCAAGACGACGGCGCTGCCGGTCTGAGGCTCAGGCCAGACGCTGGAACCGAAGGAAGGTGAACAGGCCCGCCGGCGGCATCGGGGTTTCCTCGATCAACCGCAGACGCGCATCGCCCAGAACCCGCTCCTTGGCGAAGTCGGAATGCCAGCCGAGTGTATTCTCGAACCGCGAGAAGGCCCGTTCGATCCGTGCCAAAGGACCGGTATCGGTCGCGAAATGGTTGACGATCACAACCTCGCCGCCCGGCCGGCAGACGCGGGCCATCTCGGACATGACATTTTCGGGCTCGGGCACAACCGAAACGAGGAACATTGCCACCACCGTGTCGAAGGTGGCATCGGGGAAGTCGAGCGCCCGCGCATCCATCTGGCGCAGGTCGACGACATGGGTCAGCCCCTCTTCCGCGACCTTCTTGCGGGCGCGCAGCAACATCTCGTCCGAATAATCGATGCCGGTCACCCGGACCCGGCCGTCATAAAGCGGCAGGGCAAGGCCGGTGCCGATGCCAACCTCCAGAGCCTCGCCGCCGCGGCGGCTGACATGGTTGACGACATGGCGCCGGGCAGAGCGACTGACAGCCCCGAAACTGAAATCATAGACGGGCGCCCAACGGCGGTAGCTGCGCGCGACGGCATCAATTTCCATGATGTATCCCTTGTCCTGCCGGGGCAATCAGAGGCGGCGGTGGCGGAGGAGATGGCGCATCACCGCGGCGGCAATGACCATCGCATAACAAAGTGACAGAACAACCATCAGCAGCCAAAACCTGGTGATCGCCAGGCCGATCACACCGGCCAGGCCGACGAGCACAAAGCGGGCATATTCCCGCCTGACGCGGATTGCCTTGCTTGACGGCGTTGGCACGCGGCTGGCCATAAGCAAACCGCTCAGCGCCAGCCAGCCACCGACGAGTTGCGGGTAGATCGACGCGTCGAAGAGCCTGGCCTGCGCCAGAAACAGCGGGATCAGCGCCAGCAACGCGCCTCCGGGCGAGGGCACGCCGATGAAAACGGGCCGCCCGGTTGGCGGCGTGTCGCGGTTGACGTTGAAGCGCGCAAGCCGCAGGCAGGCGCAGATCGCATAGACAAGGACGAAGGCCCAGCCGAACCCCTGAGCGTCGCCTTGCGCGAAGCGGAAGATCAGCAGCGCGGGCGCCACGCCGAAAGCCAGGAAGTCCGACAGGCTGTCGAGTTCGGCGCCGATCGTGCTGGTTGCGTCCAGCCTGCGGGCGAGAGTTCCGTCCATCCCATCCAGCACTGCGGCCAGGACGATCAGCACCGCCGCCAGATCGAAGCGACCCTCCATCGCGTAGCGGATCGACGTCAGCCCGGCGCACAGGGCAAGGATTGTCACGGCATTGGGCAGAAGCTGCAGGATCGGCAGATTGTCGTCGCCGCGAATCGACATCAGCGCACTCCGCCAAGGCGGCGCGGTTCCTCTGACGTCAGGTCCGCAAGTACGGTTTCGCCCGCTACCGTGGTCTGGCCCAAAGCGACGAGTGGCTCGACCCCGTCAGGCAGATAGGTATCAAGCCGCGACCCGAACCGGATCATGCCGAAGCGCTCGCCGGTTGAGAGGTGCTGTCCTGCGGGCACATCGCAGACGATGCGGCGAGCGACGAGGCCCGCGATCTGCACGACCGCGATCTTGCGACCATCCGCCATTTCGATGGCAATGGCGTTGCGCTCGTTGTCGGAACTGGCCTTGTCCAGCGAGGCATTGAAGAACTTGCCGGGCCTGTAGGCGACACTGGCGATCCGACCCTCGATGGGCGCGCGGTTCACGTGGCAGTTGAAGACATTCATGAACACGGAAACCCGCGTCATCGGCGCCGGGCCAAGGCCAAGCTCCTCTGGCGGGACAGCAGGTTCGATGAGCGAGACGATGCCGTCCGCGGGGCTGATGATCAGACCTGGGCGGGTAGGCGTAACCCGGTCGGGATCGCGGAAGAAGTAATAGCACCAGATCGTGAGGCCCACCCCAACCCAGCCAAGCGGCTCCCAGACGAGAAAGAGGACCAGCGCCACGGCCGAAAAGATCCCGAGGAATCGCCATCCTTCGCGATGGACCGGCTTGACGAAAGTCGAAAGCATGCTGACGGCCATGCGGGTCTCCGGCGGTTGTGCGGCGGGGCCGCGGGATTGCTGCGGATGCAAGATCGGGCGCTTCTGCCGGCGGTCATTGCGCAAAACGCCGAAGATGGCAACCTGCGGTGGAAGCTGTGTGGCGGAA
>JAYRKT010000006.1:0-158732 GCA_041905595.1 Rhodobacter sp.
CCGCCGCCGGCATAATCCCAGACCGCCAGCGCGCCGTGGCGCTTCAGGAGGATGGTGACGGCATCGGTATCGGTCACGATGCCCGTCACATTCGACGCCGCCGAGAAGCTGCCGATCTTCAGCGCCTCCGGGCCGGCGGCGATCAGGGCAGCTTCGAGTTCAGCCATGTCCGGCCCGCCGGTCGCGGCTTCGGCGATCTCGATCACTTCGGCCCCGCTTTCGCGCCAGGGCAGGATGTTGGAATGATGCTCGTAGGGGCCGATCAGGATCACCACCCGCTGCCCCGAAGCCAGTGCCTCGGGTACGCCAAGGAGCGTGACCAGCCGGTTGAGTCCCGCCGTCGCGCCGGAGCCGGTGAAGATGGTGGCGAAGCTGTCATCCGCGCCGCAGAGACGCGCGATGGCGGCGCGGGCGGCGCGGCGCATCTGGGTCATGTAGGCGCCGCAGAAGGACGCCTCGGTATGGCTGTTTGCGTAATAGGGCAGGACCTGCTCCATCACGAAACCCTCGACCTGGCGCAGCGCCCGGCCCGAGGCGACGTAATCGGCATAGACCAGTTTCTTCGCACCGAAGGGGCCGGGAATCTCCATCCCCTCGCCGATGACACCGTCGCGCAGGCGGGCGATGCGGTCGGGACCAGAAAGAGAGGTAGCGAAGGCGTCGAAGGCATCGGCAGGGGACATGGGGCAAGTCCTCAGTCTGGATTGGATCGTTGACCGATCATACCCTGCTTCCCGGTGTGAAAACTTGCTCGATCTTTGCGCGTAGATAGCAGATATTGGGTCAAATGATCGAAGAAGGTCGGAAAATGGACCATATTGATCGCCGCATCCTGCGCGCCCTGCAAAAGAACTCTGCCCTTTCGCAACGCGAACTTGCCGAGGAGGTGGGCCTGTCGCAGAACGCCTGCTGGCGGCGGCTGAAGGCGCTGGAGGAGTCGGAGCTCATCACCGGGCATACGATCCGGTTGGATGCCAAAAGGCTCGGGCTGGGCCTGACGGTCTTCGTGATGATCCGCACACGGCACCATTCGGCCGAGTGGCTCGAGACCTTCCGGCGCGAGGTGCAGGCGATTCCGAACGTGATCGACTTCTACCGGATCGCCGGGGATTACGACTACATGCTCAAGGTCGTGGCCGAGGACATGAACGATTTCGACCGCGTCTATCAGCGGATGATCGGCAAGGTCGAGCTTGAGACGGTGACCAGCTATATCACGATGGAGGCAATCGTGAACGCCCGCGACCTGCCGGTGTAGTTACCGCGCCGCGACCCGCTTCATCCCCAGCATCCGCGCACGCTTGCGGGGATCGGTGTCGAAGAGGCTGGCCAGCTGTTCGGTCATCGCGCCGGCCAATTGCTCGACATCGGTGATGGTGACGGCGCGGTTGTAGTAGCGGGTCACGTCATGGCCGATGCCGATGGCGATCAGTTCGACCTGCTTGCGTTTCTCGACCATGGCGATCACGTCGCGCAGGTGCTTTTCCAGATAGTTGGCCGGGTTCACCGACAGCGTTGAGTCATCGACCGGCGCACCGTCCGAGATCACCATCAGGATGCGCCGCGCCTCGGGGCGGCGGGTCATCCGGCGATGCGCCCATTCCAGCGCCTCGCCGTCGATGTTTTCCTTCAGGAGGCCTTCCTTCATCATCAGGCCAAGGTTCGGCCGCACCCGCCGCCAGGGCGCATCGGCGGACTTGTAGACGATGTGGCGCAGGTCGTTCAGCCGCCCCGGCTGCTGCGGGCGGCCCGAGGCCAGCCATTTCTCGCGGCTCTGGCCGCCCTTCCACGCGCGGGTGGTGAAGCCGAGGATTTCCACCTTCACGTCGCAGCGTTCGAGCGTCCGGGCCAGCACGTCGGCACAGATCGCGGCGATCGAAATCGGTCGGCCGCGCATGGAGCCGGAGTTGTCGAGCAGCAGCGTCACGCAGGTGTCGCGGAACTCGGTGTCCTTCTCCATCTTGAAGGACAGCGGTGTGGTCGGGTTGGCCACAACCCTCGCCAGACGGCCGGCGTCGAGCGTGCCTTCCTCGAGATCGAACTCCCACGAGCGGTTCTGCTGGGCCTGCAGCCGGCGTTGCAGCTTATTGGCGAGCCGCGAGACGGCGCCCTTCAGCGGCTCAAGCTGCTGGTCGAGATAGGCGCGCAGGCGTTCGAGCTCGGCCGGTTCGGCCAGATCCTCGGCCGCGATCTCTTCGTCGAATTCGGTGGTGTAGACGGTGTAGTTCGGGTCTGCGTCGGAATGCGGGGCAGGGGGCGGCGGTTCCAGCGGGGCCTCGCCCTCGGGCAGTTCGGCCTCGTCGCCCTGCTCCATGTCGGCGGAATCTTCCATCGACACCTGGGCCTGGCTCTGGTCCTGCTGCTCGTCCTGGCTGCGCTCGGGGCTGGCCTCGGCATCCTCGGACTGGTCCTGCTCCTCGCCGGCGCTTTCCGGGCTGTCCGGATCCTGCTCGGCATCGTCGGCCGCATCGTCCTGATCGTCCATGTCCGGGTCGTCGCCCAGCTGGTCGCCATAGCCCAGATCGGCGATCACCTTGCGCGCCATCCGGGCAAAGGCCGCCTGATCGGCCAGCACATGGTCGAGGTTCTCAAGCGTTCCGCCGGCTTGGCTCTCGATGAAGCCGCGCCACAGCTCCATCACGTTCGCTGCGCCCTTCGGCAGATCGCGCCCCGTGGCGAGGTTGCGGACAAGGAATCCGGCGGCGGCGGCCAGCGGCGCGTCGGCGGCCTGGGTGATCTGGGAATAGCCCTTGCGGTCGGCTTCCTGGCCGATCTTCGCGTCGATGTTGACCGCCGTGCCGGGCATGTAGCGGGCGCCGACCGCCTCGCAGCGGGCGGTTTCCATCGCGTCGTAGATCTCGCGCGCCATCTGGCCGGTCGGCGAATAGCGCGCATCGACCGCATCGTCATGGAACTTGCGCCGCAGGGCAAAGGCATCCGCCGTGCCGCGCGCCAACAGCACCTCGTCCCTGCTCATCCGGCGGCTGACCTGCGGCAGGCGCACGCCGTCCTTTGTCATGCCCGGCGGATCGACCGAATAGGTCACCGTCAGTTCCGGGTCATCGGCCATGACCTTGGTGGCCTCGGCGAGGGCCTTCTTGAACGGATCGGCGGGGTTGTCGACGGGCTTGGACATGACGATGTTTTCGCGCGGGTCAGGCGCAAGGGCAAGGGCGATTGTCGCGGCGAAGAAGCGCGTCTAGTCTGTGCGGGACTGCATCAGCCGGAGCCGGCCCATGAAGAAGTTCCTCGTCGCCACCACAACCTATGGCATTGCCAACGCGGCGGCGATCCTGTTCGCTGCGATCATCCTTGGGCCGGGTTTCGAGATCGGCTTTCTCGGTTTCCTGATGGCCGTGGCGATCTTTACCGCAGTCGAGGCGATCGCTCGCCCGATCCTGGAAAAGCTGGCGGCCAAGAACCTGCCGCAGGTCATGGGCAGCCTGTCGCTTATCACGGTGTTCCTGGGCCTATGGATCACCGACATGGCGGTTGCCGCGATGTCGATCGATGGGCTGTCGAACTGGCTGGCCGCGACGCTGATCGTCTGGCTGGTCAGCCTGATTGTCGAGATCGCTCTGCCGCATATCTTTCGGTCGCTGAACGCCAAGACGGAATAGAAAGTCCGAATGTTGTGCTGCTGCGCACAGCACCCGCGCGCCGGTGCCCGTTTTCTTGAGGGCTGGGGAAGGGCAAATTTGAACCGTTGAGTTCAAACCCTCCCCCTAAGTTCAAGGACGGACCCGAAATGACCAAACCCCACATCGCCCTTATCATCGGCTCGACCCGCCCGACGCGGTTCGCCGACAAACCGGCCCAATGGCTGCTGAAGCAGATCGCGGCGCGCGACGACATGACCGTCGAAGTGCTCGACCTGCGCGACTACAAGCTGCCCTTCTTTGACGAGATGGCGTCGAACGCCTGGATGCCGAGCCAGAATGAAGAAGCCGTGCGCTGGCAGAAGAAACTCGCCGAATTCGATGGCTATGTCTTCGTCGTCGCCGAATACAACCGCTCGATCACCGGCGCACTGAAGAACGCGCTTGACCAGGCCTATGTCGAATGGGCGCACAAGCCAATGGGCGCGATCGCCTACGGTTCGATGGGCGGCACTTCGGCGCTGCAGCACCTGCGCGCGATCGCGGTCGAGCTGCAGATGGTTCCGGTGCGCAACGCCGCCCATATCGGCGGCGCGGACCTCTGGAAGGTGCATCCGCTTGGGTCGAACGGCCCGATCGAGGAGATCGAGGCGACGCTGGCCCCCTCGGCCAAGGCGATGCTTGATGACGTGGTATGGTGGGCGAAGGCCACGATGGCAGCCCGGTCTGCCGCGACAGCTAAAGCGGCCTGAAGCGCCGACCCGCTCAGCCGAGCAGAAGGGCCGTGCATTCCGAGATAAGTTCCTCCGACCGCCGGGCTGCAAGCCCGGCGGTCGTCGCATTCCCGGAGAAGCTGGCAAGCGACAGGAGGTCCGCCTGCGCCTGCTTGGCCTCGATCCTCAGGTTCAACGCGGCCGCAGCTTCTGCCTCGGGTGTAACTGCCCCGGCGATTTCCTCCATCGCGTCCCGCTGCCGCTCGGTCTGGTCGGCGCGGGGATCTGAAAACAGCCATTGGTGTTCCATCAGCGCAGAAAGTCGCCCGGTGCAGATGGCGAACACCCGGGGCTCTGGCGTTTGGCACAAGACGGGACCGGCCTGAAGGGCAACCGTCAGGAGCAGGGGCATCGTGCAGAGGTGTTTTCTCAATCCGCACATGATTGCATCATGTCGCGGTTTGTTCCGCCTGACAATCAGGCGAATTGGAAACTCTTCGGCGCCGTCAGGTCGTGACGATTTCTCCGACTGTCCGCCGCCCACTGGCGAGGTCGGCCAGAAGCGCCACATGAACGTCGAGTGCGTCGATTACTGGATAGCCCGGGTCCTGCCCGTCGAAGGCAAGGTTGAGGTCCGTTCCCGCCAGCACGACCGCCTCGGCGCCGAGCCGCTCCACCATCTCGCGCCCTGCTTCCAGAAACACCTGCCGCTGCGTTGTGTTGCAAGTACCCGCCACGGCGATGTCCTGGTACAATTGGCCCAGTTCCTCGATCCGGTCGTCGAGCGCCACCGCCTCGGTCCGGGCAAGCTGCCCGTAAAGCCGGGTGCGCATCACCACGCGTGTGCCCAGAAGCCCGATCCTGCGGATGCCCGCGGCGACAAAGGCCTCATCCAGCGGCTCGACCGCCGAAACGAGCGGCAGGGAGGAAATCACCTTCGTCTCCTCGAAGCAGAAATGCCCGCCGAGCGAGGTGATCGCCGCACAGTCGCAGCCCGCAGCCTTCAGCCGGTCGATCAGCGGTGCATATTCCCGCGCCTGCTCCTCGCGCCGGTCGGCCAGGTTGTTGCGGATCAGCACCTGGATGTCGGGCGTATGGGCGATGGTCAGCTCGAGCGGTGCGCCGAGTGCCTTCATGCGGGCGACGAGCCGCTGGTAATAGACCACAGTCGCCGCGGGCCCGATGCCCCCGATCAGTCCGATATGCATGACGTCGCCCTCCCTGCCTGACAAGGCAGGTCTATCAGGTTTTCGGCGTCAGGTGCGACACGATCCGGACGACGTCGCCGCGGTGGCGGGCCTGGAGCTTGGCTAGAACCGACTGAACCTGGTTGCGTATGGTGTTGCGGCTGACTTGCCGCAAGTGTGCAATTTCCTCGGTCTCCAGCCCCTCGGCCAGGTATAGCGCCACCTCTGCTTCGGCGGCGGACAGGGGATACTGCCGGCGCAAGAGATCGACCGGACCCGAGCCGATGTCCTGCTCCTTCAAGACCAGAACAACTGTCCGGCTGGGCTCCCCGTTTACGAAATTGACCAGTGCGTTTGTTGGCATCTGCCCGGTTCCTGCCAGTGCTCGGACCACCCATAGGCGGTGATCGGATCTCAGGCGCGTCTCCAACAGCCGACCGTCCCGATGGGGCTCGCTGCCGGACGCTTGTGCGAGGACCGCCTCGAACCAGTGCTGAGTGTCAGGGTCTAGGAACTCCAGCCTGCCACTTTGCGCAAGCTTCAGCAGGGAGCCGAACAATGCCACCGCCCCCGCGTCAGCCCAGGCGAGCATCCGATCTTCCGTCACGATCAGGATTGCTCCGCCGGGTGAGGAGGACGCCTGCATCTGGTCGGCGGTATAGGCCGCCGTTTGCGCCGAAAGCGCCGTGAGAGCGTCATTGACGGCCGATGCGTGGGACAGGTGACTTTGCAACCAGTCGAACACCCGCGCTGCGTAAGGTGCCAGCTTTTCCCGGTCTTTTCGGCGCAGGTTCGCGGTGGCGAACAACGACCGCGGACCGGGACCGAGCGTGCGAATGCCGACAGAGGCAACCCGATCCTCCTGCGGACGCATCCAGCCCTGGTAAAATTCGGTACGCACATAATCCTCTTCCGGGATGTCCATCGAGGAATGGCGGGCGCGGCCCTTTGGCATGACCATGAATTTTTCCGGCCAGGGGCTGATTGCGGCGTAATAGTCGATGTAGCTTTCGACGAAGGCTGGATCGAAACCCGTTGCGCCGATCGGGTAGGTCAACCGGGCTGCAGTGTCGATGAAGTGGATTGCAACTCCGCCGCCGCAGATGACCTCGTCCAATTCGACTGCGACATCTTGCCAGCGTCCCGGGGCCAAGGCTGCACTGTTGATCGCCTCGACCAGACGCTGGCTGACTTTCCCACTCAACATAACCAGTATCCCATTCACCACTTGACGGTGATCAGGCTACACGATTTCGCGAAAATCGGGCAGTGGATTGTGGACCAAGCCGCCCCGACCTGCCGATCTCCCGCGAGAAAGCCACCGTCCATAGTGCATTTGCATCATGCGCAACTACGGTGGCGCTGGCAGTATAACGGATGACGGCATGGCGCTGTTGTCGATTTCCAGTATCAGCAGGTTCAAGGTCGCTGTGCCGTCGACCTTGCGCACATTTCGGATATGGAGACGAAAACACTGCCCAACCGGGCGGTGCTTCGAAAGTATCGCAGGAACGCGAAAAGCGGTTACCGCATCGCCATGCTGGCGGCGCTTTCGGGCAGTTCCTCGGCAAAGCAGCGCTGGTAGAACTCGGCCACTGTCTGGCGCTCGAGTTCGTCGCACTTGTTGAGGAAGGTCAGCCGGAACGCGTAACCGATGTTGCGGAAGATTTCGGCGTTCTGGGCCCAGGTGATGACCGTCCGCGGCGACATGACCGTCGATAGGTCGCCGTTGATGAACGCCGTGCGGGTCAGGTCGGCGACGGTGACCATCTGGCTGATGGTCTTGCGGCCCTTCTCGGTGTTGTAGTGCGGCGCCTTGGCCAGGACGATGGCCGCCTCGGCATCGTGCGACAGGTAGTTCAGCGTGGCGACGAGGCTCCAGCGGTCCATCTGCGCCTGGTTGATCTGCTGGACGCCGTGGTAAAGTCCGGTCGTGTCGCCAAGGCCCACAGTGTTCGAGGTCGCGAACAGCCGGAAATACGGGTTCGGGGTGATGATCTCGTTCTGGTCGAGGAGCGTGAGCTTGCCGTCATGCTCGAGCACACGCTGGATCACGAACATCACGTCGGCGCGGCCGGCATCGTATTCGTCGAAGACGATGGCGACGGGATTGCGCAGCGCCCAGGGCAGGATGCCTTCATGGAACTCGGTCACCTGCTTGCCGTCGCGCAGCTTGATCGCGTCCTTGCCGATCAGATCAATCCGGCTGATGTGGCTGTCGAGGTTCACCCGCACGCAAGGCCAGTTCAGCCGCGCCGCGACCTGTTCGATGTGGGTCGACTTCCCGGTGCCGTGATAGCCCTGGATCATGACCCGGCGGTTGTAGGCAAAGCCCGCCAGGATCGCGAGCGTCGTGTCCGGGTCGAACTTGTAGGTCGGGTCAATCTCGGGCACTCGGTCCGAACGCTCGGCGAAACCTTTTACCTTCATATCGGTGTCGATGCCGAACACGTCGCGGACAGAGATTTCCTCGGTGGGTTTCGAAGTCGGGTCGAGCATTCAGTCCGCCATGAGCTAGCTTGAGCATGCCGAGCCGGCATGCGGGTCAATCCGTTTGATGGAGCATATCGGCGGGGGGTTCAAGGGGAAGGCCGTCGCTTGCCAAGATCGCGATGATGTTCCCGATTGCGTGAGCGATGAAACGTGGGCGGCGCGGGCTGCGTATGGACAGGGGACCGGGGCGGCACAAGGCCGCCTCGCGGTTTGGAGTGATGGCGATGCGACGGCGTTCCCTTCTTTCTCTCGGTGCCGCCCTTCTGACGGCGCGCTTCCTGCGGCCGGCCTACGCGGAAGAGAGTTTCGAATTCACGCTTACGGATGCTGAATGGCAGTCGCGGCTGACGCCCGACCAATATGCCGTGTTGCGCCAGGAGGCGACCGAACGCGCCGGGTCAAGTCCGCTCGACCACGAAAAACGGGCGGGCCTTTACCGCTGTGCGGGATGCGACCAGCCTCTGTTCTCGTCACAGACCAAGTACGACAGCGGCACCGGGTGGCCGAGCTTCTGGCAACCCTTGCCGGATGCCGTCGCGACGCGTCAAGACAGCGGCTGGCTGGGGCCACGGACCGAGGTGCATTGCCGCCGCTGCGGCGGGCATCTGGGACATGTCTTCGACGACGGTCCGCAACCGACCGGCCTGCGCTACTGCATGAACGGCGTGGCTCTGGTCTTCGTGCCTGGGTGACAGGCTGACTGCGGAAAAGGGGGCGACCGGCCCCCTTTTCACATCGTGTTGTCCTTGTCGTTTCAGGCGGCGGCTCGCTGGCTGGAAAGCCTGCCTGAGGCCAGCCAGCGGGCACAGTCCGGCCCGAGTTCCGCAAGCGCGCGCGCCTCGTAGGCCGCCACGTCCTCGGCCGTGAGCACGTCGCGCCAGCGACCATTCGTGCCCTTGTGGATAAAGCTGTCGCCCCCGCCTTCCCACAAGGCGCCGCCAAGCGGCGTCACCTCATCGGCATGGGCCTTCATATAGTCGAAGGTGCAATGGCTGGTGATGCGCCGCAGCGTCTCGGCATCGGGGTTCATCCCAAGGAAGGCGGCGATGCGCGCAATCTCGCCGGGCAGATCGTCCTTCATGTCCTGGAAATGCACGATCAGCACGTTCGGCAGGTCACGGATCGCCCACCAGGTGCGGACATTGTCCCAGTAGGACCAGAAGGGCGCGCCGTCATTCTCGAGCCAGTCCAGGAAATACTCGCGCTGATCCGGATTCGGCTTGCCGATGGGCGGACCGACGCGGCCGGGCGTGTCGTTCAGGGCGCCATACCAGTGTTCGTTGGCGCGGCTGTGGTGGTTGTGCAGGCTCCAGACCATGTCGCGACCATCGCGGCCGATATAGATGTATTTGGCCTCGGGGGAGAAGACGAGCGCGTCGACCGGCAGGTGGGTCTTGAGGAAGCGGCGGTGGGCCTGGGCCTCGACCTCGGCCAGCTTCACTTCTTTCGGTGGCACGCGCAGGTCCATCCACGGGCTCATCGCGGCAAGGTTCAGCCCCTCGGCCCCGTCGAACAGGATCTGCCCGACGATCTGCTGCATCCAGGTGGTCCCTGACTTGGCATAGGTGGCCAGGATGATGTCGTCGGGGCGGAAGGCGAAGTCGTTCCAGATGGTGCTGTCAAAGTGATGGTTGTGCATCTCGCGGGTCTTGACGGGCAGGGTCGGCATGGCGGGCGTCCTTTTTCTGACGAGGTATCGGAGAATGAACCCACTGTGCATCACGAGCCGGGGGTGACATATTCCTTCAAATGGGTTTCGGTTTTGCAGAATTGCAAAGGGCCTTCCCAACATGGACTGGAACGACCTGAAGCTGTTTCTTGCCGTGGCGCGGACCGGATCTATCCGCGCGGCCGCCATCGAGCAGGGTGTCAACCAGTCCACCGTGAACCGGCGCATGGACGTGCTCGAACACGATCTCAATCTGGTGCTATTCGATCGCTCGACCCGTGGCTTCGCCCTGACGGAACAGGGGCGGGCCATCGCCGACGTGGCGGCGCCGATGGAGCCCGAGGCGGGCCGCGTGCTGGCCGAGGCCGAGAAGCTGCGCAGGTCGCTGCGGGGAACCCTGAAGATCACGGCGCCGCAGACGGTGGGCGTCCTGTTCGTGGCGCCGATCATCGAGGCGTTCCGCGGCCGCTATCCCGATGTTCTGGTCGAATATGACGGGTCCGAAAAGCGGTTCGACCTGCATGCTGGCGAAGCGGATGTCGCCTTCCGTGCCGGTTTTGCCGAACCGGATCAGAGCCATGCGTTTGATTTGGTGCATCAGCATCAATGGGGCGTCTATTGCAGCCCAGCCTTTGCCCAAAGGCATGGGATGCCGGCCTGCATGGAGGATATACGCCGCTTTCCCGTCGTGGCGCTGAGTGGAGCAATCGGGGCCGGGCCGGCGAACGAATGGTTCATGCGCCATGTGGATCCGTCCCGGATCTCTGGTGTCGCAAGTTCCGTGCCGAACATGGCCAACATCCTTCATGCGGGCCTTGGCATCGGCATTCTGCCGGTGGTCTCGGCCCTCCAGGAAAAGACCTTATGCCTGTGCTTTGGTCCCATTCCCGAGCTGACCAGCCAAATGTGGCTGGTCACCACACCCGAGGCCCGCCGCAAGCCCCGCGTGGCGGCCTTCGTCAAGGTCGCCCTTGCCTGGTTCCGCGAGGGCGAGGCCCGCCGCATCGAAGGGGTGACATGATCCCCGTTGATGTTACTCCCGGAAGTAGCGGCTTTCCTTGATCTGCTCCCAGGCCCAGACCACTTCCTGCAAGCGGTCCTCGTCGGCGCGGTTGCCGCCGTTCATGTCAGGGTGAAGATCCTTCACCAGGCTCTTGTATTGCTTGCGGATTTCGGTCCTAGTCCAGGTGTCTCGCGCGTCGAGGATTTCCAGCGCCTTGCGTTCCTGCGCGGGAAGCTTGCGGGTGGCGTTGCCGGTCGGCTTGCCAGGGTTTTGCGTGCCCTTTTCGCCAAGGATTGCCATCGGATCGTCGACGCCCAGCCGTGACCAGGCGCGCCCCTCGTCCGGGCGCTTGCCGAAGGGTTGGGTGTCGCGGCCCCAGAGCCGGTCCTTGTCGAGGAACTTCTGGAACTCCTCGTCCGAGGTGCCCTGGAAGAAGTTCCACTTCAGATTGTACTCGCGCACATGGTCGCGGCAGAACCACCAGAACTCGTCCAGCAGGTCCGGCGATTTCGGGGCGCGGTATTGTCCCTCTTCCTTGCAGCCGGGATGGTCGCAAGGGCGACCGCCGGTCTCAAAGGCGCCGGACATGCCCCGCCGGCCGGTCTTGCGCCGCTTCTTGTCCGCCGAGACGCGGATGTCGAATTCGAAGGGGGGACGGTTGGTCATGCGCTTGCCTTTCCGACTCGGACGCAAGAGTTTAGGGGTTCCGGCGCGGGATTGAAGGTCTTGACAGGGGAAATGCCGATGAAAATTCCGGTTGCGGACGAGATGCGCGAAAAGCTGCAGGCGGCCTTTGCGCCAAGCCGGCTGGAAATCGTCAACGAAAGCCACCGCCACGCCGGCCATTCCGGCGATGACGGCTCGGGCGAAAGCCATTTCCGTATCGCCATCGCTGCGCCCGCCTTTGGCCCGATGAGCCGGATCGAGCGCCATCGCGCCGTCCATGCCGCACTTGGACCCGGGATCACCGGGCGCGTCCACGCGCTTGCGCTGGAAATCAGCGGCTGATCACTCCGCGGCGACATCCTTGCCTGCCGGGCCAAGGCCCGGAACCGGCGCTACCTGATCATCCGGTAGGGTCAGGCGGGGCGCGGCGCCTTCGGGCGCATAGGCCGACAGGCCCGGCTTTGCCTCGGGCTGTTGGGCGGAAGCGGTCTCGACCACCCGGCGGAAGACCAGCATGTTCTGGTACGTCGTCGTGGTCCGCCCGGTGAAGCCGGTGCGCTCCTCGCAGGGCAGGGTGTCGGCGCGGACGTAATCCCAGCCGTCGCGGCCAAGCTGGTTCATCAGGCTGGTCAGCGCCACTGCAAAGCGGTCGGCGGTGGTCTTGGCCCCCTTGGCCTTTTCGCCTTTCTGGGGGGCAGGCACGACCTTGTATTCGTAGACGGGCATGGGCGACTCACCTTGAAGGACGGCGCGACCATAGCGGGGCGGCGATGATCTGTCCAAGCCGGCAAGCGCCGAATCGGCGGAGAGTCGTTTCCGCCTTGGCGTCAGTCCGCATCAGGGCGGGCTGCCGTTTCCAGTTGGATGAATCGTGGCGACGAAATCACGAGAATACCGCCGGATTTCTAGGAAATTCCGCTGAATCTCCCGGTTGCGCCGTCAAACAGACCCTATGCGACGATCAAGGGTCACCGCTTGGGAGCATCCCTCCTCCCGCCCGAGCGGTCCACCGGCGGAGTTTCGCGCAATTCGTTTCGATGACGAGTGACGGGCGGTCCCTTTGGGGGCCGCCCGGTTTTTCTCAGAGGCCGAGCTTCTTCGCCACCAGCTCGTTGACCGTAGCCGGGTTGGCCTTGCCGCCGGTGGCTTTCAGCACCTGACCGGTGAACCAGCCCGCGAGCTTGGGGTTCTGCTTGGCCTTCTCGACCTGCGCCGGGTTGGCCGCGATGATCTCGTCCACCGCCGCCTCGATCGCACCGGTATCGGTGACCTGCTTCATCCCGCGCGCCGCCGCGATCTCGGCCGGGTCACCGCCTTCGGTCCACAGGATCTCGAACAGGTCCTTGGCCATCTTGCCCGAGATCTCGCCCTTGGCGATCAGGTCGAGCACGCCGCCCAGTTGAGCCGCCGTAACCGGGCTGTCGCCGATGGCATGACCTTCCTTGTTCAAGCGGCCGAACAGTTCGTTGATGACCCAGTTCGCGGCCATCTTGCCGTCGCGGCCCGCCGCCACCGCCTCGAAGAAGGCGGCGGAGTCGAGTTCGGCGGTCAGCACGTTCGCGTCATAATCGGTCAGTCCGAAGTCGCCCATGAAGCGCGCCTTCTTGGCGTCGGGCAGTTCTGGCATGGTCTCGCGAATATGGTCGACCCAGCCCTGCTCGATCTCCAAAGGCAGCAGGTCGGGGTCGGGGAAGTAGCGGTAGTCATGCGCCTCTTCCTTGGACCGCATCGAGCGTGTCTCGCCCTTGTCGGGGTCATAAAGCCGGGTTTCCTGCGTGACCGTCCCGCCATCCTCGAGGATGGCGATCTGCCGCCGCGCCTCGTACTCGATCGCGGCTTGGATGAACCGCATCGAGTTCATGTTCTTGATTTCGCAGCGGGTGCCGAGATGCGAGAAGTCCTGCGTTTCTTGATACTTCTCATACTGGCCCGGCCGACAGACCGAGACGTTGACGTCCGCCCGGAGGTTCCCGTTCTGCATGTTGCCGTCGCAGGTGCCGAGATAGCGCAGGATCTGGCGCAGCTTGGTCACATAGGCCGCCGCCTCTTCCGGGCCACGGATGTCGGGGCGGCTGACGATCTCCATCAGCGCGACGCCGGTGCGGTTGAAATCGACGAAGGACAGGGTCGGGTCCATGTCGTGGATCGACTTGCCCGCATCCTGCTCCAGATGGATGCGCTCGATCCGGACGCGGCGGGCAACGCCCGGCCCCATCTCGACCAGCACTTCGCCTTCGCCGACGATCGGGTGGTAGAGCTGGCTGATCTGATAGCCCTGCGGCAGGTCGGGGTAGAAGTAGTTCTTCCGGTCGAAGGCCGAGGTCAGGTTGATCGCCGCCTTAAGGCCAAGGCCCGTGCGCACCGCCTGCTCGACGCAGAACTCGTTGATGACCGGCAGCATCCCCGGCATCGCGGCGTCGACGAAGGCGACGTTGGAGTTCGGCTCGGCCCCAAATGCGGTCGAGGCTCCCGAGAACAGCTTGGCGTTCGACGAGACCTGGGCGTGAATCTCCATCCCGATCACCAGTTCCCAGTCGTGCTTGGCCCCGGAAATGACCTTGGGCTTGGGCGCGGTATAGGTGAGGTCGAGCATGGGCGTCTCCGAAAGGTTCGCGATCTTTTAAGGCAGGGGCAGGGCGGGGGGCAAGGGTGGGCGCTTGGGCGGATTCCCGCAAAGCCCAAAACCGGTGACGGGCGGAGAATCGCCGACGCACGGATTGTTTCGGTCTGAAGGGTTGCGTGACCAGTTCGATCCGGGCCAATTCGCCGGGTCGCGTTTGGGGCGCGATGCGACAATGGACTATGGAATGACTGTCAAACTGGCCAGAGCGGTACTTCTGGGTGCGATTCTCGCGTTGCCGATGGGCTGCGCCAACAAGACCACCTCCACGCTTCCGCCCATGCGGTGGGATCACCGGCCTGAAGCTACGGTCTGGACCAAGACAGCCCTCGCTGCGATCGACGAAGATGCGGCGAACTTGCCCGCGCTGGTGCCGGGCGACATCTCGACCTGGTGCCCCGGCTATACCCGTGCGACCGAGGCGGAACGCGAAGCCTTCTGGACCGGTGTCTTCTCGGCGCTGGCCAAGCATGAAAGCACGTGGAACCCGGCCGCTTCGGGTGGCGGCGGGCGCTGGATCGGCCTTCTGCAGATTTCCCCCCAGACCGCCCGCCAGTACGGTTGCGATGCAAAAAGCACGGCTGCGCTGAAGGACGGCGGCGAGAATCTCGCCTGCGCCATCAAGATTGCCTCGGTTCAGGTCCAGCGCGACGGTATGGTCGCTGGCAACGGCGCGCAGGGCCTTGGCCGCGACTGGGCCCCGTTCCGCAATGCATCCAAGCGCGCCGACATGGCCGCGTGGACCCGTGCCCAGGAATATTGCCAGCCCAAACAGCGGGTCATGGCCGCGCTCTGAGCTTAAAGATCGTCGAGCAGGCAAGGCCCCCGGTCCGGATCACCCGGTTGGGGGCTTCTGTTTTTCCGGGCTAGTCCGTCAGGCCGAGCATCCGCCCCGCCATTTCGGCCAGATCGCGGCTGAGGCCCGGCGCGTCCATGATCCGTTCGAGTTGGGATCGGATCAGGGCCTGCCGGTCGGCATCGTATCGGCTCCAGGTTTCGAAGGCGGTCGACATGCGCGCCGCTGTCTGCGGGTTGAGCGGATCAAGACGTATCAGCCAGTCGGCGAGAAGCCGGTAGGCGGAACCGTCGGCCTTGTGGAACCCGGCATGGTTGCCCGACAGCGCCCCAAGAACCGAGCGGAAGCGATTGGGGTTCTTCCAGTCGAAATCGCCATGGCGAGTCAGGCGTTCGGTGATTTCCGCTGTCCGTGCCGGCTCGGCGCACAGGATCTGCAGCGAGAACCACTTGTCCATCACCAGCCGGTCATGACGCCATTGCGCCTCGAACGCCTGAAGCTCGGCCTCGCCCCGACCGTTTTCCAGCAGGCAGGCGAGGGCCCCGACCTGTTCGGTCATGTTGTCAGCGGCGCGGTAGGCGGCTCCCGCCCGGGCGCCGTCGTCAAGCCGGGTCTGAAGCCCGAGCAGCACCAGGCGCAACGCACGCCGCCCGGCTGCCCGCGCTTCGGGCGTGAAGGGGCCGGGCTCGGCCATCGCTTCGATCAGCCGGGGGAGGGCGGGCGCAAGGTGGCGCGCCAGCGCCTCACCCATGCGGCGGCGGGCGGCATGGATGCGCTCAGGGTCCGGCGTCACGCCCGCGTCGAACAGGGTCTGCGCCATGTCATCCTCGCCCGGCAGGCGCAGGGCCAGCGCGCGGAAGGCAGGGTCAAGGCTTTCGTCCTGGGCGACCCGCGCCAGTGCATCCAGCCAGTCCGGCCCTGGCTGCGCGCCCTCGGTCACCATTCGCGCTAGCACGTCCTTGGCCAGCGCCCGGCCCGCCTCCCACTTGTTGAAAGGGTCGGTGTCATGGGCGAGCAGAAACGCGCGCTCCTCGGGGCTGACTTCGCGTTCAAGGATCACCGGAGCGGAGAAGCCGCGCAGGATCGATGGGATCGGCTTCGTCGCCATGTCCTTGAAGAGAAAGCCCTGTTCGGCCTCGGTCATCTCCAGTACCGTTGTCGGCAAGACCTCGTCGCCATTGGGGTTGAGAAGGCCGACCGCGATCGGGATCACCTTCGGGCGCTTCTGCGGCTCGCCCGGCGTCGGCGGGTTGGTCTGGCGGAAGGTCAGGCGATACGTGCCGTCCTGCCAGTGCTCAGACACGGAAAGGCGCGGGGTTCCGGCCTCGGTATACCAGTGCTTGAACTGGGTCAGGTCGCGGCCGGTCGCATCTTCGAATACCTTGAGCCAGTCCTCGATCGTCGCGGCCTCGCCGTCGTGACGTTCGAAATAGAGGTCGAGCGCCGCCGTGTATCCAGCCTCGCCCACGAGCCGCTTGAGCATGCCGATAACCTCGGCGCCCTTTTCGTAGACAGTGGCCGTGTAGAAGTTGTTGATCTCGACATAGTGGTCTGGCCGAACGGCGTGGGCCAAGGGCCCGTTATCCTCGCGGAACTGCCGGGCGCGGAGCGTCATCACGTCTTCGATCCGCTTCACCGGGCCAGACCGCATGTCGGCCGAGAATTGCTGGTCGCGGAAGACTGTCAGCCCTTCCTTCAGGCAAAGCTGGAACCAGTCGCGGCAAGTAATGCGGTTGCCGGTCCAGTTGTGGAAATACTCATGCGCGATGATCGCCTCGATCCGGGCAAAGTCATCGTCGGTTGCGGTCTCGGGAAGGGCTAGGACGTACTTGGAATTGAAAATGTTCAAGCCCTTGTTTTCCATCGCGCCCATGTTGAAGTCATCGACGGCGACGATGTTGAAAATGTCCAAGTCGTATTCGCGGCCATAGGCGCGCTCGTCCCAGGCCATTGAGCGTTTCAGCGCCTCCATCGCATAGGCGCATTTCCCCTCGTCGCCCGGACGGACCCAGATGTTCAGCGCCACCTCGCGCCCCGAGGCGGTGGTAAAGCGGTCGGGGTGGGCCACCAGATCGCCGGCCACTAGCGCGAACAGATAAGAGGGCTTCGGCCAGGGATCGTCCCATTCGGCCCAGCCCCTGCCGGCGCCTTTGGGATTGCCGTTCGACAGGAGCACCGGCAGGTCGCTTTCAATGCGCACGCGGAAGGGGGCCATCACGTCCGGCCGGTCGGGATAGAAGGTGATCTTGCGGAAACCTTCAGCCTCGCATTGGGTGCAATACATGCCGTTCGACATGTAGAGCCCTTCCAGCGCGGTATTCCCCTCTGGCGCGATCTCGACTTCGGTTTCCAAAGTGAAACGGTTGTCCGGCAGGATCGCGGCGGGCAGGGTCAGGCCGGTCTCGTCGGGCGTGGCCCCGATCGGCTTACTGTCCAGCCTGACCGAAAGCAGGCGCAGTTTTTCGCCATCCAGCCGTAGGTCGTGCCGCCCCGGGCGCGCCGGGTTGGGCGACATCACGAGGCGCGCCGTCACCCGGGTTTTACTGGGATGCAGGCGGAATGTCAGTTCGACGCTTTCAACCCGATGGGAGAAGGGCTGGTAATCGGCAAGGCGGATCATCGGGGCTTCGGTCATCGGGGCACTCCTTCACGGCCCCGAGCCTAGGCGCTGGCGCGGCAGGCGCAAGGGCGGTCAGGCCTGCCCCCGGCCCCGGCGCGCAGGAGGGGCTTCCTGCCCTTCCTGCATCGCCTCGGGGGATGTTCGCGACCGGAGAACAAGGGGGAGTCAGCCCTCGACCAGCTTCGCCAGCTTCGCCAGCGTGGTCTTGCCCAGTTCCACCGCGCCGAAGCTTATCGCGCCGTCGCGCATCGCCGCGTCGGGGAAGGTCATCACCTGGGTCAGCCTTGTGCCGCCCGCCTCGGGTTCCATGGTCACGACGACCTGCATCTGCGGCGAGGTATCGCTGTCGCTGTCGAGGATGAACTCGATCCGGCGTTGCGGCTCGTGCAGGGTAAAGCGATGTCGGTTGGGCCATACCTTTCCGTCCGGCCCTATCATGTCGAACCGCCATTGTCCGCCTTCGCGCAGGTCTATCTCCTTGGTGGTGCAGGAATATCCCTCTGGCCCGAACCATTTGGGCAGGACTGTCGGGTCTGTCCAGGCGCGCCAGACCTTCGCCGGCGGCGCCTTGATGAGGCGGGTCAGGGTGATCTGCCGATCCTCGCTCATGCCAGGCCTCCCGCCAGTTCTTCCAGTTGCGAGGTCACGGTACCCCAGCCATCATGGAAGCCCATGTCCTCGTGGCGCTTCGCCACGTCGCGCTTGCCGTGGATGGCGCGGGCGATGTAGCGGGTGCCCCCATCCTCGGGATGCATGGCGATATAGGCGGTGAAGCCGAACATCGGCTTAGCCGCCGGCCGGAACCCACCAAGCAACGTGTCGGTCCAGATCAGCCGCCGCTCGCGCTCGAGGTCGAGAACGCAGCCGTCGGTCATATGTTCGGTGCCGTCCGGCAGCACCATCACCGAGTGGAACCGCCCGCCCGGCCGCAGGTCCAGCTCCACATGGCGCACCGTGACAGGCCTTGGTGTCCACCATTGCTTTAACAGCTCCGGCTCAGTCCAGCAGCGCCAGATGCGCGCGACCGGCGCCTTGAGCAGGCGGTTGATCTCAAGATCGAGATCGGGGTTGAACGCGGCGATCATGCACTTGTCTCCATCCGTTCGAGAAGCCGTTCCAGCTGGCCCGCCTGACGGCCCCAGCCCTGTTCGAAGCCCATATCGAGATTGATCTTCGCCTCGCGGGACGAGGCATGTCGGGCTACTGCGCGATAGAGCGTGCCGCTGCCCTCGAGGGCAAAGGTGATGACAGCGGTAAAGGCCGGGCCAAAATCGTCGCTTACTTTCTCGACCGGCGAGAAATCCTGCGTCATCAGGTCGGTAAAGACGATCTTCGACTGCGGTTCGACCAGCAGGAACGACCCTTCGTTCGGCATCTTCTGCCCGTCCGGTCCCGTCATCTCCATGAAGAACCGCCCGCCGGGGCGCAGCTCCATCTCGACCGCCGTCAGTGTGAAGGGCTCGGGCGCATACCACTGGCGGAACAGCTCCGGTTCGGTCCAGCACCGCCAGACCCGCGCCAGCGGGGCCTTGAGCCGCCGCTCGATCACGAGGTCACGGCTGGGGTCGATCTTCATCATCTGCCTCCTCGTCCTGCATCGTCTCAAGAAATGCCTCAAGGCGATCGGTCCGCGCCTCCCAGATCCGGCGCTGGTCGTCGAGCCAGGCCGTCGCGGCCTGCAAAGTCGCGGGGCGCGCCCGGCAAAGCCGCGTACGCCCGGTCTTCTCGGTTTCGATCAGCCGGGCCTCTTCCAGCACCGACAGGTGTCGCATCACCGTCGGCAGGGCCATGCCCGTCGGTTCCGCCAGAACGGTCACCGGCGCCGGTCCTTCCATAAGCCGGGATAGCATCGCTCGCCGCGTCGGGTCAGACAGGGCCTGGAAGAGCAGGGTGAGATTGGAATCATGCTTAGCCATGAAGCTAAGTATTCAGCGTATCGCGAGTCGCGCAAGCAAAAACTTAGTCATCACGCTAAGTTTTTTCCCGCGCCGCATGCCGACCCGGATTTGCTTGTCCTCGCGAAAGATGCTTTCGGCAGGGATTGGCAATCCCGGCCTCGCGGCGGTTGCACCTGTCGTCGCTAAACCGCTATTGAATGCTACGGCATACCGGACCTGCGGAGGGCAACATGGCAGAGCGCGTGAATCGGGACGGTCTGCGGGTGGACGGGCAACTCGCAGCCTTCGTCGAACAACAGGCGCTGCCCGGCACCGGCATCGAACCCGCCCGGTTCTGGTCGGGCCTTGCGGCGCTGGCCCGCGATCTCGCCCCCAGGAACCGTGCCCTGCTCGCGAGGCGGGACGAGCTTCAGGCGCAGATCGACGCCTGGCACAAGGCCCGCGCCAATCAGGCGCTCGACCCCGCGGCCTATCGCGCCTTCCTGACCGAGATCGGCTATCTCCTTCCCGAAGGCCCGGACTTCACCATAGAGACCACCGGCATCGACCCCGAGATCGCCAGCGTTCCGGGGCCGCAGCTGGTCGTGCCGATCAACAACGCCCGCTATGCGCTGAACGCGGCGAACGCCCGGTGGGGATCGCTTTACGACTGCCTCTATGGGACGGACGCCATGGGCTCGCCACCGCCGCCCGGCGGCTATGAGCGGGGCCGGGGCGCGCGGGTCGTCACCCGCGTCCGCGTTTTTCTCGATGAAGCCTTCCCGATCCAGGGCGCGAGCCACGGCGACGTGCGGCGCTACTATGTGAAGGACGGCCAGTTGCTGGTCGATGATCTGCCGCTGGTGGAGCCGTCGAAATTCGTGGGCTACCGCGGCAATCCGCGCGCGCCGGATGCGGTGCTGCTGCGCAACAACGGCCTGCATGTCGAACTGGTCTTCGACCGGGCGCATTTCATCGGCGCGCGCGATCAGGCCTGCCTTGCCGATGTGGTGATCGAAAGCGCCGTCTCGGCGATCATGGATTGCGAGGATTCCGTCGCCTGCGTCGATGCCGAGGACAAGGTGCTGGCCTATGCCAACTGGCTGGGCCTGATGAAGGGCGACCTGACCGAGACCTTCCAGAAGGGCGGGCAGGCGATGACGCGCCGGCTGAACGGTGACCGCACCTATGTCGCGCCGGACGGCTCGGCGCTAACGCTCAAGGGCCGCGCGCTGCTCTGGGTGCGCAATGTCGGCCACCTCATGACCAACCCGGCGATCCTCTTGCCCGACGGCTCGGAAATCCCCGAGGGGCTGATGGACGCGATGATCACCGTGATGATCGCGCTTCACGACCTGCAAAAGACTGAAGGCCCGCGCAACGCCACGCTCGGCTCGGTCTATGTGGTGAAGCCCAAGATGCACGGGCCCGAGGAAGTCGCCTTCGCCGACGAGACATTCACCCGCGTCGAAGAGATGCTGGGCCTGCCGCGCTACACCGTCAAGATCGGGGTGATGGACGAGGAGCGCCGCACTTCGGTCAACCTCAAGGAATGCATCCGTGCCGCGCGCCACCGCGTTGCCTTCATCAATACCGGTTTCCTCGACCGGACCGGCGACGAGATTCACACCTCGATGGAGGCCGGCCCCTTCAGCCGCAAGGACTTCATCAAGCGCAAGTCCTGGATCCTCGCCTACGAGAACCAGAACGTCGATATCGGCCTAGAATGCGGTCTTGCGGGGCGGGCGCAGATCGGCAAGGGCATGTGGGCCATGCCCGACCTGATGGCGGCCATGCTGCAGCAGAAGATCGAGCACCCCATGGCCGGCGCCAACTGCGCCTGGGTGCCCTCGCCGACCGCCGCGACGCTCCATGCGCTCCACTACCACAAGATCGACGTGAAGGCGGTGCAGGAGCGGCTCAAGAAGGGCGGCCGCCGCGCCTATGTCGATACGGTCCTCGAGATCCCGCTGGCGAGCTACCGCCGCTGGACGCCCGCCCAGATCACCCGCGAGGTCGAGAACAACTGCCAGGGCATCCTCGGCTATGTCGTGCGCTGGATCGACCAGGGCATCGGTTGCTCCAAGGTGCCCGACATGAACGATGTGGGCCTGATGGAAGACCGTGCGACGCTGCGGATCTCGTCCCAGCACCTTGCGAACTGGATCCACCACGGCATCGTCTCGGAAGAGCAGGTCGAGGCCGCGCTGCGCAAGATGGCCGAGATGGTGGATCGCCAGAACGCAGGCGATCCGGCCTATGTGCCGATGGCTCCCGGGTTCGATGGGTTGGCGTTCAAGGCCGCGCATGCGCTGGTCTTCGAGGGGCGGACCCAGCCCTCGGGCTATACCGAGCCGCTGCTCCACGCCTATCGCCAGCAGCGGAAGGCCGAACTCGCGGGCTGACACCGCCAACCCTGCCGATTTCCTGCACATCTGCTTGAATGCAGGGCGGCTGTGCGCGCATTGGCCCTTCTTTCCGCCCCAATCGGCGCTTATCCTTTGGCCCATACAAAGGATTTGGTCATGTCGCGCCCTGTCATCGGCATCATCGGCAACCGCGCCATTCTGAACGAGACCTACCCGATCCACGGCGGGGGCACGATGAACATGTGCGCCGTCTCGCATGTGGCCGGTGGTCTGCCGCTTATCATACCCGCCGATCCAGACATCGTGTCCGTCGAGGAACTCCTCGACACCTGCGACGGCTTCCTGCTGACCGGCGGGCGCCCGAACGTCCATCCCGAGGAATACGGCGAGGAAGAGACCGAGGCGCATGGCACCTTTGACCGCGCCCGCGACCGCATCACGCTGCCCCTGATCCGCGCCTGCGTCGAGCGCGGCCAACCCTTCCTCGGCATCTGCCGCGGTTTTCAGGAAGTGAATGTGGCGATGGGCGGCACGCTCTACCCCGAGATCCGCGAACTGCCGGGCCGGATGAATCACCGCATGCCGCCTGACGGGACGCTCGACGAGAAATTCGCCCTGCGTCACGCCGTCCGCTTCACGCCGGGCGGTGTGTTCCACAAGCTGATGGGCGCGGAAGAGGTGATGACCAACACGCTCCACGGGCAGGGCATCAAGGTCGCAGGCCAGCGCATTGTCATCGACGGGCACGCCCCTGACGGCACCCCTGAGGCGATCTATGTCGAGGGCGCGCCGGGCTTCACCCTCTCGGTGCAGTGGCATCCGGAATGGAACGCTGCCGACGATCCCGTGTCACGCCCGCTTTTCACCGCTTTCGGTCAGGCAGCGGCGGACTGGTCGGCGGGGAAACGCGCGCCCCTGCGGAAACGCGCCTGACGGCTCAATACTTTTCCATTGAGTGAAGTATTGGGGTCGGCTATGGTTCTCCATATGGAAAACCATTTACCTGCGCTCGATTCGATCTTCCACGCCCTGTCCGACCCCACGCGACGGGCGGTGGTGTGGCGGCTGGGGCAGGGGCCGGCGGCGATCACCGAACTGGCGGCCCCCTTTGACATGGGCCTGCCGGCCTTCCTCAAGCATGTGGGCGTGCTCGAGGAGGCGGGGCTTGTCGCCTCGCGCAAGACTGGCCGGGTCCGCACCTGCACCCTGCAGACCGAGACCCTCGCCGCAGCGGAGAGATGGTTCGACGAACAGCGCGCGCTCTGGGCCGGTCGCTACGACAATCTCGACAGCCTGCTCGCCACCCTGGGAGGACAAGACAATGAAGCCTGACCTGAAATTCACCTTCGCGGTCGACCTGCAGGCCAACACCCTGACCGTCACCCGCGAATTCGCCGCGCCGCGCCCGCTGGTCTGGGACTGCCACACCAAACGCGAGCTCCTTGACCGCTGGTTCGCGCCCAAGCCCCTGACGACCAGGACAAAATCCATGGATTTCCGCGAGGGCGGCCACTGGCATTATGCGATGGTCGATCCCTCCGGCCCCGAATACTGGAGCCGGATTGACTATCGCACGATCACCCCGATCGACGGCTACACCGCGCTCGACGGCTTTTCGGACGAAACGGGCGCGATCAACCCCGCGCTGCCGCAGGCGGAATGGGACGTGACCTTCACCGACCGGGGCGCGCATACGCTGGTGCGCACCGTCGTCACCTATCCCTCGGCCGAGGCAATCAACACCGTCATGGCCATGGGCATGGAAGCCGGCCTGACCTCGACTCTCGAGCGCCTGGACGAGCTGCTGGCCGTCCTCACCCAGCCGGAGGCCAGCGCATGACCTTCCCGCAGATCACCATCACCGCCCTCGTTAAGGCGCCGCCCGAGCAGGTCTGGCGGCTCTGGACCGAGCCTGCGCACATCACCCAGTGGAACTTCGCCTCTGACGACTGGTGCTGCCCGCGCGCGACGAACGACCTGTGCGTCGGCGGTTCCTACACGGCCCGGATGGAGGCGAAAGACGGCTCCTTCGGCTTCGACTTCGGAGGAATGTGGTTCGAGGTGACCGACGGCAAATCCCTCGGCCTGAAGATGGGCGACGGCCGCAGCGCCCGCACCACCTTCACCCCCGAGGGCCCCGGCACCCGCGTCACCACTGTCTTCGACGCGGAAGGCACCCACCCGCTCGAGATGCAACGAGACGGCTGGCAGGCGATCCTGAACAACTTCAAGGGGTACGTTGAGCGGGGATGAACGTCCTTTCAGAAGTAGCCAACGAATTAGCAAGGATAAGCTGGCGGAGAGGCTGCTGGCGCTGCGCCACAGGTAAAGTCGCTCGAGAGGAGACGAGGGCGGCGCGAGAACATCTAGTATTGTATCTTCGGGCAGAGCCAGTGCAATATCAAGCGATATTCCGAAGATGCCAACCCTGTTCGGAAATTTTTGGCTTACCTTTCAGGCTTTGAGTGCCAAGAAACTTCAAAGAAAACCTCTGGGGCGAGAAGGCGCTAACTCTGAGGGGCCTAGTGGCAAATCTTACTGCCGTATGGGCCAAATCTCATCTGCGGTTCTCAGAATTCTCTGTTGCTGAGGCCGGGTGACCTTCCAAACTGCACATTCAATTCCTGACGACTTCGTCGAGAAGTGCGAAATGATTTGTATGTTGACTACGGTGGGCAATGCGCCGAGAAATTCGGGCGAAGAGGCTCGGATAAATCTTTGAAACGGCAATTCGAGTTCGGCAAGGCTTAATCGCTTTGGCATTTGCACCTCTGCCTCTAAAGCTGCCCGCGGCTGAAGGAGGATGTTCATGACATTTTGGCGGGCTCGTCCGTCTCCTGCTTGTGCGCGGACTTCCCAAACCTTGCGACGCATTTCATCTGTTTCTCCAATGACCAACACAATTCGCTCGCTTCCTTGAGCCATGTCAGCTTGTAACCTCTCGACGCGCAGCACGTCGGCAAAAATCTCTCTCGCCCAATTTCGATTTGCGGCTTCAGTCGATTTGCGAACCCATTTTATTTCAACCGCGGCTTGAATATTTTGCGCTTGGGGCGATCGTACCAATAGGTCTAGGCGCGTATTCCCGGGGAGATCTGGATGATTAAATTCTGGATCAATCGCCCCAGTTACTTGGCTTTGGATGGCTTCTGCAACAACAATTTTGGCAAAATCTTCTCGCACTAGCTTTTGTCGGCCGCACGAAAACTCATATTGTATTCTGCAAGCAGCTGCTTCACATACTTTGGTCCAGTCGACACTCATTTTAGCCCTCACCTCTACTTGATTTGAGCAATATTACTCACAACAATCCAGATTAGAAATCGACATAATGTCGCACAGCTTAATTTGAAGGATTTTTTGAGGCTAATGAAGCTCTCCATTCTTATGGATAGGCATGTTGGATAATGTGGTCGGGCAAAGATGTATTCAAGTCATATCACCCCCCCCCAAACCCATACCGCGTCGCCGTCATCCTCTCCGACACCGCGCAGGCCTTGGTGTCCATCATCCCTGCCGCCCGCAAGGCCGCCCGGATCTCGCCATCCCCAAGCACCACCCCGCGTCCCTTGGGATAGACCACCCAGAGCGGCCGGTCCCGGCGGCCCTCCAGCGCCGCCAGTGCCGCGGCGAGGTCGGTGTCCGTCGTGACCACCGCCACCACCATCGTCGCCTCCTCCAGTGCCCCAACCGTCACCCCTTCCAGCGCCACCGCCAACTCGGCATCCGCGACCGGCCCCACGACCAGCGCCTTGCCCTTGTCGAGGCCGAGCTTCGCCCGAAGGCTCGGCGGGGGCGTGGCGAGCGCCTTGGCCCAGCCCTCGGCCAGCGGACCGAGGTCCAGCCGGACCAGCTCCCCGGCGGCCGTCAGGAGAAGCGCTCCGTCCTCGACGCGCATCCCGGTCAAGGCGGCCCTCGGCCAGCGGCGGCGGAACGCGCCGCGCAGGATCAGCTCGCCGCTTTCGAGGATCGCCTTGACCTCGCCCGCATCCTCGCCGGCCGTGGCCGAGACGACTGCTTCCCTGCCCATCTGCCCCTCGCGCCGCAGGTCACCAATGCCGCCACTGTACCGACGGATGCCATAAGGAGGCCAGACGGCTTTCAGACGCCCGCCTCAGCCTTGTTCCAGGCCGTCGAGCAGCGCGGCGAGGGTCTGGTGGGCGCGTGGCAGCCTGTCCTCTCCGGGCGGCGCATCGGCGGCCCAGAAAGCCAGGTTGCTGATCGCGCCGTTCAGCATCTGCGCCAGCGCCTCGGGATCGAGCCGGACGATCTTGCCCGCCTCCATCAGGTCGCGCAGGTCGGCGATCAGCATCTCCAGCCCTTCCTCGACCATGATTTCATAGGCCTTGGAGCCGAGCACCGCCGAGGCGTCCTGAAACATGATCCGCCGCCGGTCGGGCCGGATCGCCTCGTCGAGATAACGGGAGTAATACTGGCGGAACGCCTTCCAGTGATCGGGCTCCCGCCGCCATTCGGCATCGAGGATCGCGTCGATCTCGGCATCCACCTCGCGCAACACCGCCTCGAACAGGCCGGTCTTGTTGCCATAGTGGTGGTGGACGGCGCCACGGGTCATGCCGGCCTCGGCGGCCAGAGCATCGAGCGAGACGGCGGAGAAGCCCTTTTCTGCGAAGGCCTTGCGGGCCACTGACAGAAGGCGTGACGTCGTGTCCGCCTTCATCTCGGCCCGACTTCGTCGCTCGCCCATTGACATACGCCCCGTATGTGTCTATCTAACTCACATACCAATCGTATGTGAGCGCAAACGGGGTCGCAAGATGCCGCGTCATGAATTTGTCATTTCTGAAGCCATGCGCGCCGAGGTGAAGCCTCTGGCGGGTCTCGCCGTGCCGATCATCCTCGGTTACGCGGCGACCATGCTCATGGGCATTACCGACAGCATCATGCTCGCCCCGCTCGGCCCGGTTCCGCTGGCGGCGGTCGGCCTGACCAATGCCGTGTCGAACGTGATCTTCTCGGCGGTCTGGGGGCTGCTGACCGCGCTTGGCGTGCGCATCGGCATGGCCTGGGGCGCGGGCGAGGGGCGGCGGATTCCGCATATCCTGCGCAACGGGCTGATCCTGGGCGGGATGGCCGGTCTTGCCGGTGCCGCCGCCATGGGGGTGATCTGGTTCCTGCTGCCGCTCATGGGTCAGCCCGCCGAGGTGATCGCCGCGATGCCCTTCTACTGGGCGACTGTCGCCGCCTACATGCTGCCCTTCGGCTTCCTGACCGTGTTCAAATCCGCCTTCGAGGCCGTGGACCGGCCCTGGCTCGGCACCATCTTCGCCTTCTCGGCGGTGGTCGTGAACGTGCCGCTGAACTGGTGGCTGATCTGGGGCGGGCTTGGCGTGCCGGCCCTTGGCCTGAATGGCGCGGGGATATCGAGCCTGATCGCCGAGATCGTCGCCTTCCTCGTGGCCTTGGGCTACTGGGCTTGGGCACCCTCGATGCGCCGCCTGCGTCTGCCGCGCCGGATCGACTGGCAGGAGATCGCCTCGGCTGGCCGTGAAGGGATGCCGCTTGGCCTCCTTTACACCGCGGAAGCGGGGGCGATGACGGTGGCGACGGTGCTGATCGGCACCTTCGGCACCGTGGCGCTGGCGGCGAACCAGGTAATCTGGGCGGTCAGTGGCGTGACCTACATGATCCCGCTCGGGATCGCCGGGGCGGTCGCCATCCGCATCGCGCAGGAGAACGGCGCAGGCAACATGCAGGCGCTGCGCCCGATCGCCTGGACGGCGCTTGTGCTGGCGCTTGGCTGGCAGGGGATCATGGCGCTGGTCATGGCCTTTGGCGGGCGGACCATCGCGCAGTGGATCACCGGCGACGAGGTCGTAGTGGCAATGGCGGCGCAGATGTTCCTGGCGGTGGCGGCGCTTCAGATCTTCGAAGGTCTGCAGTCCACCATGCTCGGCTCGCTCCGCGGCCTGTCGGACACGGCCTGGCCTGCGGTAGTGTCGCTGATCGGCTACTGGGCGATCTCGCTGCCTGTGGGTCGGTGGATGGCCGGACCCATGGGCTTCGGCCCGGCAGCGATCTGGGGCGGATTCGTCGCGGGTCTGGCCTTTGCCGGGATCGCGCTTCTCGTCAGGCTCCTCGCCGTCACCGGCGAGGAGGACGTCTGTCAGATCGGACCGACGACCGGGTTCGCATAGGGATCGACCGGCGCCGGAGCCACGTCGGGTGTCGCATCCGGACGCGGCTCTGGCGTCGTCACCTTCTTGGCCTTCACCGGTTTCGGCGGCACCGTCAGCTTGGTGGGCATCTTGCCGTCCTTGGTCATCACGATGACCTTCGCCCCATCCGGGGCGCGGCCATAGAGGTCGATGATGTCCTGGTTGATCATCCGGATGCATCCGGACGAGGCATTATGCCCGATCGATTCCCATTCGGGCGTGCCGTGGATGCGGTAACCGTAGTCCACGCCGTTTGTCTTGAGGTACAGCGCCCGTGCGCCAAGCGGGTTCTCGGGCCCCCCAGGCTGACCGCTCGCCCATTTCGCCAGTTCCGGCCGGCGGTCGATCATCTCCGGCGGTGGGGTCCAGGTTGGCCATTCCTTGCGCCCGGCGATATTGGCGACGCCCGACCAGTCGAAGCCCGACCGCCCGACGGCGATGCCATAGCGGATCGCCTTGTTTGGCCCGGTTACGAAGTATAGGTGCTTCTCGGCGGTGTTGATGATGATGGTCCCTGGTGCCTCGGCCGTCGGATAATCGACAGTTTGGCGCCGGTATTGCTCTGGCAGGCGGTCAAGCGGGATCGCGGGAAGGGTGAAGGTTCCATCCTGCCGCGAGACGTAGACAGTGCTGTCGAGGGTCGAGGCAGGGGCAGAGGCCGCGGTTGCCGGGGCGGTGGCCGTCGTCGGCACACAGGCGGCCAGCGCAGCCGCGCAGAGCAGCGCCCCGAGCATCCGAGTTCTTGCCTTCAGCATCGCACACCCTCAATGACTTGTGCATCGGACCCCGCAAGGCCCAACCCATATTCGACTCACGTTATCTCAGGTGGCGCGCAGGGTCAAAGGTCAGAGGCTTGTGCGCAAACGCCAGAGTTCGGGGAACAGTTCCACCTCGAGCATGCGCCGCAGGTAACTCGCGCCGCCTGTCCCGCCGGTCCCGCGCTTCATGCCGATGACCCGCTCGACGGTCGTCAGGTGATTGAAGCGCCACCGCCGGAAATAATCCTCGAAATCCACGAGCTTCTCGGCCAGTTCGTAGGCTTCCCAGTGCCTTTCCGGGTCGCGGTAGACCGTGATCCAGACCTGCTCCACCTCCGGATCGAAGCGCCAGGCCTGCCGCAGGTCGCGCGTCAGGACATGGTCCGGCACGGGCAGGCCGGTGCCGGCCAACCAGCGCAACGCCTCGTCGTAAAGCGTCGGCCGCGCGAGTTCGGCCTCGAGGATTGCCGTAAGGTCGGGCCGGTGCGCGTGGGGGCGCAACATCGCGAGGTTGCGGTTGCCCACCGCATATTCGATCAGCCGATATTGCCAGGACTGGAAGCCCGACGACTGGCCAAGGCCGTCGCGGAAGGTGGTGTAGTCGGACGGCGTCATCGTGCGCAGCACGTCCCACGCGCTGTTCAGCTGCTCGAAGATCCGCGTGACGCGGGCAAGGAGCTTGAACGAGGGGCGCAGGCGCCCCGCACGGATCTCGTCCCGGGCCGCACCGATCTCGTGCAGGGCGAGCTTCATCCACAGCTCCGAGGTCTGGTGCTGGATGATGAAGAGAAGTTCGTCATGGGCCGGCGTCAGCGTGTTCTGCGCGGTCAGGATCTGGTCGATGCGAAGGTAGTCGCCATAGGACATGCGGCCGTCAAAGGCCATCTGCGCGCCTTCGCGGGCGGGGTCATAGGGGTCGGTCATCTTGGTTCTCCGGGTTGGGTTGGGCCAAAATCCTCCAAAGGATCTTGGCAAGAGTTTTCGAAAACTCTTGCCCTCATGCCCCGTCCGCGGCGCAGAATCTGGCCATCCGGCGCCAGGCCGCGGCCCACCGGCCGCAGCCACACAGCAGGCTTTCCCCCTGGTCCTTGCCGGTCATGGCGCGGGCACGGGATCAAGCTTCATCGGCCGGTTGACCGGCCTGTCCTCCGCCCCCTGTCGCGGGTCGAGGTGCTCATGGGCGAAATCCGGGGCCGGGACCCAGCCGTGTCGGCGGAAGAACCCTTGCGCATAGCGGCTTGCCAGCACGTTCAGCCGGGTCAGACCGATGGAGCGAACTTCGTCCAGAAGGGCGGCATAAAGCTGGTCCGCCAAGCCGGTCCCCATCCGGTCAGGGCGGACGAAGGCCATGTTCAGATAGCCGTCCGCCTCGACCATGAAGAACCCGGTCACCTTTCCATCTTCTTCCGCAACGAAGGTCACATGGCCGTCGAGCCAGTCGCCCCAGTCCCGCGGCATCGCCGGATCGGGCACCCAGTCCGCCCGCTCGGCCTCGGAATACCGACCTGCCGCGCCGATCCGCACCGCTTCCACGAAGACCTCGCGCGTCGCTGCCGCGTCCTCGGGCCGGAAGCGGCGGATGGTCATGTCACCCGCGCCCGGACCTTGTATTCGGGCCGGTCCCACAGTGCCTTGTCCATGACCTCGGCCAGGATCGCGACCGCCCCGTCCACCTCGGTCTCGCCGATATAGAGCGGCGTGAAGCCGAAGCGCAGGATGTCGGGGGCGCGGAAATCGCCGATCACGCCGCGCGCGATCAGCGCTTGCATGATCGCGTAGCCTTCGGGGTGGCGGAAGCTGACCTGACTGCCGCGCTCGGCCGGGTTCCGTGGGCTGGCGAGCCAAAGCGTCGGGCAGGCGGCCTCGACGCCCTGGATGAAGCGTTCGGTCAACTCGATTGAGCGGGCGCGGATGTCAGCCATCTCGACCCTGTCCCAGATATCGAGCGAGGCTTCCAGCGCGGCCATCTGCAGCACCGGCGGCGTACCGACCCGCATTCGCTCGATCCCGCGGCCGGGGCGGTAGCTGAGGTCGAAGGCGAAGGGCGCCTCGTGGCCGAGCCAGCCGGACAGGGCCGGGCGCGCGACCTCGGCATGGCGGGGGGCGACATAGATGAAGGCCGGGCCGCCGGGGCCGGAGTTCAGGTATTTGTAGGTGCAGCCGACGGCGAAATCTGCGCCAGCGCCCTTAAGGTCGACCGGGATCGCGCCGGCGGAATGGGCAAGGTCCCACACCGCGATCGCGCCCATGGCATGAGCCCTGGCTGTCAGCTTTGCCATGTCGTGCTTGCGACCCGTGCGGTAATCGACCTCAGTTATCATTGTGACCGCCACCGTCTCGTCAATCGCGCCTTCGACCTCTTCCGGCGCGACGGTCTTGAGCCGGTAACCGTTGCCGAGGGTGCGGCACAGCCCCTCGGCCATGTAGAGGTCAGAGGGAAAGTTGCCGGTGTCCGACAGGATCACGCGCCGGTTCAGGTTCATCTCCAGCGCCGAGGCCAGCGCCTGGTAGACCTTGATCGACAGCGTATCGCCGATCACCACCGTGTCGGGTTCCGCCCCGATCAACCGACCGATGCGGTTGCCGATCCGCGCCGGCATCTCCATCCAGCCGGCCTTGTTCCAGCCGGTGATGAGCATCTCGCCCCATTCCGCCTCGATGGTGCGGGCCACGCGCGCTGAGGCTGCCTTGGGCAGCGGCCCGAGCGAATTGCCGTCGAGGTAGATGACTCCGTCCGGCAGGTGAAACAGGGCGCGCGTGGCGCTGAAATCGGTCATGTCGGGCTCCTCCGCCGGACGATCCGCCCGGCCCCTGTCCCTCGATACAAGGCAGGGCGGGGGGAGTTCAAGGTTGCCCCGCGCCGACCTTGGGCGCAGGATGCCGGCCATGACGCGACACAGCTCCTTCAAGGCCCTTCAGGGCGCGCGGCCCGATCCGCGCGCGCCGGATGTCATCCGCCTGCGCCAATCGCAACGGGCACAGTTCCGCGCAATGGTGGGCGAGAGCCCGGCGATCCTGCGGGTCGAGAGCGGAGCCAAGCATCTCCGCGGCGCGGTCGAGGGCGTCGTGCCAGAAGGGGCGCTTGCGCTGATGCCTGCCGACCTGCCGCTGGATGTCGAGAACCGCCCGGCCCCCGGTGGGGTCTATCGCGCGACCGGGCTGGTCCTGCCGCGGGACGTGGGCGGCCCTCGTGGTACGGCGACGGCGGTCGCCTGCAGCGATCCGCGCGCGCTTGCGGCCTTCCAGCGGGCTCTTGACCTCCAGCGCGGCGTGGCCCCGGCTTCTGTCCGCCTGCATGCCGCCGAGGAGGTGCTTCTGTGGCTGGCCGAAGCGGGGCTGGTCCTGCCACCGCCGCGCCCGCCGCTTCTGGCGGAGCGGATCAGGATCCTCTGCGCCGGTGCGATCGACCGCGACTGGACCGCGGCCGAGGTCGCGGGGCGGATGGCGATGAGCGAGGCAACGCTGCGGCGGCGGCTTGCCGCGGACGGGACCAGCTTCTCTGCGCTGCTGACCGACCTGCGGATGACGCGGGCGCTCGGAATGCTGCAAACCTCGGACCTGCCGGTCGGAACCATCGCGGCCGAGGTTGGCTACGCGTCGGCCTCGCGCTTTGCCCTGCGCTTCCGCGACCGCTTCGGGGTCAGCCCGAGCGCCATCCGCGACCTGCCTGATCGGTCCGGCACCGAGGTTGACCGGGCCAGCACAACCGGGGATCTGCCGGTGCTTTAGCCTAGGGGGCATCGCCATCGAAGAAGGAGGCCGCGATGCCCAGACTGATCCTATCCACCCTCGCCCTGACGCTGTTCCCGCTTGCCGCATCGGCCGGCCTGACATTGACCTCGCCCGACCTGACCGAAGGCGGAACTCTGCCCGAGGCGCAGGTCTTCAACAGCTTCGGGTGCACGGGCCTGAACCTTTCGCCTGCGCTCGAGTGGTCGGGCGCGCCGGAGGGTACGAAGAGCTTCATCCTGACCGCCTACGATCCCGATGCGCCGACCGGATCGGGGTGGTGGCACTGGACCGTGGTGAACATTCCCGCTGACGCCCGTGCCATTGCCGAAGGTGCGAGCCCCAAGGCACTGCCCGCCGGCGCGATAGAGGCGCGGACCGATTTCGGCGCCAACGGCTATGGCGGCGCCTGCCCGCCCGAGGGGGACAAGCCGCACCATTACATCTTCACGCTCTACGCGATGCCGGTCGACTCCGTCCCTCTTGATGGCGGGGCGTCTGGGGCGATGGTCGGCTATTTCGCCAACAGCGCGATCGAGAAGGCCACACTGACCGTCACCTACGGCCGCTGATCCGCTTTTGCGGCAATTCCGCCCCGGGCGCTTGCGCCGGGGCGGTCCTGCTGGAATGATCGGCCCGCTGAAGACGGAGCGGGCCGCATGATCTCCCAGACCTCGCTGACGCGCCGCCTGCTGCGGCAATGGGAAAGCCCGCCGACCTGGCTGGCGCTGTTCCTGTGCCTCGTCTGGGCGCAGTCACGGTTCCTTCCGATCCTGCCCTCGGGCCCCGGCCTGCGCATCGCCGGGGCAGTGCTGATTGTGTCAGGTCTTGTCATCTTCGCACTGGCGCTCGCCGAGTTCCGCCGTCACCGCACGACCGTTCTCCCGCGCGAGGCGCCGCAGAGCTTCATCACCGGCGGCATCTACCAATGGTCGCGCAATCCGATCTATCTGGCAGATGCCGTCATCCTGTCCGGCGCCGCGCTGCGGTGGGACGGTGCCGCGCTTCTTATTGTGCCCGTGTTCATGTGGATCATCCGCAACCGCTTCATCGAGGGCGAGGAGACTGGACTGAGGGCCATGTTCGGTGCGGAATTCGACGCTTATGCCTCGCGGGTCCGCCGCTGGATCTGACGCTTGGTCAACGCGAGCCGCGACGTAAATGCGACGATCGTGGGGGTTTGTGCGAAATATTGTTGCGCTGCATCTGCAACAGCCATAGGACGGATCGGCCCGCAAGGGCGACCGACTCAGACGAACGAGAAACGGAGGGCGGAGTGAAGATCGGGGCACCGAGAGAGATTTTCGAAGGCGAGAACCGGGTCGCGATGACGCCGGATTCGGCCCTTCAACTGCAGAAGCTCGGGCATAGCTGCCTGATCGAATCCGGGGCAGGCAAGAAGGCCGGCTTCTCGGACGACGCCTATGCGGCGGCGGGCGTGACCGTGGTGCCGGATGCGGCTTCGGTCTTCACGCTCGCGGATGTCGTGGTCAAGGTGCGCGGGCCGGAGAAATCCGAGGCCGAGATGCTGCGCAAGGGCCAGACGCTGATTTCGTTCTTCTGGCCGGCGCAGAACGCCGAGCTTCTGGAGCTCTGCAAGGACAAGGGTGCGACCGTCATTGCGATGGACATGGTGCCCCGCATCAGCCGTGCGCAGAAGATGGACGCGCTGTCGTCGATGGCGAACATCGCCGGCTATCGTGCGGTGATCGAGGCTGGCAACAACTTCGGGCGCTTCTTTACCGGGCAGGTGACGGCTGCCGGCAAGGTGCCGCCCGCCAAGGTGCTGATCGTCGGCGCTGGCGTGGCGGGTCTGGCCGCCATCGGCACCTCGACGAGCCTTGGCGCAATCACCTATGCCTTCGACGTGCGCCCGGAAGTGGCCGAACAGATCGAGTCGATGGGCGCCGAGTTCGTCTATCTCGACTTCTCCGAACAGCAGACAGACGGCGCTGCGACCGGCGGCTATGCCGCGCCCTCGTCGCCCGAGTTCCGCGAGGCCCAACTCAAGAAGTTCCGCGAGCTGGCGCCCGACATGGACATCGTCATCACCACCGCCCTGATCCCCGGCCGTCCGGCACCCAAGCTCTGGACCGAGGACATGGTGAAGATCATGAAGCCGGGCTCGGTCATCGTCGACCTTGCCGCTGAGCGCGGCGGCAACTGCGACCTGACGGTGCCGGACGAGAAGATCGTCACCGACAATGGCGTGACCATCGTCGGCTATACCGACTTCCCCAGCCGCATGGCGACGCAGGCTTCGACACTTTATTCGAACAACATCCGCCACATGCTGACGGACCTGACGCCCAAAAAGGATGGCGTGATCTTCCAGAACATGGAGGATGACGTGATCCGCGGCGCGACCGTTACCAATGACGGTGCGATCACCTATCCGCCGCCGCCGCCCAAGATCGCGGCCATCGCGGCTGCCAAGCCCAAGGAAAAAGCCAAGGAACTGACGCCGGAAGAACGCCGCGCCCAGGAAGTGGCCGAGTTCCGCCAGCAGACCAGAAGCCAGGTCGGACTGCTGGTCATCGGCGGGGCGCTGATGCTGATCGCAGGCTACTTCGCGCCGGTCAGCTTCATGTCGCACTTCATCGTCTTCGTGCTGTCCTGCTTCGTCGGCTTCCAGGTGATCTGGAACGTCAGCCACTCGCTGCACACGCCGCTCATGGCGGTCACCAACGCCATCTCGTCGATCATCATCGTTGGCGCGTTGCTCCAGATCGGGTCGGGCAGCTGGCTGGTCGTGGTACTGGCGTCGCTGTCGGTGCTAATGGCGGGGGTCAACATCTTCGGCGGCTTCCTCGTCACCCGGCGCATGCTCGCCATGTTCCAGAAGTCGTAAGGGGCGAGAGATCATGCAATACGGTTTGTCCATCGGGGCCTATGTCGTTGCGGCCATCCTGTTCATCCTCTCGCTCGGCGGCCTTTCGGGGCAGGAAAGCGCGAAGCGCGCCGTCTGGTACGGCATCGTCGGCATGGCGCTTGCCGTTGTCGCGACGCTCGTCGGGCCGGGCGCGAGCCTGTGGGTTCTCTCGCTGGTGCTGATCCTGGCCGGCGGCACGGCCGGCTGGATCGTCGCCAAGCGTGTCCAGATGACCGAAATGCCGCAGCTTGTTGCGGCGATGCACTCGCTCGTCGGTCTGGCGGCGGTGTTCATCGGCTACAACACCCATATCGAACTCGCCCGCATTGGCGGCATGGACGAGGCTGCGCGCGCGGGCCTGGCCGGCTTTGCCGCTGTCATCGCCCACAAGACCGCGGCCGAAGTGTCGATCCTGCGTGTCGAGACCTTCCTCGGCATCTTCATCGGTGCCGTGACCTTCACCGGCTCGGTCATCGCCTTCGGCAAACTCGCGGGCAAGGTCGACGGCAAGGCCAAGAAGCTGCCGGGCGGGCATCTGCTGAACGCCACGGCCGCGATCGTGTCGATCGTGCTGCTGGTGGTCTACCTGCAGTCCGGCTCGACGCTGGCGCTGATCGGCATGACGCTGGCCGCGCTCTTCATCGGCTATCACCTGATCATGGGCATCGGTGGCGCCGACATGCCGGTCGTGGTGTCGATGCTGAACAGCTATTCGGGCTGGGCGGCGGCGGCGATCGGCTTTTCGCTGTCGAACGACCTTCTGATCGTGGTCGGCGCGCTGGTCGGTTCCTCGGGTGCGATCCTGTCCTACATCATGTGCAAGGCGATGAACCGCTCGTTCATCAGCGTGATCCTCGGCGGCTTCGGCGGCACCGCGGGCCCGGCGATGGAGATCGCCGGCGAGCAGGTCGCCATCGACGCCGAAAGCGTGGCCGATGCTCTGAACGAGGCGGACAGCATCATCATCGTGCCGGGATACGGCATGGCGGTGGCGCAGGCGCAGCAGTCGGTCAGCGAACTGACCCGCAAGCTGCGCGCCAAGGGCAAGGAAGTGCGCTTTGCCATCCACCCGGTTGCGGGGCGTCTGCCGGGACACATGAACGTGCTCCTGGCCGAGGCCAAGGTGCCCTACGACATCGTGCTCGAGATGGACGAGATCAACGAGGACTTCCCGAACACGGATGTCGTCATCGTCATCGGCTCGAACGACATCGTGAACCCGGCGGCGCAGGAAGACCCGAACTCGCCCATCGCCGGGATGCCGGTGCTCGAGGTGTGGAAGGCCAAGCAGGTGTTCGTCTCGAAACGCGGGCAGGGGACCGGCTATTCCGGCATCGAGAACCCGCTGTTCTACAAGGAGAACACCCGGATGTTCTACGGCGATGCCAAGAAGAGCATCGACCACCTGCTGCCGATGCTCGAGTGAGCGGCAGGCAGCCACTGCACAACCGAAATTGGACCCCGGCCGAAAGGCCGGGGTTCTTCATTTTGCGGAATAGGTGTTGCAGGGATGTCGGAATACGGCTGCATGCCGGGCCTCATCATTGCCGGGGGCGCACCAGCGAGTAATTTGTCGCGGTTTCACGGACGACTGACATGGCACCGATCGACGACCATCCCCTGCGTTATGCCCTGACCAACGAGCTGCATGCGCGGCCGTTTCCGCTGCTGCAGACGCCCTCCACTGCGGTCTTCCTGGCTATCAAGCAGCCGGGAGATGCCGCCAACCGCGACCGCGACAGGGAAAAGGCACATCTGCTGGCCCTGCTTGACCGCCACGGCAGCCCCCATCCACAGCCCGATGCCACGCATTTCTCCGGCACCATCGGCCGGCACGAGTTGAAGTGGGAAAGCCATACGGAATTCGTGACCTACTCGGCCTTCTCCAGCAGCCTCAGCGCGCGGCCCTTCGACCCGGCCGAGATGCAGGTCTTCCCGGATGACTGGCTCGAGGATGCACCAGGCACGCGGCTTGTCGCCCTGATGGTGCGGGTTGAGACCATGCCCGAGGACGAATCCGAGGTCGTCGACAAGCTGAACGAGTGGTTTGTGCCCGAAAGCCTCGCCTGTTCGCGCGTCGTGGACGACGCCGCGATCATCGCCGGCGATTTCCGCATCGACCCGGCGGGGATCACCCGCTTCGCCGTGTTTGTGCGACCCGGCACAGGGGCGCGCCGCGTCGGGCGGATCGTGCAGCGCCTGTGCGAGATCGAGACCTACCGCACCACCTCGATGCTGGGCCTGCTTCGCGCCCGCAAACTGAACGGGCGGCTGAACGTGATCGACGTGCAACTGTCCGAGCTTGTCGGCCGGTTGGACAACGCGGCCCAAAGTGCCGAGGCGACGCTGCACCGCCTGCTTGCCATTTCGGCCGAGCTCGAATCCCTCGCGATGCGCACCTCGTTCCGCTTCGGTGCGACGGGGGCCTATGAGGCCATCGTCAACCAGCGCATCGAGATCCTGCGCGAAGAGCGTCTGGGCGGACGGCAGACCTTTGGCGAGTTCATGATGCGCCGCTACGACCCGGCAATGCGCACGGTCAAGTCGGCGCAGGTCCGGCTCGAAAGCCTGATCGAACGGGCACAGCGCGCCGCCGAGTTGCTCAGGACGCGTGTGGATGTCGAACGGTCGGCGCAGAACCAGATGCTGCTGGAAAGCATGGATCGCCGGGCGGACCTGCAGCTGAAGCTGCAGCGCACGGTCGAAGGGCTGTCGGTTGTGGCGATCAGCTATTACGCGGTCAACCTGGCGACCTATGCCGCCTATCCGCTGACCGAGCCTCTCCATATCGACCACAGCCTGGCGATGGCCCTGTTCACGCCGGTCGTGGTGCTGCTCGTCTGGCTGGGCATCCGGAGGATCCACAAGCGGATCGACTGACTGCGCATCGGGTTGACCCGATGCGCAGCAGAGGCGTCAACGGCCGCGAATGCGCGGATCGAGCGCGTCGCGCAGCCCGTCGCCGATGTAGTTCACGGACAGCACCGTCAGCGAGATGGCGAGGCCCGGGAAGATCACCCGCGAGGGGTAGAGCTGCATGTATTCGACGCCGTCGTAGAGCAGCCGTCCCCAGGTGGGGAAGTCCGGCGGGAAACCGAGGCCGAGAAAGGACAGCACGGATTCCGTGATGATCGCACCGGCGATGCCGAGCGTTGCTGCCACCATGACCGAGGAAATCACATTCGGCGTGATGTGGCGCAGGATGATCCGCCGCGACGGCACACCGATCGACCGCGCGGCGAGAACGAATTCCCGCTCTTTGATCGCCAGAACCTGCCCCCGCACGATCCGTGCGGCATGCATCCATGATGTCACCCCGATCGCCATGACGATCAACAGGAAGGTCCCCGCCTCGGGGCCGAGTGTGCCAGCCAGCGCATCGCGGAACAGCATCATCAGCACAAGGAGCAACGGCAGTAGCGGCAGCGCAAGGAACATGTCCGTCAGGCGCATGAGTGGCCCGTCAAGCCGGCGGTAATAGCCGGCCATGAGGCCGACGAAGCTGCCGATTACCATCGACAGCACCATGGCAACGGTGCCGACGGCCAGCGAGACCCGACCGCCTGACATCATGCGGGCCAGCATGTCGCGGCCCAACTGGTCAGTGCCGAGCGGATGCTCAAGCGTCGGCGGCTTGTTGCGCGACATGATCATCTTGGCGGCGTCCGGATTTACATAGGTTGGATCGACGCGCCAAATCAGCGGCCCGATGAAGACGAAGGCGACAAGCAGGGTCAGCACGAACAGGCCCAGCATAGCGCCCTTGTGGCTGCGGAACTGGCTCCAGACATCGGCCCACTGGCTGCGGGGCGGCTTGATCGTGACGGCGTCAGTCATAGCGGATCCTCGGATCGAGAATGCCGTAAAGGATGTCGGCGATCAGGTTGAACAGCACGATCAGCACGGCGAAGATGAAAGTGAGCGTCTGCACCATCGGCAGGTCGTTGGCATGGATCGCCCCGATCAGTGCGGCGCCGATGCCGTTCACCTTGAACACCTGCTCGGTGATGATGGCGCCGCCGAACACGGCCGGCATGCCAAGCGCGATGATGGTGACGACCGGAATCATCGAGTTGCGCAGGACATGCTTCAGCACGACCGTCCGCTCGCTCATCCCTTTCGCGCGGGCGGTGCGGGCATAGTCCTGGCCGAGGTTCTCGAGCATCGACGAGCGGGTGTAGCGGCTGATCTCGGCGGCGTTGAACAGCGCCAGCACCATGACCGGCAGCGCCATCTGGTGGACCTGTTTCCAGAAGCTGGCCCAGTCGGTGACCTTCAGCGTGGTGTCATAGATCGAGGGGAACCAGTGCAGGTTCACCGCGAAGATGACGATGAACAGCACGCCGGTGAAGAAGGTCGGCACCGAATAGCCGACCATCGCGAAAAAGGTGCCAAGCTGGTCGAACCAGCTGTACTGGCGGTAGGCCGAATAGATGCCGATCGGCAGCGCGATCAGGATGCCGACCAGATAGGCGGTGCCGACCACGGTCAGCGTCTGCGGCAGCCGCTGGCCGATCACGTCGAATACGGGCGCGCGCGACTGCCAGGACAGGATGCGCTGCTGATCCCCACCAAGACTGGTGCCGAACCAGCCGTCGATGATGTAGGACGGTTCGACGATGAAGAACTGCTTCAACCACAAAAGGTAGCGCACAAAGACCGGCTGATCCGCGCCCATGGCCTTGATCATCTTCAGGCGGACTTCAGGGGGCACGGTCAGCGGAATCTCGGACATGGGACTGCCCGGGGCGAGATCGACCAGAAGGAAGATCACGAGACTGATCAGCAGAAGCGTCGGGATTGCGAGAAGCAATCGACGGATCGTGTAGGTAAGCATGGGCCTGGCGCCTCGGCGGATCGGTCAGCTGGGAAAGGGAAAGAGCGGGGCCTGACGAATTTTCTCGCGAAAATTCCGGCCCCGCCCCGTTGTCAGATCACTTCACGCGATACCAGTCCTGGGCGTTCCAGAGCTCGGTATCCCAAGTGTTCAGCACAACGCCGCCAAGGGTGTTCGAGGCGGCCGACAGACGGCCACGGTCGACCAGGGCGACGACGGTGAAGCTGTCCTTGGTCAGCATGTCGTTCATCTTCTTGGCCAGTTCGCCGCGCTTGGCGAGATCGGCGGTCGCCGCCATATCCTTGACCAGCGCGTCATAGGCCGGGTCGCAGAAACGGTTGATGTTCTCACCCTGCCACTGGTTTTCCGGGCCCGGGATCTTGTCGCAGAGATACTGTGCCAGATAGGGCTCGGGGTCTGTGCCGTCGAAGTTGTTGGCGTACATCTCGACGTCGGCATAGAACTTCTGGAAGGTGTCGGGCGAACCCGGGTCACCGCCGAAGAAGACCGAAGCATCGACCTGCTTCAGCTCGACCTCGACGCCAAGCTCGTTCCACCAGCCCTTGACCAGCGCCTGGAAGTCCTGGCGAACCGGGTTGACCGAGGTCTGGTACAGCAGCTTGAGCTTCTTGCCGTCCTTCTCGCGGACGCCGTCGGCGCCCACTTTCCAGCCGGCTTCGTCGAGAAGCGCCTTTGCGCCTTCCATGTCCTGCTTCAGGCAGCCGGTGTTGTCCGAGGCATAAAGCTCGGGGGCCGGGACGAGGTTGCAGGTCGGACGGCCGGCGGTGCCATAGCCGACGTCGACCAGGACCTGACGGTCGATCGCCATCGACAGGGCCTGGCGCACCTTGGCATCCGACAGGATCGGGTGCGGATGCTTGGTGGTCGAACGCTCACCTTCCGGCAGGGCCGGGTCGGGATCGGTCATGTTCATCTCGATCCGCTCGACCAGCGTGCCGAAGCCGTTGACGAACACACCCTTGCCGCCAGCCGCCATCTGCGTCTGCATTTCCGGGTTGATCTGGGTGTTCCAGGCGTAGTCGAACTCGCCGGTTTCCATCACGGCGCGGGCCGCCGCTTGGGCATCGCCGCCGCCTTTCAGCGTCATCGTGGCGAAGGCCGGCTTGGCCGGGTCGCGATAGTTGGGGTTGGCGGCCAGCGTGACGACGTCGTTGACCTTGAAATCGGTGACCATGAAGGGACCGGTACCGATCGGGCCGAAGTTCTGCTTGGTGCATTCCGGAGCCTTGGCGCCCAGGCAGTCCTTGAACTGGGCCGCCTGCAGGATCGGCGAGGTGCCGCCGACAAAGGCCTGATAGGGGTTCGGCTTCGGCGCTTCGAAGGTGATGACGACGGTCTGCGCATCCGGCGTCTCGATCGACTTGATGCCTTCATAGCGTGCCGCCTGGGCGCAGCCGCCATCGGGGGCGGTGCAATATTCGTAGGTGAATTTGGCGTCAGCCGAAGTGACCGGCGTGCCGTCGGACCACAGCAGGCCCGGCTTCAGTTTCCAGGTGATCTGGGTCAGGTCAGCCGAAACGCCGCCATTCTCGACGGTCGGGATCGACTCGGCGAGGCGGGGGATGACCTCGCCCTTTTCGTTGAAGCCAGCCATGCCTTCGAGGATCAGCGAGGAGGCTTCGACGTCCTTGGTGCCCGAAGACAGATAGGGGTTGAGGATCGACGGCGCCTGCCAATACAGGACGTTGACGTTGCCGTCGGCGCCGCGGTCGGCGAAGGCCGCAGAGGCCAGGGCCGAAACGGCGACAGCGCCCAGAAGGGCGGATCTAAACATCATTGACTCTCTCCTTGTTGGTTTCGCTCTTTTGCCTCGGTGCCGCCGGTGGATCCGGCGGTCGGTTTTTCGGGTTTGACGAAGTGGCAGGCGACGTATCGGCCCGGGCGCACTTCGATCAAATCAGGATCCTGCTGGTGGCAGAGGGGCTGGACCTCGGGGCAGCGGGTGCAGAAATTGCAGCCCCTCGGCGGATTGGCGGGCGAGGGCACATCGCCCTGCAGGATGATCCGCTGCCGTGTCGCCTCGCGCGTCGGGTCGGGTTCGGGGACCGCCGAGAGCAGGGCCTTGGCGTAGGGGTGCAGCGGCTCCTCGTACAGGTCGTCCCGCGGGCTCAGCTCGACGATCCGGCCGAGATACATCACCGCCACGCGGTCGGCGATGTGGCGGACCATCGACAGGTCGTGGCTGATGAAGAGGTAGGTCAGCCCCAGCTTGTCCTGGAGATCCTCGAGCAGGTTCACGACCTGCGCCTGGATCGAGACGTCGAGCGCCGCGATCGGCTCGTCGCAGACGATGAACTTCGGGTTCAGCGCCAGTGCCCGGGCAATGCCGATGCGCTGCCGCTGGCCGCCCGAGAATTCATGGGGATAGCGGTTGGCGAAGGTGCGGTTCAGGCCGACCTGGTCCATCAACTCGTAGATGCGCGCAAGCTTTTCCTGGCTCGACAGGCTCGTGTGCTCGTTCAACGGCTCGCCGATGATGTCGGCCACAGTCATACGCGGATTGAGGCTTGCCTGCGGATCCTGGAAGACCATCTGCATGGTCGGCCGGGCCTTGCGCAGTTCCTCTGTGTCGAGTGCGGCGACATCGCGGCCCTCGATCACGACCGAGCCGCCGGTGATCTCGTAAAGCCGCAGGATCGCCCGGCCGCAGGTCGATTTCCCGCAACCGGATTCGCCGACAAGGCCAAGCGTCTCGCCTTCGTAGATGTCGAAAGTCACGCCATCCACGGCCTTGATGTCGCCGGTATGGCGGCGCAGCAGCCCGCTGCGGATCGGGAAATGCATCTTCAGGTCGGTGATCTCGACCAGCTTGCGGGGCTGTCCCTTGCCTTGTGTCGCGGCGTCAAGCATCGGCAGGCTCCGGATCCCAGTGGCAAGCGACGTCATGGCCCGGTCCGACCGGGCGGCGGCGCGGGTTTTCCCGGGCGCAGCGGTCGAATGCGTGGGTGCAGCGCATCCGGAACGGGCAGGCCGAAGGGTCGGCGGTCAGGATCGGCGGCTGGCCCTCGATCACCTGCAGCCTGCCGGCGCGGCCGCCGGTCAGGGATGGCACGGTCTTCAGCAGGGCGCGCGTGTAGGGGTGGCGCGGATTACCGAACAGCTCCTTCACCGTGGCCTGTTCGACGACCTGACCGCCATACATCACCATCACCCGGTCGGCGATGCCTGCGATCACGCCCAGGTCGTGGGTAATCCAGACGATGGCCATGCCCAGCTTCTTGCGCAGGTCCCTCACCAATTCGAGGATCTGCGCCTGGATGGTCACGTCGAGCGCGGTCGTCGGCTCGTCCGCGATCAGGACCGCAGGGTCGCAGGCGAGTGCGATCGCGATCATCACGCGCTGCCGCATCCCGCCGGAAAACTGGTGCGGATAGTCCTTCAGGCGGCGTTTCGCATCCGGGATGCCGACCAGGTCCAGCAACTCGGCCGCCCGCACCTCGGCCTGCGCCTTTGTCATGCCCAGGTGAACTCGCAGCGGCTCCATGATCTGGTTGCCGACGGTGAAGACCGGGTTGAGGCTGGTCATCGGGTCCTGGAAGATGAACCCGATCTTGGCGCCACGGATCGATCGCAGCTCTTCCGGGGTCGCCCGAAGGATGTCACGGCCCTGGAGGATGACCTCGCCATCCCGCACCTCGGCCGGTGGAGAGGGCAACAGGCCGATCAATGACATCATTGTCACCGACTTGCCGGAACCGCTTTCGCCGACAACCCCCAGAAGCTCACCCGGACGCAGGTCAAAACTGACCGAGTTCACGGCATGAACTTCGCCTCCACGCGTGCGGAAAACGGTCTTTAGGTCCCGGACATCAAGAACGGGCGCAGCCCCATCGGGCATATGGTACTCCCCAGTCGGTCGTCTTTTTGTCGTTGGTTATTCGGTACAGGGTCGTCGCCCGTCCGGCCTTTTGGCGACTCTTAGCCAGAATCATTCCGCCTGCAATACGCTTTCGGTTGTCGCTGCCTTTGCGTCAACCTGGGGCGGCTCCGGAGCGGGGCTTGACCTTTCCCTGCACCGGACGCAGCCTGTCCACAAAGGAGCGCCTGATGCCCAAACCCCTGTCGCCACGAGAAATTCTTGACGCGCTCGTTGCTTTTCCCTCTGTCAGCCGCGACAGCAACCTGCCCCTGATCGACTGGGTCGAGGCCTATCTCGACAGCTTCGGCATTCCCGCACATCGGGTTTGGAATTCCGACCGGACCAAGGCCGCGCTCTACGCACATGCCGGTCCGGACGTCGACGGCGGGGTGGTTCTGTCAGGCCACAGCGACGTGGTTCCGGTCGACGGGCAGGCCTGGACTAGCGCCCCCTGGACGGTCACCGAACGTAACGGACGTCTCTATGGACGGGGCACCTGCGACATGAAGGGCTTCGTCGCGCTGGCCATCGCCGCGCTGCCGCTGGCGCTGGAAAAGGGCGTGAAGCGGCCACTGCAACTGGCGCTGAGCTATGACGAGGAACTGGGCTGCACCGGCGCCCCGCCGATGATCGCCGAGATGGTGCGCGGCCTGCCGCGGGCGGCGGCCGTGATCGTGGGCGAGCCGTCGCGCATGGGCGTGGTCACCGGCCACAAGGGCGGCACAGGATTCAAGGTGCATGTGAAGGGGTACGAGGTCCATTCCTCGCTGATCCATACCGGTGTCAGCGCGATCATGGCCTCGGCCCCGATCATCGATTGGGCGAATCGGATGAACGCCGCCAACGCGGCCGCGCAGGCGGCACCGGTCGCCGCGCTGTTCAACCCGCCCTACACGACGCTTCATGTCGGCATGATCGAAGGCGGCACCGCCCACAACATCACCGCCGGCGATTGCCGCTTCGTTTTCGAGTTCCGGGTCGTTCCCGGCGAGGATATCGAAGACTGGGTAAACCGCTTCCGGGCCGAGGTGGCGCAGGTCGAGGCCGGGATGCAGGCGATCCGCGCGGAAACCGGCATCACGCTCGACCGCTATTTCTCGATTCCGCCGCTTCGCCCGGAAGAGAACGGCGCGGCCGAGGCGCTGGTCCGCCGCCTGACCGGCGACAATGCGACCCGCGTCGTCAGCTACGGCACCGAAGCCGGTCAGTTCCAGGCCGAGGGCTATTCCGCCGTTGTCTGCGGGCCCGGCGACATCGCCCAGGCCCACCAGGCTGATGAATATCTTGAACTGTCCGAATTCGAGGCCGGCTGGGCTTTCATGCATCGGCTGGTAGGAGAGCTTGCGAAATGATGCCATTCCCGATTTCCGAAGCGACGCCGATCCGCTATCCCGGCCCGCCGCCCGCAGCCTGCGATGTCGTGGTGATCGGCGGCGGCGTTGTCGGCGTGATGACCGCCTGGTTCCTGGCCGAGCGCGGGCTGAAGGTAACCCTTTGCGAAAAGGGCCGCATCGCGGGCGAACAATCCAGCCGCAACTGGGGCTGGATCCGCCAGCAGGGCCGCGATCCCGGCGAACTGCCGATCATGATCGAGGCGCGGCGCATCTGGGAAAGCCTGTCGCAGGAATTTGGCGATGCGATCGGCTTCCGGCGCACGGGGGTGATGTACCTCGCCAATACCGAGAAGGACGTGGCAGGCTTCGAGGCGTGGATGGACCACGCCCGGGCGCATGGCCTCGACACGCGGATGATGACTTCGGCCGAGGTCGGCGGGATGCTGTCAGGGGCCAAGGCTGATTGGCCGGCCGGTCTCTACACCCCTTCGGATGCGCGGGGCGAGCCCTGGATCGCTGTGCCGACGCTCGCGGGCGGGGCCGTCGCGCGCGGTGTCGCCATCGTCGAGAACTGCGCTGTCCGCGCGCTTGACCGGGCAGCCGGGCGGGTATCTGGCGTGGTCACCGAACGGGGCCGCATCGCCTGCGATCAGGTGGTGCTGGCGGGCGGGGCGTGGTCCTCGCTTTTCGCCCGTGCCGAGGGGGTACTTTTTCCGCAGCTTGCCGTTCTGGCCTCGGTCGCCGCGACCGAGCCGATGCCCGAGATCTATCCCGGTGCCGCAGCCGACAGCCATTTTGCCTTCCGCCGGCGGCTGGATGGCGGCTACACCATCGCGCCGGGGGCCGAGCACGACTTCTTCATCGGCCCCGATGCCTTCCGTGCCTTCCACTACTACCTGCCGGTCTTGAAGAATGACTGGCGCTCCACAACCTTCCGCGCCTCGGCGCCGAAGGGGTTCCCAGATGCCTGGTCAACCCCCCGCCGCTGGTCGCCCGACGCGCAGACCCCCTTCGAGCGGATGCGGGTACTGAACCCCGCACCGAACATGGCGACCATCGGCCGGGTGCAGGATGCGTTCGGCAAGGCTTTCCCGGCGCTTGGCCGGCCAAGGCTCAAGGCGGCCTGGGCGGGCATGATCGACACGATGCCCGACGTGGTGCCCGTAATCGACCGCGTCGCGGCGCTGCCGGGTCTGACGATTGCGACGGGGATGAGCGGGCATGGCTTCGGGATCGGGCCGGGGATCGGCCGTGTGGTCGCGGATCTGGTGGCCGGCAATTCCGTTGGGCATGATCTGACACGCTTCCGCCTCAGCCGCTTCACTGACGGATCGAAAATCGCCCCTGGTCCGTCGCTGTAACGCGGAGAAGCAGTCGCCGGCCCAAAAGCCTTCGAAGGCTTTGGCAGATTTCTTGCAAGAAATTTGCCCGCGCCCCCGGGCGGCCGCGGGCTTTGCGTTGGCCCCGCGCGATGCTAGGTCTGTCATGGCAAGAACCTGCCGGGAGACCATGCGTGACCCAGACCATCCGCCTGAATGACGGGCATTCGATCCCGGCGCTCGGCTTCGGGCTGTGGCAGGTCCCGGCGGACCAGACCGCGCGCGTGACGCGCGAGGGGCTGAAGATCGGCTACCGGCTTGTCGATGGCGCGGCAATCTATGGCAACGAGGAAGGGCAGGGCGAGGGTATCCGGACCGCCGGCATCCCGCGCGAGCAGATCTTCGTCACCACCAAATGCTGGAACAGCAGTCAGGGCCATGACGCCGCGCTGCGGGCCTTCGATGCCAGCCTGAAGCGGCTTGGACTCGGCCGGGTCGATCTGTACCTGATCCACTGGCCCTGCCCGGATCGCAACCTGTTCGTGGAGACATGGCGCGCTCTGATCCGTTTGCGCGACGAAGGGCGGGCGACCTCGATCGGCGTGTCGAATTTCCAGATCCCGCATCTCGAGCGGCTCATCGCCGAAACCGGGGTCACCCCGGCCCTGAACCAGATCGAGTTGAACCCGCGTCTCCAGCAATCGGAGTTGCGCGCTGCCCATGCCCGCCTTGGCATTGTGACCCAAAGCTGGACCCCTCTGGGCGAGGGGCGCAGCTTTGGCGATCCGGTCGTGCAGGGGATCGCCCGCCGCGTCGGCAAGAGCCCCGCGCAGGTGATCCTTCGCTGGCACCTGCAGCTTGGTTGCTCGGTCATTCCCCGCTCGACCCGCGCGGCGGGCCTGGCCGAAAATCTCGACCTGTTCGGGTTTGCTCTCACAGAAGCCGAGATGTCCGCCATGGCCACGCTTGACGCAGGCGAGCGCTGTGGTCCCGACCCGGATCTGTTTTCATGACCGCCACACTGATCCCCGTTCTGGCCTTGCGCGACTTGCCGGCGGCGACGTCCCTTCTGACGGGCGTGTTCGGCTTTGCGCCGCTTCCGGGGGGGCGGCTGGCGCTCGGCAGCCAGGTGATCGCACTGGAGGGGGTGCCGACGGGTGCGTCGGGGCATGGAACCATCGACCATCTCGCGCTGGCGGTCGATGACGTGCCGGCGGCGCTTGCGCAGGCGCAGTCGCGCGGCGGCCGCATCGATCGCGCCGTCACCCCGGACGGCCCGCGCTTCATTCCCGACTTCTGGAGCCGGGGCGCCGCCTTCGTCTTCCTCGAAGGTCCGGAGGGCACCCGGATGGAGCTGTGCGCTCGCCCTGGTGATCCGCGCCCGGGGCTGCCCGGGCATGACCATATCGGCATCGCCTGTGCCGACTTCGCGGCGGTCAGGGCCTTCTTCCTGGCCCAGGGCTTCGCCGAGATTGCATCGCACAGGCTGAGGGAGGCTTCGGGTGAAACGCCGGTCTGCTTCCTTTCCCTTGGACAGAGCATGGTGGAAATCTACAGTCCCCCTGATCGTGTGGCTGCGCCGCCGGACCAGCCCGCCGTCGCGCATTGGCGTCGGCTGATTGTCGAGGGGGTGCCCGGGTTCAGGACGGTCGAAGGGCCGGAGGGCCTTCTTCTCATTGGAGCGCCAGCATGAGGATTGCGCTTTGGCAGGGACCGTCGCCCGAGGGCGACCTTGACTTGGCCCTGACGACGATCAGGCGAATGGGGATTGCGGCCGGGGCAGCAGGTGCCGAGATGGTTGTTTTCCCCGAGGTCTTTCTTCCGGGCTACAATGTTGCCGATCCCGGCATCGGCGCGCGCAGTGCCGAAGAATGGCTGGCCGAGCTAGCGCCCTTGGCACAGGCGGCCGGATGCGGACTGACCGTCGGTCTGGCCGAGCGCGCGGGCGATGAGCTTTACAATTCGGCGCTATGCGTCGACGCCAGCGGGAAGATTCTGGGGCTTTATCGCAAGACCCAGTTGTTCGGTCCGCGCGAGGCACAGTTCTATCGCCCGGGCCGCGAGATTCCGGTCTTTCGCCTTGGGGGAAAGCGCTGCGCGCTGCTTATCTGCTATGATATCGAATTCGCGCCCCTGATCCGCGATCTCGCCGAGCGTGGGGTGGAATTGATCCTGTGCCCTACCGCGAACATGGTGCCCTTTGCCCATGTACCGAACCTGACCGTGCCGTCGCAGGCGGTGAACCACGCCGTCGCCATAGCCTATGCCAATTACTGCGGGGTGGAAGGCGACCTGACCTATGTCGGCGGATCGGTCCTCGTGAACGCCGATGGCGCGATCTTAGCCAAGGCTGGCGACGCCCCTGCGCTTCTGATTGCCGACCTGCCTGCGCCGGACCCGGTTCTGTTGTCGACGCAGCTGACGGATTTTCGGCCGGTCTGACGATTTTTCTACAAGAAATCAGCGTCGACCGGCGGGAATTCTCGCAGAAAATTCGTAGCTCATGTGGTGGGGCCGGACCGGAAACCCAACCGCTTCAGTCCTGTCTGCACCTCTGGGGCCGACATGAACAGCCGCCACAGCAGGCCCGAACGCGCATTCTCGATCATCGCGACGATCGGTCCCTGGTCGATGGCGATATGGCTTCCGGCGATCCAGTTCCGCGTCGGGCAGAAGCTGTCGACAAAGCCATAGGGACCCATCAGAGCGTCGCCGAAATCCTCGCAATAGTGGCGCAGGGCCTTGATCGATGCCGTCGGTGTATATGGCAGCGAAGCCAGCGCGGCGGTGGGGGCGATGACGCCAAAGTCATTCGTGGGCGAGAAGGCATTGTATCCGTCGGGCCCGTCGCAGGCGGTCAGGCCCCAGGCCGGGCCATAGCCCGCGAACTCGCCGGGATTGGTCCGGCAATAGGCCAGGTTGATCCGGGCATGGGCGCGGTTCTGCTGCCAGAAATCGGTGACGCCATCGGTCAGTCCCCGCGGGTCAAGCCCGAGGAAGCTGTAATGGGCAAAGAACAACGGTCCGCCAAGCTCAGGCCCGAGGGGCAAGCGGATATGGTAGTAACTGCGTCCGTTCAGATAGGTGGTGCTGTTCTTCCAGCCGCGTTCATAGGCGCCTGTACCGATTGCATGGGTGGGCGAGGAGGCGGCAAGCACATAGGCCATCAGCCCCTCGTGCCAGCCGCGGATGGGCAGGTCCGGCCCCCATTCGACATGCGGGCTCCAATGCCACATCAGCCGGTCGGGGCCGTCACAGAAACCGGTCCACTCGACTTCGCGCCAGAGCCGGTCGATCAGTTGGGCCGTCCTGTGGCCTGCGCCCAGCCATTGCCGCGCGGTCAGAAGGCCCATCATCAGGAAAGCGGTCTCGACAATGTCTCCGCCGTCGTCGTTCTTCGAGAACGCTATGGTCGCGCCGGTCTCGCCATCCAGCCAATGCGGGAAGGCTCCGCGATAGCGGGGAGAGCCGGCAAGGAAGTCCACGATCCGGCTGATCCGCGCCTCGGCCTCGTCGCGGGCAATGAAACCCCGTTCGGCCCCCGCGATCAGCGCCATGACGCCGAAGCCGGTGCCGCCCGTGGTCACGGTGGCGAGCCGGTCATAGGTCGCATCCCCGCCGAAGCGTTCCCGCGCCATGCCGCTGGTCGGGTGGGCGTAGTCGGTGAAATAGCGCAGGGTCTCGCGTTGCGCGAGGTCCAGAAGGTCTTTGTTCGACAGGCGCTTGCGGGTCATTTCTGCCAGGTCACGCGAACAGTCTGCACACGCTCGGCATCCGGACCCACCATGATGTCGAAGGCACCCGGTTCCCATGCATGGACGACATCGGAAATCGACGGTCCGCTCCAGAATTTGAGCGCCTCGGTCGTGACCAGGAACGTCACCTCGCGCGACTCTCCGGGCGCGAGGTCGACCCGCTCGAACCCTTTCAATTCGCGGACGGGGCGCGAGATCGTGGCGACAGGATCGCGCAGGTAAAGCTGGACCAGTTCGGACCCGGCCCGACTGCCGCTGTTGGTCACCGTGACGGTAACGTCGAGTACATCCGCCTCACCCTGCAGGATGGTCTTGCCGACCTTCAGCGACCCGTAGGTGAAGTCAGTATAGGTCAACCCGAAACCTGCCGGGAACAGCGGAATGATCGGGCCTTCGATGATCGTCGCCGTGGTGAACTTGCGAAAGACATGATTTCCATGGGCGTCGAATTCGGTGTCACCCGGGATGTCCACGCCCGCACCCATCTGCGGTCGGCCGGTTGGCAGGTCCTCCGTCCTAAGCGGCAGTTGCCCGACATTGCGGGGGAAGGCCTGGCTCAGGCGGCCGATGGGCGCGACCTTGCCAAAGATCACGTCGGCCAGACCGTTGCCCCCTTCGTTGCCGGGGTGGCCGCTCCAGATCAGGGCATCGACCAGCGGCACTTCGGCGGTCAGCGCGAGCGGTCGCCCGGCGATGGTCAAGAGGATCAGCGGCTTGCCCCGCTTGCGTGCAACCTCGGAGACGGCCGCGACCAGCGCCGCTTGCGCACCGGGCAGGGTGATGTCGGCCCTGGTCGAGCTTTCGCCCGCATGTTCCTTGGCCTCGCCCAGGCAGAGCAGGATGGCATCCGCCTCCGCCGCCACGGCCAGCGCCTCGGTCCGCATCTTTTCGGGGCTGAGCGGACCGATCACCACTGAGGGCATCTGAGCGTTGTGAACGTTCAGGCGGCGGGCGATATCCGCGTCGTCGACGATGTTGCAGCCCTTGGCATGCAGGACCTGCGTCCCCGGACCGACAGCGGCGCGGATGCCCTCCAGCACCGTCACCGAATGATCCGGCTGCACGTCGATGGCCCAGGTTCCCTGCATGTCGATCCGGTCATCGGCCAGCGGGCCGATCACGGCGAGTTTCGAAGGGGCCGGAGTGAGGGGAAGCACACCGTCATTCTTCAGAAGCACGCAGGACTTCGCCGCGGCCTCGCGGACCAGCGCCACATGGTCGCGCGAATAGATGACGCTGCGCCGGGCAGGCTCCAGGCCGATAAAGGGGTCGCGGAACAGGCCAAGCCGCCACTTCGCCATCAGGATGTCGCGGCAGCGGTCGGTCACTTCCGCCTCGGTCACAGGGCCGAAGCGGAAGGCGCTGCCCTGATGCTGGAAGTTATCGGGCGCGCGCTGGCCTTCCTCGACCAGCCCGCGCAGATATTTCACGAAGGCCTGGCTGACGAGGTCGACATGCACCCCGGCCTTGAATGCAAGATAAGCCGCTTCGCGCCCGTTGGCGGCGATGCCGTGGTTCACCAGTTCAGGGTCGATGGCGGTGAAATCGGTGACGATCAGCCCATCGAAGCCGAAGCGGCCCTTCAGGACGTCGCGCAAGAGCGTCATGTTCGCCGTGGCCGGCACATCGTTGATGGTGTTGAACGACACCATGATGGCGCCGGCTCCCGCCTCGATCCCGGCGCGGAACGGCTCCATGATCCGGCACAGCGTGGCGGGGCTGACCTCGACCCCGGCATAGTCGCGCCCCGCCTGCGCCAGGCCGTATCCGGCGAAATGCTTCAGCGTGGCGATGAAGCGGTCGGGGCGGGCAAGATCACCGTCGTCGCCTTCGTAGGCGCGGACGATGGTCTCGGTGATCTTCATGCCCAGATAGGGAAACTCGCCATTGCCCTCGGCCACCCGGCCCCACCGGGCATCGTAGGTGATGTCTATCATCGGCGCCCAGTTGATATTGACGCCATCCGCCCGCGCCTCGCGTGCGCACATCTCGTTGATGCGGCGGATCAGGTCGAGGTCCCAACTGCAGGACAGGCCAAAGGGGATCGGCCCGCCGGTCCGGTAACGCTGGACGCAGTCGCGGCCGAAGAATAGCGGCACGGCACTTGGACCCTCGGCGAGCGCGAGTTCCTGCAGGGCCCTCCGTTCGTCGGCATTTGCCCCGGCCGAGACACCTCCGACCTGACCGCGGCGGATCAGCGTCTCGCTGTCGACCGAGTCGGAAACCCCGGTCGTGTCGATCCCAGATCCACCCGGATAGTTCAGCTGGCCAATCTTTTCATCCAGCGTCATCCGCGCCAGCAGCGCATCGACGAAGGCGGCGGCTTCGGCGCCGTCACTCATTGATTACCCGTGCCTCCTTGCTGGGTTGGGTTGGATGCAGGGCCACGACCTCGGCCCGGACGTCATGCGCATCGACATAGCGGCGCAGAGAAATGATGCCGCCCTCGATCTCGGCAATCTGATCGAAGACCGGGGTTCCGTCACCCAGAACCGGCATCATGCGGTTGTGGATGCTGCCGATCACGGTCAGACCGGGGCAATAGGCCTTGAGCAGGGTGTAGAATTCGCGCTGCGCCCCGGGGTCGAGACCGGCGGTAGTCTCGTCCAGAAAGGCGACTTCGGGCTTCAGAAGCAGCAGGCGCGCCAGAATGATGCGTTTCTTTTGCCCACCCGACAGCGCCCGTTCCCAGGGGCGGCCATTGCAGGTGCGGTCGTTCATTGCCCGCAGGAAATCGGGCGAGCCGAGCCCCGCCTGGGCCAGAACCGCGGCCACCTCGATGTCGTCGAAACTGTCCTCGTCCTCCGACCCGCAGATCAACTGCTTGAGCGTGGTGTCGGGGATACGCAGGTCCTGGAAGGCGTAGAAGGGCTTGCGGCCATCAGGCAGGAAAACGACCGCGCGGCCGTAATCCTTCTGGCCCATCAGCGCGTTCAGGAACGAGGTTTTGCCGCTGCCCGAAGCGCCGATCAGCGCGGTCCAGCTTCCGGCAGGGAAGCGGAGACTTTCGCCCTCCATCCGCAGGAAGGGCTGCGCCTCCTGGCCGGCATGCATCAGCTCGAGCTTGCGCACGACGATGCCCTTGCCGCTTTCATGGGTGCGATAGCGGAAATCGTGGATGCCAGTGGACTGGAAGTAGTTGCGCACGTCCTGCACCCGCTCGATCGCGGCGGCATATTCCGTCACCCGGTCAAGATCGGCGTTCAGGCTGGAGAGGGCCGGCGTGACGTTGATGAGCCAGGAAAACCCGCCGGTCAGCTGGCCGACGAGCGCGGCGGTGGTGATGTAGGTCTGGAAGTCGATCTGGCCCTGGGCATAGGCAGGCAGCGCCAGGACCGAGGCGAGGATCTGCAGCGAGAAGGTGTTGTAGAAATCGTTCAGCCCGATGAAGCCCGCATTCAGGACGTTGTTGCGGAACCAGACGTGATCGATGGCCGAGTAGAGGCGGCGGTTGATCTTTCCCTGCACCCGCTCGCCATCCGATGCCGTGATCTGCGAGGCGCGGCGGAACATGGTGTTGAGCTCGCCCCGAAAGGCACCTTCGGCCTCCTGGAACTGGCGGTTCACGCCGCGCATGACCTGCCCGATGCGCGAAAAGCCCCAGGTGCAGAGCAGGGCGAAAGGCACGATCACGCCAAGCGTCAGGGCAAAGGAGCCGGCCTGCCCGAAGGCAGGGACCTGTTCGATCGGGGTCGAGATCTGCCAAAGCTTGCGCGAGACCTCGAAGGCGCTGGCAGCGACGGTGGCGATGCCGATGGCAAGGCCGATGAAACTGCCCGACAGGCCCTTGATGCATTCCTGTTGGCGCTGGTCGAGGCTGTCGAGTCTTGGGTCCGACTGGATGTTCAGGATGACGTTGCGATCTGACAGCGTCGCGCGGGTAAACTGCTCGTTCAGCCAGGCGCGCCAGCGACGATGCAGGTTCTGGGCAAGGTAGTGGCGGAATGCGATCGCGACGATGCTGAGCGTGATCATCGTCATCAGCATCGTTCCGGCCTGAACGAAGGCGGTAAAGGGGTAAAGGTTCCCTGGCGTCCGGTAGGTGGCCTTCGCACTTTCAAAGGCGCCGGCGCTTTCCGCGATCCAGATGCCGACCTTGGCGATGAGCCAGGTCAAAAGCGCGATCAGGATGGTGTGCAGCCAGGCGACACCGCGCACGTCGGACCGCCAATAGGCAGCCAGCAGGCCGCGGACAGTCTGCATGTCCGCAACCTCGGTCCGTGTCGGCCGCTCGGGCGGGCCGGCGCGGAATTCCTTTCCGTCCGGCCTTACCACCATTGCTTGCGCCTCTGTCTCCGCATTGGCTTTCCGGTCTCCTCCCGAGTCCAGTCTCAAGCCCGCGGATGGCAGGACTGTGGCCCGGTAAGGCGATGATTGCGGCGTGGCGGGTGGCGGTAAAGCAAACTCTGCCGTATTCGGTTAATGCTGCAATGCGGCGTAACCTATTGGCATCACTTGGAAATCCGGATCGGCCGCATTCGCTGCCCATTCGCTGTGCGAATGCCGTCCGGCTGAGCGTTTTCCAGGGGAGGCGGCGGCGAAAGGCTCGGTCAGCCCGGCTTGACCCAGGTCCCGGTTGCGGCCGAGTTGGCGAAGGCGTGGATTGCAGCCTCGATCTTCAGTCCTTCCGCGAATCCGATCGAGCGGGATGGCTCGCTGCGGATCGCCTTCAGCAGTTCCGCCAGTTCGATGACCTTCAGCTCGTTGAAGCCCAGCCCGTGGCCCGGGGCCGGGCAGAGCCTTGCATAGTCGCCATGCGGCGGACCGGACAGGATGCGGCGGAAGCCGCGGCTCTCGGGCGGACCGTCGGCGATGTAGAGGTTGAGTTCGTTCATGCGCTCGTTGTCGAGCCAGAGCATGCCTTTCGACCCATGCACCTCGACCCGGAGCCCGTTCTTGCGGCCATGGGCGATGCGGCTTGAGGCGAGAGAGCCGCGTGCGCCGGAGGCGAAGCGGACAAGGGCATGGGCGATGTCGTCATTCTCGACCCGCGCCGTTCCGCCCTGGGGCAAGGGACGCTCGACATGCACCGTATCGACCATCGCCGTCAGGCTGTCGATCTCGCCCATAAGCGTCCGGGCCAGCGAGATCAGGTGGACGGTCAGGTCGCCAAGGGTGCCAAGGCCCGCCTCTTTCGCCTTCAGCCGCCACGACCAAGGGAGAGCGGGATCGGCCATGTAATCCTCGTCGACCGAGCCGCGGAAGTCGAAAGGCGTTCCGATGGCCCCGGCGGCGATCAGGCGGCGCGCTTCCTGCAAGGCCGGGTTCTGCAGATAGGCATACCCGAGCGCAGTCGCCTTGCCGGACCTTGCCGCGGCATCGGTCATCGCCTGCGCATCGGCCATGGTCAGCGCCATGGGCTTTTCGCACCAGACATGCTTGCCCGCCTCCAGCGCCGCAACCGCCATTTCTCGGTGCAGACCGTTCGGCGAAGTGACCGAAACAAGGTCAATCGCGGGGTCAGACAGCAGGTCGCGCCAGTCGGTTGTCGATCGGGCGAACCCCCAGGCGGAGGCGCATTTCGCGGCATGGCCCGCCTCGACATCGCACAAAGCGACCCGGTCGATCACCGGCACGTCGCCATAGACGGCACGGACCGCACCATAGGCCATCGCGTGGCATTTCCCCATGAAGCCCGTGCCGATCAGGCCGACGCCGATGCGTTCCATGTCCGTCCTCCGGTAGTCTGGCGGGCGCGCCAGCTGTCGCGCAGCTCCCGCATGCCGATGAAAGTCACGTCCTGCCGGTGGAGCCAGTCGGCGAAGCCCGGCGTGCGGAACAGCTCGTATTCCGCCCGGCGGATGTGGTGGAAACCAGGGTCGATCGCCTCGATCTCACCCGGCTTGGTGAAATGGAGCGCCAGGAAAGTCAGCCCCGGTGCCAAACCCGACAGAAGCTGCCGATAGGTCAGGTCGGGCGGGGCCGAGGGGCGCCAGTCGGTTTCGGCGATGCGGTCGAAGATCTCGAAACCAAGGGCGCGGGCGGCCTCGACCCCTGGCGCGAAAGCGTCGGCGGCAATGCCGGTCATGTTGTGCTGTCCGCCATAGGCCGAGAGGCTGGCGCAGAACAGCGGCGGCAGGCGGTAATCGGCGGCGATCCTCGCATAGATCGCAGCGAATTCCGGGGCCAGCACCGCGCCCATGTGATCGTCAAGATGCGTGACGTCGATACCGGCGAGCAGGGCCGCGTCGATCTGGGCGCGGAGTTCCGCCTCGACCGCCGCGGGATGGGCGCGGGCGCGCAGGGTTGGCACGTCGGAGTGGAAGAAGCCCTCGTCGTCGGTAAGTCCGGCAGAAGCCGGGGGCCGGGTCAGCGGCCGCCAACGATAGCCCTTCATCTCGCTGGTCAGCGTTAGGTGCACCCCCACGTCGAGCGCCGGATTGGCGCGCGCCATCGCGGCCAGTTCCGGGAACCACGGGCAGGGCACCATGACCGAGCCGGAGGTGAGCGTGCCCAGGTCCCACAACTCGGCAAAAGCCGCGTTCGCGCCGTGGCTCATGCCGAGGTCGTCGGCATGGATCACGACGCGGCGGTCGCCGGTCATCGCGCCTTCTCCAGCAGGTCCTCGATCTCGCGTTCCATCGCTGCCATGTCCTCGCCGCCCGACATGATCCGCACGACCTCGTCGCGGCTGATGTCGGTCTTGGCATAGGTGCCTTTTGAGGTGCCGCGGTTCAGCAAGGTGAACTTGTCGGCGACCGGATAGGCATGGTTGATGTTGTGGGTGATGAGGATCACGGCCAGCCCGCGCAGCCGCGCCTCGATCACGAATTTCAGCACCATCGCCGCCTGATGGACACCCAGAGCCGAAGTCGGCTCGTCGAGGATCAGCACCTTGGCGCCGAAGTGGATCGCCCGCGCGATGGCGACCGACTGCCGTTCGCCGCCCGAAAGCGTGCCTACGGCCTGCGACGGGTCGCGCACCTGGATGCCCACGTCGATCAACGCCTGCTTGGCGATCTTGTTGGCATGGTCGAGATCAAAGCGGCGGAAGGGGAAGACGCCCTTCTCCGGTTCCCGCCCAAGAAAGAAGTTCCGCGCGATCGACATCAGCGGGATCAGGCCGAGGTCCTGGAACACCGTCGCCACGCCCGCATCGGTCGCATCGCGCGGCGAGCGGAAGACGACCGGCTCACCGCTGACAAGGATCTGCCCCTCGGTCGGGCGGTGGACGCCCGAGAGGATCTTGATGAGCGTCGATTTCCCCGCGCCGTTGTCGCCAAGAAGGCAGTGCACCTCGCCGGGATTGACGGCGATCGACACGTCGTTCAGCGCGATGACCGAGCCGAAGCGCTTGGAGACGTTGCGCAACTCGATGGCAGGAGCGGTCATGACTCGACCCTTTCGCCAAGGGCACGGGCGCGCCCATAGTTGTTGACCAGCACGGCGGCGAGGATCACCAGGCCAAGGAAGACCTTGAACCAGTCGGTGTCGATCCCGGTGTAAAAGATGCCCATCTGGACAAGGCCGAAGATCAGCGCGCCGAAAGCCGCGCCCAACACCGTGCCGTAGCCCCCGGTCAGGAGCACGCCACCGATGACAGCCGCGATGATCGCCTCGAACTCCTTCTGGGTGCCGCGCACCGTGTCGGCCGATCCCGCTTCCATCACCTGAATGGTGGCGAGCAGCGTCGCGGCCAAAGCTGTGACAATAAATAGCGTGATCTTCACCCGCGCGACCGGGACACCTACGTTGCGCGCCACGGTCGCATCGCCGCCCGAAGCGTAGATCCAGTTGCCGAACTTGGTCTGGGTCAGCACCCAGCCGGCAAGGCAGGTGACCGCGATCCACCAGACGATCGACATCGGGATACCCGGCACGAAGGGCGAGCCGTCGCCCTTGGTGGCGATCCAGCCCTGCGTGCCCATCCACCGGAAAAGGCCGGTCAGGACATGGCCGTTGAAGATTGCCGCAGTCCAGGGATCGGGCGGGTTGTCGAGGATGTAGGGGATCTGCGTGCGCCCCGTCACCGCGCGGGTGATGCCGATCGATAGGCCCCGCAGGATGAACAGCGAGGCGAGCGTCACGATGAACGACGGCAGCCGCGTCTTCACGGTGATGTAGCCGTTCAGGTAACCGACACGGATCGCCACCGCGAAGGCCGCCCCGATCGAGGCCCAGAGCGGCCAGCCGAGCCGCGTCACCAGAAGCCCGATCACGATGCCGGCGAAACCTACCATCGAGCCGATCGACAGGTCGAACTCTCCCGCGATTATGAGAAGCGATACGGCGGCCGCAAGGATGCCCAATTCCGCCGACAGCGTCAGGAAGGTCATCGCCCCCTGCAGCGAGTAGAGCGAGGCAGCGCCGGGCAAGGCGGCGAAGACGAGGAAAGTCGCGATCAGCCCCAGCACCACCCCGGCTTCCGGCCGGCGCATCAGCCGGGTGAAGGTCGAGGCCTGGGCCACGCGCTCGTCGGGCCGGTCAAGGGATTTCCGCGTGATCTCGGGTGGGCGGCCTTGGGCCGCCGCCGGTGGCGGAGGGGTCGGATGGTCGGTCATCTTTGTCTCTGGTCCCGTGGTCAGGGGCCGGGGGCAGGGTGGACCTGCCCCCGGGGGAGAGAGAAGGGGCGCCTCAGCGCGTCCCTTCCTTGGAGAGCACTTGGATCGCCTTGGCCTTTTCGGGCGAGTCGACGAACAGCGGGCCAGTGTAGATGTTGTTCTGCACCATCAGCCCGTGTGTGGCATTCTGCACCAGCAGGACCACCGGCAGATAGCCCATCAGGTATTGCTGTCCGTCGATGCCGAAGCCCATCTTGCCGTCGGCGACCGACTGCAGGATTTCCGGGCCAAGGTCATAGGTGAAGAGCTTGTATTTCGCCCACAGGTCCTGCTCGTCGAAATACTTGATGAGCGGGTTGGCGCCGGCGGTGCCGGTGGCGAAGACGGCCTGGGTGTCAGGATGCGAGGCAAGGTAAGCCTCGACCCGGCGGGTCACGTCGGCGGGGTCCTGCGACACGGCGACGACTTCCGAGGTGCCGTTAGAGGCTTTTAGGCCATCGGCGATCCCCTGGCAGCGCTGGTCGAGGCTGATGTTGCCGACCTCGTGGTTGATGCAGGCGACCTTGAGGATGCCCATGCCAGCGAGTTTCTCGCCCGCCTTGATGCCGGCCTTGTATTCCGAGGTCGTGCCGACATAAAGCGGCACGCCCAGTTCGGCGCCTTCCGGCTCGCCCGAGTCGATGTTCACGACGGGGATGCCGGCATCGACTGCCGACTTGACCGCCGTGGCGAGCGCATCCTTGTCGGGGATCGAAATCACGAGGCCATCTGGTTTGGTCGCGACCGCCGCCTCGATCAAGCGGGCTTGCTCGACCGAGTCAAAGACTTGCGGCGCGATATACTGGACCTGCGCGCCGGTCGCCGCTGCGGCGTCATCGACCCCGCGCTTGACCACCGACCAGTAGGCGTCGGACGAGTTGCCATGCACGACGACCGCGATCTTGACGTCGGACGCGGCCTTGAGCCCCTCGGCCGACGCGGCCCCGGCCAGGAGGCCAAGGGCGGCAACGGCCGCGGGCACGAACTTGATCCGTTCGAACATTGTCTTCGTCTCCCTGTTGTTGGTGCCGGCCGGAGGGGTCCGGCTGGCTTTCGCTTGGTCATGGTGCTCTTTGCGGCGCCTCAACCCGTAACGGTGAACCCTGCCTCGCTTGCCATGCGCGATAGGTTCTGGAACCCCATCGTCGCATAGGTCAGCGGATGGGCCTTCTTCGGGTCCTGTTCCGCCTCGACCACCAGCCAGCCGGAATAGCCCGCATCATGCAGGATCTTCAGGATGGTCGGATAGTCGATGATGCCGTCGCCCGGCACGGTGAAGATACCCTCCATCACCGCGCCCATGAAACTCATGTCCTCGGCCCGCGCCTTTTTCAGGATGTCGGGGCGTGCGTCCTTGCAATGGACATGCACGACGCGCTTCACGTGCTTCCTGAGCAGCGCCACCGGATCGCCGCCTGAGAAGATCGAATGGCCGGTGTCGTAGAGCAGCCCGACCGCCTCGCCGGTGTGCTGCATCATCAGGCCCACTTCCTCGTCGGTCTCGACGATGGTGCCCATGTGGTGATGGAAGGCCATGCGCACGCCGAAATCGGCGAAGCGTTCGGCCAGCGCCGTGAGCTTTTTCCCATAGGTCGGCCATTCCGCCGCGCTCAAGGCCGGGCGCTGCGAGATTGGCCCCCAGATCGCCCCGTGCCGTCCGCGCGATGTGTCGGCATAGACGACATGGGTCGCGCCCAGATCACGCAGCAGGGTCAGGTGCGGGGTGATGGCCTCGAATTCCTCCTCGACCGATTTCTCGTCACAGCGGCCGTCATACCAGCCGGAGACGAGGGAGAGGCCATAGCCGTCAAGAATGTGGCTAAGCACCATGGAATCGCGGGGGAACTTGCCCCCAAGCTCGGTTCCGGCGTAGCCCGCCTGTTTCGTCTCCGACAGGCAGGTTTCCAGCGGCGTGTCGCCGCCCAGTTCCGGCACGTCGTCGTTGGTCCAGGTGATCGGGTTGATCCCGATGCGCACGCTCATGGTGTCAGCCTCTCTTCACGTTGTGGGTCATGTGCCAGGCAGCCAGCCCGGCCAGCAGGTCCATGTCCTTCGCGGCGGCCTCGGCGGTGTTGCGGACCGGCTCGCCTTTGGTCACCGCGCGATGGAAGCCGCGCAGTTCCTCGATGAAGGCCTCCTCGTAGCCCGTACGGATATCGCGGCTTTCCAGCGACAACCCGTGCCCCCGCCGCTCGGTCAGCCGGGTCGGGGCATGGTTCAGCCAGGGCGAGGGGAATTCCAGCTCCAGTGCCGAGCCTTCGAAGGTCAGGGTGATGCGTTCCGAATAGTGCGGCAGCGACGGGGTGGTCAGGTGCGACATGGTCCAGAGCGCCGTGCCGCCGTTCAGGCTGACGGCGCCCTGTCCGCCGATCCCCCCGGCAAACAGCGCCGCACCGGTGATCCCGGCCACGGTCGTGCCAAGCGCGTCGAGGATGCCGTGGACAGCGTTCACGTCATGCACGATGGACGAGGCATAGGCCGCGCAGAATCCGCGATAGCCGGTCTCATCGAGCGGCACTTTTACCGCGCGCGCCACCTGTTCGGCCTGCATCGCGCGGAGCCGCTGCCCGGCCTCGAGGGGAAGGTCGGAGCCAAGTTGCCATTCGTGATGGCGGATGAAGGGCGCGGCATCCGGGTCATAGACTTCGACCGCGACCTGGAGGAGCGCGCCGGACTGGTCGGGCAGGCGCGCCAGCAGCGCCTCGTAGCTCGGGTCGAAGCGCTTCATGTAGCCGGTCTGCAGAACGCGCCCGGCTTTGTCGCGCTGCGCGGCCAGCGTCCGGATATCCTCGGAGGCATAGCAGAGCGGCTTTTCGCAGAAGACATGCAATCCGGCCGACAAGGCCGCCGAGACATGTGTGAAATGCAGCGCATCCGGGGAAGCGACCACGACCGCATCGAGCGGCATGGCCAGCAACTCTGCCGGATCAGCCACGGTCGGAATGCCATACCGGCCGGTGACGAAGGCGCGCGCCGTCGGGGAGGGATCTGCAACGACTGTGAGGTCGAACAGCGTCGGCAGCCGAAGCAGGTTCGGGATGTGCTCGACCTGAGCCACACCACCTGCACCGATGACGCCCACCTTCAGCCGCGACATTCCGTTGGGTCCCCCTGATCCGATGAGGGAATGCTAGCGCCGATCTGGTTCCTGAATTAGAACCAGATCACCACGATTTTGAGGAACCACTTTGTCGACCGGTTTCGCCCTTGAAAGCCTTACGCTCGACCGGGGCAGCGACATGCCGCTGCACCAGCAACTCTATCAGCGCCTGCGCGGGCTGATCGAGGCGCGTCACCTGTCCCCCGGCATGGCACTCCCTTCGACGCGGGCGCTGGCGCAGGACCTGGGGCTGGGCCGGAACACGGTGATTGCCGCATATGAACAACTGGCGCTGGAGGGGTTCCTGCAGACCGGGCAGGGCGTGCCGCCGGTCGTCCGCGATCTTGCCTTGGGACAGGGCAAGGGCCCGGCTGCGCCGCAGGATGTCCGGCTGTCTGCGCGAGGCCGTTTGATGGCCGAGCAGCCCTATCACCATGGAGAACCAGGAGCGACCGCCTTCCATCCCGGCCTGCCGGATGTCGGCCAGTTCCCCTTCAACACCTGGTCGCGCCTGCTGACCCGGCGCGCCAAGGCGGCGCGGAGCGACCTGTTCGGGACCTATTACGTGACCGGCTATCCGGAGTTGCGCGAGGCGATCGCCCGCTACCTGACCGCCTCGCGCGGGGTGATCTGTACGCCCGATCAGGTCGTGGTGACAAATGGCGCGCAATCGGCCTTCGACCTGATCGCGCGTCTGCTCCTTGACCCCGGCGATACGGTCTGGATGGAAGAGCCGGGATACTATGGCGCCGCCGCCGCCTTCCTTTCGGCGGGGGCGCGGCTGCTGCCCCTCCGGGTCGGCAATGCCGGATGGGATCTCGATCCGCCAGAGGGTGGTCCGCCGCGGGCGATCTTCGTCACGCCGTCCTGCCACCATCCGCTTGGGCTGACCATGTCGATGGGCCAGCGGCTTGACCTATTGCGTCTGTCGGACCGGTGGGGCGCCTGGCTGATCGAGGATGACTACGACAGCGAATATCGCTTTCAGGGCCAGCCTATCCCGGCGCTGCAGGGGGTATCCTCGGGTGAGCGGACCATCTTCGTCGGCACCTTCGCCAAGATCCTCTTTCCCGCCATGCGCCTCGGTTATGTCGTCCTGCCGCCTGCACTGCTGGCCCCGGTGAAGGCCGCGCTCAGCGCCACGGGGCATTTCGCGCCGCTCCTGACCCAGGCGGCGCTGGCGGATTTCGTGGCAGAGGGGCATTTCGCCCGCCACCTGCGCCGGACCCGGCGCCTGTACGCGCAGCGGCGTGAGACGTTCTTTGCCCTTTTTGACCGGTTCCTCGGGGCGTCGATGGTGCTGTCCCGCGCCGATACGGGGATCCAGCAGGTGGCGCGGTTCCTTTACCCGGTCGATGACCGCGAGGTTGCGGCGCGCGCCGGGCGGGATGGTGTGAACGTGTCGCCCCTGTCGATGCAGTACCGGCACGGCAACCCGTTGCAGGGGTTGGTCTTTGGCTTTGCTGCTGTCGAGGAAAAGGACCAGATGCGCGGTTTCCGCCGGCTCTCGGCCGTAGTGGATCGCTCGATCCGGCAGTGACCAGTCACGAGGCCGGGCGTTTCTCGACCTCTTCCATCATCCAGGTGCGGAAGGCGCCGGACAGGGCCGAAGTTGCCGCGTCCTCGGGCAGGACCGTGTAATAAGCGCCGTCGGTCTGGTCGCGGACGGGGGCGAGCGGGACAAGTTCGCCGCCCGCAAGATCACGCTCGACGAGGTAGGTCGGCACAAGCCCGATCCCGACCCCGGCCCGCGCCGTCTCGATCACCATGGCGAAAAGGTCGAAGCGGTGGCCCTCGAAGGCGGCGGGAACCTCCACCCCAGCCTCGCGCAGCCAACTGTCCCAGAGGCGCGGGCGGGACTCGAGGTGAAGAAGCGGCAGCCGAGCGATCTCGTCCGCTGTCGGGGTCGCGCCAATCCTCATGCGGGCGCGACCCTCGGGCGAAATCACCGGCACAACCCGCTCGCGGCAGAGGAAGGTGCAGACCCCACCCGCCCAGACCGGACGGCCGTAATGGATGGCGATGTCGAAGCGGTCGCGCGTCAGGTCGAACGGGTCAATCCGCGCGCCAAGCACCACCTGAATGCGCGGATGCCGTTCAAGGAACCGGGGCAGGCGCGGCAGAAGCCAATGCGTGCCGAAGGTCGGCAAGGTCGCCACCCGCAGCATGCCTTCGAGGTTGCGGATGCCGAGCGCGGTCATGGTCAGCGCCTCGGCCTGCACGAGCAGCGCCTGCGCCTCGGGCAGAAGGCGGCGACCGTTTTCCGACAGGATTACCCGCTGGCGGACCCGCTCGAACAGGAGAAGCCCGAGCCGCCCTTCCAGCTCCTTGATTTGGCGGCTGACCGCGCCCTGCGACAGGTTCAGCTCCGCCGCCGCCTGCGTGACGCTGCCATAGCGCGCTACGGTGACGAAGGCCTGGAGCGCGACAAGGTCGGGAACAAGGGAACGGCTGAGGGTCATTGTGCAACTCGATGAACTCGGCCGGTCTTGAGGCAAAAGGGACGGGATCGGCCGCGTCTTGATGCGCAGAGTGCATGAACTCTGCAGAAGCCGTCAATGGCATCCCGCCGAACCTGGTGCTAGGGTGCGCCGCGAAAACCCGAGGGGAGTCGATCATGGGCAAGACATACGCGGACGAAGCGCAGGACGTTCTGGCAAAGCTGGGGGTCAAGCTGCCCAAGCAGGACAAGCCTGCGATCGTGGTGAAAAGCCCGCTGACGGGCGAGGTTCTGGCCGGCCTTGGCGAGATGACCCCGGCCCAGCTCGACCCGGTGATCGCCTGCGCCCGCAAGGCCTTCCTCGACTGGCGCGTGGTCCCGGCCCCGCGCCGGGGCGAACTTGTGCGCCTTCTGGGCGAGGAACTGCGCGCCTCCAAGGCGGACCTCGCGAAACTCGTCTCGCTCGAGGTTGGCAAGAGCGCCTCGGAAGGGGCGGGCGAAGTGCAGGAGATGATCGACATCTGCGACTTCGCCGTGGGCCTGTCGCGCCAGCTTTACGGCCTGACTATTGCGTCGGAACGTCCGGGCCACCGGATGATGGAAACCTGGCATCCGCTTGGCGTCGTGGGCGTGATCTCGGCCTTCAACTTCCCCGTCGCCGTCTGGTCGTGGAACACCGCTCTAGCGCTGGTCTGCGGCAATGCGGTGGTGTGGAAGCCGTCGGAGAAGACCCCGCTGACCGCGCTCGCCACGCAGGCGATCCTCGATCGGGCGCTGGCTCGTTTCGGCACCGCGCCCGAGGGCCTGAGCCAGGTCGTGATTGGCGGCCCGGCGCTTGGCGAGAGACTTGTCGCCCACAGGGATGTCGCGCTGATCTCGGCCACTGGCTCGACCCGGATGGGCCGGGCGGTTGCGCCGGTCGTGGCCGCGCGCTTTGGCCGGGTGATCCTGGAACTCGGCGGCAACAATGCCGGCATCATCTGCCCCTCGGCCGATCAGGAACTGGCGATCCGCGGCGTGGCCTTCGCCGCCATGGGCACCGCCGGCCAGCGCTGCACCACCATGCGCCGGACTTTCGTCCATGACAGCATCTACGACGCCTTTGTGCCGCGTCTGAAGTCGGCTTTCGCCTCGGTCTCGGTCGGCAACCCGCTGGAAACCGGCGCGCTGGTCGGCCCGCTGATCGACGGCGCCGCCTTCGAGCGGATGGAAGCGGCGCTGAAGGCGGCCAAGGCCGCGGGCGGCACCGTGCATGGCGGCGGGCGGTATGAGACGAACCACCCCGACGCCTACTATGCCAAGCCGGCGCTGGTCGAGATGCCCGAACAGAAGGGCCCGGTGATGGAGGAAACCTTCGCGCCGATCCTCTACGTCATGCGCTACACCGACTTCACCGATGTGCTGGAAAAGCACAATGCGGTTGCGGCGGGCCTCTCCTCGTCGGTCTTTACCCGGGACATGCGCGAGGCCGAGCAGTTCCTGTCGGCCGCCGGATCGGATTGCGGCATCGCCAACGTCAACATCGGCACCTCGGGCGCCGAGATCGGCGGCGCCTTCGGTGGCGAGAAGGAAACCGGCGGCGGGCGCGAAAGCGGATCGGATGCGTGGAAGGCCTACATGCGCCGCGCCACCAACACGATCAACTATTCCGCCGACCTGCCGCTGGCGCAGGGCGTGAGCTTCGACATCGGCTGAGCGCCGCCGGAAGGACTGATCTGATGGACCGCGCGGAGATCGTGCACGAGAACTTCCGCCGCCGGGTGGCGGCGGGGGATTTCCCCGTGGGGAATGAACCGGTTGGTGACCTTTCGCGCGAGGATGCGGTGGCGCTCTTTCGCGCGGGCTGCCTGACGCGGGCGCTCGACCGGACCAGCCGGGCGATGCAGAAGGCGGGGCAGGGGTTCTACACCATCGGCTCTTCAGGGCATGAGGGGATGGCGGCGGTCGCCTGGGCCTTGCGCCCCGGCGACATGGCCTTCCTCCATTACCGCGATGCCGCCTTCCAGATTGCTCGGTCGATGCAGGTGCCGGGCCAGACCCCGGCCTGGGACATGCTCCTGTCCTTCGCCTCGTCGTCGGAGGACCCGATCTCGGGCGGTCGGCACAAGGTGTTGGGCTCGCGCGCGCTGATGATCCCGCCGCAGACATCTACCATCGCGTCGCATCTGCCCAAGGCGGTCGGTGCGGCCTATTCGGTCGGCGCCTCGCGCCGGTTCCGGCCCGAGCATGCGCTGCTGGCCGAGGATGCGGTGGTCATGTGCTCCTTCGGCGATGCCTCGGCCAACCATTCTACGGCGCAGGGTGCCTTCAACACGGCGCAATGGACCTCCTACCAGTCGATCCCGCTGCCGCTTCTCTTCGTCTGCGAGGACAACGGCATCGGCATCTCGACCAAGACGCCGAAGGGCTGGATCGAGGCGACCTTCTCGCAGCGTCCGGGGCTGCGGTATTTCAAGGCCGACGGGCTGGACCTGTACGACGCTTATGCCGTGGCGCAGGAGGCGGCCGATTACGTCCGCCACCGCCGCAAGCCAGCCTTCCTGCACCTGCGCACGATCCGGCTCTACGGCCATGCCGGGGCGGATGTGCCGACGACCTACCTCAGCCGCGAAGAGGTCGAGGCGGAAGAGGCGCAGGATCCGCTGCTGCATTCCGTCCGGCTGCTGACCGCCGCCGGGGCGATGACGCCCGCCGAGGCGCTGGCGATCTATGACGAGACCTGCGCCCGCACGACCCGCGTCGCGGCCGAGGCAGTCACGCGGCCAAGGCTCAAGACCGCAAGCGAGGTGATGGCCAGCCTGATCCCGCCCACGCGCACCTGCCGGCCGACCAACGGCCCTTCGTCCGAGGCCCGCGAGGCAGCCTTTGGCGGTGATATGAAGGCGATGGCCGAGCCGCAGATCATGTCGCGGATTATCAACTGGGCGCTGACCGACCTGATGCTTGAGCACCGCGAGATCGTGATGATGGGCGAGGATGTCGGTCGCAAGGGCGGCGTCTATGGCGTGACGCAAAAGCTGACGCAGCGCTTTGGCGCCGACCGGATGATCGACACGCTGCTGGATGAACAGTCGATCCTGGGCCTCGCCATCGGCATGGCCCAGAACGGCTTCCTGCCGATCCCCGAGATCCAGTTCCTCGCCTATCTGCACAATGCCGAGGACCAGCTGCGCGGCGAGGCGGCGACTTTGCCCTTCTTCTCGAACGGGCAGTTCACCAACCCGCTGATCCTGCGGATCGCCGGGCTTGGCTACCAGAAGGGCTTCGGCGGGCATTTCCACAACGACAACTCGGTCGCGGTGCTGCGCGACATTCCGGGGCTGATCCTTGCCGTGCCCTCCACGGGAGCGGAGGCGGCGAAGATGCTGCGCGAATGCGTGCGGCTGGCGCGCGAGGAACAGCGGCTGGTGGTGTTCCTGGAGCCGATTGCGCTTTACCCGATGCGCGACCTGCTGGCCGAGAAGGATGGCGGCTGGATGACGACCTATCCCGACCCGTCCGAGACGATCCCGCTTGGCGAGGTCGGCGTGCATGGCGAGGGGACGGAGATCGCCTTCGTCACCTTCGGCAACGGCCATTACCTGTCGCGGCAGGCGCAGGCGCGGCTGGCGGGCGAGGGTGTCGCCTCGCGGGTGATCGACCTGCGCTGGCTGTCGCCGCTGCCGGTCGAGAGCCTGCTCAAGGCCGTCGCGCCCGCCAAGCGCATCCTGATCGTCGACGAGACCCGCCATTCCGGCGGCGTGGCCGAAGCGCTGATGGCGGTGATGGCGGAGAAAGTCTCGGTCCCGTTCGAACGGATCACCGCCGAGGACAGCTTCATCGCCACCGGCCCGGCCTATGCGGCGACGATGCCCTCGGCCGAGGGGATCTACCGCGCGGCGAAGGGGATGCTGGCATGACCACAGCCGTCGTCGTCTGCCCCGGCCGGGGCACCTATACCAAGACCGAGCTTGGCTATCTCGGCCGTCACTTCGCCGACAAGGGGCTCTTGTCGCGCCTCGACGACAAGCGCCTGGCGCTTGGGCAGGAGACGCTTTCGGCGCTGGACGGCGCATCGACCTATTCGGTCGCGAAGCACACGCGCGGCGACAATGCGAGCGCGCTGATCTATGCCGCGACAATTGGCGACCTGCGCGCGATCCAGGGTGTCGAGATCGTCGCGGTCACCGGCAATTCGATGGGCTGGTATTCGGCCCTGGCCTGCGCCGGGGCGCTGACGCCCGAGGCGGGGTTCGAGGTGGTCAACACCATGGGCACGCTGATGCAGGACAGCCTGATTGGCGGGCAGATCCTGCATCCTTTCGTGGGCGAGGACTGGGTGCCGAACCCGGCACGCAAGGCCGAGCTTTTGGCGCTGGCCGACGACATCGCCGCCCGGCCCGGCCACGCCTTTGCCCTGTCGATCGACATCGGCGGGATGCTGGTCTTCGGCGGCAACGAGGCGGGGCTGAAGGCCTTCGAGGCCGCGGTGCCGCCCGAGCAGGGCCGCTTCCCGATGCGGCTGGCCAATCACGCGGCCTTCCACACCGCGCTTCAGGCCCCGGTCGCGGCGCAGGGCCGCGCGCGGCTGCCAGAAAGCCTGTTCGGACAGCCGAAGCACCCGCTGATCGACGGGCGCGGCTCGGTCTGGTGGCCCGGCGCGACCCATGTCGGCGCGCTTCGCGACTACACCCTTGGTCATCAGGTCGTGGAACCCTACGACTTCACCGCCGCGATCCGCACCGCCGCGCGGGAATTCGCCCCCGACCTCTTCATCGTGACTGGCCCCGGCACGACGCTTGGCGGCGCCGTCGCCCAGTCGCTCATCGCCGCCAACTGGAAGGGGCTGACCGACAAGGCGAGCTTCCAGAAGCGGCAGGCAGAGGATCCGGTCCTCATCTCCATGGGCATCGACGACCAGCGCATCCGCGTCACCGGCTGAACGAAAAAGGGCGGGCCGAAGCCCGCCCTCCGATTTTCGGCTACGCCCGGCTCACGAAGCGCTTTCGACGCCCTTCACGAACCAGTCCATCACGGCCAGGTCCGCATCCGAGATCACCTCGCCATCCTTCACGCGCAGCGTGCCTTCCTGATCGTAGATCGGGCCGGTGAAGATGTTGAAGGTGCCCTCCTTGTAGCCCTTCTGCACCGCATCGGCGAGTTCGCGCACGTCGGCCGGGACCGCCTCGTTGTAGGGCGAGATCTTGACGGTGCCTTCCTTGAATCCGTCCCAGGTGTCGGCCGACTTCCAGGTGCCCGCCAGGATGTCCTTGACCCGAATGACATAGTAGGGGCCCCAGATGTCCTCGATCGCGGTCAGGTGGGCCTTCGGCGCGAAGGTCGACATGTCGGCGCCCTGGCCGAAGCCGTAGAGGCCCTTCTGCTCGAGGATCTGCAGCGCCGCCGGGCTGTCGGTATGGGTGGTGACGATATCGCAGCCAAGGTTGATGAGCGTCTCGGTCGCAGCCGCTTCCTTGGGCGGGTCGAACCAGCTGTCGATCATCACGAGCTTCAGCGTCGCGGCCGGGTTCTGCTTCTGCGCCGACAGCAGGAACGAGTTCACGCCCAGCACCACTTCCGGCACCTTGAACGAGCCGAGATAGCCGAGCGTGCCCGACTTCGACATCTTGCCCGAGATGGTGCCAAGAACCGCGCGCCCCTCGTGGAACTTCGAGTTGTAGGTCGAGACGTTGTCGGCGCGCTTGAAGCCGGTGCAATGCTCGAACATCACCTCCGGGAATTCCTTGGCGACTTCCAGCGTCTGTTCCATGTAGCCGTAGGAGGTCGTGAAGATCAGCTTGCAGCCCTGCTGGGCGAGGTCGCGGATGATCGGAACGGCCGAGGCATCTTCCGGCACGTTCTCGACATAGACCGTCTCGACCTTGTCGCCCAGTTCGGCGTCAACCTGCTCGCGGCCCTTGTTATGGGCCCAGGTCCAGCCGTAGTCGCCGATCGGACCAAGGAAGATGAAGCCGATCTTGACCTTGTCCTCGGCATGGGCGACGCGCGCCCCCAGAACCGAGGCGGTGGCCGCGGCGCCGGCCACCTTCATCAATGTGCGACGGGTAATCTGTGACATTCTCAGGCTCCTGTTGGTGTTTTTTTAAGTTGAGGGTAGGAACGGCTTGCCCAGGCAGGCCGGGGCATTGGCACCGGCGGATTCCCGGGCCGAGATGAAGGTGAGTGCGACGACGGTCATCAAGTAGGGCATTGCCGCCCAGAAGGGGGATGGCAGGAACGAGAACCCGGCGGCCTTGGCGTAAAGCTCCAGCGCCATCAGGATCCCGAAGAAATAGGCGCCCAGCAGAAGCCGCCCGGTACGCCAGCCGGCAAAGACCACCAGCGCCAGCGCGATCCAGCCGCGCCCGGCGGTCATGCGCTCGGCCCACATGGGCGTGATGACCATCGAGAAATAGGCGCCGCCGATCCCGGCCATCGCGCCGCCGAACAGGATCGCGGCCAGCCGCACCTTCATCACCGAATAGCCGATGGAATGGGCGGAATGGTCGTTCTCGCCCACGGCGCGCAGGATCAGGCCGGCGCGGGTGCGATGCAGGAACCAGGCCACGGCCGGAACCATGAACAGCGCGAAATAGACGATCGGCGAGTATCCGAAGATCACCTGAAGATAGGGATGGCGCGCCAGGCCGGCGGGGAAGACCGATCCGAAGACCGGCACGATCCGCCCGGTAAAGGACAGACCGATAAGCGACGACAGGCCGGTGCCGAAGATCGCCAGTGCCAGTCCGGTCGCGACCTGGTTCGAGTTCAGTCCCAGCACCAGAACGGCGAAAAGCAGCGAGGCAAGCGCGCCGCCCGCCGCCGCGCCAAGGACGCCCAGCCAGGGGTTGAAGGTGAAGACCGTGACGGCGAAACCGGAAATGGCTCCGGTCAGCATCATGCCTTCGACGCCAAGGTTCAGCACGCCCGACTTCTCGACCACCAACTCGCCAAGCGCGGCCAAGAGGATGGGGGTGGTCAGACCGACGACGGTCATGATTGCGGCGATGACGAAATCCGGGCTCATGCCTTGACCCCTTGTGCGGAGGATGCGCTGCCGACAAGTCGCACGCGGTAGCGCACGAGGATGTCGCTGGCGAGGATGAAGAACAGCATCATTGCCTGGAAGATGCCGGCGGTGGCGTTGGGGATGTGCACCGTCGTCTGCGCCACCTGACCGCCGACATAGGTCACTGCCAGCACGATCCCGGCGATCAGGCAGCCGATCGGGTTCAGCCGGCCCAGGAACGACACGATGATCGCGGTAAAGCCGTAGTTCGACGGGAAGCCCAGGTTGATCGTGCCAAGCGCCCCGGTGAATTCCAGAGCACCCGCCAGCCCCGCCATCGCGCCGCTGATGAGCAGCGCCAGGATGATCGTGCGTTTTGTGTCGAACCCGCCATAGCGCGCCGCATGCGGGGCCGAACCCACGACACGGATCTGGAAGCCGAAGACCGAGCGCGACATCAGTAGCCAGAAGACGAAGGGCAGGATCAGCGCGATGAGCACGCCCAGATGCACAGTCGATCCCGGGAAGAGGATCGGCAGCTCCTGACTGGGTTGCAGCGGTGCCGTGGCCGGGAAGTTGCGGCCGTTCGGATCCTTCCAAGGCCCGCCGACCAGATAGGCCAGCACCTGGAACGCGACATAGACGAGCATCAGGCTGGTCAGGATCTCGTTCACGCCGTAGCGCGTGCGCAGGACCGCCGGGATCCAGGCCCAGGCCATGCCGCCGATGATTCCGGCCACGATCATCACCAGCACGACGAGCGGCCCGCCTGCCGTGCCGGCGGCAATCCCGACTCCGGCGGCGCAAAGCGCGCCGATGATGTATTGGCCCTCGGCCCCGATGTTCCATACCTGCGCGCGGTTTCCGACCGACAGGCCAAGCGCGATGATGATGAGCGGCGCCGCCTTCACCGCCACGTCCTGCCATTTGTAGCTGGCCAGAAGCGGCGTCAGGAAAATGTCGATCACCGCGCGGAAGCCGTTGATGCCCAAGAGATCGAAGACGATCATGCCGATGAACATGGTCAGCAGCACCGAGGCGACCGGCGTCACGAACAGCATCAGCGTGCTGGGCTCGGGCCGTTTCTCAAGCTTGATGCGCATGGATATGTCCCTCTGCGACCGCAACTTCGGCAGCGGTCGTCTGACCGTGGATGCCGCCCATCAGCAGGCCGATGTCCTCGATATTTGCTTCGGCCACCTTCATCGGCGGCGAGAGATGCCCGCCATTGATGACGGCAAGCGTGTCGCAAAGCGCCAGAAGCTCGTCGAGGTCCTGGCTGATGACGACGATGGCGGAACCGCTCGCCGCCAGATCGACCAGCGCCTGGTGGATCGCCGCCGCCGCCCCCGCATCCACACCCCAGGTCGGCTGACTGACGACCAGCACGGTGGGTTTCTGCAGGATCTCGCGGCCCATGATGAACTTCTGCAGGTTGCCGCCCGAAAGCGATCCCGCAAACGCACCCGGCCCGGTCGCCTTGACGGCAAAGCTGGCGATCACCTCGCCGGCATAGGTCCGCGCCGCCCCGGCGTCGATCAGCCCGCCCTTGACCATGCCGAGCCGGTCGCGCGCCGTCAGCACCGCATTGTCGGACAGGGTAAAGTCCGGCACGGCGGCATGGCCGTTGCGTTCCTCCGGCACGGCGGCAAGGCCGGTGCCACGCCGATCGCGGGTAGTCATCCGACCGACCTTTACACCGTCCACGCGCACGGCATCGGCGCGGTCGGTCGGAACCTCGCCCGACAGCGCCAGCAGCAGTTCGTTCTGGCCATTCCCCGCCACCCCTGCGATGCCGAAGATTTCTCCTGCGCGCACGGTCAGGGAGATGTCCTTGAGCGAGGTGCCGAAATGGTCGGTCGTCGCCACCGACAGGCCCGAGACCTCGAGCCGCGGCTTGCCGAACTCCGCCCCCGGCTGGCGCTGGATGTCCTTGAGGTTGCCGCCGATCATCTTCTCGGCCATGGACCGCGAGGTTTCGACCCGCGGATCGCAGGTATCGACCAGCTTTCCGCCGCGCAGGATGGTGGCGTTTTCGCACAAGGCCTTGATTTCATGCAGCTTGTGGCTGATGTAGAGGATCGAGCAGCCTTCCGCCGCGAGCTTTCTCAGCACGACGAAAAGCTGGTCCACCTCCTGTGGCGTCAGAACCGAGGTCGGCTCGTCCATGATGAGGAGGTTGGGGTTCAAGAGCAGCGCGCGGACGATCTCGATGCGCTGGCGCTCGCCCACCGACAGGGTCGAGACGATGCGGCGCGGTTCCAGCTTCAGCCCGTAATGCTGCATCACCTCGCGGATCTTCGCCTCGAGCTCGCGCTGCGGGATCGTCGCATCCATGCCGAGCGCGATGTTTTCCAGCACCGTCATCGCCTCGAAGAGCGAGAAGTGCTGGAACACCATGCCGATACCCAGCTTGCGTGCCGCCTTGGGGTTGGCGATCGTCACCGGCTCGCCGTTCCAGCGGATGGTGCCGGCATCGGGTTGCATGATGCCGTAGATCATCTTGACCAGCGTCGACTTGCCGGCGCCGTTTTCGCCGAGCAGGGCGTGGATCTCGCCCGGTCCGACCGAGAAGCTGACCTGATCGTTGGCCAGAACGCCGGGAAAGCGCTTGGTGATGCCGGTCAAGGCCAGACGGGGAACGGAAGAGGACATCGGCACTCCGTCAGTTGGTGATGCTTGCAGGTTCGCGCTGCAGTCTGCGCGCGTTTGCCCGGTTGAGTAGGCGCACGCCCTTTGAAGCAGCTTCAACAATTGGCAAGGTAATTGCCCGGCACATGTCCGGGCCCAGCCCCTTCATCGGGTCCATCATCCCCAACCCCCTGTTGTCCACCAGCCCCGACGTTGACCGCCGGTGATCTGCAGCAGATCCCGTCTTGCCCCGAAGGCTAGACCGGAAGTCCCGCAGCCCACAAGCGATTCAGCGGGCAAGTGCCGGAATATTCGGCAGCTCTTGCGGATAGGGGGAAGCCCCCGATTTCGCGATGCTTTCCCCATCAGAAAAAGAGGGTGTGCCCGATCTTCCGCCGGTCAGATCCAGCCAAGTGACGGGACCGCAAGCATTTTCTGTCGGCCTCCTGGTTTCTGGCGGGCAAGGCGCAAGGCGGGGCGTCGCTGCTGTCTCCGCCGCGACATTCCGCCATTGTGCATAACATTGCGCGCGATTGCCGAATTTCTGGGCGCGCCACGAATTGGCGTGTCCTGTCCGGCCGGCGGGGTGGCTTGTGCAAAGGCAAAAAAGGTCCGAGGTTCCTGCAAAGCCCGCATAGCGAAGGAGTCCCGTCCATGACCGCCAAAGACCTGGATCACGTCGCGTTCCTGCGTCTCGCCATCGAGGAAAGCCGCAAGGCGCGTGAAAACGGGGTGCATCCCTTCGCCTCGATCCTTGTGGGGCCCGATGGCGAGGTGCTGATGACCCAGCACAATGCCTACATGCCTGACCATGACATGACCGGCCATGCCGAGCGCGTGCTGATGACCCGCGCCTCGACCACGCTGCCAATGGAGCTTCTGAAGGAATGCACCATCTACACTTCGGCCGAACCCTGCGCGATGTGCGCAGGCGCGATCTACTGGACCGGGCTGAAGCGGGTGGTCTACGGCCTGTCCGAGCATGACTTGAAGGGGATCACCGGCAACCACCCCGAGAACCCGACGCTCGACCTTCCCTGCCGCGTCGTCTTCGCCGCGGGCCAGCGCCAGGTCGAAGTCATCGGCCCGATGCTGGAGGACGAGGCGGCGGCGGTGCATGAGGGGGTCTGGGGGTAGGGGCCGCGGTGCGGGCGCCCTGGTGCTGGTGAAAGCGCTACTTCAATGATCCTGCATTCCAATATCCATATCCTTCTGCCGAAGGAACGGCTGGACTATTTCGATAGCCGCTCGATCCGTCTTCCCGTCACGCTCTCGGCGCTTGAGGCGTGGAACCTGATGATGGACCGGCCGCTGCCGTTGATGCAGACCGCCTTCCGGTTGCGCGATGCGATCTCGGCCCGATTCGGCGTCAAGAGGATCGGCGGCTTCACGGGTCAGAGACGCAGCAGCGTCGCGATGGGTGATCACCTCGACTTCTTTCTCGTCGAGTATGCTGCACCGGATGTGCTGGTGCTGACCGAGCGTGATCGACATCTCGACGTGATGACCTGTGTCTCGGCCAGCGACGGGCTGCTGACGATCACCTCTTCGGTCGTGACCCACAACCTTTTCGGCAGGCTCTACATGGTTCCAGTCGGGCTCGCCCACAAGCTGATCGTCTCGACCATGCTGCGCCGGCTGGACCGCGGGCTGCGCAAGGCAGACTAGCCGGCTTCAACCCGGCAGCGTGAGAATGATCGGCCCGGCCTCGGTCGCAACTACGGTGTGCTCATACTGGACCGCCGCGGCGCGGGGTTCGCTGTAAAGCGTCCAGCCGTCGTCGCCCTCGACCGCCCAATGCCCGCCCCGCGACAGGAAGGGCTCGACGGTCAGGACAAGGCCGCGATGGATCGGGCGGCGGTCGCGGTTGGGCCAGGTGGCGACCTCTGCCGGCTCCTCATGCAGCGCGCGGCCGACGCCGTGGCTGGCGAGGTTGCGGATCAGGGTGTAGCCGCGCGCCTTCGCAAAGCTGCCGATCGCCGTGCCGATGCCGGACAGCGGCCGGCCGGGGCGGACCTGCGCGATGCCCAGCTGCATCGCGCGGCGGCCGTCGCGGCAGAGGCGCTCCAGTGCCGGGCGCATCGGGCCAAGGCGGAAGGTCGCGCCAGTATCGGCGAAATAGCCGTTCTTGCTGGCCGAGACGTCGATATTGACCAGATCGCCCGTCTGCAGGACCCGCTGGCCGGGAATGCCATGCGCGATCTCTTCGTTGACGCTGATGCAGGTCGCACCCGGAAAGCCATAGGTCGCCTCGGGGGCTGATTGCGCGCCTTCACGTTCCAGATAGGCGCGGCCGATCCGGTCGAGATCGGCGGTAGTCATGCCGGGCTCCACCGCCTTCGCCATGGCCTGCATGGTGTTGGCGACGATGCGGCCGATCGCCTTCAGCCCGTCGAGTTCGTCCGCATTGCTGATGGTCATCCGTTCCCCCGCACCGGCGCATGGTCCACGCTGCCGTCGATCCTGACTGGCCGCCCCTCCAGCGCCAGCGCGGTGATGCGCGGGGCCGTGCGGGCGATCACCCTTCCGCGCTTGATGACGGCAAGCCGCACCGGCTTCAGCCGCAGCGCCTCGGCCGGGTCGCGGGCCTGCAGCACGACGAGGTCGGCGTTGCAGCCCTTGGCAAGACCGTAGCCCTCCAGCCCCATGGCCTTGGCCGAGTTCACCGTCAGCGCGTCGAAGATGCGCCGCTTGTCCTCGACCCCGGCCATCTGGGCGACGTGGATCGCCATGTGACCGACCTCGAGCATGTCGCCCGAGCCCATCGAATACCACGGGTCCATCACGCAATCATGGCCGAAGGCCACGTTCAGCCCCGCCGCCATCAACTCGCGCACCCGGGTCATGCCGCGCCGCTTGGGGTAGGTGTCGTGGCGGCCCTGTAGCATGATGTTGATGAGCGGGTTCGGAATGACGTGCATCTGCGCCTCCGCCATCAGCGGGATCAGCTTCGAGACATAGTAGTTGTCCATCGAATGCATCGAGGTCAGGTGCGACCCCGCCACGCGCCCCTGCAACCCGAAGCGCACGGTCTGCGCCGCCAGCGTCTCGACATGGCGGCTCATGGGGTCGTCCGTCTCGTCGCAATGCATGTCCACCGGCAGCCCCCGGTCGGCGGCGATCCGGCACAGCGCCTCGACCGAGGCGCGGCCATCCTCCATCGTGCGTTCGAAATGCGGGATGCCGCCGACGATGTTCACGCCCATGTCGAGCGCGCGGTCCAGCGCCTTGACGCCATGGGGGGCGCGGAAGTAGCCGTCCTGCGGGAAGGCGACGAGTTGCAGGTCGATATAGGGTTTCACCCGCGCCTGCACCTCGAGCAGCGCCTCGGCGGTGACAAGGCGCGGATCGCTGGTGTCGACATGGCTGCGGATCGCCAGAAGGCCCTGCGACACGGCGAGGTCGCAGTAGCGTAGTGCCCGTTCGACGAGTTCTTCCTTCGTCACGATCTGGCGAAGTTCGCCCCAGAGCGCGATCCCTTCCAGCAGCGTGCCCGAGACGTTCATCCGCGGCAGGCCGAGCGACAGGGTCGCGTCCATGTGGAAATGCGGATCGACGAACGGCGGGCTGACCAGCCGCCCGGTCGCGTCGATCGCCTCGCCGGCTTCGGCGGTGATCCCCGCTTCCACGGCGGCGATGCGTCCGTCCTTGATGGCGATGTCGATGCCTTCCCGACCATCGGGGAGGGTGGCGTGCTTCACGATCAGGTCGTACATGGCGTGACTTCCGGGCATTGGGGATCGCGACAGTCGTTCACGCTTCCCCGTCCAGCGTCAAGCATTGGTCAGCGGGCGATCAGCACCTCGATCCCGCGCCGCTCGAACTCTTTGGCGTCGGCATCGGAAATCCCGTCATCGGTGATGAAAGAGTGCAGCACCTCCAGCGAGCCGAGCCGCGTGAAGGAGGATTTGTTGATCTTGGAGGAATCCGCGACGAGGTAGACATGCGAGGCCGCCTTGATCATCGCCTCCTTCAGCTGGAGGTCCGCGAAGCTCGGATAGGTCAGGCCCGCATCCAGCGCGACGCCGGCCGTGGCGAGGAACAGCTTGCCTGCGAAGATGTTGCGGAAATACTCGACCGAGCTGTCGCCCGACAGCGACAGCGTCGGCGCCTTGAACTGGCCACCCGGCATGTGGATGGCAAAGCCCGGCACTGCGCCGAGGATCAGGGCGATGTTCAAGGCGTTGGTGATGACGGTGAGGTTCTTCTTAGTCACGAGTCGGGTGGCGATTTCGGTCGTCGTTGTTCCGGCATCGAGGATCAACGTCTCGCCATCCACGACCAGGCTGGCCGCCAGCGCGCCGATCTTGCGCTTTCGGTCCATGTTCTCCTGATGGTGGAGCGTCATCGACCCGACCTGCGCCGGGACCGAATTGAGGAACGCCCCGCCATGTTCGCGGGTGATGGCGCCCTCCATCTCCAGCCGTTCCAGGTCCTGCCGGATCGTCGCCTCGGAGACCTGGAAGGCGGCGGCGAGTTCGCGGACGCGGGCCGACCCTTCCTCCTGGATCCATTCGAGGATGCGGCGGCGGCGCGGCTCGGACAAGAGGCCGACACGGGACTCTTCGCGGTCGAGGGCGGCTGGTCTCTGTTGCACGGGTCCTGTCCTGCTGTCCCTTGGCTGTGGGCTGTCCGCGATCCTAGTCGTTTTGGGTCTTGCGGCAATGCCCCTAGCGTCCGGCCGCCGCCTCCTGTTGCAGGGCGACCCGCGCCTGCAGCTTCTGCTGGGCCTGGTCGATGACCACGGCGGCGATGATCACGACGCCCTTGATGACCGTCTGCCAGAAGGAGGAGACCCCCATCATGATAAGCCCGTCCGACAGGATGCCGATCACGAAGGCGCCGATGATGGTGCCGCCGATCCGCCCGCGCCCGCCCGACATCGAGGTGCCGCCGAGGACCGCCGCCGCGATGGCGTTCAGCTCGAAGGTCTCGCCCGTCGCCGGGTGGCTGGCCTGCAGCTGCGAGGCGATGATGAGGCCGACCAGCGCCGCGCAGAAGCCCGAGAACATGTAGACGAACATCTTCACCCGGTTGACCTTGACCCCCGAAAGGGCCGCACCGCGCTCGTTCCCGCCAACGGCGTAGATGTGCCGCCCTAGCGGCGTGCGGCGCGAGATGTAGGAGGCAAGAAGCCCGACCGCGACCAGCATCCAGATCAGCACCGGAATGCCAAGGAGCGTGCCCGTACCGATGAAGGCGAACGTGTCCGACCCGTAGTCGGGATTGCCGTTCAGGTTCGGAAATGTCCGACCGCCCGAGGAGAGGAGCGCGGCACCCCGCGCGACATAGAGCGTGCCGAGCGTGGCGATAAAGGGCGCGACGTTCAGTCTCGTGATGAGCAGCCCGTTGACGGTGCCGACGAAGATGCCAACCAGCACGGTGATGAGGCTGATCTCGAAGGTGTTGAACTGGATCGACCAGCCCATCCCGGGATCGATGCCGTACAGCACCAGCCATCCCGCCACCATCGCGCAAAGCCCGACGATGGAGCCGACCGAAAGGTCGATCCCGCCGGTGATGATGACGAAGGTCATCCCGATGGCGAGGAAGGCATTCAGCGCCACATGCTTGGTCACGATGACGGCGTTGGCCGCGGTCAGGAAGTTCGGCGCCATCACCGAGAAGAAACCAAGGACGAGGATCAGCGCGACGAAGGTTCTGAGCCTGAGGAGCAGGAGCAGGCCAGACGAAGAAGAGGGCGCGGCAGCGGGGGCGATCGCGGTCATGCGAGCCTCCCGGTCCGAAATTTCTGCGAAATTTCAGAATTTTCGTAGAAAATTTGTGCGGTCATGCGGCGGCTCCCTTGGATGCGGTGGGGGCGGTGGCCGAGATCACCGCGGCGGCGTCGGCGCCTGCGGGGAAATCTCCGGTCACGCGGCCATTGGCCATGACAAGGATGCGGTCGGACAGCGCCAGCACCTCGTCGAGGTCGGATGTGACGAACAGGATGCCCAGCCCCTCGGAGGCGAGGCGTCGCATGGTGCGGAACACCTCGGCCTTGGCGCCGATGTCGATCCCGCGCGAAGGTTCGTCCATCAGCAGGATCTTCGGCCCGGTCATCAGCGCCTTGCCGATGACGACCTTCTGCTGGTTCCCGCCGGACAGACTGGAGACCGGGTTTTCCGGGCTTGCCACCTTGATCGTCAGGCGCTTCACGAACTCCATCGCCGTCGTCGCCTCGGACTTGAGGTCGAGGTGGAAGGCGCGGGTGAAGCGCTTCAGTGCCGAAAGGGTGAGGTTCTCGCGGATTGCCATGATCTGCACGAGGCCGTCGCGCTTGCGGTCCTCGGGGATCAGGGCGATCCCCCGGTCGATCCGGCCCGCGACGTCGCGCTCGGTGAGGGGCTTGCCTTCGACGAAGAAGCGCCCAGTTGCATGCGGATGCTGGGCCATGATGCATTCGAGGAATTCGGTGCGGCCCGCGCCCATCAGCCCGTACAGCCCGACGATCTCGCCCGCCCGGACGGTAAGCGAGATATGGTCGACCGTGTAGCCGCCGCCTTCGCGGGGCAGGGTGATCTCTTCGGCGCGGAAGACCTCGGCCCCAAAGGCGGGCGCCTCGGTGCGGGGGAAGTCCTTGGAGCTGTCGCCGATCATCGCCCGGACGATCCAGGGGATATCGACCCCTTCCATGCTGCGCGCGCCGGTGATGCTGCCGTCGCGCAGGACGGTGATGTAGTCGCCGACGCGTATGAGTTCCTCGAGCCGGTGGCTGATATAGACGATGCCCACGCCCTGGGATTTCAGCTCGGCGATGACGCGGAACAGCACCTCGACCTCATGCGCGGACAGCGCCGAGGTCGGCTCGTCCAGGATCAGGATGCGGGCATCCTGTGCCACGGCCTTGGCGATCTCGACGATCTGCTGCTGGCCGATGCGCAGAAGGCCAAGGGGGGTATCGGGGTCGATGTCCTGTTCAAGCCGCTGCATCAGTGCCCGCGTCTCGCGCCGCTGCGCCTCGCGGTCGATGTCGATGCCGCCGCGCACGGGCTCGCGGCCGATGAAGATGTTCTCGGCCACGGTCAGGTTGGGGAACAGGTTCAGTTCCTGAAAGACGATGCCGATGCCATGCTTCACCGCATCGGCCTTGTCGCGGAAGCGGACCTCGCGGCCAGCCATCTCGATCCGGCCTTCGGTCAGGTCCTCGACCCCGGCGATCACCTTCATCAGCGTGGACTTGCCCGCGCCATTTTCGCCCACAAGGACATTGACCGCGCCCATCCGCAGGTCGAAATCCACACCCTTCAGCGCGCGGGTGCCGGGATAGACCTTGACCCCGCCGCGGATCGACAGGCCGATCGGGGGTTCAGCGCTCATGGCGCCACCGCGATCACGACCGGCGTCACGAGCCAGGCCTCGGTCGGTGACTTCAGGGCGACGACGCCGGTGAAGGCGACGGTCATGCCTTTTGGGTCCCCCTCGGGCGTGGGCAAAGCCGCCGAGGCCTTGTCGTTCAACGCCCGCGCCAGCTTGGCGAATTCGATCTGGTCGCGGAAATCGGTGAAATCATAGAAGGGGGCGATGTCCCGCAGCGCGGTGCCCTTCACCACGGGTCCCAGTTGCAAGGTAACGTCCGCCTTGCCGTCACCGTCCGTGTCGAGTTCCAGCTTGCGCGCCCGTGATTCAAGATTGGCGTCGACGACCTTGCCCTGTCCTTTCACCGCGAAGTTCCAGGCCGCACCTTCTCCCGCCCCGCGGTGGCCATGCGCCTGACCGGCGGCATCGAGCCCTGCGGCAATCGCTGCTCGAAGATCGGCAAACTCGCTCGCCTGGGATTTCACCAGCGGCAGCAGTTTCTGATCATAGGTGTCGTTGAGGATCGCCGTGATCCGGGCATCGTCGCCGGATGCGTCAGCCGCAGCGGTTTGCGTTCCGGGGGCAGGGGTCTTCACGATCTTGCAGGCCCCGAGCGACAGGGCCGCGGCAAGGCATGTGACCGTCAGCAAGGTGCGGTTCATGTGCGTCTCTGCAATGGAAAATCCCGGCGCGCGGGAGCGGCGCGCCGGGAAGAGCGTCGGATCAGTTCTTCAGCGCGAAGGTTTCAAGATCCTTGGCATTGTCGCCATTGATGAGAACGCAGTCCATCAGCTGCTTTTCCTCGACGCCGGTCTTGCCGGTCTTGAGGTAGGTGTCGGCCTGCACGACAGCGAGCTGCGCCTGCTGATAGGCGGGCTGGAGCACGGTCGCCTTGATGCCGCCCTTCAGGATCGAGTCGCGCACGTCGTTCGAGCCGTCGAAGCCGACCACGATCACGTCCTTGCGGCCCGCCGCCTCGAGAGCGGCAAAGGCGCCCATGGCCATCGTGTCGTTGCCCGAGATCACGCCCTTGATGCCCGGATTGGCCTGAAGGATCGACTCCATGACCGAATAGGCCTCGGTCTGAGACCAGTTGGCGGTCTGCTGGGCGACCATCTTCAAGTCCGGATACTGGTCGATCACGTCGTGATAGCCTTTGGAGCGGATGCCGGCATTGGTGTCGGATTCCTTGCCCAGCAACTCGGCAAATTCGCCCTTTTCGCCCATCAGCTTGACGAACTCTTCGGCGCCCAGTTGCGCGCCCTGGTAGTTGTTCGACACGATCTGGCTGACAGCCACGCCGGTCGAGGTGATCTCGCGGTCAATCAGGAAGGACGGGATGCCTGCATCCTTGGCCTTCTGGACCGCGGCGACCGATGCGTCTGCGCCGGCGTTGTCGAGGATGATGGCCTTCACGCCCGCGGCGATGGCGCTGTCGAACAGTTCCGACTGCTTGTTGGCGTCATCATCATGCACGAGGATCATCGTCTCGTAGCCCAGTTCCTTTGCCTTGGCGGCCGCACCTTCGGCCTCGGCCTTGAAGAAGGGGTTGTCCGGGCTCGGCGTGATGATCGCGATGGTGTCTGCAGCCGCGGCCAGCGAGGGCAGCGCCCCGGCAAGGGCCAGCGCTACAGTGGACATGAGCAGGCGACGTTTGAAGTTCATTGATGACCTCCCTTTCGTTCGCAACCGGATTGGTGGCGATTCCTCCTGATCATTTCTGAGTATTGTTTTCGATTCTCGTCAAGAACTTTCGAATTCTGATGTTTGCTCTATCGTTTGCTGCAGGTGATTCTGGGCCTTGCTCCCGCTGCGCCGCCGCAGTACCGTTCTGCGGAAGCGAAACACTTAAAAATCTTGCAGTCTCGATGAATTTTGGCATGTTTCATGCCCAAGGCGGCAGCTTGCCATCTTCCGTTAAAACGGCTACAAAACGCAGAAAGCGAAAGTGATCGAAAGTAAAGCTCGATCCCCGCGAGGCCGCGGTTCGCTTCCGGGAGGAGAGAATGACACTGACCATCCGTCGCAAGGTCACGCTCGGCGTGGTGATCGGCAGCCGGGCGTTTTTCAGCCCGGCCCCCTGCCGCGCCGCGCGGGACGAGGTGCTGGCCCAGCTGGAGAAACTGGGGATCAGGGCGATCACGCTGCCCTACGAGGCCACCGCGAATGGCGCGGTCCAGTCCGTTGCCGATGCAGAACTTTACGCGCAGCATTTCAAGGCGCATCGGGACGAGATCGACGGGCTGGTGATCTGTCTGCCGAACTTTGGCGACGAGATCGCCATTGCCGAACTGGTGAACCGCGCGAAGCTGAACGTGCCGATCCTCTTGCAGGCCAGCAACGACGAGGTCGACAAGGTCGACGTCCATTCGCGCCGCGACGCCTTCTGCGGCAAGATCTCGGTCACCAACAACTTCTGGCAATACGGCGTCCCCTTCACCGAAACGACGACGCATACCTGCGACACCTGGGGCGAGGAATTCGGGGGCGACCTCGAACGCTTCTCGCGCGTCTGCCGCACGGTGCGCGGGCTCAAGGGGGCGCGGCTTGGCGCCATCGGCGCGCGGACCGGCGCCTTCCAGACCATGCGCTATTCCGAGAAGCTCCTGCAGGCCGCCGGCGTGACGGTCGTCACCGTGGACCTGTCCGAGATGATGGGCGCGGCCGGAGCGATTAAGTCCGACGACCCGGCACTGATTGCGGTTCTGGAGAAGGTGAAGGGCTATGGCCGGATCCCGGCCCATATCAAGCCCGCCCAGATCGAGAAGCAGGCGCGCTGGACGCTCGCGGTCAACCGCTGGATTGAGGAAAACGGCTGCGATGCCAGCGCCATCCAGTGCTGGCGGTCGCTGCAGGACAATTTCGGCTGCGCCACCTGCGTGACCATGTCGATGATGGGGGAGGAGCTGATGCCCTCCGCCTGCGAGGTCGACATCATGGGGGCGCTGTCGATGTATGCGCTGGCGCTGGCCTCGGGCGCGCCGCCCGCGATCCTCGACTGGAACAACAACTACGCCTACGAGGCCGACCTCTGCGTCTGCACCCATTGCGGCAACTACCCGAAGTCCTTCATCGGCGACACGCCCGAAATCGGCGAACTCGACGTTCTGGGCGAGGTGATCGGGCGCGAGAAGTGCTTCGGCGCGGTCAAGGGCAAGGTGAAGGCCGGCCCGATGACCTATTTCCGCCTCTCAACGGATGATCGCGCGGGGACGGTCAAATGCTATCTTGGGCAAGGCGAGTTCACCGACGCCCCCTTTGCCATGGATGGTGGCATCGCCGTGTCGCGCGTGCCGCGCCTGCGCGAGTTGATGCGTTTCGTCACCCAGAACGGGTTCGAGCATCACGTCGCCATGGTGCGCGGCCATCACGCCGATGTCGTGAACGAGGCGGTGATCCGCTATCTCGGCTGGCCGATCTACAACCACGATACGCCCCCCGAACCTGCGCTGACCTTCCCGCGGCGCTTCTGACGAGGTTTCGATGACCCATTTGAACGATCCCGTCCCGCTGATCCGGGAAAAGGCGCTGTGGATGCGCCGCCGCGCCTTCCGCATGGTGCACGAGGCGCAGCTTGGCCATCCGGGCGGGGATTTCTCAGCGACCGACATTATCGCGACGCTCTATTTCGGGGTGATGCGTTACGATCCGAAGCGGCCGGACTGGGCAGAGCGGGATCGGTTCATCATGTCGAAGGGCCACGCGACCGGGGCGCTTTACACTGTGCTATGCGCAGCCGGGTACTACCCCGAGGACTGGCTCGACACCTACATGCAGCCGAAGTCGCGGCTGAACGGCCACCCAAACCGCAACTACCTGCCGGGGGTCGAGACGAATACCGGCCCGCTTGGCCACGGATTTCCCGTCGCGGTCGGCATCGCCATCGCCGGGGCTTTGTCGGGCTCGGACCACGGCACCTTCGTTCTGACCGGCGACGGCGAGTTGCAGGAAGGCTCGAACTGGGAAGCGGCAATGGTCGCCGGGCACCGCAAGCTCAATCGCCTGACGCTGATCGTCGACCGCAACCGGCTTCAGCAGGGGGCGGGGACGGAAGAGACGAGCGGCCTCGACCCGCTGGACGAGAAGTTCCGCGCCTTCGGCTGGCAGGTGGTCGAGGTCGATGGCCACGATCCGGCGGCGCTGCTCGCGGCCTTCGCCACGCCAACCGACCGGCCGCTGTGCCTGATCGCCAACACGGTCAAGGGCAAGGGCGTGTCCTTCATGGAAAACAAGGCGTCCTGGCACCACGGCGTGCCGAATGCCGAACAATTTGCGCAGGCGATGGAGGAACTGGTCTGATGGCACAGGCAGCACCGAAAGCCGAAGGGCTTCACGATTGCCGCGAGGCCTGGGTGGCCGCGCTGGAGGCCTGCGCTGCCGCCGACCGCCGTATCGTCGCCGTGGTGAATGACTCGGTTGGGTCGTCCAAGCTGGGCGGCTTCCAGAAGAAATTCCCCGACCGGCTGATCAATGTGGGCATCGCCGAGCAGGTGATGGTCGGTGTCGGCGCCGGTCTGGCGAATGGCGGCTGCATCCCCTTCGTTTCGGCCGCGTCCTGTTTCCTGACGGGCCGGTCGCTTGAGCAGGTAAAGGCCGACATTGCCTATGCCAATTTCAACGTGAAGCTGGTCGGCCAGTCCTCGGGTGTGGCCTATGGCGAGCTTGGTCCGACGCACCATTCGATCGAGGATTTCGCGTGGCTCCGTCCCCTAGTCAATCTGACGGTCATTGTTCCCTCCGACCCTTGGGAAACGGCAGAGGCGGTGAAATGGGCCGCCGCACTTGAGGGGCCGGTGTATATCCGCCTGAGCCGGATGCCGGTGCCCGACATCGTCGTGCCGGGGCGGACCTTCCAGCCCGGCAAGGCACAAGTCCTGCACGAGGGTGGCGATGTGGCGATCATCGCCTGCGGCACGACGGTGCATCTGGCGCTCGACGCCGCGCGGGCGCTGGCGGGCGAGGGGATCGCAGCGCGCGTGCTCAACATGCACACGATCAACCCGCTGGATGACGAGGCGGTGCTGGCCGCGGCGCGGACGGGGGCCATCGTGACGGTCGAGGAGGCCTCGGTGCGGGGCGGTCTTGGCGGGGCGGTCGCGGAACTCACTTCGGCCCATGATCCGGTTCCGGTCGAGCGGGTCGGCTTCCCCGGCTTCGTGCCGACGGGGTCGGTCGACTGGCTCTTCACCGAATACGGCCTGTCGCAGGACGGCATCGCGGCTGCGGCGCGCCGTGCCATTGCGCGGAAGCGGAAATGACCGGGCCGCTGGTCCTGGCGATCGACCAGGGCACGACGAACACCAAGGCTGTGCTGGTGGATGCGGCTGGGCATATCCTCGCCCGCGCCTCGGCGCCGCTGACCTCAAGATATCCGCAGCCCGGTTGGGCGGAACAGGCGGCCGGGGAAATCTGGGCCTCGGTCAGCTCGGGGATCGCCGGAATCGTCAGGCAAGCCGGGCAGGGGATCGCCGCAATCGCCATCGCCAACCAGCGCGAGACGCTGGTGGTCTGGGATGCCGCAACCGGTCAGCCGGTAACGCCTGCAATCCTCTGGCAGTGCCGCCGCACGGCGGATGATTGCGAGCGGCTGCGTGCGGCGGGGGCCGAGCCACAGGTGATCGCGGCAACGGGGCTTGGGATCAATCCCCTGTTTCCGGCGGCAAAGCTCGGATGGGTCATGCGCCATGTGCCGGCGGCGGCAGACATGCTGGCCAAGGGGCGACTCAGGGCGGGAACGGTGGACAGCTGGCTTTTGTGGAACCTGACCGGGGGCGCGTCCTTCGCGACCGACCATTCCAATGCCTCGCGCACGCAGCTCTTCCATACCGGACGGCTGGAGTGGGACGGGGACCTGGGTGATCTGTTCGGCGCGCCTGTCGAGGTCCTTCCCCGGCCAATGCCCTCTGACAGCGCTTTCGGCGTGACAGTGGCGGGCGCGACGGACCTGCCCTCCGGCATTCCAATCCGCGCGATGATGGGCGACAGCCACGCGGCGCTTTATGGTCATGGGGTGCGCGGGCCGGGCACGGTCAAGGCGACCTATGGCACCGGGTCCTCTTTGATGACGCTTGCGCCCGAGCGGGTCGCCTCGACGCATGGCCTGTCCGGCACGATCGCCTGGAGCGATGTGGCTGGGACCGCCCTTGCGCTTGAGGGCAACATCACCGTCTCGGCGCAGGCGGCGGGCTTCATGGCGGGGCTATTGGGCCTGTCCGGTCCTGCGGCGCTGTCCGATCTGGCGCAGACGGTGCCGGAGTCAGGCGGGGTGACCTTCGTTCCCGCGCTGGCCGGGCTGGGTGCCCCGCATTGGGATGACCATGCGACCGGAACGGTGACAGGCATGAGCCATGCCACTCGTCCCGCGCATCTCGCCCGCGCCAGTTTCGACGCGATTGCATTGCAGATCGCCGATGTCTTCGAAGCGATGGAACAGGATACGGGCCATCGGCTCGAGGCCTTGCGCGCCGATGGAGGCGCGTCTTCCAACGATTTCCTGATGCAGCTGCAGGCAGACGTGCTGGGCCGCCCGGTGATCCGGGCCGAGGTCGAGGAGGTCGGCGCGCTCGGCGCGGCGGCAATGGCCTTCCGCTCGCTCGGCGTCGAGCCGCATTTCGCCACCGAGAGCCGGCGGTTCGAGCCGCAGCGCGATGAGGCATGGCGGGTGGCTCTGCGACGGCAGTGGCAGGCGGCCCTGGCCGCCGCCCGCGGCTTACCCCGGCCCTAGAACGTGGTGGCTTCGTCGAGCGGCCAGATCGGGCGCTTGACCCGTTTGTAGGGGCGGCGGGCCATCTTCGGCGTGGAGAGTGCGCCGCTGTCGCAGACGATGACCTTGCCGGCGATAGGCTCGAAGGCCGCGCGGAAGTGCTGCATGCTCTTCAGCGCCAGAACCTTGCGCTTGGTCGGGTCGATGCCAAAGGCGTAAAGCTGCTGGCGGTCGAGCATCTGTTCGCGCTCGGTCACGATCAGGATCTCGACGCCGTCCACCTTGAGCACCGCCGTCGTACCATAGGTCCGGTCGAGGCCCCCCAGCATCGGCCCGTCGCCGCGGAAGAACCCGTCAGACAGTTTTTCGATCCGCCCGGTCAGGGTCAGGGGACCGCCGCCGAAGGCCGGGTCGTTCTTGCCGCCCACGGCGATGGTGACGGTCTCGCCCTCCTTGTGCTTGTGAAGCTCGATGGCCGCTTCCGGGTCGATCATCGGCGCGAAGACGGCCTCGGTCAGTTTGGCATCGAGCATCGCCTTCAGCAGGTTCGTCGCATCGCCATAGGCGCCAGAGCCAGGGTTGTCGGCATAGTCGGCGATCACCAGCGGGCCCTTCGAGGCATCGAAGCCCTTGGCCTGCGCCACGGCATCGGCGACCTCAAGGAAGGTGTTGGCGCAGGAGTAGCGCGCATCCCAGATCGCGCGGGCATGGGCGTCGGCAATCTCGGCGGCCCGCTTGTCCGCGCCAGCCACGCCCCTGTCATAGGTCACATAGACCGCCGGCCCCATCTCGGTGATGTCGGCATCCGAGAAGCCGGAGTTGAGCGAGACCGACAGGATGCCCGGCTCGGTCTCTTCCTTGCGGGCCTTTTCGTATTCCTGCACCATCGGCCCGACATCCGACCGCCCGGCATTCGCCTCGTCCATCATCGGGACATGGCGGCGGATGGTCGTGGGCTTCGTCCGGCCCGCCATCGCGTCGTCGAGGAGGAGCCCCGCACGCTTGCCCGAGATGCGAAGGTCGATATGCGGATAGGTTTTGTAGGTGACCCAGATCTGCGCCTGCTGCGCCATTGCCTCGGTGGCGTTGGCGTGGAGGTCGAGCGTCGCGGCAATCGGCAGGTGTGGCCCGACAATCGCCCGGATGCGGCGGAGCAGTTCGCCTTCGCCATCCTCATGGTCTTCCGCGACCTGCGCGCCGTGCAGACCCAGCAGGATGCCGTCTATCTGGCCGTGCCGTGCGCGGATCGCGTCGCAGATCTTGCCTGCGACAAGGTCATAGGCCTCGGTCGAGACCGGGGCGTTGGGCGAGGCGAGGGCCGAGATCACATGCGTCATCTCCCAGCCCCGATCGGTGGCGGCGTCGAGGAAGCCGGCAAGTTCGGTATTCGCCTCGCCCCGCATGGTGATGGCCTCGTCGCCTTCCGCCAGGGTGTCGACCTGAAAGTCGTGCAGCTCGGTGAAGCCCTTCTTGAACGTGTTGTTTTCCGTGATGAATTCGGCGGTCAGCACGCGGAAGGTCATGGAAATAGCCTTTCAAAGCGGATGGAAGCAGGCGACGGGATGGTCGGATGCTGTCAAGTCGGGGTTCTCGGCGCGGCACCGGTCGGTCGCGCGCGGGCAGCGGGCCGCAAAGGCGCAGCCCTTGGGCAGGTCGAAGGCCGACGGGATCTCGCCCTCGATGGCGCGGAGCCGCTTCCGCTGATGGGGATCGGGTGCAAAGGTGCTGTCCATCAGCGCTGCCGTATAGGGGTGGCGCGGCGGGGCGTCGGAGCGTGGCAGCACCTCAACCACGGCACCGAGATACATCACCACGATCCGGTCGCAGAAGTACCGCACAAGGCCGAGGTCGTGGCTGATGAAGAGGTAAGTCAGGCCCAGTTCGCGCCGGAGCTCGGACAGAAGCGCGATGATCTGTGCCTGGATCGACACGTCGAGCGAGGCGGTCGGCTCATCCAGCACAAGGAAGTCCGGGGCCTGCGCCAGGGCGCGGGCAATGCCGATGCGCTGCCGCTGGCCGCCAGACATCTGGTGCGGGTAGCTGGCCGACAGCCGCTCCGACAAGCCGACCTGGCCCAGAAGCTCGGCGATCCGTCCCGCGGGCGGCTCTTCGCCCTGCACGCGGAAGGGTTCAGCCAGCACCTCGGCCACGGTGAAGCGCGGGTCGAGCGAGGAATACGGGTCCTGGAAGACCATCGCCATCCTCCGCCGCATCCGGCGCATGTCGCCGCGCGAAAGTTTGGTCAGGTCCTGCCCGTCGAAGCTGATCGACCCGGAGGTGGGCTCAATCAGCCGCAGGATCAGCCGCGCGAGGGTGGACTTGCCGCAGCCGCTTTCGCCGACGACACCGACGACCTCGCCCTTGCCGATGTCCAGCGACACGCCACGCACCGCCAGCATGGCGCGCGGCTTGGCCAGAAGGCCGCCTCCGGTCTGGAAGCGTTTCACAAGGCCCTCGGCGCGGATCAGCGGCTCAGCCATGGGCGCCTCCAAGCGGATGGTGGCAGGCGACGATGCCGCCGTCAGGCAGGGTACGGACCTCGGGGATCACCCGCTCGCAGGTTCCGTCCGACCGTGGGCAGCGCGGGTGGAACCGGCATCCGGAGGGGTAGGTGACGACCGAGGGGACAAGGCCCGGAATGCCGGTCAGGCTGCCGGGCGCCATGCCCTCGCGCGGGATGCAGTCGATCAACGCGGTAGTGTAGGGGTGGTGCGGCGAGGCGAAGAGCGGCCCTACGGCGCGCGTCTCGGCCAGCCGCCCGGCGTAGAGGACTGCAACCTTGTCGCAGACCTGCGCCACCACGCCCATGTCATGGGTGATGAGCATCAGGGCAAGGCCCCGCTCGCGCACTAACTCGCCAAGGATATGGATGATCTGCGCCTGCACGGTGACGTCAAGCGCGGTCGTGGGTTCATCCGCCACGATCAGGTCAGGCTCGGCTGCCAGCGCCATCGCGATGACGATGCGCTGCTTCATGCCGCCCGACAGCTGATGCGGATAGGCGTCGCAGACGGTTGCCGCCTCGGGGATGCGCAGACGCGTCAGAAGCTCGACCGTGCGGGCGCGGGCAGCCTTCGCGTCCAGCCCCAGATGCAGCCGCGCCATGATGTCGACCTGATCGCCAATGCGCTGCACCGGGTCCATCGCGGTCATCGGGTTCTGCGTCACAAGGGCGATGCGCTTGCCGCGATAGGGGCGGAGCTTGTCCTCGGGCAGTTTCGACAGGTCGGTGCCGTCGAAGATGACCGATCCTTCCGCGATCCGCCCTCCGATCAGCGGCAGAAGCCCCGTCACCGCCATCGCCGTCAGCGACTTGCCCGAGCCGCTTTCACCGACGAGACCCAGGATTTCGCCCCGGTCCAGAGTGAAGGACAGGCCCGACAGCGGTTCGACGCTGCCGATGCGGACCCCAAGGTTTTCGACCGACAGGAGCATCCTCACGCCTCCCTCAGCCGGGTCTTGATGTCGAGCGCCCGGATCAGCGCATCGCCGAAGAGGTTGATCGCGACCACGGTGATCGCCACGGCAAGGCCGGGGAAGACGATGATCCAGGGCGCCTTGAACAGGAGCGCCGAGCCAGACGACATCATCGCGCCCCAGCTTGGGGTCGGCGGCTGCGCGCCAAGGCCGAAGAAGCCGAGCGTCGCCTCAAGGATGATCGCGTCGCCGGTGGCGAGCATCCCCGCCACAAGCACAGGGGCAAGCGAGTTAGGCAAGAGGTGGCGCAGGAGGATGAAGCTGTCCCTCGCGCCAAGGCTTTTTGCCGCCTCGATATAGGTCTCGGACCGGATCGCCATGATCTGCGCACGTGTCAGGCGGGTGAACTGGGCGAGGTAGGCGACAGCGATCGCGGCCATGGTGCCGGTGATGCCGGGGCCGATGATGGCGACAAGGATCAGCGCGATCAGGATTTCCGGAAAGGACCATGTCAGATCGACGAAGATCGTCACCGCCCGGTCGAAGGCTCCGCCGAAATAGCCCGCTGCTGCGCCGAGCACCATGCCCGTGAACACCGAGACGCTGATCGACAGGACCGACACGGTCAGCGAGGTCCGCGCGCCGTAAAGGACGCGGGTCAGCAGGTCACGGCCGAACTCGTCGGTCCCGAGCCAATGCGCGGCGCTTGGGGCAGAAAACGCGTTTGGCAGGTCCTGGATGTCATAGGCATAGGGTGTAAGGATCGGCGCGAAGATCGCGCCCAGCACCACGAGCGCCAGCCAGGCGCCCGAGATCGCGCCTTTCGGCGTCCGCAGGGCGCGGCCGATGGAGTTGAGGGTCCCTTTCAGGCTCATGTCAGGGCACTCCGTACCCGCGGGTCCATCAGGGCCTGGAGGATGTCGCCCAGCAACGTGCCGAGCATCACCGCGATCGCCAGCATGAGAAGGCAGGCCTGCACCACCGGGTAGTCATGCTGGCCAAGCGCCTTGATGAGCGTCAGGCCAAGGCCGGGGCGGGCAAAGACATATTCGACCGTTACCGCACCGCCGAGGATCCAGCCGATGCGCAGGGCAAGGATCGTCACCACCGGGATCAGCGCATGGCGCAGGACGTGGCGCAGGCGGATGCGGGCGGGCGACAGGCCCTTGGCGTGCAGAAGCAGAACGAAGTCGCGGCTGCCTGCGTCGATCATCGACACGCGGGTGACACGCGCGACCAGCGCCATGCCGCCAAGTCCGATGGTCAGCACCGGCAGGACCAGACTTTCCCAGCCCCGCGCGCCCGAGACCGGGAACCAGCCGAGTTGCACCGAGAAGGCGAGGATGAGGAGAAGCCCGAGCCAGAATGAAGGCAGGGTAGAACCGAGCAGCACGCCCCCCATGATCATTTGGTCCGGCCAGCGGTCGCGGTAGGCGGCGGCGACGATGCCCAGAATGATGCCGACGACCGAGGAAAACAGCAGTGCGAACCCGCCGAGCATCAGCGAATTCGGCAGCACCTGCGCGATCATCGAGGCCACGGGCCGGCGGGTGATGATCGAGGTGCCAAGATCGCCCTGCAGGACGTTGCCCAGCCACATGCCGTATTGCACGACCAGCGGCTGATCGAGGCCGTACTTGGCCTCGATCTTGGCCCGGGCCTCGGGGCCCGAGCCGACCTTCAGCAGGTTGTCCACCGGATCGCCGGGGATGAGGTGCAGGATCAGGAAGATGATCACCGACACCGCCAGAAAGACCGGCAGGAGGAGCAGGACGCGCCTTATGAGATAGTCGAGCATCTCGCCCCTCCGTCGGTCAGGCCGTCACTCTTTCACGTCGACGTCGACCATGACGACGCCAGTGATCGAAGTCCCGTGGATCGCGTCCGGCATCGTGATGTGTTCCTTGTTGTAGGCCATGTTCTGCGGCGGTTGGTAGATCGGCGCATAGGGGAACTGGCTGGTCACATACTGATGGTAGGCGGTGAAGTTCGCGGTCCGCTCTTCTCCGGTCTTCGATCCGGTCATCGCCTTGGTCCGCAGCTCTTCTGCCTCCGGGTCGTTGAACATCGACACGTTCGGATAGCCCAGCCGGTCGCCGCCGAAGAACCAGTCAACGATGTCGGCATTGTTCCAGAAGTAGGACCGGACGGCGAGCTGCTGGTCCCCCGACTTGTACTGGTCGCGGATCGTCGAGCTGTCGAAGGTCTGGATCTGCGGATCGAAGCCGACTGCTTTAAGCTGTGCCTGAACAACTTCCGTCAAGCGACGGAAAACGCTGTCGTTTTGCGTCCAAAGCGAGACGGTCAGCTTCTTGCCGTCCTTTTCGCGAACGCCGTCGGCGCCCTTGACCCAGCCGGCCTCGTCCAGAAGCGCATTGGCCTTCGCGGGGTCGAAGCTGATGTTCACCGCCGGGTCGATCTTCGATTCAGGCAGGGCCGAGATCAGGAAGTTGTGCGCGACCTCGCCATAGCCCGAGAAGACGTTCTGCAGGATCTCGTCCTGGTTGATCGCCAGCGCTGCCGCCTGCCGCACCTTGATGTCGGTGAAGGGTTCCTTCGTGACGTTGATCGGCATGTAGTAGACTTCCTGACCGGGGATCGGAGCCACGGCCAGCGCCGCATCGCCGGAGATTTCCTTCAGGTAGTCGGTCGGCAGCGACAGAAGCCCGTCCACGCCGCCGGATTTCAGTTCCAGGAAGGCGGTCGAATCCTCGGGGATCTCGCGGAAGGTGATCCGCTCCAGATGCGCCGGTCCCTTGTTGGCCGAAAGCGGCGAGCCCCAGGCATAGTCGTCGTTGCGCACAACCACAGTTTCCTGGCCGAGCGTGAAGCTTTCCAGCTTGAACGGACCGGTGCCCACGGCCTCGGTAATGCCGTAGTCATCGCCAAGCGCCTCGACCGCGTCCGGGTCGGGAATGCCCATGAAGGACGAGGAGAGGTTGTAAAGAATGTTCGGGTCCGGATGGGCCATCACGAACTTCACGGTCAGGTCATCCGGCGTCTCGACCGAGGCGATGGCGTCGACCATGTACGAGCTTTCCGTCTTGCGGAACATCTCGATGAACTTGGCGATGTCATGCGAGGTCAGCGTCTTGCCGTTGTGGAACTTCACGCCCGGCTTGAGGTGGAACACCCAGGACATGCCATCGGGCGCCTCATCCCAGCTTTCGGCGAGGTAGGGGTGGAAGGAAAGATCGGCATCCTGCGCGACGAGGTTGTCGTAGATCATCGAATAGACGGTGTTGGTGTTCACCGCCGTCAGCAGGTTGTAGCTGGGGATGCCGACCTCGTTCGTGCCAAGGACAAAGGTCGCTTCCTGCGCGGCAGCGGACAGGGGCAGCAGCGCCGCCACCGACACGCTTGCGGCAAGCATGTGTTTCTTCAACGTCATGAACATCTTGTTGGAACTCCCTGTGCTGATTGTTGTGGTCATTTCAGTGGTCTGTGGGGATCACCGGCATGGCCGATGAAGTCGTTGTAAAGGGCGGAAACGCGGGTCATCCGTTCCTCCACCTCTGGGCCAAGCTGGGCGAAGACGCCGTTCACCAGCAGCCCAATGAGCGAGGACATGGCCGAAGTGGCATCCCAGAACTGGTTGAAATCGGTCTGCACGACGAAGACCTCGTCAGCGACCTCGCGCGCCCAGGGGCAGTAGGGGTCGGTGATGATCGTGACCGGGATGCCCGCCTCGCGGGCGGCCATCGCCAGCCTGCGGGTGAGGCGAGAATAGCGGCGCCCGTCGATCAGGATCAGGCAGACATCGCCCGGCGGGGCAAGCAGCACCTCGGCGAAATTCCCGGCGGCGAGGTCAAGCAATTGCACCCCGGGGCGCAGGTATTGAAGCTGGTTGACCAGGAACTGGCCGTGTCCGCGTTCAGTCTGGAATCCCGAGACGAAGACCTGCTTGCGCAGCGCCAGCCGCTCCACGACGCGGGCGAAGTCCGGCGAGGCGGCGGTCTCGTAGTTGGCAAGGATCGCCGCCATTTCGCGCTCCAGCCCGCGCGAGATCTCGGTCGCCCCCTGTTTCTGGCGGGTGGCGAAATCGGTTAGGCGGTCGCCCACCAGCCAGGCCTTGTCGCCGAGGTCGGACTGGATGGCGCCCTTGAGGTCCTTGAAATGCCGGTAGCCCAACCCGCGGCAGAAACGGCCGACTGTTGCCTCGCTGACACCGACCTTGGTGGCGACCGAGGCTGCGGTCTCGAAGGGCAGGTCCTTGAGGTTTGACAGGAAGTAGGTGGCAAGGGTCTGGTTGGCGGGAGTGGCGTCCCGCAGGCTGTCTTCCAGTCGGCCGCGCAAGTCGGCCGGTAAAGGCGGAACTGCCTCCTGATCTGCCATTGACCCCCCGGTCGGTTCCGCGGCCTTGCGCCGTCGTGATTCATCAAAAGCGTGACAGAAACATTCCCAACCGTCAATCTTGCAAGAAAACTGTGATCGACTAATCTGGCGCGGTTCAATCAGGGGGAGGGCGGAATGCCTGATTCATCGGCAGTGCTGGCGACGCGGCCCCCTCTGGTGATCGAGGCGGCGGAGCTTCGGCTGGTGCGCCTGCCGCTGGTGACACCTTTCACCATCGCCACCGGCACCATGTATGAAAAGCATTTTCCGCTGCTCCGGCTGTTTTCGGGTTCGTGGGAGGGCGTGGCGGAAGGGGTGATGGACCCGCTGCCCGATTACCTGCCGGAAACCACGGCGGGGGCGATGGCCTTCCTGACTGACGCGATTCTGCCCGGTCTGATCGGCAAGAGCTTTGCCCATCCGAACGCGCTCGACCGCCATTTCGCGCCGTGGCGGGCAAACCGGATGGCACTGGCGACGGTCGAGATGGCCTTCTGGGACCTCTGGGCGCGGTCGCTGGACTTGCCTCTGCAGACGGTCCTGGGCGGGGAGGGCGACGCGATCGACGTCGGCGTGTCGCTTGGCATTGGGCCGATCCCGGGCACGCTCGACCGCATCCGCGCGCATCTCGATCAGGGCTACAAGCGCATCAAGCTGAAGATCATGCCGGGCCATGACCTCGCCCTTGTCCGCGCCGCACGCGAGGCCTTTCCGGGCGCGCATCTGACGGTGGATGCCAACAGCTCCTACACGCTGGCCGATACGGCGCTGCTGCAGGAGCTGGATGCCTTCGGCCTCGACTACATCGAACAGCCGCTGGCCTGGAACGACATCCACGACCATGCCGTGCTGCAATCGCGGCTTAAGACGCCGATCTGCCTCGACGAATGCCTTGGCACCGTGGCCGAGACGCGCAAGGCGCTGCAGACGGATGCGGCTCGGGTCGTCAACGTCAAGGTCGGTCGTGTCGGCGGCCATTCCTCGGCCCGGGCGATCCACGATCTCTGCGCGGCCTTTGACGTGCCGGTCTGGTGCGGAGGGATGCTCGAAAGCGGGGTTGGCCGGGCGCACAACATCCACCTTTCCACCCTGCCGAACTTCCGCAAGCCGGGCGATACCTCCTCTGCCAGCCGCTATTTCCATCGTGATATCATCGTGGAGCGTCTGGAAGCCGACGGGGGCCGGATGCCGGTTCCGCAGGGTCCGGGCACCGGCGTGACGCTGGACCACGATTTCCTGGCCACGGTCAGCACCGACATCCGCAGGTTCGGCGCATGAGGGAGGTTGTCCTTCGCGACCTGAACGGCATGGCCGAGTTCCGGCTGGCCGAGGCCTTACAGAACGATGTCTGGGGTCATGACGACACGGCCGACCCGGCCGACCTGATGATGGTGATCCAGGCCGAGGGCGGCCTCTGCGCCGGCGCGTTCTACGGCGACCGGCTGATCGGCTATGTCTTTGCCTTTCCCACCCGTGACCCGCAGGTGCAGCATTCGCACCGCCTCGCCATCCTGCCCGAAGCACGCGGCCTTGGCCTTGGCGCGCGGCTGAAATGGTATCAGCGGGACTGGTGCCGGGCACGGGGGATCAAGCTCGTCCGCTGGACCTACGATCCGCTGCGCATCCTCAACGCGAGCCTGAACATCGGGACCCTCGGTGCCATCGGGCGGACCTATTACCCGGATTATTATGGCGAAATGGCGGGCATCAACGCCGGTGCGCCGTCTGACAGGCTGCTGGCAGAATGGTTCGTCGAGGAGGCGACCGACGCCAAGTCCGGGCATCGGCCGGAAGCGGCTGATCCGGTGTCGCGCATCGCCATCCCCCCCAACTTTTCCGAGATGCTGACCGCCGATCCCGACCGCGCCCTTGCCGAACGGTTGCGCTCGCGTGCCGCCATTACCGCCGCCTTCGACCGTGGAGAAGAGATCACCGGCTTCGACAGAGCGAGGGGTGAGTATCTGCTGACTCGCCGGGTGCCCCACGGGGCATAGGAGAATGTGTTTCGGGGACGGCCGGGCAGCGTGACTTCGCGGCGCGTCCCTTGGCCCCTGCCTCAAGCCAACCGGGCGAGACTCGCGAACCGGCACCGCGCGACGGCTTCCAGCGGGCACCAGGCATCGGAAGGAACGCGGTTCAGGGATCGAGCAAGACCCAGGTCATCGCAACAAGATCGACGGTTTCGCCGGGGGCCGGAAGCACCGATTGCGGCAGGTGAAAGACGATCTGCAGTTCGGGCGCGGCCAGGGGGGCAGCGTGCGCGCGGACATGGGGGCCGAAGAAGGCGGCATCGGTTATCGTCGCCCGGCCAAGAGGCAGCCCGCCGCCATCGGCGAGCTCTGCAAGGCGGATCGATTCCGGGCGGATGCACAGGACTTTCTCGCGGTCATTTCCAAGCATCAGCGGGCCAAGGGCCGAGCTGTCGCCATTGACCGGAATGCGATTGATCTCGCCCATGAACCCGGCCGAAAACAGGGACTTGGGGCGCAGATAGACCTCGCGCGGGGGGCCAAGGTCCTCAATCCGGCCGGCATTCATCACTACGATCCGGTCGGCGATGGCCATCGCCTCTTCCTGATCGTGGGTGACATGGACGAACGTCGTTCCGACCCGGCGCTGGATCGCCTTGAGCTCGTCCTGCATGGCGCGGCGCAGCTTGAGGTCCAGCGCCCCGAGCGGCTCGTCCAGCAGCAGCACATCCGGCTCGACCGCCAGCGCCCGGGCCAGCGCGACGCGCTGCCGCTGCCCGCCGGACAGCTCGTGCGGGCGGCGATTGCCGCGGCCGGACAGGCCGACGAGCGCCAGCATTTCCTCGGCGGTCTTCATGCGCCGCGCCTTGTCGACCCCGCGCATCCGGAGGCCGAAGGCCACGTTCTCGGCCAGGCTCATATGGGGGAAAAGCGCGTAGTCCTGGAACACGGTTGTGGTGGGCCGGTCTTTCGGCCCGACGCCCGCCATGTCGCGCCCGCCGATCAGGACCTGGCCCTCGGTCGGTTCGGCGAAGCCGCCGATGATGTTCAGAAGCGTGGTCTTGCCGCAGCCGGAGGGGCCGAGCAGGACGACGAACTCTCCCGCCGCGATTTCCAGATCGACATGGTCGAGCGCAGTGGCGGAGCCGTAGCGCTGGCGCACGCCGCGGATCAAAACGGGTGCGGTCATGCGCGCCTCCGCAGGATGAAGATTTCCGCCAGCACCACGACCCCGATCGAGACGAGGAACACGAGCGATCCGATGGAGTTGGTGGCAGGCGAGAGCCCCGATCGGAGCATCGACCAGATCTCGACCGGCAGGGTCACGTCGAAGCGGGTCAGCAGGAAGGCGATGATGAACTCGTCCCAGCTGAAAGTGACCGACAGGAAGAAGGCGGCGGCGAGGGCGGGGGCCAGCATCGGCGCCGAGACGAGCCAGAGCACCTGCGCTTCGGACGCGCCAAGGTCGCGCGCGGCGCGCTCGGCGTTCCTTTGATGGTCGCCCATGGCCGCATAGGTGATCGCAAAGCAGAGCGGCAGGTTGATGACGACATGTCCGATCCCGGTGGCCAGGAGCGAGGGGCGAAGGCCGATCTGGTTGAAAAAGGTCAAAAGCCCGAGGCCGATGATAAGCGTCGAGACGGTCATAGGTGCGATTATCAATACCCGCATCGCGACCGATCCGGGCAGTTTCACACGGGCGAGGGCGTGCGCCGCGAGGAATCCAAGGACCAGCGCCACTGCCGAGGAGACGAGCGCGACGATCAGCGAGTTGACAAGCGCCGCCATCAGGTCGCCATCCGACAGGATCTTTTCGTACCACTTCAACGACACGCCCTGCAGCGGCGGCACCGGCAGGCGGCCGTCCTGAAAGGAGAACACTACCAGCACGCCGACTGGCAGGAAGATGAAAAGGTAGGCGGCGGCTAGGTAGAGCCAGGAGAGAAACCTCATCATACCCGGTCGAGCCTCAGCCAGCGGGCCGACAGGGCATAGGCCAGCGTCACCACGAGCATCAGTACCACCGACAGCGCCGAGGCGAGCGGGAAATTCCCGCCGCGCCCCATCTGCAGCATGATGAGCTGGGGCAGGGTCAACTCGTTGTTCCCGCCGAGGATTTGCGGGGTGATGTAGTCGCCGATGCAAAGGACGAAGGTCAGGAAGGCGCCCGTGACCACGCCGGGCAGGGTCAGGGGCAGGATCACGTGGCGGAAGGTCTGGAAGCGCCCCGCGCCCAGGTCCTGCGCCGCGCGGGCGTAGTTGGGCGACAGCTGGATCAGGTTGGCGTAGATCGTCAGCGTCAGCAGCATGACGAAGAAATGGACTAAGCCGATCACCGTCGCTGTCCGCGTCGCGGCGATCTCGAGCGGGGTCGAGATCAGGCCAAGGCCCATGAGCGCCTTGTTGAGAACGCCGTTCTGACCAAGGACCAGCAGCCACGAATAGGAGCGCACGACATAGGAGGTCCAGAACGGTAGAACCGCCAGCAAAAGGGCCAGCCGCTGCCAGCGGCGCGGCACCCGGAAGGCGATGATCGCGGCCAACGGGTAGGCGAGGATCACCGAGAGAAGCGTGACGATCAGCGTGATCTCGACGCTGTTCACCAGCGCCTTGAACATCGTCCAGTCGGTGAAGATGCGGACATAGTTCCCCGGATCGAAGCCATGAACGATCGTCCGCTCCTCCATATGCGCGAAGGACAGGGCCAGCATCACGGCGAAGGGGATCAGGAAGAAGGCGAGAAGCCACAGCAGGGCCGGGGCGATCAGGCCCCAGCCCTGACGACGCTCTCGGGCGGCGAGGCTCACTTCTGCATCATCTCCGTCCAGAGATCCTGCATCTTGGTGTCGAGGGCCGCATCCGGGATCGGGTAAAGCTGGGCGCGCGCCAGATAGTCGGGCTGATCATCCCACCGAAGAACCGCCTTCTGCTCGGGCGTCAGAACATCGCTGGCCTTGATGTTGGCAGGCATCCCCCAGTAGCAGCTCGCGGTCGCGAGGCGCGCCTGCCCTTCGGGCGAGACGATGTACTTCACGAATTCCAGCGCGAGATCGGGCTGGCTGCTGTCCTTCAGCACACCGATCGACTGTGCCCACCGCAGGCCACCCTGTTTGGGGATCGTCCAGTCGAGATTGGGGTTGTCGGCGGCCAGAACCGCCGTCACCCATTCGCCACCGCCCACCATGATGTCGACATCGCCGGTGGCGAGCGCCGTCTGACTCGACACCACGTCCGATACCTGTTTCGACGACGTCTTGAGCTTGAAGAGTGGGTCCTTCAGTTTCTCGAGGTTATCAGCGGTCATGTCGGCGGTGTTGATGCCCTGGCTCATGGCCAGGATGCCAAGGACCGGCAGGTAGTAGTCGTATATGGCGATCCGGCCGTCATACTTGCCGGACCAGAGGGTGCTGAGGTCCTCCATGTCCTTTGGATCGACCTTGGTCTTGTCATAGGCGACGGTGTTGTAGCCGAACTTCTCGGTGACGGCGTAGGTCTTGCCGTCCTTGGTGTTGTTCTCGGCCATGACCAGCTGCGGGAAGAAGTCCTTGGTCGGCAGCTGGTCCGCCGGAAGCTCGGCCATGTAGCCGGCATCGACGGCACGATGCACGTCGACTGCGTCGATCACCAGCACGTCCCAGTCGCCGGGTTGCGACTGGTCAAGGATCGCCAGTCCGGCCGCGGTGCCCTCGTATTCCTTGAGGTTCACCTTGACGCCGAACTTCTGTTCGAAGGGTTCGACCAGCGACGGGTCGGTGTGGTCGCACCAGACCAGCGCGTTCAGGTCCTTGGCGAGCGTGGGGCTTGCCGTCAGCAACAGCGACAGCGCGGTCAGTGCTGCCTGGGGCAGGGAAGGTCGGGACATCGGTTTCTCCATGTCGGCTGTCGCACTCTTGGGCGGTGCGGACGAGAAAAAAATTGAGTTCATTCATTTTTGAAGTCAATGTCATTTTTCAGGCGATTTGCGAAAACGAAGGATTTCCCGGTGGCGGGCTTGCGCGCGAAACAGAAGGCCGATCGGAACCGCCGCCTGACCGAGGCGGCGGTCGGGCTGTTCCGTGACGCGGGCTATGACGCGGTACGGATCGAGGACATCGCCGCGAGGGCCGAGGTTTCGGTCGGAACCTTCTACAACTACTTCGAAACAAAGGGCGATCTTCTGGTCTCGATCGTGACGATGGAGGTCGAGGAGGTCATCGAGGCTGGCACCCTCCTGCTGGCCGACCCACCCGCCGATCCGGCCGAGGCGATCCTGCGGTTGATCGACGGCTATTACGACCATTCCCTGGTCTACCTGACCAAGGAAATGTGGCGTCGCGCGATGGCGATCTCGATCGAGGCGCCGATGACGCCCTTCTCACAGCGTTACACCGAACTCGACCAGAAGCTCGCCGGCCAGATCTGCGCCATGGTGGCGCGGCTTCAGGCGGCGGGGCGGTTGCGTGCCGATCTTCCGGCGCGGGCGCTGGGCGAGATGCTGTTCAACGACCTGAACAATGCCTTCATGGAATTCGTGAAGGACGACGCGATGAGCCTTGACGACCTCAAGGGGCAGATCGCCGGCCATGTCCGTCCGCTGGCCGCGGCGCTGTCGCCCCAGGGTGGGGGGGCTTAGTCTAGCGGTCCATGATCGCCGCGGCCGTGGTATAACCCCCACCAAAGGCGCAAAGCGCAACGCGGTCGCCGATCAGGCCGGGCTGGTTCAGGGCAAGCGGAATGCTCGAGGAACTCGTGTTGCCGAAATGCTCGATCACGCTGAAGGCAGGGACACCGGCGCGCCGTTCGACTGCGTCGATGATCCGCTGGTTGGCCTGATGCGGCACCAGCGCGTCGAGATCGGTCAGCGCCAGCCCAGAGGCATCGCAGGCGCGGTTGACGATTTCCGTCATCGAGCGCACCGCGTCGGCAAAGACCTGGCGGCCCAGCATCCGCACATAGCCGCGCCCGCCGAGGGGAACCGAGATCAGGCGGCCCGGCTCAGGGTGGCCGCCAAGGACCGGACGGCTGACCCGCCAGGCCCCGGAATCGCCGCGACCCGCTCCGTGAACCACAGTCGCGGTGGCCGCATCGGCAAAGATCACCGCCGTGTCGGGGTCGTCGAGGTCGAGCGCGGGAGACAGGATTTCCGCCGTGATCACAAGGACAGACGCGTCGGGCCGTGTGGCGAGGAACTGCCAGGCCTGCTCCATTGCATAGATATAGCCGCTGCAGGCCGCGTTCACGTCATAGGCCGCGATCTGCGGCACCGGTCCGTCCCCGGCCGCCGCCACCGTGACGCGCGAGGCGAGCGACGGCGTGATCACATCTGGCGTTCCAGTTGCCGCTACGACCAGACCGATATCGGCCATGGCCATGCCTTCGGCGGCCAGCGCCGCCTTTGCGGCCTCTGTCGCCATGCCGAGCAAGGTCTGCCCCGGTCCGGCCCAGTGGCGTTCGCGGATCCCCGTCGCGCGCAGGATGTCTTCGGTCTTGCGGCCGGGCCAGCGCGCGGCAAGCTCCTCCGTCGTGACCAGACGCGTGCCGTTGACCGCGCGGATCGCGCCAAGCGCGACATGGTCCGCCGCCGCTTTTTCGGTGACGATGCGCGGCGCGCGGCCGGTGAAAACGGCCTTGAGCGGGATCTCGCGCTCCGGTGCGGCGCCGCCTTCCGCCGGTTCCAGCGTGATCACGGCCGCGCCGACACGGATGTCGTCGCCGACCCGGGCGCAGATGTCGGCCACGATGCCGGCACGCTGCGCGCAGACATCGACAGCGGCCTTCGTCGCCTCGACCACGGCCACGAGTTGGCCTTCCTCGATCTGGTCTCCCGGCTGGACATGCAACTCGACCACCTTCACCAGATCGTCCGCGGGACCCGATCCGATCGCCAGAACAGCATCGGCATCCGTCAGGGCGGAGGCGTCCGGTTCCCAGTCGATCTGGAGGTCAAGAAGCCCCGCCGCCGCTTCGAGCACTTTCGGAACCGATGGCAGGACGGCGAGCTGGTCGGCGAAGTTGAAGGGAATATAGGTGTCCTGCCGCCCGACCCGGGCCACGCGCAGGCCCGAGCGCGCCGTCTCGGCCGCATGGGCCGCGATCTCTGCGCCGAAGCCGCCGGTCAGGTTTTCCTCGTGCACCACGAGAAGTCGTCCGGTGCGCCGGGTGCTGGCCGAAACCATCTCGCGGTCCCAGGGCGAGATCGAGCGCAGGTCGATCAGGTCGGAGCCGATGCCGTCCTCGGCAAGGCGTTCGGCCGCAGCCTCGGCCAGCGGCACGGAGTTTCCCCAGGCAACGATGGTCAGGTCGGCACCGCTGCGAAGGCGTTTCCCCCGACCGGGCAGAGTGAAGGCGTCGCCTGCATCGCCCGCCATGGCCTTGTCCGGCAGGTTCAGCATTGCCTTGGGATAGAGGAACAGCGTCGGCCGCCCGCCGGCCAGCGCCGCGTTCAACAGCCCTGCCGCATCGGCGGCCGAGCTGGGCATGACCACATCAAGGCCCGGGCATTGGGCAAAGATGCTCTCCATCGACTGGCCGTGGAACGGCCCGAGGCCGGGCTTGTAGCCGCCGACCGGCGCCATGACCACGACCGGCGCCGACCAGTGCCCCGCCGTGCGCCAGTAGATCGTCGAAAGCTCCGAGATGATCTGGTTGGCGGCCAGCGGCAGGAAATCGGCGAACTGGATGAAGGCGATGGGCTTTTCGCCGGCCAGGGCGCGTCCGATGGACGTGCCGACGATGGTCGATTCCGACAGGGCCGAATTCAGTACGCGCCCCGGAAAGGCACTGGACAGGCCGCGGGTGATGCCAAAGACATCGCCCTTGGGGTCCTCGATATCTTCGCCCAACAGGACCACGGAAGGATCCGAGGCAAGCTGCCCCTTCAGGGCGCGGTTCAGCGCCTCGCGCATTGTCAGATCGCCCTTTTCGGACGCCGCATCCGGCCGCGAGGCGATGGCGGGCGGGAAGGGGGCGCGGACCGGGGGATGAGACGCCGGGGCGTTCTCGGCCCGGGCGGCGGCCAGGGCCGCTTCGACCTCGCCCTGCACGGCCTGTTCCATCACCTGCAGCCGCGCTTCGGTCAGTCCGGTCCGGGCCAGCGCTGAACGCAGGTTCTCGACCGGGTCGCGACCGGCGAAATCCTTGAAGTCGCTTTCAGGGCGATAGACCTGCTGGTCGTCGGCATTGGTATGGTCGCTCAACCGCTCGAAGCGCCCAAGCAGGATCAGCGGCCCGCCGCCACTGCGGACCCGCGCCATCGCGTCGGAGCAGGCGGCAATTGCGCCATCCACGTCCCAGCCACAGAAGCGGACAACCGGCAGCCCGAACAGATGATCGATCTCGGTGCCGTTCATGTCGAACACTGTCCGCCCGCGGGTCGCGGTGGAAATGGCCCAGCCGTTATCCTCGACCAGAAACAGCACCGGCGCCGACTGGCGCGCGGCTTCGGCGAAAGCTTCGAGCACCTCGCCCTGCTGGGTGGTGCCGTCGCCCATGGCGCAGATCACGACGGGGCGGTCGGGGGCCGCCTTCAGGGCGGTGGCTGTGCCCACCGCCTGAAGCGCGTTGTTGCCCACCGGGCCGACCAGCGAGGCGATGTTGCGGTCGCGCCAGCTGTAATGCGCGCTCATCTGCCGACCGGCGGATTGCGAGGCGGGCGAGGCGAGGAAAGCCGCGAAGACCTCCTTCAGCGGCAGGCCCGCCGCCATCATCAGCGCCTTGTCGCGGTAATGCGGAAACAGCCAGTCCTGCGGCTCCATCGCCATGGCGAGCGCCGCAGTCATCTCGTGGCCGGTGCCGGCGACATGGAAATGCCCCACGCCCTGATCGATCAGCGCCTGTTCCTGCCTGTCCACGAGCCTTGCCCGGTAAATCGCCCGGTACAGGGCCGCGAGATCGGTTTTCTCGCCCAGATCCGACGGATCGAGTTTCATCAAGCAGTCCGATACTATTGCTACGTCAGGCCCACCGACTGAACGTGGCTGCCGCCTTTGCGGAGGTGTGGACAAAAAGTCTAGCAGAACCCAAAGGGGCGGCAAGCACAGGTCCGCCGATCTGCGCGGGTGCGCGGTCCTGCGATCACGCTTTTGCAGCAATTCCACGGAATCACGGCGACATCCGCCCCGGCCCGATCCTGTGCCACCCGGCTCAACTTCCGTCAGCTCTGCCCCGCTGGTGCCTGTGTGACTGGGAACCCGGGAGAAGGGTGATCGTTCGACAAACTTTTGTAATAAAATGTAAAAATTCATCATTCGCGGCGGCGCAACGCGCATTTCGGCGAGCAGCCGCCTTACCGCCGAGATAGCGTCGCCCTCGGCCGGGGCAGGACTTGGCAGGCGTTATGGTTTGATGCAGATCGCTTCTGCTGCCCTGCAGAAATGTTACAAGATGTTGCTATCCTACTGCCAAACTCTGGAAGGTCAGCCCTCATGTTCTCACTCGCCGGAACCAAGATCCTCGTCGTCGGTGTCGCGAACGACAGCTCGATTGCCTATGGCTGCGCCAAGGCGTTCCGGGCGCAGGGCGCGGATCTAGCCATCACCTACCTCAACGAGAAGGCGGAGCCGCATGTCCGCCCCCTGGCTGAAGAGCTTGGGGCCGAGATCATTCTGCCGCTGGATGTGATGAAGCCGGGCGAACTCGAGGCCGTCTTCGACGAAATCTCGGAACGGTGGGGCCGGATCGACACGCTGCTGCATTCCATCGCCTTTGCGCCCCGGGACGATCTGCATGGCCGTGTCATCGATTGCTCGGCCGAGGGATTCGCGATGGCGATGGATGTCTCGGTGCATTCCTTCCTGCGGATGATCCGGCTGGCCGAGCCGATGATGCCCGATGGTGGCACCTGCATGGCAGTGTCCTTCTTCGGCTCGACCCGTGTGGTGAAGAATTACAACATGATGGGCCCGGTGAAGGCGGCGCTGGAAAGCGCCGTGCGCTATGCCGCCGCCGAACTGGGGCCGCAGGGGATCTCGGTTCACGCGCTGTCACCCGGACCGCTCAAGACCCGCGCCGCCTCGGGGATCGGGCATTTCGACGCGCTGCTCGATGCCGCCGCCGAAAAGGCGCCAATGCACACGCTGGTCTCGATTGAGGATGTGGGGGCGGTTGCCGCCTTTCTTGCCGCGCGCGAGGCGCGCCACCTGACGGGCGGCGTGCACGACATCGACAGCGGCTTTTCGATTATCGCCTGAAGGAGCCTTCCATGGCCAGCATCTTCGACCTGTTCGACCCGAAACTGCAGCCCGAGGTTCCACGCCCGGAGGATGATGCGATCGCGGCACAGAGCCGGGCGCTTCAAGCGACTCAGGCCGAGATCGGCCATTTCACCCAGACAAGCGACATCCTCAGCACCGCCGCGCTGCGTCACGGGCGGCGAATCCTCGAAACCCATTCGGCGCGCTCGCGCGGGCTGGTCGAACAGGCGCGCGGGCTGATGGACAATCTGCGTCAGTCTCAGGCGGAAGGCGGGCTGACCGAGGCCTGGACCCACTATCTGACAGACGCAGCCGAGCGCGCCGTGCTGGCTGCAGACACGCTGCGCAAGCGCGGCGACATTTTTCTGGAACATGAGGCAGCTGGTTGCCCGCCGGTGCTGATCTATAACTACGAGGTGGTCATGGACGGCAAGGATCTGCCCTATCCCTGCAACTACCAGCTTCTGCGTATCTTGCCACCCGATGGCGTGACGATCGACGATGAAAAGCGGCCCTACATCATCATCGACCCGCGGGCGGGCCACGGGCCGGGCATTGGCGGCTTCAAGTCCGACAGCCAGGTCGGTGTGGCGCTCCGCCATGGCCACCCGGTCTATTTCGTCTCGTTCCGCCGTGACCCCGAGCCGGGGCAGTACCTGGCCTTCGTGACCCGCGCCGAAGCAGCCTTTGCACGCGAGGTGATGCGGCGCCACCCGGACAGCGAAAAGCCGATCATCGTCGGCAATTGCCAGGGCGGCTGGGCGACGCTGCTTCTCGCCGCGACCAACCCGGACCTGACCGGGCCGATCGTCGTCAACGGTGCGCCGGTTGCGCCTTGGGCGGGTGAGGTCGGGATCAATCCGATGCGTTACAATGCGGGGGTGCTGGGCGGGACCTGGTTGCCGATGTTCTTGGGCGATCTGGGCAATGGCGTCTTCGATGGCGCCAATCTGGTGATGAATTTCGAGCTGCTGAACCCGGGGCGGACCATGTTCCGCAAATATGCCGACCTCTTCCGCGATGCCGGCGAAGCCAAGGCCGAAGAGCGGTTCCTCGAGTTCGAGACCTGGTGGGGCGGCTTCTTTCTGATGGCCGAGCCGGAAATCCGCTGGATCGTCGAGCAGCTTTTCGTCGGCAACCGCCTGGTCAAGAACGAGGCCCGTCTCGAGCCCGGGCGCCCGGTTGACCTCAAGGCCATCCGCGCGCCGATCATCGTCTTCGCCAGCCACGGCGACAATATCACCCCGCCGCAACAGGCCCTGAACTGGATCGCGGAAACCTTTGCCGATGTTCAGGAAATCCGCATCCGTGGCCAGCGCATCGTCTATATGGTGCACGAACAGGTCGGCCATCTGGGGATCTTCGTCTCGTCCCAGATCGCCAACAAGGAACATAACGAGGTTGCCTCGACGCTCCAGACCATCGAGGCGCTGGCCCCCGGCCTTTATGAGATGGTGATCGAGGATTACCACGGCGACGTCGACAACCGGCAGTTCACCGTGGGCTTCGTCGAACGGACGCTGGACGACATCCGCAAGCTGGATGACGGGGTCGAAGATGAACGGCCATTCGCCGCCGTGGCCCGTGCATCGGAGCTTCAGTCGCAAGCCTATGATCTGGCGGTGCGCCCGTTGGTGAAGGCGATGATCACGGAGACGACCGCGGAATTCAGTCGCGCCGCCCATCCGCTGCGGCTGACCCGCGCCCTTGCCTCCTCAAGAAACCCGCTGATGAAGCCGGTGAAGGACATGGCCGACCGCATCGCGGCGGACAGAGTGCCGGCCGATGCGTCCAACCCTTTCCTCAAGGCCGAGGCGCTGTGGGTTGACGCGGCTGAGCAGGCGATCGACTTCTGGCGCGACCAGCGCGACATGGCCTATGAGTTGACCTTCCACACCGTCTGGAACACGCCATGGATGCGCGCCTTTGGCCGCACTCACGAGGCGCGGCGCACGCGCAAGGACAGCGCCGAGTTGCGGAGCCTACCCGAAGTGCAGGCCGCGCTTTACAACATGGAGCGGGGCGGCTTTGTCGAGGCGGTAGTCCGGATGCTGGTGCTTCTGGCCGAAAACCGGGGTGGCGTCCGCCGCGACAGGCTCGAACGCTCCAGCCGGGTTCTGACGCAGGACCAACCCTTTGCCTCGCTTTCGGCGCAGCAGCGGGCGATGATCATCCATGAGCAGACGCTGATCGCCACCTATGACACCGAGCGCGCGATCGATACGCTGCCCCGGCTGCTCGAGACGCGGGAAGAGCGTGATCTCGCAGTCCGGGTGGGGCAGTACATCCCCGGCGTCATTGACGAAATGGTACCTCATACGCTGGAGCTTCTGCAGCGGTTCCATCAGGTTCTGGGCCTGCCGCCGATCAGTGGCGACGTCCTTGACGATCCGCTGGCTCCCCCCGCACTGTTTCCCGCTCAGGTCTTGGTTTCGGTTGAAGAGCTGGGGCCGGTGACGCAGGAGCCTCTGGCGCCCCTGCCGCCGATGGCTCAGACTTCGCCAGCGGCCCGCCGCCCTCCCACCAACAGGAAGACCGAGAATTGAAACTCGAAAACCGGACCTATGATGAACTCGCGATCGGGGACAGCGCCGAGCTCAAGCGGCTGATCACGGTCGACGACCTTTTTGTCTTCGCGCAATCGTCGGGGAACCACAACCCGCTGCACCTGCCCGGACAGGACAGCGACGGCGATGGCGAGCCTGACCAGGGTGTGGCGCCGGGCATGTTCGTGGCCTCGCTGATCTCGGGCGTTCTGGGCACCTTCCTTCCGGGGCCGGGGACACTCTACCGGTCCCAGACGCTGAATTTTCGCGGCCGGTCGCAGGCGGGCGAGGAACTTCTGGCGCGGGCCACCGTGACGGCGAAAGAGGCCGATGGCATCGTCGCCCTGAAGACCGAAGTCATCCGGGTCTCGGACGGTGAGGTCATCGTCACCGGCGAGGCACGGGTGATCGCGCCCACGCGCAAGGTCATTACCGACGAGCTGGAAATCCCCGGCCTGATCGTGCAGCGCCACCGCCATTTCGATGCGCTGCTGGAAAAGACCCGGCCGCTTCCGGCGCTGGTGACAGCCGTCGTCGCCCCGGAAGAGGAGAATTCGCTTGGCGGGGCGATCCTCGCAGCGAAGGAGACCATCATCACCCCGATCCTGATCGGCGATCCCGATCTGATCCGGGCGGCGGCGGATCGGCTGGGCGAGGACATCTCGGGCTTCGAACTGATCGCCGAACCGGGACAGGAGGCGGCGGCGCGCATCGCTTGCGGGCTGGTGAACGAAGGCCGCGCGGGTGCCGTGATGAAGGGGCATCTGCATACCGACGACCTGCTGCGTCCGATGCTCGACAAGGAAAAAGGGCTGCGGGTCGGTCGCCGCTTCACGCATATCTTCGTGATGGATGTGCCGGGGATGCCATCGCCACTTCTGGTCACCGATGCCGCGATCAACATCGCCCCCGATCTGGCAACCAAGGTCGACATCGTTCAGAACGCCATCGACCTGGCGCTGTCGATCGGCATCGAAACCCCGCTGGCCGGCATCCTGTCGGCGGTCGAGACAGTGAACCCAGCAATCCAGTCCTCGATCGACGCGGCGCTTCTGTCGAAGATGGCGGAACGCGGCCAGATCAAGGGCGGGCTGGTCGACGGGCCCCTGGCGATGGACAACGCCGTGGATATCGCCGCCGCACGCACCAAGAACCTGCGCTCGGCCGTGGCGGGACATGCCAACATCCTTGTCGTGCCCGGACTCGATGCCGGCAACATGCTGGCCAAGCAGCTGACCTTCATCAGCCATGCCGAGGGGGCAGGGGTGGTTATGGGGGCGAAAGTCCCGGTGATCCTCAATTCACGGTCGGACAGCGAAAAGTCGCGGCTCGCCTCCTGCGCGGTGGCGGCGCTTCATGATGCGCGCATCCGCGGGGGCGGCAAATGAAGGGTGTGATCCTCACGCTCAACGCGGGTTCGTCCTCGCTAAAATTCGCACTGTTCCCCGCCGAGGGCGACACGCCGATGGCGACCGGTCTGGTCGACCGGATCGGCGCGGACGGGGTGATGCGGTTGAAAGACAGCGCCGGCGAGGCGTTGCCCCTTCCGCAGGGGGGCGACTACACCACGCATACGCGATCACTGGCGACGGCCCTTGCCGCGCTGGAGATGTCCTTTCCGGGGCTGTCTGTCGCCGCTGTCGGCCACCGCGTGGTCCATGGCGGCCCGGATTTCGCGGCGCCCGTTCGTATCGACCAGACCGTGCTGGCGGCGCTTGACCGCTTTTCCCCCTTTGCGCCGCTGCACCAGCCCCACAACCTGGCTGGCGTCCGCGCCGCGATCGAGACCTTCCCCAAGGCCTTACAGGTCGCTTGCTTCGACACCGCCTTTCACCGTGGCCACAGCTTCGAGAATGATGCCTTCGCCCTGCCGCGCGCCTATTTCGACAAGGGCGTCCGGCGCTATGGCTTCCACGGTTTGAGCTACGACTATGTCTCGGGCCATCTGGCCGAGATCGACCCGGAACTGGCGCGGGGCCGGGTCGTCATCGCCCATCTCGGCAACGGCGCCTCGATGTGCGCGCTGAAGGACGGGCGATCGGTGACCTCGACCATGGGCTTTTCGGCGCTGGACGGTCTTGCCATGGGGACCCGCTGCGGCCAGATCGACCCGGGCGCGCTGCTTTATCTGATGCAGCAGGAGGGTCTGGATGGCGATGCCATTTCCGACCTGCTTTACAAGCGCTCCGGCCTGCTGGGGCTGTCCTGCCTTTCACATGACATGCGCCAGCTCGAAGCGGCGAACACGCCCGAGGCGCAGCAGGCCATCGGATATTTCGTTGCCCGCATCCGTCGCGAGTTGGGCGGGCTGGCGGCGGTTCTGGGCGGGATCGACGCCTTGATCTTCACCGCCGGGATTGGCGAGAACTCGCCCGCCGTCCGTGCGGCAGTCTGCGAGGGGATGAACTGGCTCGGCCTCTCCATCGACGCGACGCGAAACGCGCAAAATGCGCCGGTCGTGAGCGATGGCCGCGGAAAAGTCCGGGTGATGGTCCTGCCGACAAACGAGGAACTGGTCATCGCGCGCGGGGCGCGGCGGCTGGTGGCGGACAGCGAAAGGCCGGCAGCATGAAGCGAGCGATCAAGCCAGAGGCGGCGGCGGCCCTGATCCCGGACGGATCGGTGCTGCTCATCGGCGGGTTCATGGGTGTTGGCAGCCCCCATCGCCTGATCGACGCGCTGGTCGCGCGCGGGGCGCGGGGCCTGACAGTTGTGGCGAACGACACCGCGATGCCCGGCCACGGCATCGGCAAGCTGGTCACTGCAGGCGCCATCGCGCGGCTGGTCACCTCGCATATCGGGCTGAACCCCGAGACGCAGGCCAAGATGATCGCGGGCGAGATCGAGGTGGAACTGGTGCCGCAGGGATCTCTGGTCGAACGCATTCGTGCCGGTGGCGTCGGCCTCGGCGGCATCCTGACGCCCACCGGCCTTGGCACCGAGGTCGAGGACGACAAGCCGGTGATCGAGGTCGACGGCAAGCGGTTCCTGCTGGAAAAGCCGATCCGGTGCGACTTCGCCCTGATCGCCGCCCATCAGGCCGATTACGTTGGCAACCTCGCCTATTCGCTGACTGCCCATAACTTCAACCCGATCATGGCGTTGGCCGGGGCCACCGTGATCGCGGAACCGGATGCCATCGAGCCGGTGGGCGTGATCCCGCCCGACGCGGTCAAGACGCCGGGGGTCCTTGTGGACCACCTCATCGAACGCGCGCGCTGAAGAGGCCCATGATGGACGCCAAGGAACTGATCGCCCGCCGCGTGGCCCGCGAGATTCATCCCGGAATGCTGGTGAACCTCGGGATCGGCTTGCCGAGCCTCGTGGCCAATTTCGTTCCCGCCAATGCCGGGGTCTTCTTTCAGGCCGAGAACGGGGTGATCGGCCTTGGCGCCCGCCCCCCCCGAAGGGATGGAGGACCCGAACCTGACCGATGCCGGTGGCGGGTTCGTGACTGCCGTTCCCGGCGCGGCCTCAATCGACAGTGCCATGAGCTTCGGGCTGATCCGGGGCGGGCATCTCGACATGACCGTGCTGGGTGGGCTTCAGGTCGATGCGAGGGGACGACTCGCCAACTGGAAGGTGCCGGGCAAGATGGTTCCCGGCATGGGCGGCGCGATGGATCTGGTGACGGGTGCGAAATCGGTCGTCGTCGCCATGCAGCACAGCGCCCGGGGCGAGCCGAAGATCGTCGCCGAATGCAGCCTGCCGCTGACGTCGCTGCGGAGGGTGAACCTGATCGTGACCGATCTCGCGGTGATCATTCCTACCGAGGACGGGCTGGTGCTGACCGAGACGGCCCCCGGCGTTTCGGTCGACGAGGTGCGCGCCCAGACCGGAGCGACCCTAACCGTTGCCTCCAACCTGCGCGAGATGGAACTGGCCTGAGATCCCGCACAACCGCAGATTTCTTTGGAAAAATTTGCGGTTGCGCGGGGTGGCCGCGTCACGCCCCTGTCAGCTGGTCATAGGCGCTCGTCGCCACGGCCTTCAGGCGGTCCTTCGGCAGATCGCCTACGACGGCGCAGCCAAGATTGCCCTCGACCCACCAGACGCCGCGCGTCGGGCCGGTGTCGGCAAAGCGCAGGGCGGTCTCAGGCTGGCGCGGCTCTGGCGCGATGTAAAGTGTCAGGCGCTGGCCCAGGTCATCCTCGTACATCATCAGCGCCGCCGCGCCGCGCGTGTCTGGCAGGACCCGGCCGCCGACCAGCCGGAACCCGTCCGCCGTGAGGTCAGGGACGGAAAGCTGCTGGCCGACCCGTTTTGACAGCCATTTGGTCATGTGGGCCTCATCACTGGCCGGCACCTCGACCGGGTGGACAACCTCGACGACGTAGGTGTCATGGGCGCGGATGGCCGAGGCGAGCAGGCTGTCCGGACCGCCTGCGCCGGGACCTGCCCACCGCGCGGCCCCCCAGCCAAGGGCGACGCCTACCGCCAGCGGGGCCAGCATTGCTGCGATCCGCCAAAGGCGACGGGACGGAGCCGCAGGCTGGACAAGGAGCGCGGTCAGCCGATCAGGCAGCGGTTCCTCGGCCACGGGATCGTAAAGCGCATGCAGCGCCGCGTCCTGCCGGTCCCAGTCGGCCAGGCGGTCGCGCAGGCCCGGATCGCCCTCGGCGAAACGTTCCAGCCGGGCGCGGTCTTCCGCGTTGCCGTGCCGCAGCGCCAGCAGCGCCGCATCGTCCATGTCCGGCATGCCGCTCACGTCTCTGTCGCCTTCCTCTCACCCCGGGGGCCAGACCGGCCCGTCATTGCCCTGAGCTCCGCACGGGCACGCCCCAGCCGCGAGGCGAGCGTGCCTTCGGGAACCTCCAATACAAGTGCCGCCTCGGCAAGGCTCATGCCTTCCAGCCCCACCAGCAGCAGGGCCGCCCGCTGGTCCGTTGGCAGCCGCCCCATCGCGTCGTGCACTTCGCGCAAATCCAGCCGCTCGTCCTGGCCGCCGCTGACCGGCGGGTCGATCATCGCCCCCACCACGGTCAATGCGGTGCGGTCGCGCCGCCTGTCATCGCGGAAGCGGTTCAGCAGGATGCGAAAAAGCCACGCTCGGAGCGGGCCATCCCCCCGCCAGAGGTGCCGGCGCGACAGCGCCCGCTCCAGCGTGTCCTGGACAAGATCGTCTGCCGCATCGCGGTTGCGCAGCAACGCGAAGGCATAGCGCCTGAGGGACGGCAGGCAGGCCTCGATCTCGTCCAGGAAGGTCATTGCCGGCGATCAGTCCTGCGGTTTGGCGATATGCCAGACGCCGTTGAACCCGTCGCCCGTCGCATCGCCCGGTTTGGCATCCTTGATCCACAGATACAGCGGCTTGCCGTAATAGGTCCATTGCATGGTGCCGTCGGTGCGGGTGATGAGACCAAAGTCATCCTCGGCCTTGGCGCCAGCCGGGGCCAGCAGCGGCGGCCAGTTCGCCGCGCATTTGTCATAGCAGGCCGAGGCATCGCCGCTGTCCTTGTCGAAGACATAAAGCGTCATGCCCTTGGAATCGGTCAGTGCCGGGCCGGCCGAGGTCTTGCCGGTCACGATGCCGGTTTCGGCCTGCGCGACCCCGGCGGCAAGCAACAGGGCGGCGGCGGTCAGCGCCGTGGAAATACCGTTCATGTCATTCCCTCCATCGCATCCGGACAACCGGCCCGGGACAGGACACCCCGTGGGAGCATCTGAAGGAAATGACGCAGGCATCGGGTCGGGCATCCACGACCTCACGTGATCGTGACCCTTTGGCTCAGCCCTGGGCGACAGTCAGTGTCAGGAACCGGGCCAGATCGGCCGCCTCCGCATGCAATGCCCCGGCGGATGCAGGACGTGTCAGAAAGGAAAGCGCCAGATCTGCAAGCCCCGGCAGCGGCACGGTAAGCCCCTGACGCTCCAGGTCTGCGGTCAGGGATGTCGGATCAGAGGGGACATAACTGCCTCCCTCGATCCCGGACACCTGCACGCCCGACGATGTGCGGAACAGGACGATCCGCGAACTGGCAAGCTGGAGTTCCGCTGTGGCGATGGTCTGGCCCTGCATCAAGCCCACCAGAATGTCTGCCGGACGTCCCGGGGCCAGCACCAACAGGTCGATCCGCTCGTCTCCGCGCGCGACAAGGTTCGCATGGATCACCCTGCCGTTTCGCGAGGCCTGTCCGCTCAGTTCGATACGGCCCCCCGGGATATCTTCGGCATAGGTCACATCGAGCCGACCGCGCGCTGCCTCGGCAAAGGTAAGATGCCCACGGATCAACTCGCCGGCGTGAAAGGGCGACCAGGCCCAGGAATAGGCGACAAACTGGCCCAGAAGCGCATCCGAGGTGGTTGTCGCACCCCCACCTTCGCCCAGGAACCGCTGCGCCCGAACAAGCAGGTCGGTTCTGTTCGCGCCGTAGAGGAGGCACAGCTCGTCAAGAAAGGCCTCCTCGGAACAGGCCGAGATCCAGGTGCCGCCGCGATGGGTGCCGATCAGGCGGGCCCAGTCTTCGTAAACTGTGGGCGAGCGGGGCAGCGCCCGGCCTTGAAGCCATTTGAAGCTGCGCTCCAGGTCGACTTCGGTCTGGGGATTGACGGCGCGGAACCGGGCACAAAGCTCCTTCCGCGTGCCGCAGCCAAGGAGGACGGCAGTCAGGCTCAGTTTCCGCGCGAAGGCATGGGACATGGAAAGATTTCTAGTGCTCTGCCATCTGGTAGTGTTCAGGGCGGGTGATCAGGTGGCGTAACGGAATTCCAGTGGACGGTGGGGTTAAGTTGCAGCAGTTGAAGGGAAACACCAGAGGAATTTCGGGGGTCTGCGACGTGGTCGCGTAGCCGGACCGGCTGCGAGCGCCAGAAGGATTACCCGGCTTACGACCCCGTTCCGTCAAGAAAGCTTCACCGGCGCGAAACCACAGTGTCACGTTCGATCCCTATCCCCGCGGCATCCAACCGGGGGCGACGGGTGCTGGAACTTCGGAACGTCACACGCATGTTCGGCCGCAAGGCTGCGGTCGACAATGCCAGCTTCAGGGTCGACGGGCCGGCGTTCATCGGCATCATCGGCCGGTCGGGTGCGGGCAAGTCGACCGTCCTGCGGATGATGAACCGGCTGACGGATGCAAGTTCGGGCGAGATCCTGTTCGAAGGGCGCGACATCCTGGCCCTCGAAGGATCGGCCAAGCGCGCCTGGCAGAGCCAGTGCGCGATGATCTTCCAGCAGTTCAACCTCGTGCCGCGGCTCGACGTGGCGTCGAACGTATTGCACGGGCTTCTGAACCGCCGCTCGACGCTGGCGACAATGTTCAGTCTCTGGCCCGAGACCGACATCACACGCGCGCTCGAGATTCTCGACCGGCTTGGCATCGCCGAACAGGCCCCGAAACGGGCCGAGGCGCTGTCGGGCGGTCAGCAGCAGCGGGTGGCGATTGCCCGGGCGCTGATGCAGGACCCCAGGGTGATCCTGGCCGACGAGCCGATTGCCAGCCTCGATCCGATGAACGCGCAGGTGGTGATGGATACGCTGCGCCGCATCCACGACGAGGATGGGCGCATGGTGGTTGCGAACCTCCATACGCTCGACACCGCGCGGCGGTACTGTGACCGGGTGATCGGGATGCGCGACGGGCGGATCGTCTTTGACGGCACGCCCGACCAGCTTTCGACCGGTGTCGCCCGCGACATCTACGGCGCCGACGAGACCTTCTCCGAGGACGCGACCTCGACCTCGATCGACAGGCTGGGCAGCGCGCCGGACCGGCGCTTTGCCGAGACGATGATTTCCCAGTGACAACAGGACTTTGACCGGGCGCAGGGCAGGTTCCGCGCCCCCTTAGGAGAGACGACATGAAACTGACCCTCGCCATCCTTGCGGCGTCCACCGCGCTTGCCGGTTCCGCTCTGGCCCAGGACAAGATCACCGGCTTCAACATCGGCATCCTCGGCGGCGAGAATGCCCAGGACCGCATCACCTCGAACGAATGCTACCGCAAGAAGATCGAGGATGCGCTTGGCGTTCCGGTGAAGCTCTTCACCCCGGCCGACTATGACGGCGTGATCCAGGGACTCCTGGGCGGCACCATCGACATGGCCTGGCTTGGCGCCTCGGGCTTTGCCAAGATCTATCTGACCGACCCGACCGCGGTCGATCTGGAGCTGACCAAGGAAAACTCGAACGGCCTGACCGGCTACTACTCGATCGGTTTCGCCCGCAAGGACAGCGGCATCACCTCGCTGGCCGATGCCAAGGGCAAGACCTTCGCTTTTGCCGAGCCGAACTCGACCTCGGGCTACCTCGTTCCGAACTTCGAGATCGCCAAGCAGGTTGGCGAACCGGCCGACGCCTATTTCTCGGAGGTCAAGTTCTCGGGCGGTCACGAGCAGACCATCGTCGGCGTCGCCAACGGCACCTTTCAGGCGGGCGTGAGCTGGGCGGACGGCACCGGCAACTGGGAAGATGGCTTCAACAACGGCGCTTTCCGCAAGGCCGCCGATGCCGGTCTCGTGGACATGAACGAGCTGGTTGAGATCTGGCGCTCGTCGATGATCCCGGAAGGCCCGATGGTGGTGCGCTCGGCTCTGCCGGCAGATGTGAAGGACAAGGTCACCCAGATCACCGCCGACCTGTGGGAAACCGACAAGGACTGCGCCTATGGCGTGGCCCAGGGCGAGGCCAAGGATTTCGTGCCGGTGACGCTCGATGCCTATCAGGGCATCATCGAGCTGCGCAAATCCCAGACCAACTGACCTTCGGCAGGCGGGCGGGGTCCTTCCCGCCCGCCGCCGTTTCGGCCGGGGGGCCAGCGCGAATGACCGATATCATCCTCGGACCGGCACGCGCCGACCGCCCGCCGCCCCGGCTTGAAAGGGATTACCTTCGCCTTGTGCGGCAGAAGCGGCTTTACAGCTTCGCGCTTCTGGCGATCTTCCTGCTTCTCCTCGCCTCCGGATTTGTCGCCGCCGACGCCCGCAATGCCGGCGGCTTCTGGGAGGGGCTGCACCGCTTGGGCGATTTCCCGTCCGAGGTCCTCTCCGAAGCCTGGAGGAACCGCGCCGCGATTCCCGGGCTGATCCTCGACTTTGTGCCCTCGCTGATCGAGACGGTGAACATCGCCGCCGTCTCGACCCTGATCGGTGCGCTCGCTGCCGTCGTCCTGGCCCTGCTTTCGATCCGCTGTCTGGCCCGCTGGCCGCGCCTGACCACGCTGTTCCGCCGTTCGATGGACGCCTTCCGCGCGCTGCCCGAGGTGGTGATCGCGCTGGTGCTGATCTACATCCTCGGTGGCGGGCCGGTGCCCGCGATGATCGCCATCGCCGTCCATACCGCCGGCGCGCTTGGCAAGCTTTTTTCCGAAGTTGCCGAGAATGCCGACCTCAAGCCGGTCGAGGGGTTGACCTCGGTCGGCGCGAGTTGGGGTCAGAAGATGTGGCTCGGCGTCATCCCTCAGGTCGCGCCCGACTGGCTGAGCTATGCCTTGCAGCGTTTCGAGATCAACATCCGTGCCTCGGCCATCCTCGGCTTCGTCGGCTCGGGCGGCATCGGCTATGACCTGAAGGTGGCGATGCAATGGGGGCAGGGGAAATACGATCAGGTCGTCGCGATCTTCCTGCTGCTGTTCGCCACCATCGTCATCGTCGACCAGATTTCCAGCCATTACCGGACCCTGCTGGTGAAAGGCCATCCGCAATGACCGTCAGCGGCCTAGCCTCATCCCGCGACCTGCGCGCCGAGGTCACGCGTCTGTTCGACCGCCGCCGCCGGCTGTCTTTCCTGATCCCGGCGCTGGTGCTGCTCTATCTTGGCTATATCGCCATCGCCTTCGACATCGCCGGTCTTGCCGGGCGCGCCCGGATGGACAACGCCGCGACGCTCCTGTCCGATTTCTGGAGCTACAAGACCCATGTCACCCGCGACGCCCGCAGCGGCGGTGTGACCGTGGCGATCGAAGGCGAGGCGAAGGGCTTGTTCCCGCGCGAGAAATGGCCGGACTGGGTGACGGAAACCGACGGGATCACCCGCATCGATCTCGGCCGCGGCAGCCTCGTCACCTATCAGGGCGACCGCACCACCTTCACCATTCCCGGGTCGGGTGAGGTGGTCATCGAGCGGACCCCTCAAGGCGTGACCTACACCGCGCCCCCCGGCTTTCCCGCCGATCGGATCAGCGCCTCGGATGCCAAGGTCACGGTGACCGCCCCGCAGGGCAGGGTCAGCGTCAGCCGCGCCAAGACCGAAACCTTCCGCTACTCGCCGGGGTGGGAGCTGTTCTTCTTCACCATCGACAGCCCCTTCTACGGGAAGGGCCCGCTCGACCTTGCGGCGCTTGCCGTTTCAGGCGAACGGATCGATCCCGGGCAGGCCAATATCGCGCTGATGGCCAGTGAGTTCTGGAACAACCGCATGTGGCACCACCGCGACGTGGCGGGCGCCCTGTTCGAGACGATCCTGATGGCCTTCCTCGGCACCGCGACGGGGGCAATCATCGCCTTGCCGCTGGCTTTCCTGGCCGCCTCGAACCTGACCCCGAGCCGGGGCGTGCGCTTCGGGATGCGCCGGGTCTTCGACTTCGTCCGCGGCGTGGACGCGCTGATCTGGACCATCGTGCTCGCCCGCGCCTTCGGGCCCGGGCCGCTGACCGGCGCCCTGGCCATCCTCATCACCGAGGTCGGCAGCTTCGGCAAGCAGTTCTCCGAGGCGCTTGAGAACATCGACGGGAAACAGGTCGAGGGCATCCGCTCGACCGGCGCCAACGCCGCGCAAAGGATGCGCTTCGGTGTGGTCCCGCAACTCGTCCCGGTGCTGCTGAGCCAGGTGCTTTACGCCTTCGAGTCGAACACACGTTCGGCCACGGTGATCGGCGCCATCGTCGGCGGCGGGATAGGCCTTCTCCTCACCCAGGCGATCATCACCCAGAAGGACTGGGAAGATGTCGCCTACTACATCCTGCTCATCATCCTGATGGTCATGGCAATGGACAGCCTGTCGGGCTGGCTGCGCAAGCGGCTGATCAAGGGGGGGCATTGAGTGGACGCGATGCCTCTGCCACAAATCCACGAGCCCGACAGGAGACCCGGCATGCCCAAACTCTCGGCCGACCAGCCCTTTGTCCACAACGGCTGCGAGATCTCGAATTCGACATTTGGCGGCTGGTGCGAGGTGGGCGAGGGCTCGCGCATCCAGAATTGCACCTTCGACGACTATGCCTATTGCGACCGCTATTCGGACATTGCCAATACCACGGTCGGCAAGTTCGCCAACATCGCCGCCTTCACCCGGATCGGCCCGACCGACCATCCGATGGGCAATGCCTCGCTTCACCATTTCCTCTACCGCTCGTCCTATTACTGGGAGGATGCGCAGGACGACCCGGCGTTCTTCGCCCGCCGCAAAAGTCGGCGGACCGAGCTGGGCCATGACTGCTGGATCGGCCACGGCGCCATCATCCGGCCGGATGTCAGCGTCGGGATCGGCGCGGTGGTCGCGGCCGGGGCGGTGGTGACCCGGGATGTGGCGCCCTACATGATCGTGGCGGGCGTTCCCGCCGTCCCGCTGCGCGAGCGCTTCCCGAAGGCCATCGCCGAGCGGCTGCTCGCTCTCGCCTGGTGGGACTGGGATCACGCCCGGCTTCGGGCGGCGCTGGATGATTTCCGCGCTCTGCCGGCCGAGGCTTTCCTCGAGAAGTATGGCGGCTGACCCGGCCGACTGGGGCGCGACGCGCAAAATTCTTTCAAGAACCTTGCCAAAAGCCTTGGAAGGCTTTTGGTCATGTCTGCTTGTGGGACCGGGGTGCTAGTCGGGCGCGACGGTCAACGTCACCCGGTCACCGGCAAACCAGGTCGTGCCGTATTCGACGGGAAAGCCGCGACTGTCGACATTGACCGCCACCGATTTCAACAGCGGCGCCCCTTCCTGCAGCCGCAAACGCAGCGCCATCAAGGCATCCGCGACATGAGCGGTGATCCGCGTCGAGGCCCGGGTGTAGTCCGTTACCCCCACCAATGCCAGCGCAGCGGTGATCGAGTTCTGCCGTTCAAGATGCGGCATCAGCCCCGGCAGGCGCGCGGCCGGAAAGACCGAGCGGAAATGGGCGATCTCGACCCCGTCGGCCAGGGACAGCCCCTCGATCACCAGGACCGGGTCCCCGGGCGCAAGGCCGAGGGCCTCGGCCTCTTCGGCGCTTGCGGCCCGCGTCTCGCGCGAGAGAAGCTCGCGCGACGGGGTCCGTCCCGTGGCCAGCAGGTTCTGGTGAAACCTGACGCGGCGCCCCAGGGGATAATCCGCGGGGACGACCGAGACATAGACACCCGATCCGCGTCGGGAATGAACCGTTCCTGCTTCGGCCAGCGCGGCGAGGGCGTGGCGCACCGTATGGCGGTTCACGCCGAAGCGGCGCGACAACTCAGCCTCGGTCGGCAGCTTGTCCCCTGGTCGGTAATGCCCTGCGGCGATCTCCTCCGACAGGGTTTCGGCGATGGTCTTCCAGATTGCGCTGCGGGGCAGGGTCGCCTCCCGTCATGAAAATTTCATCGCGCCATTGCTTGCCTGAAGCCCGGCATGTGGATAATATTTGTCTAGTTGTATATTTATATGGACAAATCCGCAAGATGTCCGTCGAACGGTCCTTTTCCCCGGAAATCCTGGCCCGCCGCCGCTGGATGGGGCTCGCTGCGCGATCCAATCCCGACCGCCTGCGCGAGCTCTTGCCCGAGCTTCCGGCCCATGAGCTGCTTCGCGCACCCGAGATTGGCGCGGTGATGGTGCAGGGGCGTGCCGGCGGCTCCGGGACGCCGTTCAATGTTGGCGAGATGACCGTGACCCGCTGTTCGGTCCGGCTGGGCAGCGGGGTGGTCGGACATGCCCATGTGCAGGGCCGCGACCGCGACCATGCCCGCCGCGCGGCCGTGCTGGATGCGCTGATGCAGACCGATGCGGCGCGGGGGCTGGAAGTCAGGGTGCTCGCCTCCCTCGCCGAGGAAGAGGATGCACGGCGCGCCATTCGCGCCGCCCGGGCCGCCGCGACGCGGGTTGAGTTCTTTACGCTGGTCCGGGGGGAAGACCAATGATCTCGCAGGCACTTGGCGGCGGATTTGCCGATGCTCCCATTCAGGCCGCGCGCGCGTTCCGCGCCGCGCTCGAGGCGATGGCGCGGCCCGGTCGCATCATGACGGTCGAGGGGGTTGCCCCGCCCGCGCCGCTGTCGGTCGGGGCCGGGGTCCTGTTGCTGACGCTCTGCGACCGCACCACGCCGCTGCATCTCGCCCCGGGCCATGACGCGCCCGAGATCCGCGACTGGGTGACCTTCCACACCGGCGCGCCGCTTGTAACCCCCGGGGCAGCGGCGTTTGCGCTTGGCAGGTGGCAGGCGCTTCAGCCGGTCACACGCTTCCGCATCGGCCAGCCCGACTATCCTGACCGCTCGGCCACGCTGATTGTCGAGATGGATGAGCTGACGAATGAGGGAGCGATCCTGTCCGGTCCGGGGATCGAGACGACGGCACGGCTTTCGCTGCCGGAGCTTAAGGCATTCCGCGCAAATCACGAAATTTTTCCATTGGGTTACGACACGTTCTTCACTTCATCTGACAAGATCGCCGGCCTGCCGCGCTCGACCATTGTGGAGGCCGGCTGATGTATGTCGCGGTCAAGGGCGGCGAGCGGGCGATCGACAATGCCCATGCCTGGCTTTCCCAGGCCCGCCGGGGCGATCCTTCGGTGCCGGAATTGTCGGTGGAACAGATCCGCGAGCAGATGACGCTGGCGGTCAACCGGGTGATGGCCGAAGGCTCGCTTCACGATCCCGACCTTGCGGCCCTGGCGATCAAGCAGGCGCGGGGCGATTTGATCGAGGCGATCTTCCTTATCCGCGCTTACCGCACCACCTTGCCGCGTCTCGGCTCCTCGGCCCCGGTCGATACCGCCGAAATGGCCGTGACACGGCGGATTTCGGCAACCTTCAAGGATCTGCCGGGCGGGCAGATCCTGGGGCCGACCTTCGACTATACCCACCGGCTGCTCGATTTCACCCTGGCCGCCAACGGTTCAGAGGTTGCCGACATGCCAGCCGCCTCTGCGAAGCCGGGGGAAGAGGTGCCGCATGTCATGGAGTTTCTCAACAAGGACGGGCTGATACAGGCCGAACTTCAGGACGATGGACCCGTCCCGGACCTGACCCGAGAGCCGATGGAGCTGCCAGCCTCCCGGCCGCTTCGGCTGCAGGCGCTGGCGCGGGCGGATGAGGGGTTCCTGCTGTCGCTCGCCTATTCGACACAGCGCGGATACGGGCGGACCCACGCCTTTGTCGGCGAGCTCCGCATCGGGACCGTGGCGGTCGAGATGGATATCCCCGAACTCGGCTTTCCGGTCGAGATCGGGGAAATCGAGCTGACCGAATGCGAGACGGTCAACCAGTTCACCGGATCGAAGACCGAGCCTGCGCAGTTCACCCGCGGCTATGGCCTCGTCTTCGGGCAGAGCGAGCGCAAGGCGATCTCGATGAGCCTGGTCGACCGGGCGTTGCGCTGGCGAGAACTGGGCGAGGATTTCACCGGCGCCCCGGCACAGGACGAGGAGTTCGTCCTGATGCACGGCGACAATATCCAGGCGACCGGATTTCTCGAGCATATCAAGCTGCCGCATTATGTGGATTTCCAGGCCGAGCTGGAACTGATCCGCAAGCTGCGGCACGAGACGGAGCAGTGTGATCTGGCGGCGGAGGAGCAGCCATGAGCGACTACAACTTCGCCTATCTCGACGAACAGACCAAGCGGATGATCCGCCGTGCGATCCTGAAGGGTGTGGCGATCCCTGGTTACCAGGTGCCCTTCGCCAGCCGCGAGATGCCGATGCCCTATGGCTGGGGTACGGGCGGGGTCCAGGTGACCGCCGCCTGCCTTACCCCGGAGGATCGGCTGAAGGTCATCGACCAGGGTGCGGACGACACGACCAACGCCGTGTCTATCCGCCGTTTCTTCCAGAAGACCGCCGGGGTCGAGGTGACCGAAGCGACGACAGAGGCCACGATCATCCAGACGCGCCACCGCATCCCGGAAACCCCGCTGACCGAGGGGCAGATCCTCGTCTACCAGGTGCCGATCCCGGAACCGTTGCGCTTCCTTGAGCCGCGCGAGACCGAGACACGGCGCATGCACGAGCTTGAGGAGTACGGGCTGATGCATGTGAAGCTCTATGAGGACATCGCCCGCCATGGCACCATCGCCACCTCCTACGACTACCCGGTGCGGGTCGAGGGGCGCTATGTGATGGACCCGTCGCCGATCCCCAAGTTCGACAATCCGAAGCTGTCGGGCAACCCGGCGCTTCAGCTTTTTGGGGCAGGCCGAGAGCAGCGGATCTATGCGCTACCCCCCTATAGCCGCGTCGTGAGCCTGGATTTCGAGGACCACCCCTTCGTCGCCTCGAAGGCCGAGCATGACTGCGACCTCTGCGGGGCTTCGGACAGCTATCTGGACGAGGTCATCACCGACGATCAGGGCAACCGCATGTTCGTCTGTTCCGACACGGACTATTGCCGGGGGCGCCGGGCGGCGGGGCTGGTCGGGCGGCTTGGGGGAGAGGCGGCGTGACCGGGCGAGTTTTCTACGAAAATTCTGAGATTTCGCAGAAATTTCGGGGGGCGGAGCGGCCGCTTCTGGCGGTACGCGGGCTGACGAAACGCTACGGCGCGCGGATCGGCTGCACCGAGGTCGGTTTCGATCTGTGGCCGGGCGAGGTTCTGGGCATCGTCGGCGAGAGCGGATCGGGCAAGTCGACGCTGCTGTCCTGTCTTGCCGGGCATCTGACGCCGGACGAAGGCGAGGTTGTGTTCGACACCGCCGATGGCCCACGCGACACTGTCGCCATGGCTGAGGCCGAACGCCGGCGGCTCGCGCGGACCGACTGGGCGTTTGTCCATCAGAACCCGCGCGACGGGCTGCGCATGGGCGTCAGTGCCGGCGGCAATGTCGGTGAGCGGCTGATGGCGGTGGGCGCACGAAACTACGGCGCGATCCGGAATCAGGCGCTCGACTGGCTGGAGCGGGTCGAGATCGCAGCGGACCGGATCGACGACCGGCCCCGGGCCTTTTCCGGCGGCATGCAGCAGCGCCTGCAGATCGCACGGAACCTTGTGACCGGCCCGAGGCTCGTGTTCATGGACGAGCCGACCGGGGGGCTTGACGTCTCGGTGCAGGCGCGGCTTCTGGACCTTCTGCGCGGGCTGGTGCGCGAGATGGGGCTGTCGGTCATCATCGTGACGCATGATCTTGCCGTGGTGCGGCTGCTGGCTGACCGGTTGATGGTGATGAAGGGGGGCCGCGTGGTCGAACAGGGGCTGACCGATCAGGTGCTCGACGATCCGCAGCATGCCTATACCCAGCTTCTCGTCTCGTCGGTCCTGCAGGTGTGACAATGATACAACTGTCTGATTTGTCAAAGAGTTTCACCCTGCACAACCAGGGTGGCGCGGTGATCCCGGTGATGGCGGGCGCGGCGCTGTCGGTTGCGCCCGGCGAATGCGTCGGTCTGACCGGTGCGTCCGGTGCGGGGAAATCGACGCTGATGCGGATGGTCTATGGCAACTACCTCGCCGCAGGAGGATCGATCCGGGTCGGCGATCTGGACGTGGCCCGAGCCGAGCCGCGCGAGATCATCGCGCTGCGCCGCAGGACACTTGGCTATGTCAGCCAATTCCTGCGGGTCGTGCCCCGGGTGCCGACCATCGAGGTGGTCGCCGAGCCGCTTCTGGTGCTTGGCGTCGCCCGGGACAACGCGCGGGACAAGGCGGCGGCGCTTCTGGCGCGTCTCAACATACCCGAGCGGCTCTGGGCGCTGTCGCCGACGACTTTTTCCGGCGGCGAGCAACAGCGGGTCAACATCGCGCGCGGCTTCGTTCATGGCTATCCGGCGCTGCTGCTCGACGAGCCGACGGCGAGCCTTGATGCTGCGAACCGCGAGGTCGTTCTGGAGCTGATCGAGGAGGCCAAGGCGCGGGGCGCGGCCATCCTGGGCATCTTCCATGACGAGGGGGCCCGGGCGCGGGTCTGCGACCGGCTGGTGGATGTCACCCGTTTCACACCGGGTCTGGCATGAGCGGGCGCCTCTTTGCCATCGTTGGGCCGTCAGGGGTCGGCAAGGACACGTTGCTGGCCGGGGCGGTGGCGGCGGACCCGCGCCTGCACTGGGCCAGACGGGTCATCACCCGACCGGCTGCGGCCGGCGGCGAGCCGTTCGAGGGTGTCACGGTCGAGGAATTCGCGCGGCGGCGGGCGACCGGCGAGTTTGCGCTGCACTGGACGGCGCATGGCCTGTCCTACGGCATCCCGAAGAGCGAGGTCGCAGGGCTGGCCGAAGGGCGGGACGTTCTGTTCAACGGTTCGCGTGCGGCGCTTCCGGCGGCGCGGGCGGCCTTTCCGGATGTGCGGGTCATCCGCATCTCGGCACCCTCCGCAGTGCTGGCCGAGCGGCTTCTCGCGCGGGGGCGCGAAAGCCGGGCCGAGATCGAGGCGCGTCTGGCGCGGGCAAGCTATGACCTGCCGTCGGATTGCCCGGTCATAGACATCCGCAACGATTCCACGCCGCAGATCGGCATCGGGCGGCTTTGCGCGGCGCTGCGAGAAACGAGGCAGGACCTATGACCGAGACGATCCTTGCCAACGCGGCGCTGGTCCTGCCCGGCGAGGTGATGCGCGGCAGCTTGCACATGGTGGACGGGCGGATTGCAGCCATCGAGGGCGGCACGACCGTGCCGAAAGGCGCGATCGACTGCGGCGGCGACCTCGTCGCCCCGGGGCTGATCGAGCTCCATACCGACAACCTCGAACGCCACATCCAGCCGCGGCCCAAGGTCGACTGGCCGCATGCCGCCGCGATCATTGCCCATGACGCGGAACTGGCCAGCGTCGGCATCACCACGGTCTTCGATGCGCTGCGGGTGGGTTCGATCGTCACCAGCAACACCAATTACGGCGAATATGCCCGGGCGCTCGCGACCGAGATCCTTGCCCTGCGGGCCGAGAATGCCCTGCGCATCAGCCATTTCCTGCATCTGCGGGCCGAGATCGTGTCGCTGACGCTCATCGACGAACTGAACAGCTTCGGTCCGGATGACCGTGTCGGCATTGTCAGCCTGATGGACCACACCCCGGGCCAGCGCCAGTTCCGCGATATCCGCAAGCTGGCTGACTACATGATCGGCAAGCACGGGATGAGCGAGGCGGCCTTTGCCGCCCATGTCGCCGAGCAGCAGGAAGTTTCGGCCCGGATCGGCGCGGTGCACGAGGCGGCTGCGGTTGCGGCGGCACGGCGCTTTGGCGCGGTGCTGGCGAGCCATGACGACACGACAGCGGAACAGGTGGCGGTCTCGGCCGGGCATGGGGTGCATTTCGCCGAGTTCCCGACCACCGAAGAGGCGGCGGCGGCCTGCCATGCGCAGGGCATCAAGGTGATGATGGGGGCGCCGAACCTGATCCGGGGCGGATCGCATTCCGGCAATGTTGCGGCGCGAAAGTTGGCCGAGGAAGGTCTTCTCGACATCGTCTCGTCTGATTATGTGCCGTCGGCGCTGCTTTCGGCGGCGCTGATGCTGGGCGATCTGTGGGGGGATATGGCGCGGGCCATCGGCACGGTGACTCGGGCGCCGGCCGAGGCGACCGGGCTGGCCGATCGCGGGCGGCTCGAGGTGGGGGCGCGGGCGGACGTGATCCGGCTGCACCGGATCGGTCCATCAGCGGCCCTGCGCGGGACCTGGGTTCAGGGGCAGCGGGTGGCCTGACTTGGGCGGAAGCCAGCCGATGGGGCAAAGTGGCTTTCGATTTTCGAACTTGCACCGGATTCTGCACTGCAGTATTCGGGCCCGGATTTACACAAATCATACTTTCAACGAGAACCCGCCGGCAATAATGCCGGCGGGTCTTTCTTGATGGGGAGGTTTCGTCAGCCGCGCTGTTTTGCGATGGCGGCCAACAGCAACTCCTGCCGCCGCAGCGCCCGGATCAGCGCCTTGCAGCAGTCGTCGCCCCCGGGTCGGCCCCCGCCGCCACCCTCTTCCTTGCCGTCACCGTCGCCTCCGCCCGGCGGGCGGCGCGGATCGAGGACGGGCTTGGTGCGGTGCACCTCGCGGTGGAAGGGATGGCTGCCCTGCATGCCGTCGGCGATGAACGTCAGCTGGTAGTTTCCCGCGATCCAGGTCTGGGTGAAGGTCCCGCCGTAATCGCCATCCTCGGCCTGTCCATCCTGATGCGCGCCATCGTCGATCAGCGTCAGGATGCTGAGCTGGCCGTTCGGCGCCTCGACCCTGACCTTGACCGTGGCCCCCTTCACCGGCAGGTCCGCCTCGCTCAGGACGGCGTTCAGCCGGATCGGATCGCCGACATACTTGGTCGCCGGATCGACATAGGGCTGCAGCCGCAGGTTCGATCCCGCACCGATGGCAATGCCGTAGTCGACGGGGTCCTTCAGCTTGAAGCAGCGCTTGGGCAGGAAACCGTTGTCGGAGCCGCCGCCTTCCTTGCCGCCGACCTCGCCCGAGCAGGCATAGCCGTCGTGATGCACCCAGACGGTCCACAGGCCGACATAGCGATCCGGCTCCTTGTTGGGGAAGAAGAACTCGACGAAACGCGCGGTCGGGGTCGAGCGGTAGCGCACCGAAAAGCCCGGTGGCAGGGAGCTGCCGGAAAGGATTTCACCTTTCGGGCTTTCGATATGGAAGGGTAGCCGTTTGCCCGGCATGTCATAGACCACGACCATCGCGTTCACGTCGCCCGGAAGCACGTTGAACTCGTGCGGATGCTTGTCGCCTGCCAGGATCGTGTAGAACGGGTCCGAGATCTGCGACAGACCGGCCGTCTCCATGAAGATCTGGGTGAAGTATTTCTCGAGCAGGAACCAGTTCTTGCCGGTCAGGTCCTGCGCGCCCTGGTAACTCGCCCCCGTCGCGGTGGCGATGGTGGTCAGGACCCCCGAACTGATCTGCCCCGGCTGGCCGATGCCGATGGCATAGGTCTTGTCCGTGATCGCCAGCGGGTCGGAATCCTGCGGGCTGTTATCGGGACGGCGCATCCCGTCGGCAGCATCGGCGCCGGACAGCGACAGCCAGGGGCCACTGCCGCCTTTCTGGAAGCAGCGGTTCTCCATCCCGTCGGTCAGGACGACCATCGCCTTCTTCAGTTGCGGCGGGTTGGCGGGGTGGGCTGTCGCAAGCTGCTCCATGCCAAGGATCGCGCCCCCGGCGATGTTGGTGAAGCCGTTCGGCGCAAAGGGCGGGTTGGAGAGCGCCCCCATCAGCGCGGCTCGGTTCGGCCCCGCCTCGACCATCGCCTGATGGGTCTGCGGCAGTTCGTTGAAGCCCACCACGGCGCAGCGGTCCGGGGCGGTGTCGCGCAGCATCTGGACAAGCAGCTTTGCGCCGGACAGCGCCGCCTCCATCTTGTTGCGCGACCAGGCCGGATCGTCCATCGAACCGGAGCGGTCGAGTACAAGCGATATGTCGATCGGCACCGGGTCGATGATCTCGGCCGAAAGCGGGAAATCCCAGGTCTTGGCGGCGGGTTCGTTGGTGGCGTTGTGGCCTTCGATGCGCAGGGTGGCGCCGAAGATGCCGTTGGCCCCGTCAGCGAAGAAGCCGACCGCGACCGGTTGCACCGGATTGCCCACCGGGCCCGGGCCGCAACGGGCTGAAGGCAGGACCGAATAGGCGCGCGAGGCCGGCGCGTCGGTGATGTCGTGCTCGGGCAGGACCAGTCCGAAATTCGCCGCCTGCGCCGGGTTCGCGCCCGCGACGATGCGGGCGGTGAAGGTCAGGTCATCATCGCCGGTATTGGTGATCTCGATGAAACGAACGGTGCGGAAGCCGCGCTCGATCTTGCCGAAGGTCAGGGGCGCGATCGCCGGAACTGAGATCGCCGCGTTCGGGATGCAGCCCGCGCCCGTGCAGTGGATGGTGCGGGGAGTGCCCGCAGAGGGGGTGACGGTGATGTCCCGGGGCGTCGATGCGCCGTCAGTCGTGGTGGTGAAGGCCACGTTCTGCGCCGCCGTCGTCGCCCCGACCGCCAGGGCCAGCCCGGCGACGGGAGCCCAGGTGAAATCCGATCCTCCGGGCGGGGCGGCGATGGCGATGGTGACGTTCAGATCGCCGTTGTTGGTGACGGTGAAGCTCTTGTTGGCGGTGCCGGGCGGGATCGGCACGGTGCCGAAGGCCAGCGCGCTGACCGAGGTGGCAATCGAGGCCACGGCGGCCCGCGCCTTGCCCTTGCAGGAAATGACACTGTCGCCAGTCGCCGGGGTGCGGGTGATGGTCAGGTCACGCTGGATATTGCTGGAGGGCGATGCAGGCGCAAAGACGATGTCGATGGTCATCGTCTCGGTCGGGGCCAGCACCTTGGGGAACTTCGCGACCGAGGCGGCCGTAAGCGAGAAGGGGGCGTTGTTGGCGACGCCGTTGATGGTGATGCAGTCGCTGCCATCGTTCTTCAGGGTCACGGTGCGGGTGGTAGTGGCGAGCGCGGGATTGCTTGCCCCCAGCACCGCCTCGCCGAAATCGACCGTCCCGCCGACGACTTTGGCGCTGCCGTTCGGGCGTGGCCCGGTTGTCTCGTCGCTGAACCCCGAATTGGGGTGGTGCATGATGAGCTGGCTGGCTGTGATTTCGGCCGACAAGGTGCCGTTGATACCGGATACGACATTCGGGCCAGGCAGGACGACGGCGCCATTGTCGCTGCGGCAGATGGCAAAGTTCTTAACCTCGTTCACCGTTGTCGTCGGTGCCCAGATGAAGACGAGGCTGCCATTGCCGGGGCTGGCCGAGAGGTTGGGCAGGCCGGTGCCGCTTGAGACGCTGCTTTGCGTCAGCAACGGGGTCAGTCCGGGCGTGCTGCCCGAAACGGTGAAGTCCACGATCGACAGAAAGCGGTCGAAGATTCCCGGGCCTCCGTCTATCCGCAGAAGCGCGACGAATCCCGATCCGAAGACCGCACTGCGGAAATCTCCGTTCAGGACGAGAGCATTCGGGTAGGCCGAGTGGCCAACCGAAATGTTGGACGCGGTCCGGGTGATCGTAATCGCCCCGGAGTTGAAATTTGCAGTCGTGAAGGCGACGTTCGAAAATGTGCCGTTGGACAGGTTGAGACAGGGCATGGCGACTTCCTCCGGTCGGAATGACTGGTTCGGGAAAACGTGGATTTACAGGGCTTTGGCAAAAGGTCTTCACAAACAAGTCTACGCATTCCACGGGAGGGGTCAACGCGGAAGACGTGAAGGATTTCAGAGGTTTGACGCGACTCTCACGTTGCCTTGCGGCCTCGGGGTCGCGCAACCGGGGGTCGTTCAGGGGCGAATGTAATGCAGCCCGGTGAAGCGCTGGCGCAGCGCCGCCGTTCGCGGGGCCACGTCCTCGGGCCGATTGGCGCGCAGCCCCTCGGCGATGAGCGCGGCAAGCGCCGGGGCGTCGGCGGGGGTCACGCCGCGGCGGACGAGTTCCGGGGTGCCGATGCGCAAGCCGTTCATGTCGCCCGGCACGTCGGCGATAGGCAGGCCAATGCCGCAGGCGAGGAACCCGGCGCGGCGCAGGGTCTTCGACGCCGCCTGACCGCCGCCAAAGGCCGCGGCCTCGATGGCGAACTGGTGCGATTGCGTCGCGCCGCGGTCGGCGGCGAAGACCGGCAGGCCCAGAGTGGAGAGTTCGTTCGCGAGGGCCTGTGAGAGGTCGATCATCGCTTGCGCATAGGCCGGGCCGAAGGCGCGCCAGTCGAGCAGCGTGATCGCCAGCCCCGCCGATTTGGCCGCGTCGAAATTGGCGGTCAGGCCGGGGAAGGCGATGGCATCGAGCCGTTCGGCGATCGCGGCATCGTTGGTGACGATCAGGCCACCGGCGGGGCCGCCGAGGCTCTTGTAGGTGCTCATCGTCATCAGATGCGCGCCTTCCTCCAGCGGGTTAGGCCAGGCCTTGCCGGCGATGATCCCGCATTGGTGGGCGGCGTCGAACAGCACCTTCGCGCCGACCTCATCGGCAATCGCACGGATCTCGCGCACCGGGTGGGGAAAAAGGTTCAAGCTTCCGCCGATGGTGATGATCTTCGGCGTCACCTTTCGGGCGAGGTCGCGCAGCGCGTCGAGATCCACCGTATAGCCGTCGGCGTTGACCGGGGCGGGGTGGGTCACCAGCCCGTAAAGCCCCGCGCAGCCCGCCTGGTGGTGGGTGACGTGCCCGCCGACCGCCGCCGGGGGCGCGATGATCGCATCGCCGGGTTTCGCCAGCGCCATGAAGCCGTAGAGGTTGGCCAGCGCGCCTGAGCCGACGCGGATTTCGGCATGGGTCGCGCCGAAGACCTCGGCCGCGAGCTCGGCGGCGATCACCTCGATCTCCTCGATCGCCTCCAGCCCCATCTCGTACTTGTCGCCCGGATAGCCGAGCGAGGGGCGGCTGCCGATGCCGCGCGCCAGCGCCGCCTCGGCCTTCGGGTTCATCACGTTGGTCGCGGGGTTGAGGTTGAAGCACTCCACGTCGTGGATTTCGAGGTTGCGGCGGATCAGCGCCTCGATCCGGGCATCAACGGCGGCGTCACTGGCCTGCGCGGTTTCCCCGGCGATGGATTGGACACGGGTCTCGCACAGGTCGGGAACCCAGGGACGGCGGGCGAGGGTGGTCATGGCGGCGCTCCTTCTTGGCTTGCAAGAAGGAAAGCCGAAGCGGCGCTTGCGGGCAATTCAGTTTTGCGGAAATCTAGGGTCAGGAAAATTGAGGCTCAAATGGCCGTCGCGCCGCCGAAACCCAAGGACCTTTCGCTGACGGCGCTTCGCGCGTTCGAGGCGGCGGCGCGGCTGAAAGGGTTCGCGGCGGCGGCCGAGGAGTTGGGCGTGTCGCCGGGTGCGGTGACGGCGCATGTCAAGGCGCTGGAGGACCGGCTGGGCGCAGTGCTGTTCCAGCGCGACGCCAAAGGGGTGCGATTGACGGCGCTTGGCCAGCGGGTGCTGCCGGCCCTGTCCGAGGCATTCGACCATCTGGCGGCGGCAAGCCATCATTTGCAGGCCGAGGCCACGCCGCAGCTCGTGCACATCGCCACGCTGCCCGCCATCGCCCAGTTCTGGCTGTCGCCGCGCCTGCCGGAGCTGCGCCGGATCGCCCCGGAAATCTCGGTTTCGATCACCGCGATGGAGGCGCCACCGAACCTGAAACGCGCGCCTTACGATCTGTGCCTGTTCTTTGGCGGGACGCAGGGAAAGGTGTTGGCCGAGGACGTCATTTTCCCGGTCTGCGCGCCGTCGGTCGCGGCGCGACTCCATTCGGTGGCCGGACTGGCGGACGTCCCCTGCCTGTCCGACACGGCATGGTCTGAGGATTGGGCAGCGTGGCTCGCCAAGGCGCGGCCCCAGGGCGGCGTAACCCCGCGCGGGCCTGCCTATTCGCTTTATGCGCTGGCGGTCGAGGAAGCGGTCAACGGTGCCGGCGTGCTGATCGGGCACGAGGCGCTGGTGGCGCGGCATCTGGCCGCAGGGCGGCTGGTCGCGCCCTTTGCCGAACGTGCCACGACAGGGCGCAGCCTGCGGTTGTGGTCCGCGCCCCCGGCAGGTCCGGCGGCGCGGCGGGTCATGCGCTGGCTGACGGAAACCGCCTGATCAGCCCTGCCACTCGCTCGCCTTGTATTGTGACTTGTACAGCCATTCCGGGTTGATCTCGACCCCCCAGCCCGGTGCGTCGCTGACGATCGCGTGGCCGTCCTCGATGCGGTAGGGGTCGCCAAGGAAAAGCCCGTCCTGCCACGGGTAGTAATCCAGCCCCTCGATCGAGAATTCCAGATACTTGCCCGCATTCGGGATCGCGCGGAGCAGGTGCATCGTGCACATGGTCACGAGGCCGAGATTCGCGGCATGGGGGGTGACGGGCAGGCCGGCCGCCTCGGCCATCCGGCAAACCGTGAGCGTGCGGTTCATCCCGCCCAGATACATCACGTCGGGCTGGACGATGTCGACGACATGGGTGTCGATCATGGTTTTCCAGGCGGTGAACTCGCAATCCTGCTCGCCGCCCGCCACGTCGATCTTGAGCGCCTCTCGCACTTCGCGGGTTTGATCGAACTCCCAATAGGGGCAGGGCTCCTCGAAATGGCCGATACCCTCGTCCTCGAGCAGGCGACCGACCTCGATGGCACGTTTCGGCGAATAGCAGGAATTGCCGTCCACAAGCTTGTCGATACCGTCGCCGAGCGCCCGGGCGACAAGCGGCACAATCGCCTCGGTCCGGCCTGGCCATTCATCCTGGTCACGGCCCGTCTCGGCTCCCACGCGCCACTTGAAGGCGGTGAACCCCTTTTCGTCGCGCAGCTTCAGAAAGCGGTCCCGCTCGGCTTCCGGCGTGATGTCGCGCTTCATCGAGCTCGCATAGGCCCTGATCTTTCCCGGCGTTCCGCCCAGAAGCTCGACCACCGGCTTGCCGGCGACCTTTCCGCGCATGTCCCAGAGCGCGGTATCAAGACCGGTCGTGGCGCGGCGCAGGTAGGAGCCGGGGAACTTGTGCTCTTTCTCGTTGATCTTCAGCAGCGTGTCCGCGTGATCCATCGCATCCGATCCGAGCGCATAGGGCGCGACCTGGCGGTGCAGGATCTCGCACGTGATGTCGGCATTGTAGGTCGAAACCTGTCCCCAGCCCTGGTCCCCGGTATCGGTCGTCACGCGGACAAACCCCATGAAGGGGGTGCAGAAAGTCTCGAGCTTGCGGATTTTCATGATGGGGATTCGCCTGTTGGACGGGGATTCTGCAACCGGCAGGTGAACCTGCCGGGTCGTTTCGGCGCGAGGTTATGGTGGCGGACCCAACAATCCAAGGGGCTGAACGACGGTTTCGACCGATGATGTGACGCCGCGTGAAGACCGTGATTGACAGATGTGAAACGGCAGGAAGAATGCGTTCTGCAGGCGCCTTTGCATCAGGCGCCGGATCGCTGGGGGAAAACCGCAATCGACACAAGACTGTCACACGCGCCCTGCATGTCACAGATCGCCGTCCAAGGCGACGATGCACGCCAATTCGCAACATGGGAGTTACCTTCGTGAAGAAGACTGAAACAACGATGAACCGCCGCACAGTGCTCAAGGGCACGGCGATCGGGCTGGGCGCGCTGGCCGCCCCGGCCATCATTCCGCGCAGCGCGCTGGCCTCGTCAGGTGAAGTGAATTTCATGGGCTGGGCAGGCTATTCGGTGCTCGCCGAGAAAGTTTTCCCGGCCTTCACCGAGAAGACCGGCATCAAGGTGAATTTCACCGAACAGCCGAGCCAGGACGATTTCTTTGCCCAGGCCAAGCTGTCGATGCAGACCGGCGCCTATGACATGAGCGAACCGACGCTCGACCGCGCGCTCGGCTGGTATCAGAACGGCCTGATCCAGGGCTGGGACACCAGCAAGCTGGCGATGGACAACTACGTGACCGGCCTTGCCGACGGCTCTGCCGGCGAGCGCGCGACGGTCGACGGCAAGCGCCTGATCGTCCCCTCGGTCTGGGGCACCGAAGCGCTCGTCTACTCGACCGCCGACATGCCGCTGACCCGCGAGACCGCAAGCCTCGGCATGCTGTTCGATCCGGCCAATACGGGTAAGGTCACCGGCCGTCCGCACTCGATCCTTGCCTCCATGGGCCGCTACCTCGATAGCATCGGCCAACTGCCAAAGCCGTGGATCGAGAGCTATTCGAACCCCGACACGATGGTCCAGCTCTGGGACATCGCGCTGGCCGATGCGATCAAGGCGAAGGGCAACTTCGTTCAGTGGTGGTCGGGCGAGAACGAGGCCCAGGCCGCGTTCCTGACCAACGGCGCCGTCCTTGGCCAGTGCTGGGACTCGACCGGCTACAACCTGCGCGACCAGGGCTTCGGCTTCCTGCCGCCGAAGGAAGGTGCCTTCGCCTGGAACCAGGGTTTCGTGCTCCTGTCCAACGCGAAGAACGTCGAACAGGCCACCGAGCTTGCCAAGTGGATCTCGTCCGCCGAGGGATCGGCTGCCTGGGCGAGCGCCTTCTCGGCCAACCCGGTCGGTAAGGGCGGCATCGATCTGATGGATCCGGCGGTCGCCAAGTTCTACAACGCCTCCTTCGACGAAGCGGCGCTGAAGAACCTCTACTGGTGGCCGAACCAGGAAGCCTGGTTTGTCGCCAAGCGCGGCGAATATGCTGACAAGCTGAAAGCTGCCTGATTAAGCGACAAAGGACCGACCCGCCGGCGCTTCGCAGCGCCGGCGGGTCTTGCAATGACACAAGACCAGCCAAGGCTGGCGACGATTTCAGGGAAAAGGGGCTGCGACACGCATGAGCGCCGGGGTCGAACTTGATAATGTCACGATGGAATTCGGCAGCTTCCGCGCCGTCGACAATGTGGCGGTGAACATCCAGCCGGGAGAGTTCTTCTCCTTCCTCGGGCCGTCGGGCTGCGGCAAGACCACGATCCTGCGCATGGTGTCGGGCTTCATCCAGCCGACCAAGGGCATCATCCGGATCGGCGGCAAGGACATGAAGGGCTCGCGCCCGAACCAGCGTCCCACGGCGCTGATCTTCCAGAACCTGGCGCTGTTCCCGCTGATGCCGGTCTGGGAGAACATCGCCTTTGGGCTTGAAGTGCGCGGTGTGGACAAGGCCACGCGCCGGGCGAAGGCCGAGGAATTGCTGCGTCTCGTGGATTTGCCGGATGCGGCGGACAAGCGCGTGAGCCAGTTGTCGGGTGGCCAGAAGCAGCGGGTGGCGATCGCCCGGGCGCTGGCGGTCGAGCCCTCGGTAATGCTCCTTGATGAGCCGCTTTCGGCGCTGGACCTGAAACTCCGCCAGCACATGCGGGCGGAACTGCGCGCGATCCAGAAGCGCACGCAGGTGACCTTTATCTATATCACCCACGATCAGGGCGAGGCACTCGCCATGTCCGACCGCGTGGGCGTGATGAGCCACGGCAAGCTGCAGCAGGTCGCCGTGCCGCAGGACATCTACAACAACCCTGCCAACGGGTTCGTCGCCTCCTTTGTCGGCGAGAACAACATCCTGCCAGGCGAGGTAACCGGGGAGGATGGTTCGGTTGTGACCTTCTCGACCGCGAGCGGCACATTCACCGCTCGCAGGGGGCCGGGCGTGTCCAAGGGCGCGAAAGTGCGGCTTTTCCTGCGGCCCGAGCATGCGAAGCTGTCCGCGAATGCAGGTGCCGGCAATTCGGTTGCGGTCGAGGTCACCGACGTCGCCTTCGAGGGCAACTTCATCTCGGTGCATGCGGTCGACGCCAAGGGGCAGGCCTACATCTCGGAAGCGCGCAACGACGGTTCCTCGGTGATCCCAAGTCCTGGCGACAAGCTCCATATCACCTTTGACGGTGCCAATGCGGTCATCCTGAGCGGCGACATTTCGGCCAAGGATGTCGACGAATGAGCGATCTCCTCAACCGCTACGGCACGCTCCTGACCACGATCTTCATCCTGCTGACCGGGTTCTGGTTGCTGATGCTGATCATCCTTCCGAACATCTACCTGTTCGAGACCTCGTTCCGGCCCTACCTGCCGATCACCGAGGTGGGCGGGCCGAAGGATGTGTTCAGCCTGAACAACTACTTCACCTTCTTCAACAGCCCGATCCACATGAACGTCTTCGTGTGGACGATCATCTATTCGAGCCTCGTGACGGTGATCTGCTTCGTGATCGCCTATCCGCTGGCCTACTACCTGTCCAAGATCGCGCCCGAGCGGGTGCTTCCGACGCTGTTCTTGCTGCTCTTCATCCCGCTCTGGGTGTCCGAAGTGCTGCGCAGCTTCGCGTGGTTCATCATCTTGGCGCTGAAGGGACCACTTAACGCCACGCTGCTTGGCATCGGCATCATCGAGGCGCCGGTCCGCTGGATCAGCGGCTTCCGCGGCGTGGTGATCGGGCTGGTCTATACCTACGTGCTGTTCATGCTCTTTCCGCTGTTCAACGCGATCCAGTCGCTCGACACCAACCAGATCGAGGCTGCCGAGGACTTGGGCTCGCCCTGGTGGCGGACGCATCTGCGGGTGATCCTGCCGCATTCCAAGCCCGGCATCGCCTCGGGCTCGGTGATGGTGTTCATGCTGTCGGCGGGCTCGATCCTCGTGCCGACGCTTCTGTCCTCGACCACCTCGCGCTGGTTTACCGAGATCATCCAGCAGTGGATGTTCGAGAGCCAGGATTGGAACACCGGGTCGGCCTATGCCTTCCTGCTCCTTATCCTGTGCACCGTGTTCGTCTCGGTCGTGATGCGGGTGTTCCGCGTCAAGCTGTCCGACATCGCGAAGTAAGGGGAGGGCGAGATGCGCAAGTCGAACTACGCCTTCCACCTCTACATGGTGCTGTTCCTGCTTTACATGCTGCTGCCGCTCGTCGTGATGGGCGGCGCGGCCTTCAACGACTCCCGGTTCCCGTCGATCTATCCCTGGCAGGGCTGGACGATGCGCTGGTTCGTCGACCTGTGGAACGACGGCCGGATGTGGACCGCGTTCGGCAACACCATCGCCGTGGCGTTCGCGGTCGTGGCGATCTCGGTGCCGATCGGCACGGCTGCGGCGATCCTCATCAACTCGATCGCCGGCACGACGCGCACGGTGCTCTATTCGCTGATGGTGGCGCCGATCCTGACGCCCGGTGCGGTCATTGGCATTTCGACGCTGCTGTTCTGGAACCGCCTGCATGTGCCGGCGGGCCTGCATCTGTCGGTATTGGGTCAGGTGTCCTACATCGCCGCCTTCGCGATGCTGCTGGTGCTGGCGCGCCTGCAGAGCTTTGACCGCGGGCTTGAGGAGGCGGCGCTTGACCTTGGGGCTAGCCACGCGCAGGTCTTGCGCCGGATCCTTCTGCCGCATCTCTATCCGGCGATCGGGGCCGGGGCGGCGATCGGCTTCTTCCAGTCGATCGAGAACTTCAACGTCACGCTCTTCACCCGTGGCACCTATGACACGCTGACGGTCTACGTGTTCTCGAAGGTGCGGTCGGGCATCACGCCGACGATCAACGCGCTGGCGCTGATCCTCATCACCTTCACGCTGCTTTGCGCGGTCGCCTATGAGGTGCGCCGTCGGTCGGTCGCCCGGCGCGGCTGACAGGATCGGCCCGCCACCCTTGCAGGTGGCGGGTTCCACATGCTTATCTTCCCGCGAACCGCGCACGATCCGATGTGCGGGCAGGGGAGGGAAAACATGGATCTGACGCGCCGCAGCCTCGTGCTGGCGGGGCTGGCCTTGCCGGCTGCCGCCATCCTGCCGGGACCGGTTTTGGCGGGGGCAGCGCGCCCCTTGCCCGAAGATGTGATTTCGACCTGGTACAGGTTGATCTTCGAGCTGATCCGCCACACACCGACTTATTCCCCGCCAGTGGCCAGCCGCGCCTTTGCCTATCTCGGCATCACCACCTACGAGGCGCTGGCCCAGGGGAAGGAGCCGATGGTCAGCCTGGCCGGTCAGTTGCCGGGTCTGACCGCCCCGCCGGCGCCCGATCCGAACGCGGCCTGCGACGAGGCGGTGCTGCTGCATGCCGTCTATGTCGAAGCGACCCGGAACTATTTCGGCAATACCGGTCCGTCCGGGCAGCGCGCGATGCAGGCCATGGCGACCAAGCTCGGGGCCAAGGTTTCGGCCGGATTGCCGCAGGCCACGATCGACAACAGCGTGGCGCAGGGCAAGGTCGTGGCCGACCATATCCTTGCCTGGTCGCAGGGCGACGGCGGTGCCGTCATCGAAAACATGGGCTTCCCCCTGACCTTTACGCCCAACACGGAGCCGGGACATTGGAAGCCGACGAGCACCATCGCCCTGCAGCAGGCGCCGCTTCTGCCAGGCTGGGGCAAGAACCGTCCCTTTGCCATGCCGACAGCCGACGCCTGCCCGCTGCCGCCGCCGACCGCCTTCAGCGAGGACAAGGACTCGCAGTTCTACGCCGAGGCGATGGAGGTCTATGACACCACGCGCCACCTGACGCCCGAACAGACGGCCATCGCCCGCTTCTGGTCCGACGATCCGATGCTGTCGACGACGCCGCCCGGCCACTGGGCGCAGATCGCGCTGGCGCTGCTGGAAGAGGAAAACGCCCCGGCAGGACGCAGGGCCGAGGTGATGGCGCGGCTTGGCATCACCGTGGCGGACGCCTTCATTGCCTGCTGGCAGAGCAAGTTCGAATACGACACCATCCGCCCGGTCACCTACATCAAGAAGAACATCGACAAGACCTGGGAACCGCTGCTCATCACGCCGCCCTTCCCGGAATACCCGTCCGGCCACAGCACCCAGTCCGGCGCCGCGGCGACCGTGCTGACTGCGATCTGGGGCGACAACTTCGCCTTCACCGACGGCAGCCATGACGACGACAACCTGCCCGAGCGCAACTTCAAGAGCTTCTGGGATGCGGCGAACGAGGCGGGGATTTCTCGCCTCTACGGCGGCATCCACTTCCGCCCGGCGATTGAACAGGGGCTGGAACAGGGGCGCTGTGTCGGGGCCTTCGCGGTGGCGCTGAAGATGGGGGCGCAGGCATGAAAGCGCTGCTCGCTGTAATGATTGCCCTGTTGCCTGCCGCAGTCTGGGCGGGCGATCCGCCGCTGGTGCCGCAGTTCACCGAGGAGACGGCGACCGCCGGGGTCGACAGCACCTATACCGGCGAATGGGAATACATGGTGGGCGGCGGTGCGGCGGTCTTCGACTGCAACGATGACGGTTTTCCTGACCTTTTCCTGGCCGGCGGCGAAGGCAAGGCGAGGTTCTGGAGAAACGCCAGCTCGCGCGGCGGCGCGCTCCGCTTCGACAAGACCGACAGCGGGTTGGAACTTGACCATGTGACGGGCGCCTATCCGGTCGACATCGACAGCGACGGGATCATGGACCTTGTGCTGTTGCGCGTGGGCGAGAACGTGGTGATGAAGGGGCAGGGCCAGTGCCGCTTCATCCGCGCGAACGAGGATTGGGGCTTCGACGGCGGCGATGCCTGGTCCACCGCGCTGGCCGCGACATGGGAAAAAGGGCAGCCCTGGCCGACCATTGCCGTCGGCAACTACATCGACCGGACCAAGGATGAGTTTCCCTGGGGCAGCTGCACGCCGAACTGGCTGCACCGACCCGCGGCAGACGGCAAGAGTTTCGCGCCGCCGGTGCCGCTCAAGCCGAGTTTCTGCTCGCTTTCGATGCTGTTCACCGACTGGAACCGGTCTGGCACGCCCTCACTGCGCGTTACCAATGACCGCGAATACTACAAGGGCGGGCAGGAACAGATGTGGAAGATGCCCCCCGGCGAGCCGCCCGCGCTTTACACCAAGGACGATGGCTGGAAATACCTTCGGATCTGGGGGATGGGCATCGCCAGCACCGATGTGAACGGCGACGGTTACCCGGACTACTTCCTGTCGAGCATGGCCGACAACAAACTGCAGACGCTCGCGTCGCCGTCGCAGGATGGGACGGTCAAGCCGGGCTTCATCGATGTGGCCTTCGCCCGTGGCGCCACGGCGCACCGACCCTATACCGGCGGCGATGTTCGGCCCTCGACCGCCTGGCATGTCCAGTTCGAGGATGTGAACAACGACAGCCATCCCGACCTGTTCATCGCCAAGGGCAATGTCTCGGACATGCCGGATTTCGCGGCCTCGGATCCGAACAACCTGCTGCTGATGGATGCCGACGGTCTGTTCCACGAGGTTGGAGACAAGTCGGGCGTGGCCAGCATGGCCGTGTCGCGCGGGGCGGCGCTGGCCGATTTCAACCTTGACGGGTTGGTCGACCTGGTGGTGGTGAACCGCCATTCCCCGGCGCAGATCTGGCGCAACACGACCGAAGGGGCGGGGCACTGGCTTGAACTGCGGCCAGTCCAGCCATCGCCGAACTGCGATGCGGTCGGCGGCTGGCTCGAAGTCCGGACAGGCGACCGCATCCAGAGCCGGGAGCTGACCGTGGGCGGCGGTCATGTGGGCGGGCAGTCCGGCTGGTGGCATGCCGGGATCGGCCCGGCGGACAGTGCCGAGGTGCGCGTCATCTGGCCGGATGGCACGGCGGATGACTGGCAGAGCGTCGCCGCGGACGGGTTTTATCGGCTGGAACGCGGCAAGGCCGCTGAACAGTGGACCCCATGACCCCCTTCGCGATCCTGTCACCGCCCCGCATCCTGTTCGGACGGGGCGAAGCCGCGAAGGCGCCCGGACTGATCCGCGCTTTCGGCCGGCGCGGGCTGGTGGTGCATGGCGCCTCGCCCGCACGGTCGGTCTGGCTGGTCGAGGCGCTGCGCGGCCTTGGGGTAGAAGTCATGACCCATGCCTGCCGCGCCGAGCCGGTGTTGGCCGAGGTGCTGGCGGCGACCGAGGCAGCGCGGGGCTTCCGGCCCGACTGGGTCGTGGCCATCGGCGGCGGGGCGGTGCTCGACTTCGGAAAGGCGCTGGCGGCGCTGGTCCCGTCGGTCACCCCGGCGCTTGACCATCTGGAAGTGGTCGGCAAGGGCCTGCCGCTTGGGACCGCGCCCTTGTCTTTCGTCGCGCTGCCCACGACGTCCGGCACCGGGTCAGAGGTGACGCGCAACGCGGTGATCGGGCTGCCGGAGCACGGGCGCAAGGTTTCGCTGCGCGATGACCGGATGGTGGCGCGGCTGGCGATCGTCGATCCGGCGCTGACCGACGGGGCGCCGCATGGCGTGACGCTGGCCTCGGGGCTTGATGCGGTGGTGCAGGTGATCGAGCCTTACGTCTCGGTCAAGGCGACGCCCTATACCGATGCGCTGGCCCTGCCGGCCATCGGGCAGGGAATGGCGGCGTTGGACGTTCTGATGCGGGGTGAGGACATTGCCGCGCGAGATGCGCTGGCTTGGGTCAGCCTGTGCGGCGGGCTGGCGCTCAGCAATGCCGGCCTGGGCGCGGTCCATGGCTTTGCCGGGGTGCTGGGCGGCGTCACGCCGGCCCCTCACGGGCTGATCTGCGGTCGGCTGATCGGGCCGGTCCTGCGGGCGAACCGGGACCGGATGGCGGGTCCGGCGGCCGAGCGGATGGACACGGTCTTTGCCGCGCTGGCCCGGGTGCTGGGCGGGAAGGCAAAGGACGCGCCCGAAACCCTGTGCGACTGGGTCGCGGCGCAGAGCCTTGCCCCCTTGCGCAGCTTCGGCCTGAGCCGGGACCGGTTCGAGGAGGTGGCACTGGCTGCGCAGTCTTCGTCGTCGATGAAGGGCAATCCGGTCGCGCTGGAGCTTTCCGACCTCGTGACCATCCTGCAGCACGAAGCCCGTCTTGGCTGAGGTTCGGCCGATGGGCCTTGTGTCGGTGACACAAGGCTGACTAGGGCTTGTCTCAGGGCCCGGTCACGGCGGGATTGGAAGGATCGTTCATGCGCAAGGTCGTGCGGTTTCTCTGGGCGACGCTGGTCGGCGGGGTGCTGCTGCTCCTGCCCTTCGGCATCGTCGTGGTCGTGGGCGTCCGACTGTTCGGCTATGCGCGGAAATTCGGGCAGATGGCCCATGACCTGCTTTTCCCCGGACAGACCGGCAACGTCATACCGGCACTGTTCGCGCTCCTTTTCCTGCTGATCGTCGCGCTCTTGGCAGGGGCCTTCGTTCAGACCGCCCTCGGCAAGCGCACGTTTCGCTGGCTGGAGGAGACGATCCTCACGCGCATTCCGCTTTATACGATCTTCGCGCAGATGGCGGCGGACTGGACCGGCGGGCCGATGCGGCTGGTCGCCAGCACGGGCTCAGATCTTGAGGTGGCGCTGGTCCGCTTTGACGATTACGAAGCGATCGCTTTCGTGATCGAGCGCGGGCGGCAGGGCAAGGCGGTGATCTATCTGCCCGGCGCGCCCTCGGCGCTGAGTGGAAGCGTGGCGCTGGTGGACGAGGATCGGCTGACCACAACCGAAATGACCGCCCGCGACGTGATGATGGGCCTGCGGCGGCTTGGAGGCGGGCTCATCGCAATCCATCGCGGCCGTCGGGCCTAGACCTTCAGGCTGCACCCGCCTTTTGCCGCCGACTGCTCGGCCCGGTCGAGCAGGCGCTGCAACTCGGCGCCACGGGCAAAGTCGGGCTCGGCCTTTCCTTCGCCGCGGATCGCTGCGATGAACCGCTCGTAGACGGTCGGGTGGACCGGCGCCTCGACCTCAGCCCAGGTTGCGGTCGCGATGTTCTCGCCAAGACAGGCGCGCAGGCGGCTGGCCCAGTTTTCGAACCCGACCTCGAGCCCGCCCATGTCGCCGTAGATGCGCAGGCGCAGGTCGTTCATGTGGCCGGTGGCGAAACGGGTCGCCGCCACGGTGCCGAGCGCGCCATTGGCCAGCCGGACCTGCATCGTCGCGCTGTCATTGGCATCAAGCACATAGTCGCCGATCCGTCCGCCCGGCGCCTTGTCGAAGGTCTGGAGGAAACAGGAAACCTCGGCCACCGACTGATTGGCGATGAAGGTGGCGAAGTCGAGGATATGGATGCCGACATCGCCGAGCACGCCTTTCGAGCCATGCTTGGTCGACAGTCGCCAGAGCCATTGGCTTTCCGTGCGCCAGTCGCCCCAGGCCGGTTGGGTCAGCCAGCTTTGCAGATAGCTCGCCTCGAAATGCCGGACCGTGCCGATGGCGCCGTCGGCCACCATCCGCGCTGCCTGCTGAAGTGCTGCGACATTGCGGTAGCTGAGGTTGACCATGTTCACGACGCCCGCCGCCTGCGCGGCCGCGGCCATGGCTTCGGCATCGGCGGCATTGGTCGCCAGCGGCTTTTCACACAGGACATGCTTCCCTGCGGCAAGGAACGGCATCGTCGTCGGGTAATGGGCGGCGTCGGGCGTCACATTGGTCACGGCATCGAACGCGCCCCAGGCCAGGGCGTCGTCCACCGAGGCAAAGCGGTTGGGGATGCCATGGGTCTCACAGAAGGTGGCAAGCGGCTCGGGACGAGTATCGACGCCCCCCACAAGGCTGACTTCGGGAATGGCGGCAAAGGCCTCGGCATGGTTCCTGGCCATGCCGCCGGTGCCAAGGATCAGGAGGCGGACGGGTTTGGTCATGGCCTTACCGGAACCCCTGTTCGCCATCATGGTGCAGGCGGGGGCCGCGTTCCGTGATCTTCTCGGGGGCAATGTCGACTGGCACGTTGGGCGCATCGTTCGGGTCGGCGATCCGCGCGGCCGGGTTGTAGGCCCAGTTGACTGCGTTGCGAAGCACCCGCTGGACATTGGCGTCGTGATAGGTCGGATAGGTCTCGTGCCCCGGACGGAAGTAAAAGACATTGCCTGCCCCGCGCTTGTAGGTCAGGCCCGACCGGAACACCTCGCCACCCTGGAACCAGCTGACGAAGACCGTCTCCAGCGGTTCGGGCACGCCGAAGGGTTCGCCATACATCTCTTCGTTCTCGAGTTCGAAATGGTCGGGCAGGCCGGCGGCGATCGGATGGTTGCGGCTTGTGAGCCAGAGGCGCTCGCGTTCACCCGCCTCGCGCCAGGTCAGGTTGCAGGGCGCACCCATCAGGCGCTTGAACGGCTTCGAGAAATGGGCGGAATGCAGGAAGATCGCGCCCATCCCCGACCAGACCGCGTCGCAGACCCTGTCAACCACATGGTCCTGCACCTCGCCATGGGCGGCATGGCCCCACCAGATCAGGACGTCGGTCTGGGCCAGCGTCTCGGCCGTCAGGCCATGCTCGGGCTGCTGCAGGATGACCGTGGTCGCGCGGCAACCCGGATCGGCATTCACTGCTGCGGCGATGGTCGCGTGCATCCCTTCGGGGTAGATGCCGGCAACGATCCGGTTCTTCTGCTCGTGAACGTTTTCGCCGAAGACGGTGACACGGATGACCATCCGGATTTCCTCTCACTTCTGGGGCAGCAGACTGCGTCTGGGACGATGTTATCGCAAACGTCCGTGGACGACAGGGGCGGTTTTGAACAACTTCGCTTGTGCAAGCGAGGCGGCATCCGATTGTGACACCGCGTCCGGTTGCGCCTGCGGCGGGCGGGCCTATCTTCAGACCAAAGATCCGAGGTTCTCGCATGACCATCCCCCGCATCGCGCTTCTGACCCTGTCCGCCTTGGCCACGGTTTGCTGGAATGGGGCGAGCCTTGCCCAGACCGGCGACGCTTGCGCGCTGCAGTACACGCGTGTCTGCCCGGGGGTGTCGGCGGGTGGTCCAGGGCTCAAGGCCTGCCTGGACCAGCAGGGCGCGGCACTGTCGCCGGCCTGCCGCCAGGCGGCCGGAGCGCCGACGGTGCCGCTTGATACCCATCCCTCCACGACCCTCAATCCTCCGGGTGCGACGGCAGCGGTGCCGGTCGAGCCTTCCGTGAAGCCGCGTTCGGCGGTCGCGCCGACGCAGCTGGGCTTTTTGTGCGCGGACGATCTCATCAAGCTGTGCCCGAACGTGGTCAATGGCACCGAGACCGGCGCGCTGGCCTGTCTCAGGCGGAACATCGACCGTGTGTCGGAACCCTGCGCCTTCGGCCTGGGCGGCGGGAACCCCTGAGCCTCAGGGAATGCCCGTCAGCGGCGACAGGATCAGCCGGGCGCCGGCCTGTGCCAGTTCGACCCCCCCTTGCAGGCCATTCGACGCCAGTTGATCAAGTCCCGCTATGCCGGCTGCATCCATGCGGTGCAGGTAATCCAGTAGCGCAGGTGACTCCGCCTCGCTGAAGTGGTCGAGCGCGCCGCCGCCCTTGAGATCGGTCGCGTTGATGACGTAGACCCGCTTGAGGTCGCCCAGTTCGGCCGTGCTGCGGATCGAGCCGAGCCGGTCGTGCTGGCCGCGCAGCTTGGCCGAAATGGCCAGCGCCTTGTCGCGGTCCGAGATCAGCAGGAAGATCGGCACCCCCCGACCTGTGATAAGCGGCGCAATCTCCTTGAAGATGCCGACATCGATATCTGCCGAGATCAGGACGACACCATCGATCTTGGAAAACACCGAATCCGGCTCGGTCAGCGCCATCGTTCGCAAGGTATCGACGAGAAGAAATGTCCCCATCGAATGTGCGACGAGGAAAAGGTGGTCGGACTTGCTGCGCGACATTGCCTCGATCGTATGCTGAAGCGATGGCCGCGAATAAAGGACGTTGTCCAGATCCCCGAGATATCCGTCGGCCTTGGCCAGTGATGGCCAGGAGAAATGGACCGGCACCGCCGCGCTGCCGACGTCATGGACCAGCTGCGCTTCACGGTACAGGCCCTCCGCGAAGTCGGTGTTGAAGCCATGGATGAACAGGGAGGTGGCCTTGGCATGCTTGCGGCGCAGGTCGTCGTTGATCGCCGAGATGAAGGCAGCCTCTGACCCGAGCCGCTCGGAAGAGCTGACCATGAACTGGGTCTGGGGGTTGGGGTACTTCGCGTCGGGATACTTGATGGTCCCGACCTTTCGGTTCGGGGGGACGGAAACCATGAATTCGGCGTAGTTGGTCGATTTTGCCCGTGTCGAGCCGAAGAACTGGGTCGGGCCGATCCAGGCGCGGTCGGTGGCCACGATGATCCGCTCCTGCGTTCCGATCGTTGCGGAGGCGGGGTCAGACACGATCTGGCCGCGCTGGCCGCAACCGGTGAGAACCAGCGTGGCGCCAAGGAAAATGGGCAGTAGTCGATCAATCAGCATGTCGGCACTCGAACGGCGAAATTCCGCGAAAGGCTAACGCGGAATTCCGGCCACTGCACGTCCAGACCGGCGCGCAGGGTGAAGTATCGGCGATGCTGAGACGATGAATGCCCGGGTGTATTCGTATGGACCGGAGGATCGTGCCGAAAAACATGGCGCTGGTGCCATCGCCGCGGGAGAAATGCCGCGTTGCGGCTTTGCAGACTTGTCACAGTCCGTCGCCGATGCGAGGCTTTGTCGGCAATCTGTCGGAAAACCGTGATGAAATCCGTTCTCGAAGTCTGCGCGCCGCTGCCGGAAGCGACCTATCAGCCCGGCGAAGTCCTGATTCGCGAAGGTAGCAGCGAGGGGCGGATCTTTGTCCTGCTCGAGGGGACCGTGCTGGTGATGAAGGGCGATGTCCGCGTCACCCGCGTTCGCACCCCCGGGGCGCTGTTCGGCGAGATGTCGATCCTGCTCGAAATGCCCGCCACGGCAACGGTCGTCGCCGAAACCGAGGTGAAGGTGCGCAAGGTCGAGGATGGCGCGGCTTTCCTTGCCTCGACACCCGAAGTCGCATTGCACACGGCGCGGATACTGGCGCAGCGGCTGCACGACACGACCAGCTATCTGGCGGATGTAAAGGCCCAGTTCGAGAACAAGACCGACCATTTCGGCATGGTCGACCGCATCATCGGTTCGCTTCTGAACCAGCAGCCGGCCAAGACCACGGCGAAGGCGCCAGAGAAATCCGACCCGCGCCTTTAGCGCATCCAGTCGGGGACTGAAGTGATCGACGGGAAGGGCCGGACCAACGGGGCATCGAGCGGGATGGTCTCGGCCCCGTAGATCGAGAACCACCAGGCGGTTGCGGCATCGAGATCGAGGATGATGTGCGCTGGCACCTCGCCGATCTGCTTGCCGGTGTTGAAGACCCAGGTCCCGCCGATACGGTCGGCCCACGACCCGCCACTGACGAAGGGGGAGTTGTGGACATGTCCTGAGACGACGATGTCGGGCTGATAGGTCTCGATCCACCGCCGCAGTTCGGTGTCGCCATAATGGCGCTTTCCGTCCCAGCTGACCGGGCTTTCCGCAGGCGGGGCATGGTAGACCCAGATCCAGCGGTCATGCGGTTCGGGGGCGGTGACCGCCAGTTGCGCCGCGATTGCGTCCTTCGTGGCGGGACCGTCCCACCAGGGGCAGACCGTGACCAGCGTATCGCCCAGCCGCAGGGTCGTACTGTCGCCGACCACGCCAAGAAGGTCGAGGTCGCGCATCCAGTCCGCCACCTGTTCCCCGGCCTGATCCACCTGGTCGAGGTCGTGGTTACCCGAGCAGACGACCGTTCTCGCCGTTTCCGCTAGCCGTTCGAGATAGGTCTTGACCACGACCATCTGGGCGCGCCGCTCGACGCTGGACGAGATTTCCAGCAGATCGCCTGCCAGGATGATCAGATCGAAGCGGGGCGCCATCGCCAGCACCCAGTCGTACTGCTTGAGCGAATAATGGATGTCGGCAACGATGAGCAGCTTCATTTCCGCAGCCTAGATTGGAGCGATCTGCGCTGTCGAGCGCAGACAATCGAATTCCAACCCGTGCAGCCGAAGATCCCGTTGGTGCGAATAATTTGGGCTTTCCGCCCGGAATTTGGGCTTTGTTGCCGGCGAACCCCGCGAACAGGGGCTGAAGCGCCGCACTTCGTTTCCCCCTTGAAAACAATCAAATTTTTACTAAAGGAATCATTGTAGGGCGGGTCTGCGCAAACGATATTATGGCGAGAGTTGGGCGAAAGGGCGTCCGGCCCCTGTCCATTTCGTGGGCTTTTCTTGTGGAGCTTGTTTCGGTGTCGGTCGGATCATTTGCCAAATTGCTCAGCGCGGCGGCTCTTGCCGTGACGGTCTCCGTCACCGGCGGGTTCGCCAGCACGGTTTCCGGGCTCGACCGCACCGAGTTCGCGGCCGAGGTCGCGGATGGAACGATGCAAAGGGAAACCTTCGATTCGCTCGAGGTCGGGCCGATTTCCTCGACGCCGACCCTGTCCTTCACCTCGACGGCAGGAAAAGTGGTTGTCACCCACAAGTTCCGGGCTTCGACCGGCGTTGGCTCGCTTGGTGGCGGTTCGCTGGAATACTTCCTGCCGCACCAGACGCTGACCATTACCTTCGCCACCGCAATCACCGCCTTCGGGATTGATATCAACAGCTGGGCGACGGTGGCGAATGCCTTCATTGGCACGACAGATACCGGCGAGTCCGTCGGGAGCGTGTATTCGCCTTTCCCGGGCAAGAGTACGGGACAGTTCCTTGGCTTCTCGTCCTCCACACCTTTCAACTCGATCACTTTGGCCGCGAATGGTAATTACACCTTCACCGTAGATACCCTGGATCACGGCAAGAAGGATCCCGATCCGGTGGTCGAGGAGCCCGATCCAGAGCCGGAACCCGCGCCGGTCCCGCTGCCCGCCTCTGCCGGTTTGCTGGTCGGAGCTGTAGGCTTGCTGGCAGGGCTGCGCCGCCGCGCCGATCAGCAATCGGCATAAGGCCGCACAAATAGAAGGCGAGGCGGCGTTTTTCCTTCGCCTCGGGGAAACTCGGCGCTAGAACTCCTCTCGCGGGATATTTGCAGGACCCGCGTAAGCCAAAAGCTGAGGCGGACGGGTCAGGTGCAACCGACTGTTGTGGTGGTGTTAGCGTTGGTCCTGGCGCTTCAGATCAAGCATCTGATTGCAGACTTCTATTTGCAGAACACCTACATCATCCAGAACCGGCGCTATTACGGCCATGCCGCCGGATTGCTGCATGTGGGTATCCATCTGGCCGGAACGCTGGTGGTCCTGCTGCTGTTTTCCACGCCGCTTTGGCTGACCGGCACCATCCTGGCCTGCGAGGGGGTCTTCCATTACCATCTCGACTGGGCCAAGGACAACTATGGGGCCAATCGGGGGCTGACCCCGCGCGATGCCGCCTTTTGGCATGCGATGGGTCTCGACCAGGCGCTGCATCATGCCTCTTACTTGGTGATGGCGTGGGCCTGGGCCGTCTGGGCCTGATCAGCGAAAATCCTCGTTGCGCCCTGCAAGGGCATCGTAGAAGCCCGCAAGGCCCGGTTCTATTGCGATGCCGGCAGCGCGACAACGGGAGATGAGCGCGTCCGCCGCGGCAGATCGGGCCAGGGTTGTCATCAGGTCGGCATGCAGGCGCTCCAGATCCCTGAACCCGTCGGTCGCGGCAAGCTCCTTATCGCCCACCAGGATCGAGGCCGGAATGCGCTCGCTGACGCCTTTCAGCGTCAAAGTTCCGGCCGGCAAAAGCGCCAGCCCCGTCGCCGCATCTGCGGTGGCTTGCGCGAGCAGGATATCGTAACCCACGCGCCGGCAGCCGCTTTCGATCCGGGCCGCAAGGTTCACCGTCTCGCCGACAACCGTATAGTTGAACCGGTCGCGCGAACCGATATTTCCGACGCAGACCGTACCCGAGGCGAGACCAAGCGCCAGCCGCACCGGCTTGGGCGCGGCGCCGGAGGCGTTGAACCGGGCGAGCGCCTGACGCATCCGCAGAGCTGCAAGGGCCGCGCGGGCTTCGTGATCGGGCAGGTCGAGCGGGGCGTTCCAGAAGGCCATGATCGCATCGCCGATGAACTTGTCGATCGTGCCCTGCTCGACAAGGATCTCGTCGCCCAGTTCAGTAAAGAGCCGGTTGAGCAATTCGACCAGCTCATGGGCGGTCATCGTCTCGCTCAGGGGGGTGAAGTCGCGGATGTCGCTGAACATCACCGTCACAGGCTTCATCACGCCGCCGAGTTCAAGGCGATGCCCGCCGCGTTCGATCTGGGTCAGAACCGAGGGCGCAACATAATGGGCGAAGGAGCGGCGGATCATCCGCTTGTCGCGGTCTGCGATGACGAACTGATAGGCGGTCAGCCCCGCAAAGGCCAGGAAGCCCCCGATCAGCGGAAAGGTTGCGTCGAACAGGATCCCGGCGCGGGTGAAGGCGATCCAGCTCGCCCCGGTCACGAGCAGGGCCGACACGAACCCGGCGGTGATCGAGGCCACGGGTCCTGCAATGGACATCACCAGCGTCACGATCAGGCCAAGAGCGAGGAAAGAGATCACCTCGCTGGCCTCGACAATACCGTCACGGCGCAGGAAGCCGCCGGTCAGGATCTGTTCGATCATCTGGGCGTGGATCGACACGCCCGGCACGTTCTCGCCCAGGGCGGTGGTGCGGATGTCGAGCAACCCCGCCGCAGAGGTGCCGATCAGCACGATCTGGCCTTCCAGCCGCGCCCGCAGGCCGGGATCGTCGCCTTCCGCCAGAACGGCATGGGCCGGAACGTAGAGATCGGGCGTGTCGTGGCGGTAATGCAGCCAAAGGGAGCCGTCCGGCGTGGTCGGGATCTGGAACTGGCCAAGGCGGACCTGCTCAACGAAGCCCGACAGGTCGGGGGCGCCTGCAACGATGTAGGTCGTCTCGCCCAGGGCGAGACGCAGCGCCTCGATCGACAGGGCAGGCAGTACACCGTCGGGCGTCTTCCACAGAAGCGGGATGCGGCGGATCACCGTCGCCGCGTCGAAGGGGCTGATATTGACCACACCCACGCCTGCGGCCGCCTGCTGCAGGACGGGCAGGATCGGAACGGCATGGGAGATGGGCGGCAATCCAAGCGCGGGCGCCTCGCCGATCTCGACCACGCCGGCCTTGCCGGTTATCGGCGGCGCCGCACTGTCGGTCGATTGCGAAGTGCCAAGCACCACGAGCGACCGGGAGATTGCTTCGGCGAAATGGCGGTCGCTGTCGATGGGAGCAAGATCGGATGGTGTCAGCCCGGGCGCAAGCAGCCCCTTGGCCGACAGGGTCGAGGCAAGCCGGGCCGGTGACATCCGGTCAGGCTCCGGGAACAGCACGTCAAGCGCCACCACCGCCGCACCATAGTCGTGAAGACGGTCGACCAGTTCAGCGAGCAGGTCGCGCGGCCAGGGCCATTGGCCAAGTTCCCGCAGCGAGGCCTCGTCGATATCGACGACCCGCACCGGCAGATCGGTCGCCTCGCGCGGCCGCAGCCTTTGAAGAAGGTCGAAGTATGCCTCCCTCACGGACTGGATCGGCATGGGGTCCTGGGCGCGCAGCAGCGTCAGAAGGCCGAGCAGGAGGCATCCCAGGACAATGACCGTCTTGCGCATGTCAGCTGTCCCGGCCGATGCCGCCAGCGCTTTGCTGCGGGAAGACTGCCCGGTTCACCACTGCGATCAATCCGCGGGCGGGGCGGGGGCCTCGGGCTCGGGGTCGGGCGCGGACGGCGTATCGGGCGCGGAGGGTGTATCGGGCGCGGAAGGACTCTCCGGGGCGGAGGCGGCCCTTTCTGCCGGCGCGTGGCTGCTTTCCTGCCGGGGAGCGAGAGTGCTGGTCGCCGGGACCGCGGTCGCCACCTTCCGAACTGTCGCGGCCTTCGCCTTGAGGTCGCCGCAACCGCCGACGGGGGCGCGGAACTTGGGCGTGATATCCTCTTGATCCACGACGAACGGGAACCCGGTGATCAGGACGGTGTCGCGTTCGTCCGTGGTCTTTGGAGCGGCGATCTTTCCCCGGCGGCTCGAAACGGCGACCGCGCATTCACCCTGCATGTTCGCGCAGGCGCCCGAGGTGCAAAGGCGGATCTTGCCGCGGAAGAGGGCGACGTTGGTGCCCTGCTTCTTGCTCACGGTGAAGTCGAAGATCGTGCCGCGGATGCCCATCGTCGCGGTTGGCGTCGTGATGTCATAGGCAGGCTTCGGGCTGTTGCCGGTGATGAAGCGGAAGCTGCCGCTGACGGCTGAAATGGCAAAGCGCTGCGCCTTGGCGGGCGATTGCATTAGGACTTCGTCGATTACCAGCTTTGACGCCGGCCCCACCACGACCTTGGTCTCATCATCGAAGAGAAGCTCGGCGCGTCCGCTTGCATCGGTCATGACAACATCGCCAGAAGACAGTCGCGCTCCGCGTGCCAGGACGACTGTTCCGGACGCTGTCTTCAACGTCGCTCCGGGCGACACGGCTGCAACCTGACCGATCCCCTGCGCAAGGGCGGGGGAGGGGACAAGAAGAAGAACGGCGAACAAGCCGGCGAGAAGAGCGAACCACGACCGCATTCGTAAAATCCTATCACTTGTCTGGCCCTGCCACGAAGGCCCGCTGAAAATGCGTAAGTGGGCGAGCGACCAATGCGAAACCGTTCGGCTGGAATTCCAGAGTGCGCGGCAGCTGGAAACCACTCTTCGGCCCCTCGGTCCAGTTTCTGCACATATTTTGAGCATTTTTCTGCAAAGTCAGGCACATGCGCGCCAAGACCGCTGCATTGTGGCCCTTTGCCCGAAGCGAGCAACGATAGAACATCATTCTCTTCGGCTGGAAGAAAAGGCTTGGTCTCTTCTCTTGCAATACACGATAAGGTAAGTCGTAATTATCCCGTGAAACCGCCGACCCGCGTTCAGGAGGGCAAGATGGGGAACATGCATGACCGGCCAAACCAGCAGCAGGGGCAGCAGGCAGCACCTGCCGCCGAACGGTCCCGCTGGCTTTTGCGCAGCCCCATCCTTGGTCTCGCGCCAGCGCTGCCTTTCGCGGCCCGGAAGGAACGAGACGGGACGGCCAGCCTTTCGACATCGGAGCATCCCATGACACAAACTGACCCGGCCTCCCTCGAACGGGGCTTTTTCGATGGCTTCCTGGATGGGCTTGGCGCCCTTCATCGGGGCTGGCGGGCCGTGCTGATCGCCTCTGCGGTTACCGCCTTTGGGGCGGGCGCACCTGGCGCCGTCCATGCCCAATCGCTTCTCAACGTCTCTTACGACCCCACGCGTGAGCTTTATCGCGATCTGAACGCGGCCTTCATTGCCGACTGGGTTGCCAAGGGGAACCCCCAGCCGCAGATCGAAACCAGCCACGGTGGATCTGGGGCGCAGGCGCGGGCGGTGATCGACGGTCTTGACGCGCAGGTGGTCACGCTGGCGCTGGCGGGCGACATCGACAAGATCGCCAAAACGGGCAAACTGCCGGCCGACTGGCAGTCAAAGTTCCCGCACAACTCTTCGCCCTACACCTCGACGATCGTCTTCCTTGTCCGCGAGGGGAACCCGAAGGGAATCAAGGACTGGGGCGACCTCCTGAATGACGGGGTCGAGGTGATCACGCCGAACCCGAAGACTTCGGGCGGTGCGCGCTGGAACTATCTGGCCGCCTGGGCCTGGGCCGAGAAGAACGGCAAGGACCCGAAAGAGTTCGTCAAGCAGCTCTATACCCATGTCCCGGTGCTTGATTCCGGTGCGCGCGGTTCGACCACGACCTTTGCGCAGCGCGGGATCGGTGACGTGCTTCTCGCCTGGGAAAACGAGGCCTACCTTGCTCTGAACGAGTTGGGCGAGGATCAGTTCGACATCGTCGTGCCGTCGGTGTCGGTGCTGGCGGAACCGCCGGTTGCGATCGTCGACGGCAACATCAAGGACGACGCGCAGCGCAAACTGGCCGAGGGCTACATCAACTTCCTCTACACGCCCGAGGCCCAGGCCATCATCTTCAAGGACTTCTATCGGGGCTGGGATACCTCCAAGGCCGATCCCGCCGACGTGGCGCGCTTTCCCAAGCTTGATCTCGTGACCATCGACGACCTGGGCGGCTGGGCCAAGGTACAGCCTGAACATTTCGGCGACGGCGGCATCTTCGACCAGATCTATGTGGCGAAGTGACGGGGCCGACGTGAAGGAAATGTTCAAAGCAAAGGGCAGGGCGTGACGACATTTGTTCACCGTTCTCCGATGCCGGGCCTGGGGCTCAGCCTTGGAATAACTCTCAGTGTGTTGTCACTGGTCGTCCTCCTGCCCATCGGCGCCCTTCTTTTGAAGGGCGCCGCCTTCGGCCCGGCGGGGATCTGGTCGGTCGTCTCGACCGAGCGTAGTCTTGCGGCGTTGTTCCTGTCTTTCCGGCTCGCGCTGTTCGCCGCGATCTTCAACCTCGTCTTCGGCGTCCTTCTGGCCTGGGTGCTGGTGCGCTACAGTTTTCCCGGACGGCGCCTGATCGATGCGGCTGTGGACTTGCCCTTTGCCCTGCCGACGGCTGTGGCGGGGATCGCGCTGACCGCGATCTATGCGCCGACAGGCATCTTCGGGGCGCTGGCAAAAGAGGTCGGCTGGAAGATCGCATATACCCAGTGGGGCATCCTGATCGCGCTGATCTTCGTGGGGCTTCCCTTCGTCACCCGCACCGTGCAGCCGGTGATCGAAGAGATCGAGCGCGAAGTGGAAGAGGTCTCGGCGACACTCGGAGCCAATCGTGCCTACACGCTGCGCCGGGTCGTCCTGCCGACACTGATGCCGGCGGCGCTTACCGGTTTTGCGCTGTCTCTGGCGCGGGCGGTGGGCGAATATGGATCGGTGATCTTCATCGCCGGGAATATCCCGCTGAAGACCGAGATCGCGCCCCTCCTGATCGTCATCCGGCTTGAGGAGTTCGATTACAACGGCGCCGCGGCGATCGGCATCGCCATGCTGGTGATTTCGTTCTCGATGCTCCTCGCCATCAACATCATCCAGGTGTGGAGCCGGCGGAGGATTTCCCATGTCTGACCTATCCCCCGCGATCCCGATGCCCAGGTTCAGACCCGTCACGGAAGAGGCGCCTCCGGTTCGTATCGCCCTGGTGGGACTGGTGATCGCAGTGCTGGCGGTCCTGCTTTTCGCCCCGTTGATTTCCGTCTTTGTCGAGGCCCTGGCGAAGGGTTGGCTTGCCGCCGCGGCTTCGCTTGCCCATCCCGATGCGCGCTCGGCGATCCGGCTGACGCTGACGGTAGCGGCCATCGCGGTGCCATTGAACGCGGCCTTCGGAGTGGCGGCCGCCTGGGCCATCGCGAAGTTCGATTTCCGCGGCAAGGCGCTGCTCATTACGCTGATCGACCTGCCGTTTTCGGTTTCTCCGGTCGTCGCCGGGCTTTGCATGGTCCTCTTGTTCGGTGCCAACAGTGCCATGGGGGGCTGGCTGGTTGCCCATGGCTTCCCGATCGTCTTCGCGCTGCCCGGGATCGTCCTGGCGACCATGTTCGTGACCTTTCCCTTTGTGGCGCGAGAGTTGATCCCGGTGATGATCGAGCAAGGGCGTATCGAGGAGGAAGCGGCGCTGACCCTTGGCGCCAGTGGCTGGCGCACCTTCCTGACCGTGACCCTTCCCAATATCCGTTGGGCCCTGCTTTACGGCGTCCTGCTGTGCAACGCCCGTGCCATGGGCGAATTCGGGGCGGTGGCGGTCGTGTCGGGCAAGATCCGCGGCCAGACCGCGACCATGCCGATCACCATCGAGATGCTCTACAACGAATACCTCTCGGTCGCGGCCTTCACCCTTGCTGCCGTGCTGGCCGGCCTCGCCCTTGTGACCCTTGCTCTCAAGACGCTGCTGGAATGGCGCCATGCCGACCAGCTTGCCGCGACCCACCGCCATTGAAAGGACATGCGATGCATATCGAAATCGACGAGATCTCGAAGACCTTCGGTGTGACGGCGGCGTTGCACCCCGTTTCGCTGGCCATCCCGTCGGGTGCGCTGGTGGCGTTGCTTGGCCCCTCGGGGTCGGGCAAGACGACGTTGCTGCGGATTCTTGGCGGGCTGGAATATCCCACGTCCGGCCGGGTGCTGTTTGACGGGCAGGATGCAATCGGCCTGACGGTTCAGGAGCGGCGGGCCGGCTTCGTCTTCCAGTCCTATGCGTTGTTCCGGCACATGACGGTCTACGAGAACATCGCCTATGGCCTGCGTGCCCGGCCGCGCAAGAGCCGGCCCTCGAACCCCGAGATCGCCCGACGGGTGGCAAAGCTGCTGGACCTGATCCAGCTTCCCGACATCGGGGGGCGGTACCCAAACCAGTTGTCGGGCGGACAGCGGCAGCGGGTGGCGCTGGCGCGGGCGCTGGCCATCGAGCCGCGCATGCTGCTTCTGGACGAGCCCTTCGGCGCGCTGGATGCCCAGGTCCGCAAGGAACTGCGGCAGGGCCTGCGCGAGATCCACGACACGACCGGCCTGACCTCAATCTTCGTAACACACGATCAGGCCGAGGCGATGGAGCTGGCCGATTTCGTCGTCGTCATGTCGATGGGCCGGATCGAGCAAATCGGCAAACCATCGGACATCCGTGCGCGTCCAAAGACGGATTTTGTCCGCGAATTCATATCGTTGTAACTGGTTCTTGAACATGGATCGCATCGATCGAAAGATCATCTTCGAACTGCAGCGCGACGCGACGGTGTCGATCGCGCAACTGGCCGACCGTGTCGGCCTGTCGCAGACGCCCTGCTGGAAACGCATCCAGAAGCTGGAGCAGGCCGGCGTGATCCGCGGGCGGGTCGCGCTGGTCGACCCGGATCGCATCGGCCTTGGCCTGACCGTGTTTGTCAAGGTCGAAGCATCTGATCACAGCCCGGGCTGGCGCGAGGCCTTCGCCAGGGCGGTCGAAGCCATGCCCGAGGTGATGGAAGTCTACCGGATGGCCGGCGACGTGGATTATCTCCTCAAGGTAGCCGCGTCCGACATGCCGTCGTTCGACGCCTTCTACAAGCGCCTGACCGAGACGCTGGAGCTGAAGAACGTCACCTCGCAATTCGCGATGGAGCGGATGAAGTTCACGACAGCCTATCCGGTGAACACGGTCGATCTCTGACGGGCCGAGAACGATCCGACGCGTCAGGGGGCGGTACCGCCGGTTCCGCCCGGATCAGCCCCGCCGGTTCCGCCCGGATCAGCCCCGCCGGTTCCGCCGGGATCAGCCCCGCCGGTTCCGCCGGGATCAGCCCCGCCGGTTCCGCCCGGATCAGCCCCGCCGGTTCCGCCGGGATCA
>JAYRKT010000095.1:0-372 GCA_041905595.1 Rhodobacter sp.
GTACAATGGTCTGTCTGCTTACATGCACGCAATCACACCGTTGTACAAACCGTCCGGAGTTGCCTTTCGCGGCGCGCAGCGTACTATGGACCGTCTGCGTATATGCGCAGACCGCATATGGTTCGCTGTTCAGATTGCTTTCTCGAAGCTTGAGCCCCGAAACACCCGCTGGCGAAGAACCGCGTACCATCTACCGTCCGCGCATATACGCAGACAAACCATGGTTCCATCCGCGATCTGACTGACGGCTGCGTGGTGGCGGAACCGCTGACCATGAGCCGTCCGCGTATATACGCAGACGACCCATCGTATTTTCGACCCCGGGGCGCCTGCGATGCCCGCCTGGCGCCTGGGCGGGCCACCAGGCCGGTT
>JAYRKT010000095.1:382-2978 GCA_041905595.1 Rhodobacter sp.
CGTCCCCACGAACAAGCTAAGCACGCCCCGAGCCTTCTCCGAGCCTCCTCCGAGCCTTCTCTGAGCCTACCGTTTCGACGCCATTTTCATGCCTGCCAGATCATTGCGCTTGCGTGTTTACGGATTCACGCCCTATGCTGCGGAAGCGAATGCTCATCAAATTCGCAGAGCGATGATCATAAATTTCAGCCCGCCAAAGGGCGGGGCGGGCAAGATGATAGCCCTGCTGACGGCCGTAAATTTTGTCCAAATCGACCACGAGAATTGTAATCGTTGATACCGATTCAACGAAAGGGCTTTCTGCGATTTTCGGCGCCGGATGGCCGACAGCCGAGTGGAGAGCGCCAATGGTGATCGGATCCGCATGTGGCAAATTGATCCGTCAGTCGGGGAATAGATCGGTCCGAGACATGGCGGCAGGCTCCCGATTTGGCCAATGATCTGCTGATCGATTCGCAGGATAGAATAACCGTTCAACAGTAAGGTCGCGGCCAAAGCGGGCATTGATTGAAGCCATCCGGCGACATACGGAACCGACCCTTCCCGGTGCCTTGCCCAGGGATGTTGCCGAGCGCGACTATGGGGAAGGCGTTCGCGTAGTCCGAACGAGGGACCCGCGCATCGCGTCGCGACCATCATGGGTCCGGGCGGGAGATGAAGACCGGGTGCTGTCCGGCCTGCCGGTCAGGTCGACCCTTGCCGCCGGCGTGGGGGATTTGGAGACCAGTCATTGCGCGGGCGCTGCCGATCCGCATGCCGGCCGGAAGCGGGCGTGCGAGCGGGTCCCGGTCGAAGGGCTCAGGCGAAGGGGTTGGCGATCCGCAGCCGGTCTTCCACCAGTTGACCGTCCTGAAGGTCCTCGCTCCACAGCCGGGTGCAGCCGGCGCGCAGCGCGGCGGCGACGATCATCGCGTCGTAGACCGACCATCCATAGCGCTCGGCCAGCGCGCGGCCGACATCGTGGGTCTGCAGGGTCACGTCCTCGACCGGACACAAGGCACGGATTCCGGCCAGGAAGGCGCCGGTCTCGTCCCAGCTCAGGCCGGCCTTCCGGCGGCAGGTCTCCATCGCCTCGTTCAGGACCTGCACGCTGATGCGGGGCCGCCCCGCGAGGATGGCAGCGGCCCGCTCCGCCTTCGGGCCGTCGTCGAGGAGGTAGAGGACGACGTTGGTGTCCGCGAAGTCAGCGCTCATGCGCGTCGTCGCGGCTCAGGCGGTCGCCGGCGGGCAGCCGGCCCCGGAAGCGGCGCAGATCTTCGAGCACCTCCTCGGCGCGTGGCAGGCGGTGCACCTTCACGGCGCCGTCGTCCTTGACCAGGTCGATCTGGTCGCCTTCCTTCAGGCCAAGCTCACGCACCAGCTCCGCGGGCAGGCGGACGGCCAGCGAGTTCCCCCATCGTGCAACCTGCATCCCGATCTCTCCGTGGATGGATATACATCATGAAAGGATATCCTTGATGCCATCCCGGCAAGCCCGTGCGGGGAGGCATGCAACCGCTCCAGGCCCCGGACCACATGGTTCCGCCGGCCATTTTTCGGACCAGACGCAGGGCTTGCCATCGCTGGGTCCCATGGGCAACGTTAATCAGGCATTAGGGAATCCGGGTCACGTCTGGTCCCGGAACAGGGGCACGAACCCTGACACATTGTTTGTGCCATTTCAGCCGGTTTACTGCAGACAGCGCTGTCGAGGCCTGATGCCGGACCAACCCGCCCGCCCCCCGCTGGAAGACGCGCCGTTCTGGGCGCATTCCGGGACGCCAGGAGATGTCGGCGACTGGCAGCCACTCGTGCTCCACCTGCAGGCCGTCGCCCGGCTGGCGCAGAAGCGGGCGGATGCCCTGGAACTGGGGCGGGCGGCATTCTGTGCCGGCCTTCTGCACGACCTCGGCAAGTACCATCCCGACGTTCAACGGCGGATCGCCGCCACGAACCGCTTCACCGCCGTGTAGGCGCCGTCATAGCCACGCTCGCGCAGCTCGCGGGTCAGGCGCACTGCGGTCAGATCGGGATAGGCGGCAATCCGGTCGCGCAGATAGTCGACGAAGGGCGCGATCTTGTTCGGCCGGCCCACCTGTCGCGGCCCATAGGCAGGAAGATCGAGCCCGCGCTCGATGTACTTGCGGATGGTCTTGGGGTCCCGGCCCGTTCGCCGCGCAATCGCGGTCACCGACAGGCCCTGGCGGTGCAGATCCAGTATCATCAGAAGCTCTCCAACTCGGACCACCCGCACCGCTCCCGTCCCGCAAAGACCGGCACGGACTATCGGCGTCGGGCTGAAAGCTACCAGCTTTGGGAAGCATCCCGGGGCTGGCGGCCGAAGCGAGGGCCATGGAATTTTCGATGCCCACAATCAGGGAGTAGTCAACGCCCTATGACAGGTGTCGGTCGTTGGCCGCTGCGGTGCCGACGGCCGGGTGCTGGTCCGATCGGTGCATGCAGGCCAGGACCGCGCCGCCTCAGACGACGCGGATCCCCTCGGCCGTCGCCGCGCGGGCAAGGGCGGCGTCGCGGGTGGCAAGCGTCGCGCCTTCGCGGAGGGCGAGGTCCAGATAGACGGCGTCGTAGACGGTCAACCGGTGTGTCCGGCACAGGG
>JAYRKT010000096.1:0-2404 GCA_041905595.1 Rhodobacter sp.
GTCCACGCGCCCCTCGCGCTCGGCCATCTCGCCCCACAGCCGCGCCAGATAGGCCTTCTTCACCTGCCGCTTCTCGAACTGGAGGCCGAGATGGCGCTGTGCCGCCGGCGTCAGGGCAAAGACCATGACCCCCGACGTGTCGCGGTCCAGCCGATGGACCAGCAGAACTTCGGGGAAAGCGGCGCGCAGGCGGGCGATCAGGCAATCGGCCAGGTGCTCGCCGCGACCCGGCACCGACAGCAGCCCGGCGGGCTTGTTCACCACGAGGATCTGGTGGTCGGCATGGATCACGTCCAGCGGCGTGTCGGGGGGCGCATAGCTGTCGTCGCTCACGGCGCGGGCTTCCTTGGTCGGGGTCGGGATCGGCGCCGGCGCGCGCCTCGGGCCCGCGACCGGAAACCAGTTGGTAAGGCCTGCCCCCTAGCCTGTCAAAAGCGGAAGCAGGCGGAGGCTGTGATGGACCTGACCCGGGAAGTTCGCGACGGTGTCACCATCGTCACCGTGGCCGAAGCGCGGATCGATGCGGCGGTGGCGATCCGGTTCAAGGACGGCATGCGCGAAGCCACCCAGGACGCCCCCGGGCGGGTCGTGCTGGACCTCGGCCGGGTGGATTTCATCGACAGTAGCGGGCTGGGCGCCATCGTCGCGGCGATGAAACAGTTGCCCGGCGGGCGGCGGCTGGAACTGGCGGCGCTGTCGCCCACCGTGGACCGAGTGCTGCGGCTGACGCGGATGGATTCGGTCTTCACCATTCATCCGAGCACGGCCTCTGCCCTCGGCCGATCCGAAGCGTGCTGATCCGGTCCGGCCGGCCTGCTCCGGTGAGCCGCCCGGGCGCCATGGACGACGGCTCCGCCCTGCGGCTGAACCTGATCCCCTGCGAGGGCGAGGTGCGCCGGGCAATGGCGATCCTGCGTCAGACCCTCGAACGCTGGGGGATGGACCAGATGACGGCCGGCACGGTCGAGATCGTGCTGGCCGAGGTGCTGAACAACATCGTCGAGCACGCCTATGCCGACCTGGCGCAGGGCGAAATCTGCGTCTGGATCGAACGCCGGCCCGAGGATCTGGCGATCGCGGTGATCGACGACGGTCGGCCCCTTCCGGGCGAGGCCCTGCCCGACGCGCGCGAACCCGACCTGAACGTCGCTGTGGCCGACCTGCCCGAAGGCGGCTTCGGCTGGGGCCTGATCCGCGCCCTCAGCAGCGGCCTCTCCTACCGCCGGATGAGCGAACGCAACCGTCTCGCCTTCCGCATCCCGCTGCCGGGCGACCCGGACGACGTCGGCTGACCCACGCCGGGCTTCGGGGGAAGATCGGGCAAGGCAGATGACGGCCCCGGCTTCCCGGCCCCGGGTCAGTTCAGCGCGGCGTGCAGCGGATAGATGCCGTTCTCGGGCTCGCCGAAGAACTCTTCGAGGTCGGGGTGCTCCACCGGCTCGCCACTCATGTCGGGGACCAGGTTCTGCTCCGAGACATAGGCGACGTAATAGCTCTGATCGTTCTCGGCGAGCAGGTGGTAGAACGGCTGGTCCTTCGATGGCCGGCTGTCCTCGGGAATCGACTCGTACCATTCGTCGGTGTTCGAGAAGACCGCGTCCACGTCGAAAACCACCCCCCGGAAGGGGTGCTTCCTGTGGCGGACCACCTGGCCCAGCCGGAATTTCGCACGCGTCTTGAGCATCGAAAGGCTCCTTCTCCGGCCGTCTCTACGCCGAATCCGGCGAAGTGTCCATGCGGGGGCCTTGGACGGTGCCTGACGCAGGGGTCAGGCGGCAACACTTCGCGGTGCCGTTGCGGAACGCCGGATTTTCGTTTCCGGGTTCCCGGATTTTCCGTTACGGTCCCGAAAAAAAGAACGCCTGAGGCAAAAATGAGCTGTCCACGCTATGCTGCGCTGTTTCTGGTGCTGCTGTTGAGCGCATGCGGGGGCATGTCGCCGCCGAAGAACCTCGACAACGCCTGCGCGATCGTCAAGGAACGACCCAAGTACCTGTCCGCCATGAAGAAATCCGAGCGCAAATGGGGCGTTCCGGTCAATGTGCAGATGGCGGTGATCTATCAGGAAAGCAAGTTCGACGGCGATGCCCGCACGCCGCACACCTATGCGCTGGGGATCATCCCGATGGGGCGGCAATCCTCGGCCTATGGCTATTCGCAGGCCATCGACGGCACCTGGGACATGTACAAGAAGTCGACCGGCCGCCGCGGCGCCAGCCGGAGCGACATTTACGATGCCACCGATTTCATCGGCTGGTACATGACCGAGACCAAGCGCCGGAACGGCATCTCGAAATACGACGCGCGGAACCAGTACCTCGCCTATCACGAGGGCCAGGGCGGCTATGCCCGGGGCACGCACCTGCAGAAGTCCTGGCTGCTGCGGACCGCGAACCGGGTCGAG
>JAYRKT010000096.1:2414-2966 GCA_041905595.1 Rhodobacter sp.
ACCTGTACGGCAAGCAGCTGCGGGCCTGCGGCAAGATCTGATCGCCCTGCCCGCCCGGCAGCCCGCGCGCGGGCGCAACCTTCAGCGGTTGCGCTCGATATAGCCGATGTCGAACAGGAAGCCCGAGAAGTCGGAGCGCGGCGTCAGCGGGCCAAGCTTCACCCGGGTCTGCTCGCCGGTTTCCGAGATGATCAGCCATTCGCTGAGCCGGATCGGGTTGCGGTCGAAGTAGAGGTAGATCCGCCCGTATTCGGGATGCGCCGGATCCTGTGCCTGCACGATGGTGCGGCCCTTCTCCTCGCCATGGCCGGTGACCATGCTGACCCGGGTCAGGTCGATGTCGCGCGAGAGGATCAGGTTCAGCGGCGTCTTGTTCAGCGGGTATTTCTCGGGCTTGCCGCTGGCCCGGGCATCGAACACCGCCAGCGTCCCGCCGCTGGCCACGACCAGGGTGTCGTCATAGGGCGGCGCGTATTCGAACCGCACCCGCCCCGGGCGCTGGATATAGAGCGTTCCCTTGCTCTGGGACCCGTCGGCGTTGACCTGGGTGAA
>JAYRKT010000059.1:0-17210 GCA_041905595.1 Rhodobacter sp.
CCCGGCATGAGCGACCGCCTGAAACCGCTGATCGGGCTGGCGGCGAGCCGGCCCCTGACCCGCGCCGAGGCCGAAACCGCCTTCGAGGCTCTGTTCGAGGGTGAGGCGACACCGGCACAGACCGGTGGCTTCCTGATGGCGCTGCGCGCCCGCGGCGAGACGGTCGAGGAATATGCCGCCGCCGCCTCGGTCATGCGCGCCAAGTGCCACAAGGTCCGCGCGCCCGAAGGCGCGATGGACATCGTCGGGACCGGTGGCGACGGCAAGGGCACGCTGAACATCTCGACCGCGACGGCCTTTGTCGTGGCGGGCGCGGGAGTACCGGTTGCCAAGCATGGCAACCGCAACCTGTCGTCTAAATCCGGGGCGGCCGATGCGCTGACCGAGTTGGGCATCAATGTCATGGTCGGGCCGGAGGTGGTGGAGCGGGCGCTCTCCGAAGCCGGGATCGGCTTCATGATGGCGCCGATGCACCATCCGGCGATGCGCCATGTCGGCCCGGTGCGCGCCGAGCTCGGCACGCGGACGATCTTCAACATCCTCGGACCGCTGACCAATCCCGCCGGGGTGAAGCGGCAGCTGACCGGCACCTTCTCGCCCACACTGATCCGCCCGATGGCCGAAACGCTGTTGGCCCTTGGAGCCGAGCGGGCCTGGCTCGTCCATGGCGGCGACGGGACGGACGAGATCTCGATCGCGCTGCCGACGAAGGTCGCGGCGCTGGAGAACGGCACCATCCGCGAGTTTGACTTGCACCCCGAAGATGCCGGACTGCCCGCACATCCCTTCGAAGCGATCCTGGGCGGCACCCCCGCCGAAAATGCCGCGGCCCTGCGCGCCCTGCTTGATGGCGCAGCCGGAGCCTATCGCGACGCGGTCCTGCTGAACGCGGCGGCAGCCCTGGTCGTGGCGGAAAAGGTGGCGAGCCTGCCTGAAGGGGTCGAACTGGCGCGGGAAAGTCTCGACAGTGGGGCGGCGCGGGCGAAAGTGGCGGCGGTGGCGCGGGTCACCACGGCAGCCTGACCCTTGCGTCCACGATTTTTCTGCGAAAAATCAGCGCAAAAACCGGGAGCCAGATTTTTCGCAGAAAAATCGCCCCAATGAAGGAAACGCCGATTTTTCGTAGAAAAATCGTACTGGGACAAGACAATCGCATGGCGACCATTCTGGACAGGATCAAGGCCTACAAGCTCGAGGATGTCGCCCGGCGCAAGGCCGCCCGGCCATTGGCCGAGATCGAAGAGGCGGCGCGTGACGCGGATGCTCCCCGCGGCTTTGCCGTGGCGCTGCGCGAGGCGGCCAGTTCGGGCTATGGGCTTATCGCCGAGATCAAGAAGGCCAGCCCCTCGAAAGGTCTGATCCGCGCCGATTTCGACCCGCCCGAACTCGCCCGCGCCTATGAACGCGGCGGGGCGGCCTGCCTGTCCATCCTGACCGATGGCCCCTCCTTCCAGGGCGATGACAGCTACCTCGTCGCTGCGCGCGAGGCCACCGGCCTGCCCTGCCTGCGCAAGGATTTCCTTTACGATCCCTGGCAGGTGGCGGAGTCGCGTGCGCTTGGCGCCGATTGCATTCTCATCATCATGGCCTCGCTCTCCGACGCGCAGGCCGCCGAACTTGAGGAGGCAGCCTTTCGCTGGAAAATGGACGTGCTGATCGAGGTCCATGACGAAGCCGAACTCGAACGGGCGGCACGACTGCGCTCGCCGCTGATCGGCATCAACAACCGCAATCTCCACACATTCGAAGTCACGCTCGAGACCACCCGGAAGCTGGCACGGCGCGTGCCCGAGGACCGCATGATCGTCTCGGAAAGCGGGCTTTACACCCCCGAGGATCTGGCGGACATGGCCCGTTACGGCGCGCGCTGCTTCCTGATTGGCGAAAGCCTGATGCGCCAGCCCGATGTCGAGGCGGCGACGCGCGCGATCCTTGCCAACCCGCGCACGGCCCAGGGCGGGCTGTGATGGCCGGCAATCCCCTCAGCCATTTCGACGCCGAAGGACATGCCCACATGGTCGATGTCTCGGACAAGGCCGTGACCGACCGTATCGCCGTCGCCCGTGGTGCGGTGCGGATGCTGCCCGAAACGCTGGCCCTCATCACCGAAGGCCGGGCGAAGAAGGGCGATGTACTTGGCGTCGCCCGGCTTGCCGGGATCATGGGGGCCAAGAAGACCGCCGACCTGATCCCGCTGTGCCATCCCCTGCCGATCGCCAGGGTCGCCATCGACCTGACCCCGGACGCCGACCTTCCAGGCATCCGGATCGAGGCCACCGTCAAGACCACTGGCCAGACCGGGGTCGAGATGGAGGCGCTGACCGCCGTCAGCGTGGCCGCGCTGACCGTCTATGACATGGTCAAGGCCGTGGACCGGGGAATGGAGATCCTCGGCGTCGAGGTTATCCTGAAAGATGGCGGAAAATCCGGTCGTTACGAGGCGAAGCGATGATATCGGTCGAAGAGGCGCTGGCGCGCGTGACCGCCCTCGCCCCAACGTTGCCTGACGAGAGCATTCCACTTGCTGCCGCGGCTGGCCGGGTTATGGCCGAGCCCGCCATCGCCCGCCTAACCCAGCCGCCCTTCGCAGCCTCGGCCATGGATGGCTACGCGGTTGTCGATCCGGTGCACCCGGGCGACCGCCTTGCCGTCACCGGCATTTCGGCCGCGGGCCATGCTTTCGCGGACCGCGTCGGTCCGGGCGAGGCGGTGCGGATCTTCACCGGCGCCCCGGTGCCGGATGGCGCCACCCGCGTCGTGATCCAGGAGGATGTTACCGCCGAAGGGCATACCATCCTGCTGAACGCAGGTCTTGACGGCTCGACCAACATCCGCCCGATGGGTCAGGATTTCCGCACAGGCGACAGCCTGCCGCCGCGGCGGCTGCGCCCCGCCGACCTTGCCCTGATCGCCGCGATGAACATCGACAGGGTCACAGTCCGCCGCCGGCCGGTCGTGGCCCTGATCGCCACCGGCGATGAACTGGTGATGCCGGGCGAGACGCCGCGCCCCGACCAGATCATCGCCTCGAACAGCTTCGCCCTGAAGGCGATGGCCGAGGCAGAGGGCGCCGAGGTCAGAATGCTCCCCATCGCCCGCGATACCGAGGCGGAGCTTGCCACCGTCTTCGGGCTGGCCGAGGGCGCGGACCTGATCGTCACCATCGGCGGCGCCTCGGTCGGCGATCATGACCTTGTCGGGAAGGTCTCGGGCGCCCTCGGGCTGGAGCGCGCCTTCTACAAGGTGGCGATGCGGCCCGGCAAACCTCTGATGGCGGGGCGGCTCATGGGGGCGGCAATGCTCGGCCTGCCGGGCAATCCGGTCTCGGCCATCGTCTGCGGGCACCTGTTCCTGCTGCCGCTCATCCGGGCCATGCTGGGTCTTTCGCCTGCACATCCCCTCCGGCGGGCCATTTTAGGCGCCGAGGTCGGCGCGAACGGCAACCGTGCCCATTACATGCGCGCGCGGATGTCGCCCGGCCCCGGCCTGCCGATCGTTACCCCGTTTGACCGGCAGGACTCGGCCCTGCTTTCGATCCTGTCACAGGCCGACGCGCTCCTTGTCCGGCCCATCGGAGACGGCCCTCGCGGCCCCGGCATCGAGGTGAACTACCTGCCGATCTGACCCCATTCCACGGAATGTGTTGACACAAACCGGGAACACGGGCAGAACATGTCGGGAACCCATCCGCGCCGCCAGACGAGGATCGCGCCCGATGCTGACCCGCAAGCAACTGGAACTTCTTGATTTCATCCGCTCGCGCATGGATGCCGACGGCGTCCCCCCCTCTTTCGACGAGATGAAGGAGGCGCTGGACCTGAAATCGAAGTCCGGCATCCACCGTCTTATCACGGCGCTTGAGGAGCGGGGCTTCATCCGCCGCCTGCCGCACCGGGCCCGCGCGCTGGAAATCCTGAAACTGCCGGAGGCGATGGAACGCCCCGGCTTCTCGCCCAAGGTCATCCAGGGGGACCGGCCCGCCGCCCCTCCCGCTCCGCCGAAGAACGCCATCCCGGTCGAGGCGATCCACGCGATGGAACTGCCGGTGATGGGCCGCATCGCCGCCGGCGTGCCGATCGAGGCGATCCAGCACATCTCGCACCATGTCGCCGTTCCGGGCTCGATGCTATCGGGGCGCGGCCAGCATTACGCGCTGGAGGTCAAGGGCGACTCGATGATCGAGGCCGGGATCAATGACGGCGATATCGTGGTGATCCGCGAACAGTCCACCGCCGAGAATGGCGACATCGTCGTGGCGCTGGTCGAGGAACAGGAAGCGACCCTGAAGCGCTTCCGCCGCAAGGGCAACATGATCGCGCTGGAAGCGGCCAACCCCGCCTACGAGACGCGGATGTTCCCCGACCACATGGTGCGGGTGCAGGGGCGCCTCGTCGGCCTGATCCGCAACTACTGAGGCGGCGGCAGCACGACCACCGGCTGCGCCGCAACCTGACCCGTCCAGGCCCGTGCGGCACGGTTCGTCGGAACAAGCCGCAATCCCCCGTCCGGTTCCAGCCATCCCGCGACCGCACCGCTGAGCGCCAGTTCGGTCCGGTCGATCACCGTGCATCCCTCGGGCAAGGCGGCAATCTCCGCAGCGAGGATCACCAGATCGTTTTCCTTGCAGGCCTGGTCCAGTTGCGCGGCCGCCCCTTTGCCCCTGAGCACGACCCCGCGCCACCCGCCAAGCTGAAAGCCTCGGGCCATGGCAGGACCGGTGAACCCCTTTCGATTGGCGGCTTCCTCCTGATCCGCCAGATCGCCGTCGTTCGCCAGCCAGTCCGATGCAGCAAAGCCGGCCCCTTTCGCAGCGGACAGCACCCGGCCTTCTCGCCCCATCGCCCCCACCAACCCGCCATCGGCGCTGATGATCAGGTCCGGGCGCGGCAGGACGGCCCACAGGACAAACCCGGCCAGAAGCGGCACGATCCCCAGCCAGCGGGCGCGCCCCTGCCAGATCACCACCCACAGCGCCCCAAGCGCCAAGAGCGGCAGGACCGCAGGCACCGGCGCAGGAATGCCCGTGACCGCCCCTTTCCACCCCGCCACCAGATGCGCGACCGCCAGGATCCAGCGCGCACCCAGTTCCATCGCCCAAAAGCCCGGCGCGGCCAGTCCGAAGGGCGCGAGCAGAACCGCAATCACCGCACCGGGCATGATCAGCATCCCCATTGCCGGGACGGTCAGCAGGTTGGCGATCATGCCGTAATCGGTGAAGCGGTTGAAATGCGCGGCGCCGAGCGGGGCCGTGGCCGCCCCGGCAATGACTGTGGACAGGACCGCAACCATCACGCCCCTGCCCCACCAGGGCAATGCCTGGGCGCGGGGCCAGCGCCGCAAGGCATCGAACCCGGCGACCAAGGCGATGGTCGCGGCAAAGGACATCTGGAAGCCCGGCCCGAACAGGCTGTCAGGCTGCCATAGAAGCAACGCTGTTCCAGCTAGCGCCACACCGCGCAGGGTAAAGGCCCGACGGTCGGCCAGCACCGCGACCAGCATCACCGCCACCATGACGAAGGCGCGCTCGGTCGCGACATTGGCCCCCGACAGCGCGAGGTAGAAGGCCGAGACGAGCAGCGCCACCGCCGCCGCGACCTTCTTCGAGTTCAGCCGCAGCGCCACTGGCGGCACCAGTGCAATGCCATAACGGACCAGTGCGAAGACGAAGCCGGTCAGGAAGGCCATGTTCATCCCCGAAATCGCCAGCAGATGCGACAGGTTCGAGGCGCGCAGGTCCTGAACCGTCGCCTGCGCAATCTCGGACCGGTCACCGGTTACCGCGCCCGAGGCAAAGGCTCCGGCCTGTCCGGGAATGCGTACCATGATCGCCGCGGACAGATGGGCGCGCAGGCGATTGATCCATTCCTCGCCCGGCGCGGCGGGCTCCAGCGCCAGCAGGGGCGAGCGGCTGGACCCGACCGCGCCCAGCCCCTCGAAATATGCCATCCGGCGGAAGTCGAAGCCGCCCGGCTCGGCCGGGCCGGGCGGCGGGGCGAGGTTTGCCGTTAGGATCACGGTCAGGCCCGGCTTCGGTTCTGTCTGGGGACCGTCCCAGTGCAGTGTGACGCGGACGGTGCGGGGCGTGCGGTCGGGATCAACCCGCGAGAGCACCACCCGGTCAAGGGTGATACGCGGAAAGTCGGACTCGGACCGGTCGATCTCGATCACGCGACCCTGCACCGGACCGTAATAGCGGAACTCCAGCACCGGCGCGGCGACCAGGGACAGGCGCAGCCCACAGGCGAGCATCCCCAGACAGAGGCAGAATCCGGCCCAGGCGGGCACCTGCGCGAGTTCCGCCCCGCGCATCGCGATGGCAAGCAGCGCAAGCGCCAGTCCCGTAATCGCGACGTAGAAGACCGGCCCAGGCTCGGCTGCCAGGCCGAACCACAGCCCGATGCCGCAGCCAATCAGCACCGGGACAAAGGGGAACAGCGTCCCGCGCGCCGCTGCCAAGGCCGCGAATGGATGGCCGAGACGCCGCATGTCCCGCTGGTTCCCGCGCTTGTCACTTCAGGCGTGATTGCCTAGACAGGCGGCAAATCTGCCCCGTTCATGGTTTCCGAAAGGTTAACCCGGTCATGACCGACGCCAATTCCGCACGCGCCGACGGCGCAAAGATCGTAACCCGCTTTGCGCCCTCGCCAACCGGCTACCTGCATATCGGGGGCGGCCGGACGGCACTGTTCAACTGGCTCTTCGCCCGCGGTCATGGCGGCACCTTCCTGCTGCGGATCGAGGATACCGACCGCGAGCGGTCCACACCCGAGGCGACGGCGGCGATCCTGCGAGGCCTGACTTGGCTTGGCCTCGACTGGGATGGCGAGGTCGTCAGCCAGTTCGAGCGCCGCGACCGCCATGCCGAGGTTGCGCGCGAGATGCTGGCGCGCGGATCGGCCTACCGCTGCTACTCGACGCCAGAGGAAATTGAAGCCTTCCGCGAGGCAGCCCGCGCCGAGGGCCGCTCGACCCTGTTCCAGAGCCCTTGGCGCGACGCGGATCCGGCGACCTGGCCCGATGGTCCTTACGCCATTCGCATGAGGGCCCCGCGCGAGGGCGAGACGCTTGTGCAGGACGTCGTCCAGGGAACGGTGAAGTTCCGCAACGACCAGCTTGACGACATGGTGGTGCTGCGCTCGGACGGGACGCCCACCTACATGCTGGCGGTGGTCGTCGACGACCACGACATGGGTGTGACCCACGTGATCCGTGGCGACGACCACCTGACGAACGCCGCGCGGCAGCAGATGGTCTATGACGCGATGGGCTGGCCGGTGCCGGTCTGGGCGCATATTCCGCTGATCCACGGACCCGACGGCAAGAAACTCAGCAAGCGTCACGGCGCCGTGGGGGTCGAGGAATACCAGCGCATGGGCTACCCCGCAGCGGGGATGCGCAACTACCTGACCCGCCTCGGCTGGGCGCACGGCGATGCCGAGTTCTTTACCTCGGATCAGGCCAAGGAGTGGTTCGACCTTGAGGGAATCGGTCGGTCGCCGGCGCGACTCGATTTCAAGAAGCTCGAAAACATCTGCGGCCAGCACATAGCCGCTACGCCGGATGCTGCATTGCTGCACGAACTCGAGGCTTATCTGGCCTCGATCGGCCAACCAGCGCTTGACGATCTGCAGCGCGACAGGGTGTCTCGGGCAATGTATGCCCTGAAAGACCGGGCAAAGACTTTCCCGGAACTCATTGAAAAGGCTCACTTCGCGCTGGTCTCTCGACCGGTTGTCGCGGATGCTGCAGCACAGGCCGCACTGGATACGGTATCCCGTGGTATACTGAAATCGTTGACGCCGCGCCTGCGAAATGCTAGCTGGACAAAGGGCGATCTGGAAGCAATCCTGTCGGAGGAGGCCTCGGCCCAGGGTCTCAGCTTTGGCAAGATGGCCGCGCCGCTACGGGCCGCTTTGGCCGGGCGGACGGTAACGCCGAGTGTCTACGACATGATGCTTGTCATCGGTCGGGACGAGACGATCGGGCGGCTGGAGGATGCCTCGGCCTGATCGGCCTTCGCTTCCCTGCTGCACGACCGGGCCGACTACCGCCGGCTGCCGGCGGCCACGCCAGATAGGGATGCATGATGGCTGAACCGAACAAATCCGCGACGCTCTCAATCGGAGACAAGTCCTACGCCCTCCCCATCCATTCGCCGACGCTTGGCCCGGATGTCGTCGACATCCGCAAGCTCTATGGCGACGCGGACGTGTTCACCTACGATCCCGGCTTCACCTCGACCGCCGCCTGCGAAAGCGCCATCACCTATATCGACGGCGACAAGGGAGAGCTTCTCTATCGCGGCTACCCGATCGAACAGCTGGCAGAGAAATCGCACTACCTCGAGGTCTGCTACCTGCTCCTGTACGGAGAGCTGCCGACCGAAGCGCAGATGCGTGACTTCGAGAACCGCGTGACGCGCCACACCATGGTGCACGAGCAGATGCACCTGTTCTTCCGCGGCTTCCGCCGCGACGCCCACCCGATGGCAACGATGGTCGCCGTGGTCGGCGCGATGAGCGCCTTCTACCATGACTCGACCGACGTCAACGATCCCTGGCAGCGCGAGGTCGCGGCGATCCGCATGATCGCCAAGCTGCCGACCATCGCGGCGATGGCCTACAAGTATTCGATCGGCCAGCCCTTCGTTTACCCGAAGAACAGCCTCGATTACGCTGGCAACTTCCTGCACATGTGCTTCTCGGTTCCCTGCGAGGAATATGTGGTCAACCCGATCCTGTCCAAGGCGATGGACCGGATCATGACGCTTCATGCCGATCACGAACAGAATGCCTCGACTTCGACCGTCCGCCTGGCCGGCTCGTCGGGCGCCAACCCGTTTGCCTGCATCGCCGCCGGCATCGCCTGTCTCTGGGGCCCGGCCCATGGCGGCGCCAACCAGGCCTGCCTCGAGATGCTGCGCGAGATCGGCACCGTCGACCGCATCCCGGAATATGTCGCGAAGGCCAAGGACAAGAATTCGGGCTTCCGCCTGATGGGCTTCGGTCACCGCGTGTACAAGAACTTCGACCCGCGCGCGAAGGTGATGAAGGAATCGGCTGACGAGGTGCTGGATCTGCTCGGCGTCCACAACAACCCGCTTCTGCAGGTGGCCAAGGAACTGGAGCGCATCGCGCTCGAGGACGAGTACTTCATCTCGAAGAAGCTTTACCCGAACGTCGACTTCTACTCGGGCATCATCCTCGAGGCGATGGGCTTCCCGACCTCGATGTTCACGCCGATCTTCGCCCTGTCGCGGACGGTGGGCTGGATCAGCCAGTGGAAAGAGATGATCGCGGACCCGACCCAGAAGATCGGTCGTCCGCGCCAGCTCTATATCGGTCCGAAGCAGCGCGACTACGTCGACGTCGCCAAGCGCTGAGCTTCGCCGGCAGACAGCAAGGGCCCGCGGCAAAATCCGCGGGCCTTTTCGATTTTTCTACGAAAAATCGTGTCACCGAAGGAATTTTCGTAGAGAATTCGTTCAGTGCCCTCCGTCCAGCGTTGCCACCGCGCCGTAGCAGTCCGGCCGGCGGTCGCGGAACAGGCCCCAGGTTCGGCGCAGGCCCTCGATTGCCTCGAGATCGAAGCTGTGAACAAGGATTTCCTCGGCATCGCGCGAGGCCTTGGCGACAAGCTGACCAGTGGGATCGCAAATGAAGGACGAGCCGTAGAAGGTCACCGACGTGCCTTCCGGCGCAGTTTCGGTGCCAATGCGGTTTGAGGCGATCACCGGCAGAATGTTCGCGGCCGCATGGCCACGCATGACCATCTCCCAATGCGGCTGGCTGTCATAACCCGGCGCCGGCGGCTCCGAGCCGATGGCCGTCGGATAAAGGATCATTTCGGCGCCAAGCAACGCCATGCTGCGCGCCGCCTCGGGGAACCACTGGTCCCAGCAGATGCCGGTGCCAATCCGGCCGAAGGCAGTGTTCCAGACCTTGAAGCCGGTATCCCCCGGAGAGAAGTAGTATTTCTCCTCGTAACCAGGCCCCTGCGGGATATGGGTCTTGCGATAGAGGCCCAGAACGGTGCCATCCGCGTCGATCATGGCGAGGCTGTTGAAATGCGCCGGCCCCGCCTGTTCGAAGAACGAAAGCGGGATCACCACGCCCAGCTCCTTCGCCACGGCAGAGAAGCGCGCGATCAGGGGATGGCACTGCATGGGGCGGGCAAGGCGGAAATACTCGGCCCGCTCAGTGATGCAGAAATAGGGCGCCTCGAACAGCTCCTGGATCAGGACGACCTGCGCGCCCCGGGCGGCGGCGGCGCGGATCAGCTCTTCGGCCTTGTCGGCATTCAGCGGCAGATCCCAGGAACAGGCGAACTGGGTGGCGGCGACAGTGACGTTGCGCATCTTGGACTCCTCTCGTCGCGGCAAGGTGCCAGCCTGCGCGCCGGAAGGAAAGCGGGAGAGATCGCCCTGCGGGCGATGCCTCCGGCGGGGGGTATTTGGGCCAAGAAGAAATCAGGAAGTGCGCGTCTGATAGCCCGTGGTGCCACGCAGCCCCACGGAAGCATGCAGATGCTCCGACCTGTCCAGTCCGGCCTTCCGGCGCCGGCGAAGCAGGAACAGCATCCCCCAGCCCGACCAGGTGCCGATCATCGGCGCGTCCGGGTCGCAGGGAAAGCGGGCGCGCCAGCGATGCGGCAAGGACAGGCCGCAGGTCTCGGCGCGGTCCAGCATCCAGACCAGCGGGATGTTCGCCAGCGGACGCGACGCCAGCTGACCTTCCAGCTGCCCCCCGACATCGCCGTGGGTGCCGGGGAACCACATCTGCTCGGCATTGCCTGACCAGTCGGGCGGCGAGGACCACAGAACCGGCGCATAGGCCTCGCGGGTTTCGTCGAGCGCCAGTGCGTGGAAGCCGTGACGGATATGGCGGCCCAGGTGGGTGGTGTGGAAGGCGTGTTCCTTTTCGGTCAGCATCCACAGCAGCGGCAGCCGCAGGCCGAGGGCCTTCACCGTGTCCCAGACGCCGATCATCTGGATTTCGACCCCCGGTTGGCAATGTGCGGCCGCGAAGGCGCGGGCGGCGGGACTGTCGGGGTCGGTCTGGTAGTGACGATAGGCAAGCGTGACCGCACGCTCGGTCGCGGCTTCGGGCCGGAGAAGGCCCACGCGGTCAATGACGCCGGCCAGCGAGCGGACGGCATAGGCGCCACGGGAATAGCCGAACAGGAAGATCCGGTCGCCGGGCCGCCAGCGCGAGGCGAGGAAGCCGTAGGCACGGCGGATCTGGCGGTTCAGGCCCTTCCCCTGGATCACGTCACGGGTCTGGGCCCACCTTGTCCACTGGATGCCGGGCTCGTAATAGAGCGACAGCTTGGATTTCTTTCCGCCCTCGCGCAGCAGGCGGAAGGTCAACCCGGCATTGCTTTCATGGCCCGGCTTCAGCGAGGACATGGTGCCGTCGAGGATCACCACATGATCGACGGGCTGACGACCGGTGCCGCGCGACCGAACCGGCTCAGGCGTGGTGAGGGCGACCGGTTCACGGCGAAGCCAGCGGGACAGCCTGTCGGTCAGGCGCATGGCGCATCCCCCTCAGGGCACCCGTGAGCAATGACAGGGTGAAAGGTCCTTCCCCCTAGGGTGGACTTCAGGCCGGAAAGGAATTCGCTCAAATACGACATGGGCTTGCACCCTGATCCTTAGAGATCAGGGTAGCTCTCCGGCCGGTTTTGTCCAGCCGGAGATGCCGTTGTCAGACCTTCAGCGACAGGACCGTTGCCATGCTGAGATCACCAAAGCCGTTGAAGCGGGTATTGGTGACGGTCGAGTAGGCGCCGACTCCGGCGAAGAGCAGGCAGTCACCCTCGGCGATGTCCGCAGGCAGCGGGATATCGCCCGGCAGGCGGTCGATCGAATCGCAGGTCGGCCCGAAGAGGATGAAGTCCCGCTTCGCCGTTTCGCGCACGACGCCCTCGGGCGTAACCACCGCCAGCCGGTCGATCATGCCGGTGATCGGCAATTCGAACAGCGAGCCGTAGACGCCATCGTTCAGGAACACATGGACGCCGTCACGCACCGCCTTGACCGGGCAGGCAACGGTGAAGGCGTCCGCCACGAGGCCGCGGCCCGGCTCACAGACAAGCGCGGGACGGTCATCGCCGAAGGTTTCGCCGGTCACGCGGTCGATCAGCTGGAAGATGGTTTCGAGCTGCGGCAGCACCGCCTCGACCCGGTGCGACGGGAAGCCGCCGCCGACATTCAGCCGCGCGATGCGGACATGGGCGCCCTCGGCGATGCGGCCGGCGGCGCGGATGTAATGGTCCCAGGCATGCGGATCCGTGCACTGGGTGCCCGGGTGGAAGGTCAGCGAGGGGACAAATCCCGCCTCGGCCACGCGCTTCAGCAGCACGGTCGCCAGTTCCACGGTCGCACCGAACTTGGCGCCGAAGTTGTAGGCGGCGCCATCGACCGGCAACTTGAATCGCACGGTGATCTCGGTGCCGCGGGCCGGAACCAGCTCGATCAGCTTCTCAAGCTCCGAGGCCGAATCGACCGAATAGGACACGACGCCGTTTTCGACCGCGACGGCAATCTCGGAGCGCGAACGCACCGGGTTGTTGTAATGCATCGCCGCCTCGGGGCAGAGGCGCTTGATGAGGCGGATTTCGAAGGGCGAGGCCACGTCGAAGCCACGGATCCCGGCGGCAGCGAGGTTCTCGATCACCACCTCTTCCGGGTTCGACTTCACGGCATAGGTCACAAAGCCCGGAAAGCCGTCAAGGAAGCGGCGGGCGGTCGCCTGCAGAACAGCGGGCGACATGAACAGCACGGGATGTTCCGGCTGGTTCGAGCGGATGAATTCGGACGGATTGGTCCAGATCGTTTTCGAGAGTCCCATCGGCGTTGTCCTTTTTCTTAGCCAACAGAACGCAAGCCCTCTTGCCCCGGCTAGACGGGTCGGGAGACGCTTACGCGGTCTATCCAACCAGGCCAGGTGCGTATGAGCCGCCCTTTTCCTGAAAACGAAGCGGGTTCGGTGCCTGTCGTCCGTAACCCGTAATCAAGGATGCCGCATATGTATGACAAACTCACCGATCAAAAGAGTAGATTTGCGTTGAAGCAGCGTTATTATGACGAAAACGCCGGTCAAATTGCATGGATGAACTCGACAGGAACATTCTGGGGCTTCTGGGGGCCGATGCGCGGATGTCGATCGCGACTCTGGCGCGGCGGCTGAAGGTCGCGCGGTCGACGATCCAGGCGCGGCTGGAGCGGCTCGAGACCTCGGGCGTGATCGTCGGCTACACGATCAAGCTCGGCGAGGCGGCGCGCGAAGGGCGGCTCCGCGCCTCGGTCCTTCTGACGGTTGAACCGCGCGCGCAGGCCAATATCCTGACCCGGCTCAAGGCCATCCCCGAGGTCGAGCGGGTGTTCACGACCTCGGGCCGGTTCGACCTGCTCCTGCAGATCGCAGCGCCCACGACGACGATCCTCGACACGGTGCTGGACCAGATCGGGGCGATGACCGGGGTTCGGTCTTCGGAAAGCCTGATCCACCTGTCGACGCGGATTGACCGGGCGGTGTAGAATGGCGCCATGAGCAAGCAGCCCGAAACCCCGGCCGAACGGCTGGTGCGGACGTCCGAGATCTACCGCCGGATGCAGGCCGAGGTGCAGCCGCCCTCGCTGAGCGGGCAGGCAAGTGCCGAAGCACAGTCGGAGATGCAGCCACTTCCCACCCCTGCGGCGATTGCCCGACCCGTTTCTCCGCTCGTCGCCGACCGTTTGCCGCAATCTCCCGCATCGGCCGAGCCCGATTTCGTCCGCCGCCTGCTGACCCGTCGCCCAGACAGGCGCGAACTGGTCCTGCTGGGGGTCGTGGCGATCGCGGTGCTTTATTCGATCCACCCATTCTGACCCGCCCCTGCCCCGGCGGAGGAACGCTCTGTCCGGCCGAGGCGCCGCCATCTGCCCGCAATCCGCTTCCCCTTCCCGCCCGCGCGCGTTAGACACCTGCGCGGAACAAGCGGGGCCAGACCGATGCCGATGGAAAAGACCTTCAACGCCGCCGAGGCCGAAGACCGGATCTACGCAATGTGGAACAGCCGGGGCGCCTTCCGCGCCGGCGCCAATGCGAAACCGGGGGCGCAGCCTTTTTCCATCATGATCCCGCCGCCGAACGTGACCGGCTCGCTCCACATGGGCCACGCGTTCAACAACACGCTGCAGGACATCCTGACCCGCTGGCACCGGATGCGCGGCGACGACACGCTCTGGCAGCCTGGCACCGACCATGCCGGCATCGCGACGCAGATGGTCGTCGAGCGCGAACTGGCCCTTACCCAACAGCCCTCGCGTCGCGAGCTGGGGCGCCAGAAATTCCTGGAAAAGGTCTGGGAACAGAAGCAGAAGTCGGAATCGACCATCCTCGGCCAGCTGAAGCGCCTCGGCGCCTCCTGCGACTGGGACCGCACCGCCTTCACCATGTCCGGCGCCCCGAACGCGCCCGAAGGCGAGACGGGGAATTTCCACGACGCTGTCATCAAGGTCTTCGTCGACCTCTACGACAAGGGTCTGATCTACCGCGGCAAGCGGCTGGTGAACTGGGACCCGCATTTCGAGACGGCGATCTCGGACCTCGAGGTCGAGAATATCGAGGTGAAGGGCCATATGTGGCACTTCAAATACCCGCTCGCGAACGGCGCGACCTACCGCTACGTCGAGAAGGATACGGACGGCAAGGTCGTGGTGGACGAGGTCCGCGACTACATCTCGATCGCCACCACCCGGCCCGAAACGATGCTGGGCGACGGTGCCGTGGCCGTGCACCCATCGGACGAACGCTATGCCCCAATTGTGGGCATGCTCTGCGAGATCCCGGTCGGCCCCAAGGAACACCGCCGCCTGATCCCGATCATCACCGATGAATATCCCGACCCGACCTTCGGCTCGGGCGCAGTGAAGATCACCGGCGCGCATGACTTCAACGACTATGGCGTGGCGCAGCGGAACGGCATTCCCCTCTACCGGCTGATGGACACCAAGGGCACGATGCGCGACGACGGCGCGCCCTATGCCGAGGAAGCGGTCAAGGCGCTGGCCATCGCCCGCGGCGCGGCCTTCACGGAAACCGAGGTGGATGCCATCAACCTCGTCCCGGACGAACTCCGCGGCCTCGACCGGTTCGGGGCGCGCAAGCGCGTGGTCGAGGCGATTACCGCTGAAGGCCTGGCGGTGACGGTGCTGGTCAAGTCCATCGACCCCGAGACCAACTCCGAACATCTCGAGAGGGTCCCGTTCGTCGAGAACAAGCCGATCATGCAGCCCTTCGGCGACCGCTCGAAGGTGGTCATCGAGCCGATGCTGACCGACCAGTGGTTCGTCGATACCGCGAAGATCGTGCAGCCTGCCATCGACGCTGTGCGCAACGGCGACACCCAGATCCTGCCCGAGCGCGATGCCAAGGTCTATTTCCATTGGCTGGAGAACATCGAGCCCTGGTGCATCAGCCGCCAGCTCTGGTGGGGCCACCAGATCCCGGTCTGGTACGGCCTGCCGCTGGCCGCCCCTGGCTTCCGTGACGACGAGGGCGACGAGGCGCTGGACGAGGTCGAACTGACCGAGATCCTGACCGACCTGCCCTCGACCGCCGTCCCCGTCTACCACTGCGCCGCCTCGGTCGAGGCCGTGGGCGAGAAGTTCAAGGACGACCTCGCCGCCCTGCCCCATCCGATGAACCACGCCCGGGTGGTTGAGGTCGCCGACCGCCAGGCGGCGATGGACGTGCTGGCGCAGGGGCTGGCCGATTATGCCGTGTCGCAGGATCCGACGCATATCCTCTATCCGGTCTGGCGCGACCCCGACGTGCTCGACACCTGGTTCTCCTCGGGTCTCTGGCCGATCGGCACGCTCGGCTGGCCGGAGGCGACGCCGGAGCTGAAGCGCTACTTCCCGACGAGCGTTCTCGTGACCGGCTTCGACATCATCTTCTTCTGGGTCGCCCGGATGATGATGATGCAACTGGCCGTGGTGAACGAGGTTCCCTTCCGCACCGTCTATGTCCATGCCCTCGTCCGCGACGAGAAGGGCAAAAAGATGTCGAAGTCGCTCGGCAACGTCCTTGACCCGCTGGAGCTGATAGACGAGTTCGGCGCCGATGCCGTCCGCTTCACCCTCACCGCCATGGCGGCCATGGGGCGCGACCTGAAGTTGTCGTCGCAACGCATTGCCGGCTATCGGAATTTCGGTACGAAGCTCTGGAATGCCTGCCGCTTTGCGGAGATGAACAACGTCTGGGAAGGTCACGAGACGCAGGCCGCTCCGCCCGCTGCGACCGCCACCGTCAACCGCTGGATCATCGGCGAGACGGCACGGGTCCGGGCCGAGGTGGATGCGGCTTTGGCCGAGTTCCGCTTTGACCAGGCGGCGAACGCGCTCTACGCCTTCGTCTGGGGCAAGGTCTGCGACTGGTATGTCGAATTCGCCAAGCCCCTGTTCGACGGCGCACAGGCCGAGGAAACCCGCCAGACCATGGCCTGGGTTCTCGATCAGTGCATGATCCTCCTCCACCCGATCATGCCCTTCGTGACCGAGGAACTGTGGCAGACGACCGGCGAACGCCACAAGATGCTTGTCCATACCGACTGGCCGACCTACGGCGAGGAACTGGTCGATGCGGCATCCATGCGCGAGATGACCTGGGTCACCGGCCTGATCGACGAAATCCGCTCGGCCCGCGCCGAAATGCATGTGCCAGTGGGCCTCAAGCTCGACATGGTCAATCTCGGCCTCGACGAGGCGGGCAGCGGTGCGCTCGCCCGCAACGAGGCACTCATCAAACGCCTCGCCCGGATCGAGTCGATCACCACGGCCGCCGCCGCGCCGAAGGGCGCGGTGACGGTCCCGGTCGAAGGTGGCGCCTTCGCCCTGCCGCTTGAAGGTGTGATCGACATCGCCGAGGAGAAGGTACGCCTGTCCAAGGCGCTGGAGAAGCTCGGGAAAGAGATCGGCGGCCTCAAGGGCAGGCTGAACAACCCGAACTTCGTCGCCTCCGCCCCGGAAGAGGTGGTCGACGAAGCCCGCGCCAATCTGGAAGCCCGCCAAGAGGAAGCGGCGAAGATCGAGGCAGCGCTGAAGCGCCTCGCCGAAATCGGCTGATCCCCTTCAGCCTGTCTCTTTTGCGAAAATATCCTCGGGGGTGAATTGGCCGACAGGCCAAGAGGGGGCAGACAGCCCCCTCCACCGCCGCCGGGGA
>JAYRKT010000060.1:0-16961 GCA_041905595.1 Rhodobacter sp.
GCCCGCCAGCAGGGCGCGGGCGCGCTCGTAAAGCCGCGCATCCGTGGGATGAGCGATGGTCTTTTCCATCACGGTCGTATCGACGGCCACCCGTTTCAGGCTCTTGTCGGTGACCGCGCCAGAAGCTCGGCCTGCCTCTATCGTCTTGGTCAGCAGCCACTCCACCCCTTCCTCGCCGATCCGCTTGCGCCAGCGCACCAGCGACGAGGGATCGATTGGAGAACGGTGCTGGAAGAACGTCTCGCCGGTGAAGTGCTGGTAATAGGGGTTCTCGACCCACCGGGCCACTACCGCCTCATCCGAGAGCTTGAAGGCATGCTGGAGATACATGAGCCCCGCGACCAGGCGTGGCGATGTCGCTGGCCGACCCTGGTGCGACGGAAAGAAGCTCGCCCATTCCCGTTCGAAAAACTCCCAGTCGATCAGCGCCGCAAGCTTCACCAACTCATGGCGGGCGTCGATCATGTCGACCAGCCGTGGGCGGAGCAGGTCATCCTGTTCAGGGGCGCGGGAATGGGGCTTCATCGGCGACCGGAAATTGCAGGGTTTTTGGCCAAAGCATACGAAACCCTGCAATTCAAAGCCAACAAAACCGCAGCTTCAGCACAGAAAATCAACGCGCTAAGGGATGTTCAGGCCGGACTACTCACTCCGGCAAGGACATGCGCCACCCCCTTATCTCAAGATGATCAGACCAACATCTGGAGCATGGTTGTTTCGATATTGTGTTGGAGAAGACGCGACCTGCCGCCTGCCTCCTCCACATGGACGTTGCTGCCATGGCCCTTTCATGGCCGTGCTCCAAGCGCTGCAGTCAAGGGACATGCAGACAGCGACCGGCATTGGCGACGCGGCGTGGCGACAGAACCCAGGCTCCCGTGCCCACGGCAGGCGAAGATTGAGGTCAAAGGAGCTTTCTCCTACCCTGTCACGGCTTATCTCCAAACGTCCAGCGCGACTCTGGTGCAAAACACCAGATCCTCCTTCGTCAAAGCCGGGGTCCTTGCTTTCGTTTGCTCTCGACCGCGTTCGTTTCGGCTTTGGCCTTGAGCACGCGCCTTGCCGGCGTTCCGTTGCGAAAACGCCATTCTGATGTTGCACTTCGTTGCGCTGGCACAAGGACACGCTGGAAAGGCCCAGGATTTCCTGAACCTTCGGTTCGCTGACGCCGCCTTATGTTGCGCAAGATGCCACCCGCTGAACCGCGAATGAAACATCTGGGTGGTTGAAATGAGACAAAATGTCTCGTGAAATTCAACAAGCAGCACCCAGATGTTGCGCCGAGGAAACATAATGGAGGAGGTTTGCCGGGAAATGGTCCGGGGACATTAGGCACCCCCATCGCCGTAGACAGAAATATCTAGGACTTCGGCTTCTCCGGAACCTGCGCCGAAAGCCCGGCTGCCGCAGCCTTGCCCATTCCTCGTCCGCCGTTTCCGGGCATGCCGCGCACCCCTCCCTGATCAAGACAGCCACGCACCTGTCGCATTACTAGGCGTCATCATGCGGCCATCCAGCAATCAGCATCGATGACCAGTCCCGCCTGCAGCGTCGACTCGTGGGAGTCTAGGTCAACCTGCCGCCACCGGGTGCAGTTTGGACCGAGCTTCACCGGTGCGGGAAAGCTGTCGTTGCGTCTCCATCGCCAGATCGTGTCGGCCGAGACACCATATCGTCGCGCGACCTGCGTGACGGTCAGGAACATCTGTTGGGGCTGGGCATCAAGGGGCATCGTCATCTCCGGTTCTTGCACTCTTAACGATCGTCATGGTCCGCTCCTTTCTCACAAACATGCACCAGCATCTTAGCCGATGCGCTCCAAGAGGGGCGGGCCATCCCATAAAACTCTGCAGGCGCTTGAACAGAAGCGCCAGGACGTCGCCGCTCAGCGCCATGTCTGGATCGCGAGACGCCAGCCTTTCATGGCCAACAATCTGGAGCGATTGGCGTTCATCGATGAGACCGGGATCAAGACGAACCTGGCCAAGACCACCGGCTGGGCGCCTTGTGGGCAGCGCCTCGTCGACCATGCGCCGTTCGGACATTGGCGAAGCCAGACCTTCATTGCAGCTCTGCGCCATGACCGGCTGGACGCGCCTTGGGTGATCGACGGTGCCATGAACCGCGAACTGTTCGCGCTCCATGTCGAAACCCAACTGGCCCCGACACTGCGACCGGGCGATGTGATCATTCTGGACAACCTGTCATCGCACAAGAGCCCCAAGGGAGCGGCGGCTATGAGCGCCGTTGGCGCGTGGTTCTTGTTCTTGCCTCCCTGCAGCCCGGACCTGAACCCCATCGAGATGGCCTTCGCAAAGCTCAAGGCGCTGATCCGGAGAGCCGCCGCTCGAACCTACGAGGCTCTATGGCAAACTGTCGGGCAGGTCTGCAATCTCTTCACCGATGAGGAGTGCTACAATTTCTTCAAAGCCGCCGGATATTAAACCAATTGGAGGCAACGCGCTCTAAATCAGCTTTGCTGGACCTTCTGGAACTTCGCTGCGTAAGCACAACCTCGTGCCAGAGCAGCAGCATCCATTGAAATGGCTGGTAAGCGTTGTTCGCCGCACAATGCATCGCTGCGGTCTATACCGCTGCTTCCGTAAACTAAATTTTCACCGCCGTTCTCACTTGGAGCGCTGTCTTGCCAAACTTCTTTTCCCAGATCCGCATCGCTCGGATAGTCCATTCGGCCGTTTCACTCGCGGTATCAAATATCATCCAGTCCGCGCGCCTCAATATCTCGTTTTGCACAGAGGCCAGAATGCCCTCGTAAGCTAAGTCGTCGTTAATCAGTTCGGCATCCGAAACGCCGAGCCCCCGCATGTCAAGGCTTCTAAGCTGATGGCCAGCCTTCGCAAGCGCAACAAGCGCAGCAGCCTGAGCATTGAAATCCCTTATGATCGCCGACCGGGCTTTCTTGTCCCGATCCTTTCCGACATGCCGCAGGGCAATCTTGTTCATGGCTGCTGGGCTGGCCGCGTTCAAAAGGAGAAGACGGCAGGGTCGCCCGGTTGTCTCTTTCCACGCCTCGGCAAGGTGCTTGGCAGCGACCCTATCAAAGCCGGGCGCGTTGGGGCTGAGAATTTCCAAAGCCTTAGTTGGTAATGATCGGTCCTTTGAATTGATATCGTGCAATAGGCACCGGACGGCCTCGCAAGTGTCGTCAGCGTCGACCCTCAGCGGACCGATGATGCCAATTCGGACCGATTTGCGCCAACAATCGCTCTCCAGCGCAGCCTCGTGCCGCTGCACGCCCAGTCGAAGTGCCGCCCTGACATTAGCCTCGTCCTTTCGAAGCTGATTGCGATCATGGGCCAGGAGAGCCTCGTAGGATAGGATCAGCGGGTGCCGCTTTTTCTCATCGTCGCGGAAGCGGTCTGGGGCGCAGCAATACCCTTCTAGCCGCCGCTCAGCATTCCACCTGTCATGCTCGGTCCTCGTCAGACTGTCGATTAGTCCATCATCGCCTAGTGTCGCATTGCCGCATGTCGGCTCCAACCGAAGGCCGGCCAGATGTTGGCCCACGGGAGGCAAAAAATCGGCCGCGTAGAAAAGCTCTACTGCCGACAGCGCGGCACGATAGCTGGGGCGGCGCTTGACAGTCGGCATTTCGTCCCAATCGTTTTCTGGAGTCTTCTCGACATCGGGCGAGTCGCGCCACCGGTCGTGGATCCCCTGTGCGAGGTCGGCATAAATCTGTTCCAGCTTTAGATCCTCCGAATCGAGATGGCGGCCCCCGAAGGAGATAATACCGCCGGTCAGATTGTCGCAGTGTGCAGCAGCGACCGAGCCTTGACTGTCGTTTCGCATGAAGATCGGGGCCTTGAGGCATAGCTTCTCAACCTGTAGTTGCCTCAGGCGCATGGCAATCGCCACGTTCCGCGCATTCTCGCCCGCTGCTACGACAAGAGCGGTTAGCGGCATTCGCGCCTCGATGCTGATGATTTGGCCTACCCCCTCGTCAGAGCAGCATTCGAGGGCGTTCATCTCGAGAAAGTCGATCTCGAAATCACCTGCTCCAAAATCGGGATTTAGCAGGTCGGGCCGCTCGGCTTGGATGCGGACACGAGCCGCGACGATGTCGCGGTCGACTACTGTCAGGCGCAGGGGTTTCAGGGCATGGTGATGACAGCGCAGCGCCATTTCCTCGGCAACGGCAAGGTTTACCGAACTCATTCCTATCAACATGATATGCACGCGCTCCTGCCCCCGAAGCATTGCAAGAGCGGTCGGCGCCATTGAGGTCACAAGCGCCCGCGCAATAGTCTCCGATCGTGAGATCTGCGTCGCATAGGCCAGATCATCGGACAGCAGTTGCAGATTACGCGCCACCGTATTGTCTTCAATCCGCACCTTCAGCCGGTTCCCGCGCAGATCGGTCCGCCTTAGCCATTCCTGCGCGCGTTCGACGTTGGTAGCGGTGTCAGGATCGCCGAATATGATCTCCTCGGGCCGTCCAAGGATGCAGCAGGTGGCGGTCGCCTCGATCATCGGGTCCGGGACCATTAGCAGCCTGCCCGCTCGCGCAGGTCTCTGTAGACGCTGCAGGGCCTCTGGTGTGTCGAAGACGACGACCCTCCGAGCGTTTCCTATCATGTCTAGCGCGAAGGGCGACGCGCCGATCACGACTGCATGACCCTTGAGTCGGCTCACGCGCCAGCGCAGGATGCGGGGAGCCAGAACGGCGTTCAACATTGTCGCAATGACCGAGAACGTGGTTAGGATACCAGTGAACCGCGCCGCGCGCACCCATCCGTTCATTTGCGGCTCTCCAGCCACTGCTATATAGCTATCGTCTCCGCTAAAAGCGATGAGCGTGTGGTAGAAGGCGTCACCAAGATCCCGCTGGGGATCGGAACCGTAGATCTGAGTCCAGCCGATCATGCCCGTCACCAACGTGATCGCGGTGCAGGCGGCGAGGAATGCGATCGTGGCCCTTGGATGCCCGCTCATTCCGCTCCGGTTCGTAGCCAACTTTGATAGCTTTCCTCCGAGGATTGCGCGTTCTCCCCAATTAGAAACTCCAGTTCCTCGCGGATCTGATCGTAGACTGAAGGATTCTTCTCGTCTTGCTGGAGCCCAGCCCCTGCCACAAGGCAAAGGCCAGAATTGAACTGCTGGGTATAGAACCTAAGGGTCATATACAGTTTCTTGTCGGTCAGGGTGGCGCGGAACGGCAGGAACCGGTTTCTGAGCCGGATCACGCGAAAGCCGTCCTTGGCCAGATCGAGATTGGATTCTCGGCTAATCCGCTCGAAGGTTGCGCGGACTGTTGCCCAGCTCTTGAAAGCGCGACGTTGTCTTTCGCGGACATCGTCCACCCCCGAATTTAGCGAGGTCTTGCGAAGATGGTTTGTGGTCGTGTTGTCCGGATGCTGCATGAGCACCGTGACCTTAACCCCCTGCAGAGCCTTCTTCAGCAGTAGGCTCTCGATGTTTGTGTATGTGCCGTCGGCATCCTGAAAGGGCTGCGTTGTGATCTGCCACATCGCGTTCGAAGCGACAATGATCTCGCGCTCGGCGGCTAGCAGGGTGTCTGACCAATCCTTGATCGAGACATCCATGAACCGACCCAGCACGTCGATTGCCCCATGAGCCAGCATAGTTTTCGGAAAGTGCTCGAATGGCGGCCTCCGTCCCCTTTTGCGCAGATCACGCAGTATTCGTTCCGCCAGTTGCCCGACGAGTTTCCTAACCCGATCGGGATCTGAGCCGTTGATATGTGCAGGATCGTATTCGATGGCGAGGGCATTGTTGATATTGGTTGGAAGACGGTAATCGGCGCTGCACAGAATGATCGGCTTCTTCCACATCCCCATCGCCCAGCCATATTCGATAAACCCGTTGGGCTTGTCCGCCGTCATGACCGTTAGCACCACATCGGCCGCGTCGATTAGTTCGATCACCTTATCCCGGATCGTATCCTGGTCGACATCGTTCAACTCGCGCGCATCAAGGATGCGGACCGGGTGGCCCTGCTCGTAGCAGATTGCCTCCACCGGCCGAAAGACGTTCTGGTGAAGGTCATTGATTTCGTTGAAGATCCGCGCCTCCTCGGCTGAACTACGCTCGTTTCCAAAAGGGCAGATGACGAAGCAGGTTGCCAACGGCGTTAAGCTCTCGTTAACCATTTTGCACTACCATCTGTCAGACGAAACCATTGGAAAGATCCTTGGAATGGGCACTCTTCACTCTCTTCCGGCGCCGGAATACGGTAATAAAACGAATGCCAATGCCCCACTCGAAGGCGAGGTTGTCGCATTGCCATTCATCAAGCTCGAAACCGTGCTGAAGACGATTAAGATGCTTCGACATTTTCCCGACCAATCCATTCTCGATCACTTCAATCGCGAGCGGCATCTGTCCTAATGCTTAATCTCCTGCTTCTCGATGCATCATCACGATCATCTGCGACTTGCCACATTCGATATTGAATTTGAAACTGCCGACTTCCAGGCCAACCAGCCGTGCAGCTTCCTCGCTCCACGACTGAACTGCTTGCGCAACGCGGTTCAACTCTATCCGGTAGGCGCCAGGCTCGAGTTCTTTCGGCACTAGGTCGTGAAAGACCAGTTTCAATGGCACAGTGTCCTTTCGCGGTTCAATCAGCAGGGCTAGCGCGGTTGCCATCATATGCGGGCTCTGTCCGCCTGGCGCGAAATCGGTGATTAAAATGCAGTCATCTCCGGTCTTCTCGACCCGCCACCAGAAGCGCGGATCACCCTTCATTGTCAGCTTGATCGAGAAATCGTCCTCGGCCTGCGATAGGCAGCTAGGATCAGACCAGCTTCCGGCGGATGAGAGTGCATTAATCATTCTTGCTGTTCCTCCTACCGAAGGAATATGCTTGCTCACTAAGGAAACCATAGAATTAACCATGTTTCTACTGCATTCTCTCCAATCGCCTATCAATGTCGGGATGATCTTGCGTTCGGCCGAGGTTTATGGACAGGCTGTAGTGATCTTGGATTCACATGGCCTGATGCGTGGCGACAGCCTTAGAATCGTGGCCGATTTTGCCTGTGGTGCGCTAGGTCGGCGTCCACCCATTGTCGAGACGACTCTGTCAGCTTGCCTCGGCCGTGCAAAGGGGCGGGTAATCGGCACTGGCTTCGGCCCCAGAGCTATCCCCCTGCCTAATGTCGCTTGGAAGCCTAACGACTGCGTGGTTTTCGGAAACGAATACGACGGTCTCAATGTCGACGGTATCGAGCGGCTACAAACCACGGTCTGGATTCCCACACCTGACATGCATTTACCCAAACCACGTTCGAACAGCCCCATCGACCCGAGCCGTTCCGAAGGCGTGCGGAATGACGGTGGGACCTCGCTGAATGTGGCGGCATCCGCCGCAATCATTGCCTATGAGATGTTCAACGCCAACGTCGTGCGAAATGTCTAGATGTAGTCAGTCGCTGCATTGGCGTTAAAAAGGTCCGACTGATCTTGCTGCATTCGCATTCGCTGCAGCACTGGTAAACGGCGACTTTGAACTCGGCATGTGTGGGGACTCTCCGAACCGAGACTGGTGTTTGCTCGGGTTAGGCGTAGCACTTCAGAAAGGCGGTCAGCGATAAAGAACAGGGGTTCTCCCTGCCTCTTTAGGACTGACTGCGGCCATGAGGTTCCGGAGTCGATAAAGGCAGCTATCTGCTTGATGTTTTAGGACAGCACGTTTAGCGCCATTTCCATTTCACGTTGGGCAGCCGCCCGGTCAGGAAATTGGTCACCCACCATGACTTGATCACCAAGACCGGCCCGACACAAACGCCCCCGCACGCCCTGAACCATCAACCGCATGACCGGGAACAAGCTACTGGTCGGGCCTCACAACCCGGACGCGACATCGGCCTGTGCAGAAACATCATCCAATCCGAAATCAGCCAGTTGACCGCCAAAACTTGAACTTGGTGAATAATGGCGGCTAAGAACCTCCTCGAAGATTGGCGCGATGTTCGCGTTCATCCGACGGCGGTCCTCGGTCGAAGCATACCCCCTGCATCGGGCAGTAGCGAAGAGGTCGAGCTGTCAGTATCCTGGTTCTTGGCGCGATTTCTCTGGCCGGTGCCGCCGAGAGTTGGGTGGGTGAGATTTTATCCGAGGATTACGTCGCCTTCCAGTTTCAACCACCTCCGGGACACGACCTGTGGAGTTGCCTATGACTGGACAGATCTTCATCGAGGCAAGTGATGTCGAACTCCTAGGATTGCCCTTGGGAGCGAAGCATCTCTACTAGTCTTTCGCAACAGCAATGGTGAGGAATATGTGATCCGCTCCCGACCAGAGCGGCCGTATCTGCCCGGGCTGGGTAACATGAAGGTCGAGACCAACGTGCCCATCGCAGACTCTGCCGATGACCGCGACGGCGAAACGCCGGCTCAGCGCTCCAGCACCCCACTCGACTTCCCGGGGCTGACCGACGACCAGGCCTGGGCTACCATGGTCAAGTATGCGCGCATGATCGACAGGTCCGATAACAACTACGAGGTCTTCTGCGAGAACTCGAACGCGTTCGTCGGAGCGATGCTGGCCGCAGTTGGGGGCGATCCCTTGGCGATGCTGCCCACCGGCATCAGCCGTAGCGAGGCACCGGGAGTCGCGAATTACGACGATCTGATGGCGGATGTGCCCCACCTGCCGACAGTATCGTGCGCGGCACTTCAGGGCCTGACCGGATCACCGGTAATCAAATCGACGAGGTGCTCGTCACTGGCCCGGGAAGTGACACCGTTCGGGGCGGGCGCGGTAACGATCAGATCTATGGCAGCTTGGGTAATGATTTGCTGTTAGGTGAAGTGAACCGTGACACGCTGAATGGCAGAGTGGGAGCAGACAAGCTTTCTGGCATGCTTGGGAACGACCTCTTGCGCGGCGGATTGGGCGCGGATCTTCTGGACGGTGGCATGGCGCGCGACACGCTTTGGGGTGGGGCTGACGCAGACGTGTTTCACTTTGCCCAGCCCTCCATCACTCGCATCGGCGACTTCGAAGACGGAGTTGATCGGCTTCGCATCCAGGCCGTGCCTACCGTGAGCTATGAGGATCTCGCGATCACAAGTTTCGGGATGTCGGACCAGCATACCCGCATAACCTGGGAAAACATCGTCATTGAGTTGCTGAACCTTGATCAGGCGCTAATCGACGCCGGGGACATAAACCTGCTCTTGGCGTGAAGACCGACCACATGATTTCCTGCCCAGCGCCTGTGGAGACTGCGGAGAAGACAAGGAGTGCCAGCAGTCTTCTTACAGCGGGTCAGAAAAGGAATTGGCTCCGTTCCGGCAAGCAGCTATGGTTCACGTAGAAATGAAGGCCAGTTTTGGGGCCGTAACAACGTCACAAAACTCCTTGTAAGTGATTGTTTTCAAATAGGACATGTCGTTGTCCAGCCTCTCACCCATCTCCTTTTTTGTGTTAGTTCCGCCTTGCACTCGCCCCTACGCGATTGCTTTGCATGTTTGCATTTTTCGCCGTCCCATCTTTTCGTTGTTTGCAAATTTTCCCGAATTTGCTTTCCCGCACTGCCCCGCCTGACTACGCTGCCTGTGCATAACGGGGGGTGCCGCCATGAAGGACATTCTGCAGGAACTGGAAAACCGCCGTGGGCAGGCCCGGCTTGGTGGCGGCCAGCGGCGCATCGACGCGCAGCACGCCCGCGGCAAGCTGACGGCGCGGGAACGGATCGAACTGCTTCTGGACGAAGGCAGCTTCGAGGAGTTCGACATGTTCGTGGCGCACCGTTCCACCGATTTCGGGATGGAGGCCGACCGCCCCTATGGCGATGGGGTCGTGACCGGCTGGGGCACGATCAACGGACGCATGGTCTATGTGTTTTCGCAGGACTTTACCGTCTTCGGCGGCTCGCTGTCGGAAACCCATGCTCAGAAGATCTGCAAGATCATGGACATGGCGATGCAGAACGGTGCGCCGATGATCGGGCTGAACGATTCGGGCGGGGCGCGCATCCAGGAAGGCGTGGCCTCGCTTGCAGGCTATGCCGACGTGTTCCAGCGCAATGTCCTGGCCTCGGGCGTGGTGCCGCAGATCAGCGTCATCATGGGCCCCTGCGCCGGGGGCGCGGTCTATTCCCCGGCCATGACCGACTTCATCTTCATGGTGAAGGACACCTCCTACATGTTCGTGACCGGCCCCGACGTGGTCAAGACCGTCACCAATGAGGTGGTCACGGCCGAACAGCTTGGCGGCGCGTCCACCCATACCCGGAAATCCTCGGTCGCGGATGGCGCGTTCGAGGACGATGTCGAGGCCCTGACCGAAATTCGCCGCCTGTTCGACTTCCTGCCGCTGAACAACCGCGACAAGGCGCCGGTGCGCCCCTTCTTCGACGATCCCGCCCGGGTCGAGGAAAGCCTGGACATGCTGATCCCCGACAACCCGAACCAGCCCTACGACATGAAGGAGCTGATCGTGAAGGTCGCGGACGAGGGCGACTTCTACGAGATCCAGAAGGACTTCGCCGGCAACATCATCATCGGCTTCATCCGCATCGAGGGGCGCACCGTGGGCGTGGTCGCCAACCAGCCGATGGTGCTGGCGGGCTGCCTCGACATCGACAGCTCGCGCAAGGCCGCGCGTTTCGTGCGCTTCTGCGACGCCTTCGAGATCCCGATCCTGACCTTCGTGGACGTGCCGGGCTTCCTGCCGGGGACGGGTCAGGAATATGGCGGCGTCATCAAGCACGGCGCGAAGCTTCTGTTCGCCTATGGCGAGGCGACGGTGCCCAAGGTCACGGTGATCACGCGCAAGGCCTATGGCGGGGCCTATGACGTGATGGCCTCCAAGCACCTGCGCGGCGATTTCAACTATGCCTGGCCCACGGCGGAAATCGCGGTGATGGGCGCGAAGGGCGCGGTCGAGATCCTGTATCGGAGCGAGCTGGGCGATCCCGACAAGATCGCCGCCCGGACCCGCGACTACGAGGACCGCTTCGCCAACCCCTTTGTCGCGGCGGAAAAGGGCTTCATCGACGAGGTGATCCAGCCGCATTCCACCCGCAAGCGGGTGGCCCGCGCGCTTGCCAGCCTGCGCACAAAGCGGCTGTCGAACCCGTGGAAGAAACACGACAACATTCCCCTGTAAGTTCCGGGATTTCAAACGTGCCGCACAAACGCGTGAATGATGCAGGCCAGCCACAGGGCAAGGGACATTTGTCCGCGGCCGGCCTGCCTGCCTGTCTGATCACGGACGGCATCGCTATCATCGCCACCGGGGCGGTGCAGCAAGACATCCCCCAGAACCCGAGCAGACGGGCGCCAGAGCGCCCGCTTTACAGGAGCGTGACAGTATGTCGAAAAAAATCATCCTCGGCCTCGTGCTGGTTTCGGCTTTCGCTGCGTGCCAGCGCCAGGCAGCAGAGCCCGAGGTCTATGTGCCCACCCCCAACCCGGTCACGACCGAGCCGGTCTACACCAGCAAGTACGGCTCGTAAGACCGACCGGCTGACATCACGCGGGCGGTTCGGCTGCCCGCGCCTTCCCGGCCCGGCGCAGCCCCGCCCCCAACGCAGGGGCACATCATGCTGAAGCACCGAGGCTTTCCGGGACGCCTTCCCGGCACCGATTTCCAGTTCGTCATCCGCCGCGAGAATCGCAAGAAGGGCGCGACGCCGATCACCCGGCGCGAACGCTATCGCGACCGCAAGGCGGCCGACCGCCGCGCCGACGCGGGCTTCCTGGCCGCCCTGATCGAGCATTTCGGCGAGGAACCCTTTGTCCGCGGCAACCTTGACGCCGGCCGCCTGGGCTGGCTGATCGGCCGCGAGGTCCAGCCTGTCGGCGCTTTCGATCCCGCCGATTACGAGCAGTTGCTGCAGGTCGACATGGCCGCCGCCGAAGCCTCCTTCCCCGAGCTTTTCGCCCCCGACAGCCCACCCGACTTCGGCTGGGACGACGAGGCGTGGGACGACGGCGACGAGGACGACGAAACGGACCGTCGATGATGCGCGACTTGCTGCCTAGGGCATTGATCTCACACGCATGTCAATTTGACCTTCCTTGTTGCTATGCGATAGTCGTTCACGACCTTTCACCGGCCGATGAAACGGCCCACAATACAGGCAATACCTTATGCAGACCTCGACGTTCACCCGCATTGCTGGCGGCGCTTTCCTTCTTCTCGGCCTGGCTGCCTGCGACCAGGGCTATGGCGCGGGCGGCATCTCGCCCGACGCGCAGCGCGCGGCAGGCGGCGCCGTCGCCGGTGCCGTCATCGCCAAGGCATTGGACGAGGACATCGCGACCGGCGCGGCTGTCGGCGCCGTGGGTGGCGCGCTGTGCGACGACGCAGGCGTCTGCCAGCGTCGTTACTGAACCTGACCGGCTGGTCCGGCGTTCCGGTCCAGCCACTCATTCGACAGGAAGACAGACATGTCCAAGTTCCTTGCCCTTGCCGCACTGGTCGGCGCGACCGCCGTTGCCGGCTGCACCCAGGGCATCAACCCGACCGATACCGACCGCGCCCTTATCGGTGCCGGTGTCGGCGCGACCATCGCCAGCGTCGGCGGTGAAAACGTCGTCAAGGGCGCGGCCCTCGGCGGTGCAGCAGGCGTGCTGTGCGACGACGTGCGGCTTTGCCAGTGACGACCTGATCGCGGCGCGCGGCGCGCGTCCCGATCCCCTTTCCGCCGCCCGGGGCCCTGCGCTCTCGGGCGGCTTTTTCATGTCTGGCCGGGGGGGCCCATGTTCAAGAAGATCCTGATCGCCAACCGGGGCGAGATCGCCTGCCGCGTCATCAAGACCGCCCGCAAGATGGGCATCGCGACGGTTGCCGTCTATTCCGACGCCGACCGCAACGCGCTGCACGTCAGGATGGCCGACGAAGCCGTCCATATCGGCCCGCCCCCCGCGAACCAGTCCTATATCGTGATCGACCGGATCATGGACGCGATCCGCCAAACCGGCGCCGAGGCCGTCCACCCCGGCTATGGCTTCCTGTCCGAGAACATGAAGTTCGCCGAGGCGCTGGAGCGCGAAGGGATCGTCTTCGTCGGCCCGCCCTCCTCGGCCATCGAGGCCATGGGCGACAAGATCACGTCGAAAAAGCTTGCCCAAGAGGCGGGCGTGTCCACCGTGCCGGGCTACATGGGCCTGATCGCGGATGCCGAGGAAGCGGTGCGCATCAGCGGCCAGATCGGCTATCCGGTGATGATCAAGGCCAGCGCGGGCGGCGGCGGCAAGGGGATGCGTATCGCCTGGAACGACCAGGAGGCGCGCGAGGGCTTCGAGTCGTCGAAAAACGAGGCGGCCAGCAGTTTCGGCGACGACCGCATCTTCATCGAGAAGTTCGTGACCCAGCCGCGCCATATCGAGATCCAGGTCCTGGCCGACAAGCACGGCAACGCGGTCTATCTGCACGAACGGGAATGCTCCATCCAGCGCCGCAACCAGAAGGTCATCGAGGAAGCGCCCTCGCCCTTCCTGGACCCCGCGACGCGCCGCGCTATGGGCGAACAGGCCGTGGCCTTGGCCAAGGCCGTGGGCTATACCAGCGCCGGCACGGTGGAATTCATCGTGGACGGTCAGAAGAATTTCTACTTCCTGGAAATGAACACCCGCTTGCAGGTGGAACATCCCGTAACCGAACTGATCACCGGCATCGACCTGGTGGAGCAGATGATCCGGGTCGCGGCGGGCGAGCCCCTGCCCTTTGCGCAAGCGGACCTGACCATCAACGGCTGGGCCATGGAAAGCCGCCTGTATGCCGAGGATCCGTATCGCAACTTCCTGCCCTCGATCGGGCGGCTGACGCGCTACCGCCCCCCGGCCGAGGTCGCGGACGAGGCCCATGTGGTCCGCAATGACACCGGCGTCTTCGAGGGCGGCGAGATCAGCATGTTCTATGACCCGATGATCGCCAAGCTCTGCACCTGGGCGCCGTCGCGCGGCGAGGCCATCGAGGCGATGCGCGTAGCGCTCGACGAATTCGAGGTCGAGGGGATCGGCCACAACCTGCCCTTCCTGTCGGCAGTCATGGACCATCCGAAGTTCGTCTCGGGGGACATCACCACCGCCTTCATCGCCGAGGAATACCCCGAGGGCTTCGGCGGCGCGACCCTGCCCGACGACGAACTGGCCCGCGTGGCGGCGGCGGCATCGGCCATGCACCGCGTGGCCGAGATCCGGCGCACCCGGATCAGCGGGCGGCTGGACAATCACGAGCGCCGGGTGGGCGAGAACTGGGTGGTTTTCGTCAACGGGCAGGAAATTCCCGTCAAGATCCGCGCCGACCGTGAGGGCGCGACAGTCGCCGTGAACGGCCGCGACCTGCGCGTCGAAAGCGACTGGAAACCGGGTCAGACCCTTGCCCGGCTGACGGTCGATGGCCGCCCGCTGGTGATGAAGGTTGACAAGATCCCCGCCGGGTTCCGCCTGCGCACGCGCGGCGCCGATCTCAAGGTCCAGGTCCGCCGCCCCCGCACCGCGGAACTGACCCGGCTGATGCCCGAGAAACTGCCGCCTGACACCTCGAAATTCCTGCTCTGCCCGATGCCGGGGCTGGTGGTGCGCGTGAACGTGGCCGCCGGCGACGAGGTTCAGGAAGGCCAGGCCCTTGCCACGGTCGAGGCGATGAAGATGGAAAACATCCTGCGCGCCGAACGGCGGGGCGTGATCAAGGCGGTGAACGCCGAGGCGGGCCAGAGCCTCAAGGTTGATGACGTGATCATGGAATTCGAATAGCCGCGCAGGTCCCGGATGCCCCCCTTCGACCAATATCTCAGCCCCCAGGCGCAGCAGGCGGTCATCGCCGGGCTGTTCCTGGCCATCGGCTGGTGGGTCGTGGCGCTTCAGAACCGCAGGCGCGATGCCAACCTGCGGGCCGAACGCGTGCGCGACGTGCAGCGGGCGGTGTTTGCCGAGATCCGGGCCTATCTGGCGGTGCTGAAGCGCGACAACGTGGGCGAATACGGGGCCCAGATCAAGGATCGCATCCTGACCGAGAAAGGCTTCTTCCCGGTCATCCCGACCGAGCATAACGACGCCGTCTTCCGCGCGATCATCGGCGACATTCACGTGCTGCCGCGCGACACGGTCGATCCGGTGGTGCTGTACTACAGCCAGTTGAACGCCATCGCGGCGATCATCAGCGATTTGCGGGAACTGGATGTCGCGAAGATCGGGGCCGAGCGCGCGGCCGGGATGTATCACGACTACATCTCGATGAAGATCGAGGCCTTGGAACTGGGAGAACAGGCGCTGGAGGCAATCGGCGCCAATCTGAACGGCCGGGGCAAGTCTTACCGGAAGACGATCAATAACCCGGCTTCGGGCCGGTTCGGCCAGTGATCGGGGGGGGGTTGTAGGATGTCGTGCTCATGTCGAACCTCCAAGTCCTTCGCCCCAAATATAGGGGGCAGCGTCCGGGTTTTCAACGCTTATGGCACCATCCCCGCCCGGCCGATCTCCTGTCGGCGCAAGGGCAGCTTGTCGATGGCGCGGCTGATCTCGCGCACGTCCCAAGGCAGCGGGCGGCGTTGCTTGACCTGCCCGTCCTTGTCGATGATGACCAGGGAAAAGCCGCGCGGATGCAACTGCCGCCGCCAGGCGCTGTTCGCCCCCGGATCGCTGTCGGTGATGACCACCACGTCGCGCTCGATCAGCGCCTGGTCCCCCGCCTCCAGCGCACGCATCTGTTCGCGGAACGCCGGATCGTTCGGAGTATCGGCAAAGACCACGACCGGCCGGGCGCTCCACAGGAAGTCGTCCGGCATCGCATCCGCCGCCGACAGGATGCGCAGGTCTGGCCGCGCGGGCTCGGGCTCGGGCGCCGCAAGCTCCTCGGGGCTGGCGGGCTGCGGCTCGACCCTGGGCGGGGGCGCCTCCCTTGCCGGACCCATGGCTGCGACCAGCATCGCAACTAACAGCAATTTCAACTTCATCGGCACCCCTTCCTGCCCTGAATATAGGGCAGCCCGCGCCGTGCGAAAGGATGGATCATGACGAAACCCACGCTGGACGACTGGCAGAAGCTTGCGGCGAAGGAACTGAAGGGCAAGGGTCCCGACAGCCTGACCTGGAACACGCTGGAAGGCATTCCGGTCAAGCCCCTTTACACCGAGGCCGATCTGGAGGGCCTGGACCACCTGGGCAGCCTGCCCGGCATCGCGCCCTTCACCCGCGGCCCGCGCGCGACAATGTATGCGGGCCGTCCCTGGACGATCCGCCAGTATGCGGGCTTTTCCACCGCCGAGGAATCGAACGCCTTCTACCGCAAGGCGCTGGCGGCGGGTCAGCAGGGCGTGTCGGTCGCCTTCGACCTGGCGACGCACCGGGGTTATGACAGCGACCACCCGCGCGTGGTGGGCGACGTGGGCAAGGCGGGCGTCGCCATCGATTCGGTCGAGGACATGAAGATCCTGTTCGACGGCATTCCGCTGGACAAGGTGTCCGTGTCGATGACCATGAACGGCGCGGTGATCCCGATCCTGGCCAACTTCATCGTGACCGGAGAGGAACAGGGCCATTCCCGCGCGGTCCTGTCGGGCACGATCCAGAACGACATCCTCAAGGAGTTCATGGTCCGCAACACCTACATCTATCCGCCCGAACCCTCGATGCGGATCATCGCGGACATCATCGAATACACGTCCCACGAGATGCCGAAGTTCAACTCGATCTCGATCTCCGGCTATCACATGCAGGAAGCGGGCGCGAACCTGGTGCAGGAACTGGCCTATACGCTGGCCGACGGGCGCGAATACGTGCGCGCGGCGCTGAGCGCGGGCATGGACGTGGACCAGTTCGCGGGGCGGCTGTCCTTCTTCTTCGCCATCGGCATGAACTTCTTCATGGAGATCGCCAAGTTGCGCGCCGCCCGGCTGCTGTGGCACCGGATCATGTCGGATTTCCAGCCGAAGAAGGCGTCGTCCCTGATGCTGCGGACGCATTGCCAGACCTCGGGCGTGTCGTTGCAGGAACAGGACCCCTACAACAACGTGGTCC
>JAYRKT010000061.1:0-16863 GCA_041905595.1 Rhodobacter sp.
GCATCCTCGCTGTTCCAAGGCGTTGATGGAACGACAAAAAGCGCCCCTGGGGGCGCTTTTGGGTCTGTCTGTCAGATTTCGGTGGTTGCGGGGACAGGATTTGAACCTGTGACCTTCAGGTTATGAGGGCTACCTCTGCGCCCAAGATAATCTTGTAATTTCCGATTGTTAGCCGATTTTCTTGGTCGCGACGTCGGCGTCGTGTCGCACGGAACGGCCGCAAACCGTTGGGAGGAAACGGGAATCAGACATCGAGGGCCATCCGCACAGCGTCTCGGGCCATGGCTCCCAACTTGGCGCGGTCGTGCTTGTTCTCACCCAGCCAGTTCGGGATCAAAGCCCCCTGTGACGCAAAGTGCTCAACGTGGACGAATGTCACCTGACCATCAGAGTAGGCGACGTCATTGACGGTGCGCCAGGCACCGGGCCGCGCTGCTGCAATCAGCCTGCGCGCTTCCCGGACATAGTTCATCTTGGTTCCGAGCCCGAACATGATCACCAGCTTGGTGCTGGCCGGAAGCGATGCGAGGAAGGTCGCGGCGCAGTTTCCGGCAACCCCCTGGCCGAAAGCTGTCGCTACGAACTTGTCGAGCATGCCGCCGCCTGACCCTTGCCATGACTTCTTTTCGTCGTCGTACCGCTCGACTGTGCAACGGACGAGCGATGCGAAATGGAACCTGCCCTTTGGGTCAGCGATCAGTCGGTCGACGGCCCGACCAAGATTTCCATCTGCCGGTCTGGCCAGCACACCAACATGAGCGAGGATCTTCCCAACAGCAGTCCGCGAGCCCTTATAGGCAATCTGGTCGTGCGGGGTTGTAGCCAACGCACCTGCTTGCGTTGGTCCCTTTGAAAACCCGAGAACCACGATCTCAGGTTCGCCGTTTCCCCATGCAAGCGGGTTGGCAGTGATCCGCCATTTGCCATCGTCCGCTGTGCGACGTGTTCTGTCGAACTCCACCCGCGCGCCATCGCCGAAGCAACGAGTGCAGTGGACCCGGCCATGCGACGGCAAACAACCCATTCGGATACTCCATACTTTTCTTATGGTTATCCTAGCAGCTTCGCCTCGACCATGGCCATCGCCTTCTGGTGATCGGGTGAGGGGAACAGGTGGCCGTAGCGTTCCATCGTCATCTGGATCGAGGAATGGCCCGCGAAGGTCATCACCTCCTTGATCGAGAAGCCTTGCTCGATCCAAAGCGACACGGCGAAGTGGCGCAGGTCGTGCCAGCGCATCGTGACCTCGACCTTTTCCAGCAGCTTGCGGAACCGGGCTTGGGTCTTGGTGTGCTGGAGGATCCCGCCCTGTGGCGCGGGGAAAACCAGATCGAGGGCATTCTTCGGACAGCGCAGTTTCCAGCGGCGCAGGGCGTTCAGCACCATCGGCCCGGCCGGGATGTCGCGGAACCCGGCCCGCGATTTCGGCTCGCCCATCTGGTTGTAGGCGTCGGCGCGCTGGCGGATGTGGAGGAAGCCCTTGTCGAAGTCCACGTCCTGCCAGCGCAGGCCCCGCAGTTCGGAGGCGCGCAACCCGCCCAAGGCCGAGACGATCAGGTGCGGTTTGAAATCCTCGTCGGCCGCCTCGATCAGGGCGCGGATCGCCTCCTTCGTCGGCACCGGGGCCTTTTGCTCGATCCGGCTGGACTTGATCACCCGCACGCCCTGGGCGGCGTTGGTGAACAGCTGGCCGTTGTCGATGGCGTGGTCCAGCGCCAGCTTCAGCACCGACAGCGCGCGCCGCGTCAGGTGTTCGGACCGACCGTTCAGCAGCAGGCGGTCCCGGAATTCGTTGACATGGCGGCGGGTCAGTTGGGCGATCAGCTTGTCCCCGATGCCGATCTCGGGCGCGGTGATGTGCAGGCGCACATAGTCGCTGTAGCCGCGCAGGGTGGACTTCTCCATCCGCCGCCCCGTCTTGCAGCGCACCTCGCAATGGTCGAGCCACGCCTTCGCCGCCTCGGCCACCGTCGTGCTGTCGCTGTCGGCCAGATAGGTGTGGTTGGCGACCAGCGAGCGGACCTTGACCAGATAGACGTCGGCATCCTTGCGGCGCGGAAACAGCTTGGACCGGCGCTTGCCTGCCTGGTCGGTGAAATCCACCTGCCAGCGGACCAGGCCCGAGGGCAGCGTGCGTTTGCGGATCGTGGCCATCATTTCCCTCCGTGAGCGTAAGAAACGGGAGCAGTTGTCAAAGCCCGTTAATTGGTGATATGAACCGTCTCAGATGCACTTGCAACAGATTGTTGCGTGTGTAAAGCCCTAGTTCATGATCGGAGCCCATGACAATGACAGCCAGCGAACGGAACGGTGCGGAAGCGCCCGAACCGCTCTTTCATGGCGATGCGGAAGCGGTGGCGGCATCGGGGATGCCCTTGCCCAGCCTGCGTGTCCTGCAAGCTGCCGGTGCCATTCAGGCGCAGAAAACCCCAAAGGAGCATGGCGGATTCAAGCGGATGTGGCGCGAGGAAGATGTGCTGATCGCCTCGATCGGTGCCGCGATCAGCGAACACTTCGCCTGGAACATCCGCATCGTGGCCGAGGCCATCGCCAAGACACGCCCCGGCACATGGCCCGCGCTGACAGCCTCGATTGCGGAGACCATCTCTCCCGAAGAGGGACCGCTGGTGCGATCAACCCCGGACGACTGGTATCTCGACCTGATCGACCGGAAGTTCCTGTTCCTGCGACTGCCGCCCCTTTTCGCCACCATCTTTCCCGACGCGCCGCCCGGCAAGAGCGACCTGATCATCGGCTACGCGACATCGAAGGACACCTTTCAGATGCTGCCGTGGCTGGCTGGAAGTCCGCAGGGCCTCGCCAAACTCTCGAAAGCAACTTCCCCGGCGCAGGCCACCGCCGCCGAACGCATCTACAAGCTGGCCATCGCGACCCGCGCCAACGCGCTGAGCACCGCCAGCATCAACATCAGCATGCAGGTTCGCGCCGCCTGGCGCCGCCTCCACGGACTTGACGCCCACTTCCTGCAGGACGCCCTGCGCTAGAAAGGAGACCCAGCCATGACCAAACACCCCGGCCCCGTCGAGAACCTTCAGCAGACCGCAACCGAGGTGACGCTCGGCGATGACCTCCTTCGCGGCGCGGACGAGATCGCCAGGTTCATGTTCGGCGACGTCAAGCACCGCCGCAAGGTCTACTACCTGACCGGCGAGGCCCCGAGGGGCATGCCGCACTTCAAGATCGGTTCGGTGATCTGCGCCCGCAAAAGCACGCTGCTGAACTGGATCGCGCAGCAGGAGCGTTTCACCCCGGGCGAGTGATGGTTGCCGCAAATGTCCTGAGGTCCGCGATCCGTCGCGGGCTCCACTTCCATCAGATGCATAGCGAACCCCCGCCCCATGACCCTTCAGGACAATCCGCTCGACTTCAACGACGTGCCGCCCACGCGCAAAGGCCGTACGTCCCGGCGCATGTCCGTGACCCGTGTGGCGGAACTGCTGAACGACCGGATCGCCGATCTCGCCGTGGAACTGCTCGGCACCCCGAACCGCGCCCTGTCCAGCGCGCAGCAGTTGCGCTTCGGGACCAAGGGCAGCATCGCCGTGGAAATCGCAGGCAAGGACGCCGGGCGCTGGTATGACCATGAGGCCGGAACTGGCGGCGCCGGGCCGGAACTGATCCGTCACCACTTCGGGATGGACGAAAAGGCAGCATGGGACTGGGCGCGCAACTGGCTGGGCGATGCGGAAATGCCTGCCACCTGGACCGCCGCCAAACCCGCCACCACCAAACCCGCCAAGGCCCCGGCATCTGGCCCGGCCCGCACCGTGGAACTGTCGGAAGCCGAACTCGCCACCAAGGTGGCAGAGATCGTGCGCCAGACCGAGGTTCCGAATGGCACACCGGCCCATGCCTATCTGGTCGGGCGCGGGATCGCCGTTCAGCCCCCCAACTGCATCCGCTTTCGCCGGAACGCTTATGGCAGCTATGGCGCGATGGTCGCGCTGGCGACAGATGCGGCGGGCGAGGTGCTGGCGATCCAGCAGGTCTATCTGACGGCCGAGGGCAAGAAGGCCCCGGTCAACCCCGTCAAGCGCACCAACAAGGCCGTCGAGGGCTGGGGCGAACGTTCCGCCGTGCGCCTGCCCGGCCGCGAACCTCTGGTGCTCTGCGAAGGTGTCGAAACCGCGCTGTCGGTCTGGCAGGCCACCGGTCAGGAGGTCTGGGCCTGCTTCGGCGTCTCGAACATCGGCCGCGCGCCCGTCCCCGACAAGGCCACGGTCATCATCGCCCGCGATGGCGACGCGCCCGGCAGCAAGGCCGAAGGCCAAATCCTGCGCGCCGCCAGCGCTCTCGCCGCGCGCGGGATCACCGTACAGATGGCCACCCCGCCCGAGGGCGAGGATTTCAACGACATCCTGGTGCAAGAGGGCGAGGACGCTGTCCGCAGTCGCATCGCGGCCGCCGAACCGTTTCGCGCCGACCAGGCCGACACGCGCCGCAAGGACCTCTTCATCGGATCAGACGTCGAGATCGCCAAACGCGTCCGCGAGGATCTGACCGCCCGTCACGGGCGCATCGTTTATGCCGAGGGCGCGTTCTGGCGCTACAGTGGCACCGAATGGGAGGCCATCGAGGACCACCTGATCCGGCTGCCCGTCCATGCCTACGATGGCGCGGATTTCATGACGGCGGCGGGCGAACCCTCGCGCGTCAAACTGAGCAAGTCCCGCGTGGATTCGGTTCTGAACGAATGTGCCGCCCTTTGCGCAGAACCGCACTTCTTCGAGAACCCTCCTGCCGGGATCAACTGTGCCTCGGGCTTCATCCGTTTCGATGCCGCTGGCACACCCCACTTGGAACCCCATCACCGCGACCACCGCTGCCGCCATACCCTGCCTGGCCATTGGCACGCGGGCATGCCCGGCACAGCGCCCGAAGGCTCCTTGCTGCACCGCCTGCTGACCGGCAGTTTCAAGGGCGACCCCGAGGCGCAGGCCAAATGCGATCTCCTGGCCGAGATCTGCGGATCGGCCGCGCTGGGCTATGCGACCCGCCTGCTACAGCCCCGCGCCGTAGTGTTGCATGGCAGGACCGCCGAGAACGGCAAGAGCCAGATCCTGCAACTGGCGCGCGGCCTGCTGCCCGCCAATGCCATCTGCTGCGTCCCTGCCTCGCAAATGGGGGACGAGAGGCATGTCCTCGGCATGGTCGGCAAGCTTCTGAATGCATCCGACGAGTTGTCAGCGGAAGCCATTGCATCGGACGCATTCAAGGCTGTCGTTACCGGCGATCCCCTCCAAGGGCGCGATGTCTACAAAAGCAGGGTCGAGTTTCGCTCGGTGGCACAGAACCTCTTTGCCACGAACAACCTGCCCAGCTTCAAGGGTGGCGTGGACCGCGGCGTGCAGCGCCGCCTGCTGGTGATCTCCTTTGCACGCACCATCCCCCTTGAAGAACGCATCGCGGACATTGGCCTGAGGATCGCCTCGGATGAAGCCGACCTCCTGCTGGCATGGGCGGTCCATGGTGCGGCGCGTCTGATCCGGCAGCGCAATTTCGCCATCCCGGAAAGCTGCCATCAGGCCCTTCTCGACTGGGTGCTGGGCGAAGACCCGGTGCTGGCCTGGATCGACGCCTGCGTGCGGGTGCAGCCCATCGTGAACGGCGGCCCGATGCTGGCCACCCGCGATGCGCACCTCAGGTTTCAAAACTGGGCGCAGGCCGAGGGCTTCAAGACCGAGAAGATCCCCGCGATCAACGGCTTTGTGCAGCGCGTCCAGGCCCAGGTGGCGGGGATCCAGCACAAGCGCACCAGCGCAGGCCGGTTCTTCCTCGGCATCACAGTGACGCAAGGGTGACGCAAGAATGACGGACTTTGGCGCGCAACCCATTGAAAGTGTTGAGATGACGCACTTGGCTCAAACCTTTTTGATAAAGGGGGAAAACCACCCAACCCTGAAGGCCCAAATTACCCCTTATATAAAATGTTTCCCGGGCAGGTGCGTCATCTCAACACTATCAAGCACTTACGCCCCAAAACCCGTCATTCCTGCGTCATTCTTGCGTCATGCGCCGCGCCCCTCGGGCCGGTCTGAGGGGCTTCAATCGGGAAGGATCGGGAAGGCGGCGGTTCCTCCCGGGCCGATTTGTATGCGGGGGAGCGCAGCGCATAAGCCCGCCAGCGTCGGGGGGCGGAAATGACTAAACTCGACAGCGCCGAGACCAAGACCGCCTTTGCCGCCCGCGTTGGGCTGACGAAGGGCCGCATCTCGCAGCTGGTGGCCGAGGGGCTGCCGGTGCGCCCGGACGGGCAGATCGACGTGGCGGTGGGCCTCGCATGGATCGAGGACAACCTCGACCCCGCCCGCCGCAACAAGGGTGGTGCCAGCCCGGCCCCTGCCCGCGTTTCGACCACGCTGGCCGAGGCCAAACGGCTGCATGAGATCGTGAAGGTGCAACGTGCCAAGCTGGCCTTCGAGAAGGAACAGGGCCTGCTGGTCGAAACCGCCGCCGCCACACGCACTGTGTTCGCCCGCGCGCGTGCCGAACGCGACGCCCACATGGCTTGGGTGCAGCGCACAGCACCGTTGTTGGCCGCCGAGGTGGGCGCCGATCCGCGTGCCACCTTCGCAGCCCTCGACCGGATGATGCGCGAACATCTCGAACATCTGGCCGATCTGCCCTTGGGGAGTTTTGGCGATGGTGCCTGACATCGACCTCGCCTGGCGGCGCGGCATCCGCCCCGAACCGCCGATCCCGGTGTCAGACTGGGCAGACCGGCATCGCATCCTGCCGCCGACCTCGGCTGAACCGGGGCGCTGGCGCACGGATCGGACGCCCTATCTGCGCGCGGTGATGGATGCGCTGTCCACCTCCAGCCCCTATGAACGGGTCGTGCTGATGAAGGGTGCGCAGACGGGTGGGTCCGAGGCCGGGCTGAACTGGCTGGGCTACATCATCCAGAACGCGCCCGGCATCGCCATGCTGGTCATGCCCTCGCTCGACATGGTGCGCCGGAACACAACCGTCCGCATCGATCCGCTGATCGAGGCCACCCCTGCGCTGCGCGATCTCGTGTCGGCCCCGAGGTCGCGCGATGCCGGCAACAGCCTGTTCCGCAAATCCTTCCCTGGTGGCCAGCTGGTGATGACAGGCGCCAACAGTGCCGTCGGCCTGCGATCCACGCCGGTCCGCTATCTGTTCCTGGACGAGGTAGACGGCTATCCCGGCGATGCGGATGGCGAAGGCGATCCCGTCGATCTGGCCATCCAGCGCACCACTACCTTCCGAGGGCGGCGCAAGATCTACATGGTCTCGACGCCCACGCTGAAAGGCCATTCCCGCATCGAGGCGGCCTATCTCGACAGCGACCAGCGGTACTTCCACATACCCTGCCAGCATTGCGGCGACATGGCCCCGATCACTTGGGCCCGCATCCGCTGGCCCGAGGGCCAGCGCGACGCCGCCTATCTGGTCTGCGATGCCTGCGGTGGCGTGCATCATGAACACGACAAGCCCCGCCTGCTGGCCGCTGGCGAATGGCGACCGACCGCGCCGGGCGATGGCCGCACCGCGGGGTTCCACCTGTCGTCGCTCTACTCCCCTTGGGAGACATGGGCCGAGATCGCGCAGGAACATGCGCGCGTCGCCAAGGATCCCGCCCGCCTGCAGGTCTGGGTGAACACCAAGCTGGGCGAGTCCTGGGAGGACCAGGCGGGCGATATCGTCCCCGCCGATCCTCTGATGGCGCGGCGCGAGGACTGGGGCAGCGACCTCGCCCCCGGCGTGGCCGTGCTGACGGCGGGCGTCGATGTGCAGGGCGACCGGATCGAAGTGCAAATCGTCGGCTGGGGCCGCGACGAGGAGGCGTGGGTGATCGATTACCGTGTCCTGTGGGGTGACCCTTCCGGCCCGCGCCTGTGGTCAGACCTGGATGGCGTTCTGAACGGCACCTGGGGCGACCTGCCTGTGCGCGCCGTTGCCGTAGATACCGGCGGCCACCACACCAAGATGGCCTACGAGTTCTGCCGCACCCGACTTGCCCGCCGCATCTGGGCGATCAAGGGCCGTGGCGGCCCCGGCATTCCGGTCTGGCCCCGCCGCCCCACCCGCACGAACAAGGGCAAGATCCCGCTCTTCATCGTCGGCGTGGATGCCGTGAAGGACGCCGTCTACGCCCGCCTGAAACTGACCGAACCCGGCCCCGGCGCGATCCACTTCCCCCGCCGCCTCGACGCCGACTATTTCCGCCAGTTGACTGCCGAACGCGTCGTCACCCGCTTCGAGCGCGGACGCCCAATCCGCTCTTGGCAGCCCAAGCGTGACGGTGAACGCAACGAGGCGCTGGACACCTTCGTCTACGCCCACGCTGCCCTGCACGGCCTGATCAGCATGGGGATGCGGTTGAACACGGAGGCGGCAGGGCCAGTCTCGCCACCTGTGACGCACGGCGCACCACCAACACGGGCTATAAGGTCGGCTTGGATGGGTTAGAGGACATACCGCTCTCTCCGTTCTACGAGTGATCTCGCACCAAGCCAGGACTATCGACTGGATTGGAGACCCGTTTTCGTGCTACGCAACATTTCGATGACGATGCGGTCACCTACACCATAGCGTGTGGCAGAAGGGTGGAGTCACTGTCGAAAATGGGAGCATGCTGGGCCGATGACAGCACACTATGATACTAGCGAAAAGAGAGACGCGTTTAAGGGCGTTAGCCTGTTTTCGGGTGGAGGGATCGGCGACCTTGCCCTTCGTGCCGTTGGGGTTGATGTCCTTGTAGCATCCGAACTGCTGCCCGACCGTGCTTCCGTTTTTCGATCCAATTACCCAAACACAACAATGGTCGAGGGCGATATTCGTAAGACAAAGGCAGAAGTCATCCGGGAGGCCAAGAACAGGCTTAAAGGGAGACCTCTTGATATTCTTTTTGCGACCCCACCGTGCCAAGGCATGTCGAAGAATGGCCGCGGAAAGCTGCTTCACGGTGTTCGAAGCGGAGTGAAGCCAAAACTTGATGAGCGCAATAGACTTGCGCTTGATGCAGTGGAAGTCGCACTAGCGCTGCGGCCTAAACTGGTGGTCTTCGAGAATGTTCCGGAGATGCAGAATGCCGTTATCGAGCATGAAGGTCAGGTGCGCGACCTTCTCGAGCTCATCTCCGAACTCTTGGCGCCAGACTATGAGGGAAAATGGGACGTTGTAGAGTTTGCTGACTACGGGGTGCCCCAGCGACGTCAGCGGCTGATAACAGTATTCATGCTAAAATCGTCACTGCCCACTAATCTCAAGAAGTGGGCAGTTTTGCCAACGGCAACGCATTCTCAAAATCCAAGCATTTTTACTCGACCGTGGGTTACGGTGGACGAAGCGCTTTCAGGTGTGCCGCCGCTTGATGCCGCCAACAGGAAAATGGCGTCTCACAAAGACATTCCTTTCCACCGCGTCCCGATTCTCGACGACTCGAAGTATTTCTGGGTCTCAAATACCCCCCCAGGAAAGGGGGCCTTTGACAACCAGTGCGTCAATCCGGCCTGCGGGTTCGACAAGAATCCAACGCATGGATCGAAACACAACTCAGAGGGCATTAATCAAGCCAATCGCGACACGCCACTGAATTGCTTGAAGTGTGGCGAACTTCTGCCAAGGCCTTGGGTACAAGAAGGGACTGAGTTCCGCCTAATGTCTGGTTTCACAAGTGCATACAAACGCATGCGTGGTGATCTGCCAGCCAGTGCTCTGACTAGGAACCTCTCCTATGCTTGCTCTGATCAGAAATTGCACCCGAGGGAACATCGGGTCCTGTCGCTCCATGAAGCCTTCATTCTTCACACCGTTGACGTTTATAATTTTGACTGGAGACGTGACGACAACAAGACGCTATCCGACAAGACAATACGCGAAATCATCGGAGAAAGTATCCCCCCGAAAGGCTTGGAGGCGATCTTTAAGCACCTAGTTGCAACTCTCCTTGAGCATCGAACGGCCGCTAGAGCTGCTTGATTGCAGCTGTCATCAGCTTGGCTTTGTTATGCTTGTCAAAGAACGACGCGTATGTTGACGACTTAATCACTGTCACCCACCCTTCGTACATTTTCTTGACGCCGTCCCGCGTCATGATCGAAACGGAAGTAGTCCGGCCTCCGCCCTCCTTGGGCTGAACAATCTTCCCCCAATCATTCTCAACAAGATCAGCCCTGTAGAACACGGCAACGATGGTCGGGCAACGCTCTATGAAATCCCAGTAGATCCCAAAGAGGTGATTTGTCTCGCGATGATGTGCCTTCCAATCATATCCTGTTGCTACGTGAATTCGCTGATCGCCGATGTCTGGCTTGTCGAAACCGCGTTTTAAACACGCGGCTGGCGTGGGAACGCTGCCGCAAGTTGCCTTAACCTCAAAACCACCGGTAGGAAAAGGGCTGAAGGGACCTTTCTCTCGCAGCCTCTTGGAAAGCGCGTCCCATGCCGCATTGCCATCATCGTCCATCAAGAGCAAATCGGGATACCCATCTTGGTGTGGATTCTTGCGAAGCAGGTCCGGGTGCTCCAAAATCATTGAAGCCGCAAAGACTTCTCCCACAAAGGCGCTGAGGTTTCTCATGCCCAGTATTTCAAAGACGTTGACCTCAAAACTTGCCAGTTTGTCGACAATAGAGCGGGTCCGATGAACAGCCTTCTCAATTTCATAGGGCTGCAAAGCATAACCTCTTGGGCCGACAACCGAAGAAGTGGGATTTGTTACATATTCAAACTTCACTGCCATTTTTTCTTGTCACCGTTTCTTCAATTAGGGCCCAGATCCAGTGCGGATAGTGTCGGGTTCCTATCGCTGAGGCTTCTTGGCGGTTCGGTCGTCCACCTTGATTATGTCAGAAGTATCAGGCGAAGTGATTGAACACAATCACGCCCGCTCATGCGCACCAGCATTCGAGTACTTCGTGACCCGTTCAGCGGTGAACTGATCCGTGTCTTCCGGACATTCACGGCCGTTTCCAACCGCTCTGATACCCCGACGATGCCGTGCATGAGACACTGCGCGCCATGCGGACGCTCCTTCATCGCCTTCTCGACTTCACGCGCACGCGCGGCTTTGACGCTGCGGGGCGCGGTCGGCGTTGGGAGGGGGCGCGGACGGTCGATGGGCTGAACACCGCGATCCTGGCGGGCGCGACCACGGCGGCGCGGCGGGCCGGGTGGTATGCGCGGAACAACCCGTGGGTCGCGGCGGCGGTGGACAGCCTGGTGGGCAATGTCGTCGGCGCAGGCATCAAGCCGCAATCCACACATCCGGATCGCGCGGTGCGCGAACGGCTGCAGGTGCTGTGGCTGCGCTGGACGGACCATGCCGATCCGGGTGGGCTGGCCGACTTCTATGGTCTGCAGGCCATGGCTGTGCGGGCGATGGTCGAGGGCGGCGAGAGTTTCGCCCGGCTGCGTGTTGTGCCAGATGCCGCCGCCGTTCCGCTTCAGACTGACCTTCTGGACCGGGACCAGGTGCCGCTGGATCTGCACCGCGACATTGGCGGCGGCGCGCGCATCCGGGCGGGGATCGAGTTCAACGTCGTGGGGCAGCGCACCGCCTATTGGGTGATGCGGGATCGACCGGGCGATCCGCTGACGTCCCTGCGGCTGGAACCGCTGCGCCTGCCCGCCACCGACTGCCTGCATCTGTTCAAGCCGCTGGCGGCTGGCCAGTTGCGCGGGATCACCTGGCTTGCCCCGGTGCTGCTGCGGCTTCACGAGTTGGACCAGTTCGAGGATGCTGCACTGGTCAAAGCCAAGGTGGCGGCGCTGTTCACCGGCTTTATTACCGATCCCGATGGCACGGCCGGCGGGCTTTCTGGGACGAACACCAACGGCGCGCTGACGGTGGGCATGGAACCCGGCAGCCTGATCCCCCTGCCCCCTGGCACCGATATCCGCTTTTCCAACCCAACCGAGCACGATGCTTATGCGCCCTTCGTGAAGAACCACCTGCGCGCCGTCGCTGCCGGGATGGGCCTGCCCTATGAACTGGTCTCGGGCGATCTGGAGGGTGTCACCTATTCCTCGATCCGCGCCGGGCTGATCGAGTTCCGCCGCCGCGTCGAGCAGTTGCAGCACAACGTCGTCGTGCATCTGTTCTGCCGCCCGGTCTGGGAACGCTTCGTGCGGCTGGCGGTGCTGACGGGCGATCTGCCCGCCCGCGATTTCGACCGCGATCCCGCGGCCTATCTCGCCTGCGAGTGGCTCCCGCCCAAGTTCGACTACGTCGATCCCAAGAAGGACGTCGAGGCCGAGATCCTTGCGATCAACGCCGGGCTGAAGAGCCGGACGCAGGCGATTTCCGAACGGGGCTACGACGCCGAACAGGTCGATGCCGAGATTGCCGCCGACAAGGCGCGCACCGATGCGCTGGGCCTGAGCTTCGGAGCCCCACCCCCGGCCCAGGAGGATACCGCCGATGACTGACACCGTCACCCTGTTGACCCGCCGGGCCGACCTGGCTCCGGCCAGCGCCAACCGCGATGATCGCACCGTCGAGGTGATCTGGTCCACCGGCGCGGCTGTGCGCCGCCGCGACATGGCGGGCCCCTATGTCGAACGCCTCAGCCTTGCGCCCGAGGCGGTGGACCTGTCGCGGCTGCAAGGGGCCAGCGTGCTGGATGCCCACCGGCAATCCGCCGTGCGCGATGTGCTGGGCAGCGTGCAATCCGCCAGAGTCGACGGCCAGCGCGGCACGGCGCTGATCCGGTTTTCGTCCCGGCCTGAGGTGGAGCCCCTCTGGCAGGACGTCCTGTCGGGGATCCTGCGGCACGTCTCGGTCGGCTATTCTGTCGAGGAATGGACCGAGACGACCGAGAACGGCGCGCGCGTGCTGACCGCCGTGCGCTGGACGCCCCACGAGATTTCCCTGGTGCCGACGCCCGCCGATCCCGGCGCCCACATCCGCATGGAGACCCACATGACCGACACCACCACCCCGGCCCCGCCCGAGGCGCAGACGCGCGCCGCGATCAACACCGAGATCCGCTCCATCGCCCGCATCGCCGGGCTGGACCAGTCCTGGATCGACGGCCAGATCGACGCCGCCGCCGATGCCGACACCGCCCGTCGCGCCGCCTTCGAGGCGCTGGCGAACCGCAGCGCACCGACGATCCGCACCGAACAGGTCCGCGTCGAGATGGGCGACAGTCAGGACGATCCGGCCCTGCGCGCCCGTCAGATGGGCGAGGCTCTCTATGCACGCATCAACCCGCGCCATCAGCTGTCGGACCCGGCACGGCGCTATGCCTATGCCACGCCGGTCGATATGGCCAAGGAACTGCTGACCCTGCACGGCGAGTCCACCATGGCACTTTCGCCCGCGAGCCTCGTCACCCGCGCCCTGCATACGACCTCGGACTTCCCGATCATCCTCGGCAACACCGTGGGCCGCGTGCTGCGCGATGCCTATCAGGCCGCACCTTCCGGCATCCGCCGCCTCGGCCGCCAGACCTCGGCACGGGACTTCCGCTCGGTGAACAAGATCATGCTGGGCGAGGCGCCGCTCTTGGAGAAGCTGAACGAAGCGGGCGAGATCAAGGCCGGGACCATGGCCGAGGCGCGCGAGGCCTACAAGATCGAGACCTGGGCCAGGAAGATCGGCATCACCCGGCAGGTTCTGGTGAATGACGACCTCGGCGCCTTCGCGGACCTCGCCCGCCGCATGGGCCAGGGGGCGGCCGAGACCGAGGCGCGTATCCTCGTCACACTGCTGGAGGCGAACAGCGGCAATGGCCCGACCCTTTCGGACACCAAGGCGCTGTTCCATGTCGATCACGGCAACCGGGCGACGACGGGTGCTGTGATCTCCGACACAAGCCTGTCGGCCGCCCGGCTGGCCCTGCGCACCCAGAAGGGCATCGAGGGCCGCGTGATCCGTGTCACGCCGAAGAACCTGCTGGTCCCGCCCGCCCTGGAGACCGTGGCCGAGAAGTGGCTGGCGACCATCGCACCTGCCACGGCCGCCGATGTGAACCCGTTCTCGGGCGCCATGTCGCTGGTGGTGGAACCGCGCCTGACCAGCGCGACCCGCTGGTATGTCACCGCCGACCCCGGCGAGATCGACGGCCTCGAATTCGCCTACCTCTCTGGCAACGAAGGGCCCCAGGTGGAAAGTCGGTCGGGGTGGGATGTGGACGGCGTGGAAATCCGGGTGATCCTGGACTTCGGCGCAGGGTTCATCGACCACCGCGGCTGGTTCCAGAATCCTGGGGCGTGACGTGGCCGATCTCACCCAACTCACCGCCTGGCGCGACGCCCTGATGGCCGCCCGCTATCAGGGCGTCCGCACCGTCGAATACGACGGCAAGCGGGTGACCTATGCCAGCGATGCCGAGATGGCAGCGGCGCTGGGCGACCTCAACCGGCAGATCGCCGGCTCCACGGCACGCATCGCCGTGGTCCGCATCCAATCCTCGAAAGGGCTCTGACCATGCAGAACTACATCCAGAACGGCCACGTCATCACCGTGACCACGCCCGCAGGCGGCATCACGTCCGGTGAAGGGCTGATCGTCGGCAGCATTTTCGGCGTCGCCGCCTATACCGCCGCCGAGGGCGATCCCCTCGAACTGGCCACCACGGGCGTTTATCAGCTGCCGAAGGCCACCGCTGCGGTTCTGGCGGTCGGCGCGCGCGTTGCCTGGGACAACACGGCCAAGAACATCAACGTGCTGGGCGCTGGGCGTTTCCCAGTGGGCATCGCGACAGAGGCCGCCGGGAATGGCATCACCAGCGTCGCTGTGCGGCTGGATGGCGTGGCAACGGTGGCGGCATGATCGAGCAGGACATTCGCGCCGTGCTGGATGGCCTCGGGCTACTGATCCATGACAGCAAGGACGCAGACAAGCTGCAGGCCATGCGCAACTACGCGGCCATCATGACCCTGTGCGCCGACCTCCGGAGGTCGGCCGAGGAGTACAATGGCACGCGGAACATCACCATGGTCATCAGCGAGTTGGAGAACCACATGGCGGCCGTCGCCGGGCTATTCCCGACGTGGGACCTGCCGCAGGATCAGCACCTTGTAGGCGCACATTCCGCCATCAGCAAGCTGGCGATGGGGACGTGCTTTGGCCAGTCAGTCTAGACTGCGGGATGTTCAGGCGGCGTGCTCGCCTTCGCGGAAGGCCATGTCGGTGATTTCGCGGAGGCGGGCGCGGTAGTGGTTCAGCGCGCCGACATGGCCCCAGCTCACCTCGCCGGGACGGCAGCTGAAGTGGTCGGCGCTGTGGGCCACCAGCCGGGCGAGCATGGCGTCTATCTCGATCTTCGCGGCGATGAAGGCGTCCAGTGCGGCGTCGTTCGTCTTGGGCATGGCGGTTCCCGATTTGGCTTCGGGGACATGACGGCTGGGCCGTCTTGATATAGCAAGTTGTTTTCGGTCGGCATTTCGGTGTTTCATCGGAGCACACCAACCTGATCGATTGGGCTATGCTTCCAAAGCCGCTGCTTGACATACTTGAACCAGCCTATCGTCCCTGCGCGCATTTCGAGGGCGCATGCGCGGGTGGCTGTGTGTGGAATCCAGCAAAGGGGTTGGTGCCCTGTGCCTTCGGCGGCGCATTGGGCTCGCTTGATGAAGTGCGCCTGATCATCGTCACCGCCGAACCCGGCGATCCACCAGACAGCACCGGTTACCATGGGACCCCGCACGACATGGTCCAGAATTCCGTGCGCATTTTCCGCCAAGCGATGCAGAACGGTGGGATAGACAGGGCCGGGCGGCCCACACCCTTTCACCGAAACATGCGCCGCATCCTTGATGCCTTCTGGCCGACAGATGGCCTCGACGGCCAACTGCGGAAGACCTGGACGACCAACGCTGTTCTCTGCCCGGCCGAGGTTTCCGGGAGCAAGCACCTCCCTCGGGTAGAGAAGGCATGTACCGAGACCTATCTTGCGCGCCAGTTGGACCTTTTCCCGAAAGCCTTCGTCCTGGCGCTGGGCGGCAAGGCGCGCGACCGCATGCAGACAGCAGGGTTGAGGTTTGACGCAGTCGGATTGCACCCGAGCGCGCGTGCATCGGATGCCGATAAAATGGCATCTTGGGAAAGCGCTGCCCGGCTGTTTCGTGGAGAGACGTCGGACAGTAGGATCTCTGCACCGGCATCATCTCCACGGCAAGATCGATCACACCAGGTAAAGCGAGGTGCAATGCCACCGCGGCCAGAATTAACCAGCGATCTTCAGGCAACCATCAGTGGCCTTCCGCCCGGAGTAGCCGACTTCTTCCGGAGATTGGTCGATCATCCGGACTATGGGTGTCAGGCAGGGCGGATGCAGCTGATGGTGTCCTTCCGCGGCGCGAAAGTGGGCGGTCTAAACCGCCAGGCATCGCATTGGTACTTTTCAAAGGTTTTCATTCGCGATCACGGCGATCCAGCCACAATGACGCAGCACGGTTTCAGGCATGTGGTCCACAACGAGAAGCACGAGTATTGGATGCGTCAGGGGGTCGGGGCGCAGGCCGCCTTCGAGGACGCAATGGTCGCAATGATCGGGGTACGACCGTGAGCGACACGCCTTCGGCAACAGGAACGTCCCGCGAACACCTCGCCATTTCCGTGTCGCATGGGTGTTGCACGGAGGAATCGGGGATGATCGTAAGGGTTTGGAATCTTTGGGGAATGTGTTGTGGCGTGTCGTAACGCAAAGAGCGCCCCGTGGGGCGCTCTGTTTCGACGCAAGCCTTTGATATCTTGATAGAAATTTTGGTTGCGGGGGCAGGATTTGAACCTGCGGCCTTCAGGTTATGAGCCTGACGAGCTACCGGGCTGCTCTACCCCGCGCCAAGAGCATCGCGGTGATCTGCGGTGCTTTTTTTGATCGTTTAGAGAGATGATCGCTTCTTTTCAGGTCTGGCGGTGAC